>JBOEFW010000084.1:326-78708 GCA_050633105.1 Aureispira sp. | reverse complement strand
GTTCGAATCCCAGCGGGATCACAATAAGGCTTCCTTCCGAATTATCGGGAGGGAGCTTTTTTTATGAAGAGGGAATTCGATGTTAAGCAGGCACTCAAAAGAACCCCCAAAAACAAACCTTAAATATTGGTTAAAAAGAGAAGAAGCGCTTTTTGCTAGCTTTTAGAACGATTCCTTGGCGTTTTTCTACAGAAAAATAAATACTTTTCTTTGTGAGTCGGGGTGCAAAAAGCTCAAAACGATACTATTAAGGCCATTTAACACAAAAAAAGAAACCAATACCCGCTCAAAAAAAAGCAGGTCATAATTTTGTTATGGCTAGATTGTTATTTCAGCCTAAAACGCATTATCTTTGTCAGTAATGATTATGCACCTGCGAATTGAGGTATAATACTTGCTCACAGCTAGTTGTTTTTGTTTTGAAATTGTTTAAATACAGGTCATTGTATAGGACCAGCCACTTAAAAGTATTAAGCTACCTTCAAACAATTTCCTATTTTCTTCCAACTTGTTGCGCGCTATACTGTCATTCTTCTTATAATAAGACAACTTTAGTTACAACAAGACTAGAATTATCAAAATCACTTCGTTTAACAACAAAGTTACCTATCGATGAAACTACATCTATATCTAATCACATTGCTGTTTGTTGGTTCAACACTTCTAGCGTCTGCGCAATCAGCAGATGTTCTGATTAATAAAGCGAACAAGAAAGCCAAAGACCTCGATTTCCAAGAAGCGATTTCTTTATATGAACAAGCACTCAAAAAAGAGCTCAAACCAGCGGCATTATTTGCCTTGCCAAATTTGTATCGCAAAGTGGGCAATTACTTCCAAGCAGGGCAGTGGTATGCCAAAGCCGCACAACATCCAGAAGCTCCTGCTGATATATTCTACTATTACGGATTAACGTTGATTTCTAATGATAAATTTGAAGAAGCGGAAGCGCAGTTCAGAAAATTTAGAGAAATGGAAACGGCTCAATTACGCGGCCACAATATGATGATTGCTGTGCAGCCTAGTGTACACCAAGATTTCTTGAATGCAGGCGCTTTGTATGATGTAGAACCTGTTAAGGCAATGAACACTCCTTATGACGATATCGGGGCCGTTTTCTATGACGATGGCGTCTTGTTTAGTTCTGATAGAGATACGACTAAAATTAGCTCTCATCGTGGTTCTTGGTTGTATAAGCCATATATCCAGTCGTATTTTATGACGGCAGAAATGAAAGATAAAGATACAAAGGAATTAGCCTATGGAAACCCTACTTTATTTGGTGATAACCTCAATATGAGTTACCACGATGGTCCTGTTCGTTTTGATGGCAATAACCAAACGGCTTATTATACCGTCTTTGGAACCAATGATAAAAAGTCTAACCGTCGTGCCAACTCATTGAACATGCGTATTGCTACAAGCAAACGTGTTGGCGAACAATGGACAAAGCCAAATACTAAAATACGCTTGAATAGTGCAGAGTATTCTGTCATTCATCCAACCGTTACCCCTGAAGGAGACAAAATGTTTTTCTCGTCAGATATTGCAGGTGGCTTTGGAGGTTTTGATATTTATGTGAGTTATGATGAAGGAGGAGAATGGTCAAAGCCTGTTAATTTAGGGCCAGAGATCAATACAGAAGGAGATGAAGTTTTTCCATTTTTTGGTAGAGATGAAAATTTATACTTTTCTTCTGATGGACAAGCAGGAATTGGAGGCTTTGATATTTACTACTCTAGCTCTACTTCTGGTCGTTGGATGCCTGTAACAAACATGGGCGCACCAATCAATTCTAGCAAAGATGATGTCGCTTATGTAGCCGATTCTTCTGGTACTTATGGTTACCTTTCTTCTAATCGTGTTGCCGCTCGCAACATGGATATTTATTATTTCAAACGGGTTGCTTTAGAGTCTCAAATTTTAGTTTTTGACAAAGCAACAGGACGTGGGATTGAAGGCGTAAAAGTAGAAAGTGAATGTTTGCCTAAGAACAAAGAATGGGTCACAAATATTGACGGACGTATCTTTGTGCCTTTGCCTTTAGAGCGCAATTGTAAATTGATGTTGACTGCTGAACAGTTTTCTGAGACAGAAAAAGACGTTTCTACTTCTGGTTATGTGCCAGGATCAGAATTGTTTATTAACATTCCGTTACAACTTAAAGAAGCTGCTTTTGATGCCAAAGGCCGTGTTTTAGATGCGTCTACTGGCGAGCCTTTAATCGATGCTACTATTACCTTAATCAGTGGTTGTGGCGAAGAGAAAGTAACTGTTCCTGTTTCTTTTGACGGAACGTACAATGTATCTTTGTCTAAGGACTGTTCTTATGTCTTGAAGATTGAGCGCGATGGCTTTTTTACCCATACACAGACCTTTTCTACGACAGGTTTGCGCTTGTCCAAGTCTTTTGAAAAAGATGTACGAATGCCTAGAGCGGCAGGTACTTTCTAAGACAGAAAAAAACTACGATAAGAACGAAGTCATCCTGAACTTGTTTTCGGATGACTTCTGTATTTTCCAAAGTTGTTTTTATTCCTATTTCCAAATCAAGCTCTACTGACGCTTTCTACTATGCTGCGATTTTTTTCCTTCTTTGGTTTATTACTAGGCTTTTTTACCGTTGTAAACGCTCAACATGCAGAGGTAGCGCAAGCCAATACTTATTTCAAGTCTTTCCTATTCAAAGAGGCCATCCCTCTTTATGAAAATGCCTTACAGAAAGATCCTTACTTAGGGGATGCTATGGTTAATTTGGCCAAGTGTTATTACTATACGAATAAACCAAAAGAGGCCGCGCTCTGGTATGCCAGAATTTTGAGATATGATGGGTATAAGCAATATGCTTTTGACTATGGAAAGGTGCTCAAAATGACAGGACAATACAGCGAAGCTAAACGCTGGTTTAGAGAGTCGATGCGCAACAATTCTACGCGTGGCACCCATTTTTCAAATTCTTGTGATTTTGCCCTTCAGGCGAATCCCTTGGATGAAGTATTTAGTGTAACTGCATTGCCTGAAATTAATTCTAAGAGTGCCGATTTTGCGCCTACTTTTCATTATAACCAGTTTATCTTTTCTTCTTCTCGCTCTATTGCCGTTACTAAGAATGGGGAAGTGGCTTGGACGAATGATGCGTTTAATCAACACTACTTGGCAGAAGGAAACACCCAAAAAGAATGGACAGGTGCTCAGGTCTTGCGTTCTTATATTGGAAATGATATCAACGATGCGCCAATGAGCTATGCGCCTACTGAGGATTTAGTGGTTATAACTTCTAATAATTTTATGGATGGGATTCGCCACATAGATGGGAGTGGTTTGATGATGGATTTATACCTGTATAAAACAAAATCAGTTAAAGAGTGGGATGTAAAAACACAGAAATTCTTTCCTTTTAATGCGAATGTAGAAACCAAACGCCCGTATTCTACAGGGCACCCTTGTTTGGCTGATAAAGGCATGACCTTATACTTTTGCTCCAATCGCCCTGGAGGCTATGGAGGTTACGATATTTATAAAAGCCGTCGAACAGCAACAGGTTGGGGCGTTCCTGAAAATTTGGGACATCCTATCAACACAGCAGGTAATGAAATGTCTCCCTTTGTAGATGGTGATGGTCGATTGTACTTTGCGTCAGACTGGCACCACGGTTATGGTGGTTTGGATATTTTTATGGCAAATAGAGCTGCTTATGGCTGGGGCGCTGTAAAAAACTTAGGAAAAAAAGTCAACTCTCCTGCAGACGATTTATATTTTATTTTTGATGTTATTGCAAAAGTAGGGTATTTTACTTCAAATAGAACAGGCGGAAGAGGGCATGAAGATATTTATCAAGTACGTCAACAACGAGCCTTGCCTAAGCGTCAAATTACTACCCTAGAGGTAGGGACTAAGTTCCTCTTAGATGACCGTTATTTCAAGGCAGGAGATGGCAGTCTGCACAATACCAGCGATCGCCAATTGTACGACATTTTACAACGCCTTATTGATAACCCAACAACCGTTGTCCAAATCAATGGCTACACGGATGCGGTGGGATCAGCTAGTAGCAATTTAGCTTTGTCAAAAGAACGTGCTTCTGGTCTAGCTAGCTTTTTTATAAAGCGTGGGATTAAGAGTAGTCGTGTGAAAATAGCGGGTTATGGAGAGAGTTTCTTAGTTAATAATTGTGGTGATAATCGCCGCTGTACCTCTGCAGAACGCGCTGCGAATCGCCGTTTAGAAGTAGTGATTGTAGGCAATCTTATTAATAATGTAGTAAACATCACTTATGATGCGGCTCCTGCACCTAATGCCGATAAAATCGTGCAAGATGCAGTAGCAATGGCTGTCGCTAGCAAGAAAGTTGTTCGTTCTTCTTCTTCTAGCAGTAGGAGTAACTCCAAGAAACCAACGCGCCAAGACCACTACGCTATTGGAGATAAAATCGAAGTGGCCAGTGTTTTTTACGAACATGGAAAATCTAGCATTGATCATAAAAAATCACCTGGCCTTAAAGAGCTTTTAGAAATCCTGAATCAACACCAACACGTTGTTGTGGAAATTGGTGCACATACCGATGCAAGTGGAACAGCGAAGTACAATAGAGAACTCTCTGAAAAACGTGCCATTGCTGTTAAGAAATATTTAGAGAAAAAAGGTATACCTTCTAGTCGCTTGGTTGCTCGTGGATATGGGGAATCACAGTTGCTGAATGGCTGTAAAGATGGCGTGCGTTGTTCCAAAGAGGAACATGCAATCAATAGACGCACCGAGTTCAAAATCATTGGTCAGAAAGGCTTTAAGGTGGGCGATATTATCAAAGTAGATCATATCAATTATGAGCTGAATAAGGCGAAATTAGATATGGCTGACTCTCGTGGTTTGACAGAAATCATTCAGTTGCTCAAAGACAATCAAATTAGTGTAGAAATTCGTTCTCATACAGATGCTAGAGGAACATCTTCTTATAATGAAGAATTGTCTGGAAAGCGAGCCAAAGCGGTTTATGATTATTTGGTGAAGAATGGAGTGAGCAAACATCGCCTCAAATATAAAGGCTATGGAGAATCTAAGCTCCTTAATAAATGTAAAGATGGGGTGCGTTGCTCTAGCAGCGAACATGCAGAGAACCGACGGACTGATTTCCGTGTGATTGGTTTGCGCTAATTTTTTTGGGGCTCCTTCATTAGCATATACAACTACAAGATAGGTTTCTGTCAACCATTCATTTGTGTTTAATAGGACTACTTGCTGTTGCTCTTGGATTGGAAGGACAACTAGTTGTCTAGCTCTATTCCTTCAGGAAGTTTGTAGCGGACATCTGCCCAATCTGTTGTAGGATTTGGATAAATACTAAGATTCCCTTTTTCTATTTTGGCTGAATAACTAATGTCCCTACCTCTACGTTATCAATAGTGTATCTATAAATTCCTCTTGGTAATGTTCTTAGAGAAATGGTTTCCTGCTGTTGCTGTATCATAGTGGTAAACACCAATTGCCCAAAGATATTGTAGAGACGAAATAGTGCTTTTCCTTCTTGAACTCGCTCTATAGTCAGTTGTTGTTGAGTTGGATTAGGATATACATGAACCTTTATAGATTTAGGTGGAATAATTGCACTTAAATAGTTAAAACATTGTATACCAGATACTCCAGATGGATTTATTCCATATAAACTGATACCATTTCGACTATAACAGTTAATAGTGTGCCACCAACCAAGCCCTTCTTCCATGGCATAAAAAAAACCTTGTCCAGAGCCAACACCTTCTATAAAGAATAGATCATAACCAAAAGACCATTTTTGGCGTATGGAGCCATCAGTAAGAAATATAGGCGTAATTTGAGTAACAACTAAGGGTAACCCATCTGTTACGTAAGAAATTAGTGTATCTCCTACACCTAATGAGAAGTCAAAGAAAAGCTGCTCTGTTAGAGTATAAGGAAACCTAACATGTATTGTTCTTTGCAAACTATCTTCTCTAAAAAATCCCCAGAAATGAGTCTCACTACTATCTACTAGAAATGGATGGCTCCAAGGCGGCCCTCCTCTCTCTATATCATAATAATTTAAAATAGAATATGTTTGGTTGCTTATAGTAGTGTCTCCCTTGAAAAAGAAATGAAGCCCTATTGGGTAAGTGTAAATATAAGAACCACTACCTTCTAAACTTTGCCAATAGGCATTTTCTTGAATTAAAGGATAATATTGCTGAGCAGAAATATTATTAAAAAACAATAGATAGAAAAATAAAAAATAGTAACTTTTGTATCTGTTTAATAATGAATTAATTATCATAGTACAGTATTTTAAAAAAAATTATTGTTTAATAAACACCTCACTTCCTATCAACTTCCCCCCGAAACCTCGGGACAAGCTATCTTGTCGCACTTCCAAGACATACCAACCACTCAATAGCTCCCACACAGGAAACACATAGGTTTTATCAGACACATCACTCGTGTTGTAGAACTTCAATACTCGCCCTTGCTCATCCAAGATTCTAAAGGTGAGTTTCTCTCCAATCTGCTGATTTCGATACAAAACATTGAGGTAATCAGTAGCTGGATTGGGATAGAGTTTGAGTTCTGCCTGTGGTTGAGCACCAATAGGCAGAATGCCAATCCTAGAGCTATCTATGTGACACCCTGGTACGAGACATCCGTGTTCATCTAATTTAAGGAGCCAGCCTTGTTTATATACCCCTTGTCCTGTGCCTTTAGCTTCTCCACAAGCTAAAAAACCACCATCGGGGGTTTGCTCTACATCGAAGATTTCATGACTTGACCATTGTTGCTCAAAGTAGTGATACCTTCTGCCCCATAAACTGTCTCCTGATGGCGATAATTTGGCTATTAAAGCATCATATTGACCTATAATAGTGCCATTAATGATAAAAGTATCTACTGTCATTCCAAAAGTCACTAGACTACTATCTGCTAACTCTATTACTCGTATTGTTTTACTTTCTTCTGTATAAGAATGGGAACGTAAAGGCGTTCCCCATAACCAGTTTCGCGCACTATCTAATTTAAAAACATAACTATCATGAACAAATACAGAACTTGTTCCCCCTGTACGTAAAATTTCTTTCCCAATAGCGGTAGCAACCACCCAGCCTTTATCTTTGGTTTGTATCAAATCATTGGCTCCGTTTATTTGTATACTACTATCGTTTTGCCATTCCCACAGTACGCTACCATTGTAATCCATCTTTTTGATCTGACAGAGAACAGTATAATTAATAGGTGTTTGATTCAGGTCTGTGTTTGCATAACCGACTACAAAACCATCTGATAATGGAACAATGCTATGAGATAAACAAAAATTGCCATTGTAACCAAATGTCTTATTCCAACGAATTGTCCCATCTCGTTCTATCTGCAAAATTTGGTAACTATTCGTATAACTGTTATTGGTTTGACCGATGAGCAGATAGGAGCTATCCTTGGCGATCGCCATTGCTTCTGTTTGTATATACAATTGGGGGGCTTGCTGGTCTTTGTAGGTTTGCGTTGATAGGACTGTTCCCTGTGCATTATACCGCACTAGGATTGAAGCATAACCGTTACTGTCAAATACTTCTCCTGAGGCGAGAAGAGTCCCGTCTATATCTGTTACCAATTGAGAACGACGAAACTTGTATTGTTGACTAAGAGTTGTATCCATTGTATAGGAGAGCACATTGCCAAAGGTATCGAGTTTTAGAAAAATGCCCTTGGGTATACAATGAACCATATCTTGCGCAATCCCTACTACGTAGTAACAAGAGTCTGTGACCTCTATCCCTGTCCATATAGATTCATTACAGGCTACTTGGTAACGCTTATTAAACGTTGGTTGTGCCTGACTTGTCGCAATCAATGAAAGGAAAAATAAAAGGATGATGTACCGCATTCCTAAAAATATTACCCCTTAATAAACACCTCACTTCCAATGATATTTCCATCCTGTCGAACCTCCAATACATACCAGCCACTCAACAGCTCCCAAACAGGAAACACATAGGTTTTATCAGACACATCACTGGTAATATGGCTCTGTAATACTCGTCCCTGCTCATCCAAAATTCTAAAGGTGAGCTTTTCCCCAATCTGTTGATTTCGATACAAGACATTGAGGTAATCCGTTGCAGGATTTGGGTAGAGTTTGAGTTCTGCCTGTTGTTGAGCACTAATAGGCAGAATACCAATTCTAGAACTATCTATATGACACCCTGGTACGAGACATCCGTGCTCATCTAATTTGAGGAGCCAGCCTTGTTGATTTACTCCTTGTCCTGTGATTCTAGCTTGTCCTGCAATAAGGTAACCTCCATCATGTGTTTGTTCGACATCAAAGATTTCATGTCTTGCCCAAGCTTGTTGCATGTAACGATATTGGTGCGACCAAAGACTATCTCCATCAATAGATAATCGAGCTACTAAAGCATTGTATTCACCCACTAAAACACCATTATTTGTAAAAGTATCAGCAGTTATTCCAAAGGTCATTAGACTACTATCAGACTGCTCTATCACTTTCATAACCTTACTGTAAGCTGTAGAAGAATACCCTCTTAATGGTGTTCCCCACAACCAGTTTCGGGCACTGTCTAGTTTGAATACATAAGACTCCCGTGAAAAAATAGAACTGGTACCTCCTGTACTTAAAATTTCTTTTCCTATAACTGTTCCGATCACCCAGCCTTTATCTTTGGTTTGGATTAAGTCATTCGCTCCTTCTATTTGTATACTACTATCGTTTTGCCATTCCCAGAGCACATTTCCACTATAATCCATCTTTTTGATCTGACAGAGCGTGGTATAGTCAATTGGTGTTTTGTTGTGATCGGTATTAGAATAGCCCATCACAAAACCATCTGATAAAGGAACCATGCTATGAAATATGCAATAGTTCCAATCATAACCAAAATTCTTGTGCCAACGTATACTTCCATCTCGTTCTATCTGCATAACTACAAAACTATTGGTATCAATAACATTTGTCTGACCAGCTAAAATATAAGAACTATCAGGAGCTATGATTAATTCATCTGTTCTATTAAAAAAACCTGTAGGATTACTGGGATCTGGATATCTACGTAGCCATAACGTATCTCCACTCGGGGTATATTTAATTATAAAAGCAGAAATTTGGTTGGTATCAAAAAACTCTCCTCCTACTATTAAATTACCGTCTACATCTGTTCGTAAACAATGCTGCCAACCTTCCATTTTCCCATTAGGATTGGTATACCATTTTTGGATTTGTATATTTCCGAAGGTATCTAATTTCAGAAATAATGCACTTGTTCTACAATCTAAAGTGTCTCTAGCAACACCTGTCACATAATAGCAGGAATCTGTTGCTTCTATGCTTGTTAAGATAGTATTGGCACAGGCTACCTTGAAACGCTTATTAAAAGTGATCTGTGCCTGACTTTTAGTAACTATACTGAATAAACATAAGAGTAGGATATATCGCATTACCAAAGATTTAAAATGGGATGCCACAAATTGCGACATCCCTATAAGATAGGAAAAAATGCTCTTTTATCGGATAATGAGCTGTGTTTGTTCTATGGCTTTTTCATCTGTATACAAAACCACAAAATACGTTCCTGTAAGCCATTCACTTGTATTTAAGGCAACAATTCCCTGTTGTCCTTGAACAGGAAGCGTCATCATTTGCTGGCCAGCCGTAGACGTGACGATCAATTGACCCTTTTCAACTCCTTCAGGAAGTTTGTAGCGGACATCTGCCCAATCTGTTGTTGGGTTTGGATAAATACTAAGATTCCCTTTCTCTAGTTTGGTCAAAGGTAATTGGAGACTCTTTTCCTGTTGTCCTTGTTCTGGTAACGTTGGATGGTATCTATAAGTATCGCTATAGAAAAAGTCTATAATATTAGCGGCCTTCATTGAAGCAAAGCCATTGTTATTTTCAGCGAGCTCATTCAATAAGATTACCTCATCTTTGGTTAAGGTTGCTTCTGTTCTATCAGCTTGATAGGCTGTATAGAGCATATTCAGAAGCGCCTCATACTCTTGGTGATTGTTCAATACTACATCGTCTAGAGTATATACATCCGCAATAGTTGAAAGGTGATTCAATGCCTCCTCATACTTGGAACCACTCCAATAATGCTCGACCAATTCATACTCCGCAGACAAGCCTACTTTATGCCCAATCCAAAACGCTATACTGTCCCAATTATTATTGGTTGTGTCATTTCTGTACGAGAAAATTACTTCATTCGCTTTACTCGTCAACGCTTGCCCTTTTCCGTCTATTGTTTAATAAACACCTCACTCCCTATCAATTTTCCATCCTGTCGCACCTCCAATACGTACCAACCACTTAACAGCTCCCAAACAGGAAATACATAAGTTTTATCAGACACATCACTCGTGTTGTAGGTCTTCAATATCCGCCCCTGTTCATCCAAGATTCTAAAGGTGAGCTTTTGTCCTGTCTGCTGATTTCGATACAAGACATTCAGATAATCTGTTGCAGGATTAGGATAGAGCTTTAGCTCTGCCTGTGGTTGAACACCAATAGGCAGAATACCAATTCTAGAGCTATCTATGTGACACCCTGGTACAAGACAGCCATGCTCGTCTAATTTGAGGAGCCATCCTTGCTGATATTGCCCCTGACCACTAAACAGTGCTTGCCCTGCAATAAGGTAGCCTCCATCCTGTGTTTGTTCTACATCAAAGATTTCGTGTTCTGCCCAAGCTTGTTGCATGTAACGATATTGGTGTGACCAAAGACTATCTCCATCAACAGATAATCGAGCTACTAAAGCATTGTATTCACCCACTAAAACACCATTATTTGTAAAAGTATCAGCAGTTATTCCAAAGGTCATTAGACTACTATCAGACTGCTCTATCACTTTCATAACCTTACTGTAAGCTGTAGAAGAATACCCTCTTAATGGTGTTCCCCACAACCAGTTTCGGGCACTGTCTAGTTTGAATACATAAGACTCCCGTGAAAAAATAGAACTAGTACCTCCTGTACTTAAAATTTCTTTTCCTATAACTGTTCCGATCACCCAGCCTTTATCTTTGGTTTGGATTAAGTCATTTGCTCCTTCTATTTGTATACTACTATCGTTTTGCCATTCCCAGAGCACATTTCCACTATAATCCATCTTTTTGATCTGACAGAGCGTGGTATAATCAATTGGTGTTTTGTTGTGATCGGTATTAGAATAACCCATCACAAATCCATCTTCTAGAGGAACAATACTATGATTTATACAGTAGTTCCAATCATAACCAAAGTTTTTATGCCATCTGATACTTCCATCTCGTTCTATTTGCATTACTACAAAACTATTACTATCTGTTGTATTCGTCTGACTAGCTAGTAGATAAGAACTATCAGGAGCAATTACTAATTCATCTGTCCTAGTATAGATTCCTGTTGGGTTACTTGGGTCGATATATTGTCTTGTCCAGAGCGTATCTCCATTTGCATCAAACTTAAATAACATCGTGCGAATTTGAGCGGTATCAAAAGTCTCCCCTCCTCCTATAAGCGTCCCATCTACATCTGTCTTGATACCCGTGTGCCACATCTCAATTTTTCTATCTCCTCCTGTATATATCTTATGTAGAATTTCATTACCTAATGTATCAAGTTTTAATAAAAATACTCCAATTGTACAATTGATGGTATCTCTTGCTATACCACTAACATAGTAGCAGGAATCTGTGGCTTCTAAGCCTGTGAATATTGTTTGAGCACATCCTAATTGAATACGTTTGTTAAATACATTTTGAGCTTTACTTGTTGTGATTATTAGAAATAAAAACAAGAATATAGAATACCTGATAAGCATTTATTTAAAGTGGGAGACCAAAGCATCTGGCCTCCCTATTAGTTGATAAAACTATACATTCCTATTTAATAATAAGCTGTACTTGCTCTATAGCTTCTTCATTTGTATATAAAACCACAAAATAAGTGCCTGTCAGCCATTTGCTCGTATTTAATGTCAAAATACCTTGGTTGTTATTGATAGGAAGAACGAGAATTTGTTGTCCAGCAGTAGAAGTTACTACAACTTTTCCTTCTGTACTACTTTCAGGAAGCTTGTAACGAATATCAGCCCAAGTAGTTGTAGGATTCGGATAAATAGACAGATTTCCTTGCTGTATTTTAGTCAGTGATTCTTGTGCTTTTTTCTCTCCTCCTTCTGGTAGTGTTGGGTGATACCTATAAGTATCATTATAGAAAAAGTCTACAATATTAGCAGCCTTTACAGCAGCGAAACCATGGTTATTTTCAGTTAGTTCATTCAATAAGATCACCTCATCTTTTGTTAAAGTTGCCTCTGTTCTATTATCTTGATAAGCTGTGTAGAGTAGATTTAAGAGTGCCGTATAATCTTGATGATTACTCAAGACGGCACTTGATAGAACATAATGATCTGTAATGGTAGAAAGATGACTAAGGGCAGTTGTATATTGCTGACAGCTCCAATAGTGTTCTATTAATTCATATTCAGCGTATAGTCCTATTTTATTTTGAATCCATACAGCTATGCTGTCACAGCCTACTCCTGTAGTATCATTTCTATAATAAAAGATGACCTCATTGGCTTTATTAGTTAACTCTTGGCCTTTGCTTCCTATCTGCCCAGATAAAGTAGTGCTGGCAGGATCATTTTCATAGTGCTGCAATAGCTTTTGATAGGCTCCCCAAGTTTGATAATAATCCGTTTTTAGTTCTGATAAAGTTACTATATCTCCACTACTTCCTAAAGGCTTAAACACTCCTAAATTTGTATAGGTTAAATCACAAAAATTAGAATTGCCGTTACTGTTACTAGTTAATAAACGTACATTAAAAGTATCAGTAGGTTCTTGCGCTTGTGTAGGATTAGGAGGCAGCCAATAATTTACTTTAGGTAAAATAGAAGCATCATTGCTCATATGCCAGTCTATTCCAAAACTTGTATTTAGAGGATAGGAAAAACTATTATAAGCAGGCTGACCATTATCTCCTTGGTTCTCTGCTATAGTTGCTCCTGTAGGAGCTTGATACGCTCTATTGACAGTTATATCAAGAGCATTCCCTGTTTGTCCATTACAAAAATAACGTAATCCACCTTGAAAATTATTGACATCAGCACCACTATTCCCATGGGCTAAATTGGCTAAGGACAGATTTGTAAACGTATTATTCCGAATAAAATTAAAACCACTTCCCAAATCATCGACCCAAAAGCCAACTGTCGCTCCATTATTCGCAGAAGCTTCTACAAAATCATTCTGCTGGGCAATAAAATCTCCTTGGCGTAGAATACTTAGGCCATACGAAAGGGCAGTATTAGAAGAACTATAGCCCCCCACTTCAAAATTATTCCGCAGCACTTTCAAACCACCACTCGCCCGAACAATCACCCCACGGTTATTATCCGTAAAATCCGTCTGATCGACCACCGTAGAAAATTGGTTGGGCGTACCACCAAGCACAACGCCTCTTGATAAGCCCTCAAAGCTATTGCGTTGGAAGTTGCCCCCATTTTGCCAAGCGGTAAGCTGCACACTGGCCGAAAGCGTCAAGATACCATAGGCATCGTCCTGTTTCTGATTTCGAGTATCACGGAAGTCACAGCCTTTGATTTGCAAACCGCCAATATCCCACGCAGAAATATGACCCAAAAAGTCTTGGCGCATGTCCTCATTCACCTCAAAGGTGCAATCTGAAAACTCACTCAAATAGCGATTCGTGGAACGGTATTTCATAAACTCCGCACTTCGCCAGTTGTTCAGAAATTGGGTATTGCCCGCTAAAACAATACCGCCTGTTCCGCCTGTGGTACTCGTTGCATTGGGATAATCGCCCACTTTCCAGAGGCGCACGGCCTCGCGCGCATGTTCCACCGTAGAATTGGTAATATAAAGGAAACCTTGGTTGTAAGGCGCTTGACTGTTTTGCGTCGCTCCCCACACTTCTATCCCCTGCCATGTTTGGCCACAAAGGTTCGTGATCGTACTGCTGTCTACCACCAATTGCCCGCCTGGCTCTACCACAATCAAACCATTCTTGGGCATGTTCAAGGTCATGTTATTGAGCGTAAGTGTCACCCCTGCTTTGACTCGAATGTCTCTCGACATATTCTTGTTCGTTGTCCACGTCTCGTTTGCGTCTACACTTCTAAAACTTCTAAAAGCAATGTTGTCTTCTGCTGGTAATAAATCGGCTTCCCACATGCCCCGGCCAAAGGTCGCCGCCCTCAACTTGCCTACACAGTAGTTGATCTTTAGCTCCGTCACGCGTACATTTGGAAATTCCTCCCCATAGCGGAGCCAATTGCCCTGTCCTTCTCGAACATAAATCCCTGCATCGGTGGCAATGTATAAGCGGTCATTGGTGCCGCGCTGGTAGACCATATGATTAATAGGTAGATTCAGCCCTGCTAAAGAGCCATCTGCATCATCCCAGTTTACCCATGTATTCCCTGCATCAGGAGAGTGGTACACTTTGTAGGCGCTCCCATAACCAGAGAGGCTAATCCAAACGCGTTGTCCATTTAAAGGATCTACAGCAATACCTGTAATGGGGTTGGGGTCACCTGTGGTGCTCGTAGGATTGACTGGAATATTGGCGGTCTTGATATCAAAACAAGTATCACAGCCCATACTATTGGCATCATTCACATAAAAATCTGCTCGTCTGTTATTCCGACCATCTCCTAGAGTTGCCAAGTAGGTATAATTGGTGCTGTCGTCTTCGGAGAAGGCAATATCCAAAATACGACGGTTCCAGTGGGTTGGCTTATGTTTTTTAAGGTCTGATTTTAAGGGCATCATAAAATTAGCCAATGTTTGAGATGATATCATTCTACAAATTGTATCTCTTTTCCACCCCCAAAACAGAACAGGATGAGGCGTGAAAGTTGGGGCTACCCCTACAACTACACCCCCTACTTCTGTACAAGTAAGCGCGTTGGTTACACGTAAAATGTTGGCGGTGTCGCTAGGAGCACTATAGACCGTGCGTGCTAGCAACAAAGAATCTATTGTAGGAAGATTACGAGTCGGATCATAATTATAGGTTTCTACTGTTCGCTGATACAATTCTGAAAATCCTACATAAGCAATTTCATTCTTTGGATGGTTCACCATTGGGAAGGTATTGGGTATTTTGATTGGAGGCCCTCCTACTAAACCATCATCTGAAGGGATTAACACCCCTGTATTGGTAGGATTTATTTCTGCTTTTTTGACCAGTTTGTTATTGATATCATATAAGCCTTGATAGTTATTAAACATCGCATAGGCCGTTCCTGTATGATCATCAAGGCGTACACTGTATCCATCCTCTTTTTCTATACTACCCTCCCAAGTTGCACTATAGTCATTGGTATTAAAAATCCCATTGTCTTGGAGCGCCAAGACCAATACACTATCATTTCCTTCCCAGTCATCAAACGACCAGATGGTGGCTACTCCTAAACCTGTATATTTTCTATTATTGAACGTAAAATGCCTACCAGTAATTTCAACGCCACCATGATTTCCAACAAAAAGAAAACTATCCGTATGGGGTGGGTATTCTAAGGCATGCACATCATCATGATCGGAGGAACCTAAAACCCCAACAGTACTTAAGGAACCATTTCTAACACCGATTATCGGTATAGCTCCAATATGAACCACATCAGGATCAGAGGGAGCGACGGCAATCGCATTAAAACTAGCTTTATCGCTGGAATGTTGTTTTATAAATGTCCAATTTCCATTCTCATACAAGTAGATACCTGTCTCTAAAACATTATCAGAGACCGAATAGGCATAAAGTTTACTCGTGTCAGCTATAGACAACGCAATATTAATACGCTTTATTTGATTTCCAGCGGTTGGGGTGATGTTCTGACTCACCCAAGTAGTCCCGCCATCATCAGAGCGATAGACCTCCTTTCCACTGGCGTATAGAATAGAAGGATCGAGTGGATTAAATTCTAGGCCACGCCATTCGGTGTCGAGTGTCCAAGTTCCTACACCACTTGATGGCCCAACTAAAACCTGTTGCCAGAGTCCGCCTTTATCCGTTGTTTTGAAAATACCTTGGCTGGTGGCGAGGTACAAAATATTATCGTTGGTTGGATGCACGATGATATTACGCATGGTTCCGCCGTTCTCAAAAACCTGTAAGAGGTTCGTTTTGGTGCTTCCATCAATCATGGTGACACTACTCCCATTCATGTCTTGCCAAGTTGTTGTGCCTGGCACATTGTAGTAGACCCCTTGGGTATGCAATGGATTGTAATTGTTGAGCAAAGAAGACAATGGCTCATAATTGGCTGAAACTCCATAATCGGCATAGCCATAATCTCCATTCCCTGTACAAATGAAAACATAGTTATTGGAGACGGCAATACCGCCTACAGAAGTCATAGACAAACCTCTATCTGTATGATAATTGTACCAGTTATCTCCTCCATTGTCTGATCTATACAATCCGCCATAATGAGATCCAGCATAAAGGGTTTGATTACTCGTACCATTATATTGTGGATGAAACGCAATTCGGTGAATCTGCCCCATTCCTGTATGTCTATGATTAACAGGAGTTGTCAATGGTCCTAGTTCGCGCCAAGGCACAGCAGGGCTGTAGACAGGAGGTAGTACAATGCCTGTGGCACTTGCTGTGCCACTTATATTCTTGTAAGCACTTGTATAGGCCATTATAGCCTGTGTGGCCTTACTCATGTTGCCACTTGGGGCAAGGCGTGTCCCCCAAGTCATGACATCCCGCCGAACTTGGTTATACAATCCACCTTCGAGGCTGTCCTCTTGATGGTAGTGATAAAAAGAATCCAAAAAGGTATAAAAAGAAGAATCAGGATGCACATCAAATTGTGCTTGAGTTGTTTTGGGGGCGCTCCAAAAAAAGTCTAAGAGTAGGCACAGTACCCCTTGTAGTATTTTAGACATAAAATACAAGGATTTAAAAGTGTGAACTAATCAAATGATTGGTTTCACCTTCCTACTGTGGGGCGTAAGTTGGGGAAAACCAGTAATAAAAAGCTCTGTGCAGAGCCTTCTATCGGTATGGTTTATTTGTGTGGGTACTATAAAGATAGAATAAGAATTTATTCCTGCAATGATTTTAATACATAAAAAGTATTCAATTTATCTAAAAAAAATAAAATGAGTGGATTGATAAGGGAAGTTGGAGTTTTTTAAAGGCGAAAGGCAAACCTAATACAAGAGGATAATAGAGGGGGCGATTCTGAATTGAAAGAAAATTGACCGAGTATTGCGGTTGGGGAACAGTTCTTGTTTCTTATAGTGGGTTGAATGAATTGTCTTTTCAAGCAAGGGGATTAATGGTCTTACTACCTTCTGATATTTTTTTTAGGTAAAAAAAAGAAGCTGCCAAGAATTTTTCTTAACAGCTTCTTCTTTTTTTTCTGAAAAAAGAACTATTTGCCATTCTGTAAGGCATCTGGTACTCGTATTTCATTAACAACACTAGTTACTTTACCTTGGCTATCGCGAATAGTAAAGGCTACTCGACGGTTGTACTGTCTTCCTGTTGTGGCATCTTTTCCGTCAGCAAATTCGTTAAGAGCAATTGGATCATTTTCTCCGTAGGTCTTTTCTGTAATTCGAGAAGATGCAATACCTGATTTAATCAAATATTTTTTGGCAGCGCTTGTTCTTTTCTTAGCCAATCGCGTGTTGTACTCTTGGCTCCCTCGCGCATCCGTGTGGCCATTAACATCGACAGAGCAGCTAGGATCTTGACGCATGAATTGTGCTAAACGATCCAATTCTTCTTTGGCATCTGAACGCAAGTAATAGCGATCAAAATCAAAGAAAATACAACGCAAATTGGTGCTAACAATCGCCACTTCTTCTTTGGGTACAAAAGGCTGAATAGCATTGCCTGTTGCCTTGGGGGCGACATATTGACACGTGGCATTGCATTGTGCTTGTAGTGCTTTAAAATCAATTACACGGGCATTAACAAAGCCAGCTTGGACAACCATTTTCTGTTTATCTTCTGCGTCAGAACGACTAGCAGCATCGACGTAATACCGATAAATGTAGTTGACATCTAAGGTCTCATAGACCCCCTTAATGTCTTTAAAATGCCCATTGGTAACAGGCTCTGCAAAGGCAGCTACTTCTACAGCATAATTGCTGCGTTGAGCTGTTAAAAGGGTTGCAATAGAGAGCGCGAATAGGAGTAAAACGCTTTTTAACATAGATTCATTTTTATAAAGTAGAGTGCTCTAGTTATTAAATAGATCAACTCAAAGGTGAGAGAGGATTCTTTTTGTGCGTATTACAAGCACTAAATAGAAGTATATTCAAAAGTATATAAAGCTACAAAAAAATTATTTATTTTTGCCCAAACTTTTCTTCATATAATGCTTTTAAAGCTAACATTTCATCGCGATGTTCTGCAGCTGTTAAGAAGTCCATATCTTTGGAAGCACTTTGCATCTTCTTTTTGGATTGTTTAATGGCTTTTTCTAATTGTTCCGGGCCCATGTATTGAACAACAGGATCGGCCGCTAAACTATTAGCCAAATCATCGGATTGCAAGTAATTTTTCTTACCACCAACAGCGGTTTGTTTCATGATTTCCTCCTTCGATTTGCTAATGGTTCTTGGAGTGATATTATGTTTTTTGTTGTACGCCATCTGAATTTTTCGGCGACGACTAGACTCCTCAATCGTTGCTTTCATAGAGCGCGTGATTTTATCCGCATACATAATTACTCGCCCATTAGAGTTTCGTGCGGCCCGTCCAGAAGTTTGTGTCAATGATCGTTCATTTCTTAAGAAACCCTCTTTATCGGCATCAAGAATGGCGACTAGTGCAACCTCAGGTAAATCTAAGCCTTCTCTTAAGAGATTAATCCCAATAAGAACATCATAGACTCCCAAGCGTAAATCACGTAAAATCTCTACCCGTTCTAAGGTATCAATATCAGAGTGAATGTATTGGCACTTGATGTTAAGGCGAGAGAGGTATTTTGATAATTCTTCAGAGCTACGTTTGGTAATGGTGGTAATTAATACCCGTTCATCATTCTTAACACAATTATCAATTTCTTCTAATAAGTCGTCAATTTGATTGATACTAGGGCGTACCGTAATAGTGGGGTCCAACAAACCTGTTGGACGAATGATTTGTTCAATAATAGCGCCTTCTGTTTGTTGCAATTCATAATCAGCAGGAGTGGCGCTTACATACAACACCTGATTGGTTAAACTTTCGAATTCTGGAAAGTTGAGCGGGCGATTATCATAAGCAGAAGGCAAGCGGAATCCATGTTCTACTAAAGTGGTCGTTCTAGCACGATCCCCTCCATACATGGCTCTAAATTGCGGTAAAGTTACATGGCTCTCATCAATAATGATAAGATAATCATCTGGGAAATAATCCAATAGGCAAAAGGGACGGGCCCCTGGTTGGCGGCCATCAAAAAAGCGGGAATAATTCTCAATACCAGAACAATAACCCAATTGGCGCATCATTTCTAAATCTAAGGTAACGCGCTCTTGAATGCGTTGCCCTTCTTCGTATTTGTGCTCGTCATTAAAAAACTCAATTTGCTCATGCAATTCATCTTCAATATGACGAATAATACTTTGCATTTTGTCCTTCTGTGCAACATATAAATTAGCAGGAAAAATAGCAATGGCATCCAATTTCTCAATGCTTTTACCAGAGGAAATTTCAATGCGCTCAATTTCTTCAATTTCATCGCCCCAAAAAGTAATTCTATAACCATCCTCACTATAGGGCAAATTGATATCAACAGAATCGCCCCTAACACGGAAGGTCCCTCTAGTAAATTCAATTTCTGTTCTAGAATAAAGACTATCCACCAACATGTACAACAGCTTATTTCGACTGAGAACTTGTTCTGTTTTTAATCGAATGACGCTGTTTTTATAATCATCAGGATTGCCCAAACCATAAATACAAGAAACAGAAGCGACTACAATAATATCTCGTCTACCAGAGAGCAGCTGAGAGGTCGTTCGCAAGCGCAGTTTATCAATTTCCTCATTAATCGCCAAGTCTTTTTCAATATAGGTGTTGGTTGCTACGACATAGGCTTCTGGTTGATAATAATCATAATAAGAAACAAAATACTCCACCGAATTATCAGGAAAAAACTGTTTGAATTCTCCATACAACTGTGCTGTCAGTGTTTTATTATGAGAAAGAATAATGGTTGGGCGTTGTGTTTTTGCAATAACATTGGCCATGGTAAAGGTTTTACCTGAACCTGTAACCCCCAATAAACATTGTGCTCTTTCATTGGATTCAATTCCTTCTACTAGTTTGGCAATTGCTTGTGGCTGGTCACCTGTTGGTTCAAAGGAGGAATGGAGTTCAAATTTCATGTGTTAGTGTGTGTTAGTACTAGATGGATAAAAACATACATAAAATAAAATCACTGTAGGGATGGCGCGAAGTTACAGCCTACAATTTAACTTTTCCCTATGCTCGACACAAAAATAAAAAATGCCTTTCTATTTAAGAAAGGCATTTTTAACTCTTTGAAGTTATTTAAAACTTCTCTAGTATAAAAGTAGATAGAATTACTTCCCTGCTACTAATGTTGCTTTAGCTTTTGTTGTAGGAACAGCAGCGCTTGATTTATCATCTGAAGCAGCTTTAGCTTTAGTACAAGCTTTTTTAGATTTGCAACAAGCTTTAGTTGTAGTCGTTTTTCCGCTTACAGCAGTTGCTTTAGCTTCTTGTGTAGCTGCGCTTTTTGAGCAAGCTTTACCCGCTACACTCTTAGAACAAGCTTTACCAGCAGTTTTAGATTTGCAACAAGCTTTAGTTGTAGTTGCAGTACTTACTGTAGCAGCTGTAGCCGTTTTAGATTTTGTACAAGTTTTTGTTGTTTTGGCAGCAGCAGCTTTAGCAGCAGCATGTGGGCAACCTTGGGCAGAAGCAGTTCCTACTGCAGCAAAAGCAAAAAGAACAAAAAGCAAAAATAAATTTTTCATAGTTTATTGAATTAAACGTTTGTAATAGAAAGATGTAGTAGACGTGGTATAACACAAATTACTACAATTTCAATAATAATGCAAATTAGGGTGACTGTTAACATAACAATAAGACACGGTATTGATCCTAATAATAGGTTAACGAAGAACAACTGTAAAGTGCTGTTCCTGTATGGTGTTATTACGTTATGAACGTTTCGCGATCGTCCTTCTAACGCGTGTACGATTAAGCAAAAACAGTGGTTTAACCCTGTTTTAATTGGGCAATAATAGCAGTGTTTCCAGCAACCATGTCCCCTAATTGTACCTTGATTGTTGCATCTAAGGGTAAAAATAAATCTACTCTAGAGCCTAACTTAATAAAGCCCATGTCTTCCCCTTGGCGTACTTCATCTCCTGCTTTGAGGTAGTTGACAATACGACGCGCTAAGAAACCTGCGATTTGGCGCATGACCAGTCGTTGTCCATTATGCAAATCATAGGCCACAGTAGTTCGTTCGTTCTCTGTTGAAGCTTTGGGGTTCCAAGCCATCAAGAATTTACCAGGGTGGTATTTGCTGTAGGCGATTTTGCCATCAGTGGGATTTCTATTGACATGAACATTGAGTGGCGACATAAAAATAGAAACCTGAATACAAGGTTCTTTTAGAAACTCATTCTCTTGTGCCTCTTCAATCACTACGATTTTCCCGTCAGCAGGGGCATAGATAATATTGTTATCATAAGTAGCAATAGGGCGTTTGGGATTGCGGAAAAATTGCAAAATAAACACCAATAATACTACAGCAAGCGTAATCATTAACACTTGAACCAATAGGAGGGAACTTGGTACCAATAACAGTGCAGAAAGTACAAGCACTAAGGCAATAAGTCCTACTAATAAAATAGAAGGATTTCCTTCTTTGTGAAAACGCAACATAAAATCGATTAAATGGTACATGGCATTGTTGCCAAAAATGGTTGGATCTTTTTCAACTTTTATAACAACTGTTTAGAAAAGATGTTCTTGTAAAAGTTTCATCCAAAGGCAACAAAGATACTTTTTAAGTAGGTGAAGACAAGTAATCTTAAGATAAAAAATAGAGTATTTACTTCGTGAGGCTTACAGCGTTTACTTCGTGAGGCTTACAGCGTTTACTTCGTGAGGCCTTCGGCATTTACTAGATCAAGGAAATAAACTTGCTGGTATTATAATACTACGCTTAGCGTTTGGGGGGCTTGTAATGCAATAAAAATTGCTGTGGATCCGTCTCTTTGAGCATCTTTTGGAGAATTTCTATGTCAATACTGCGTGGATTAGCGTTAGGTTGTGCCTTTTTATATTCTTGGCGAAGTTCTGCCATGTATGATTGTACCATTTTAAAACCTAACCAAGAACCACTATTCCCAGGCAAATCTAAATGCGGTTTGAAAGGTCCTTTAGTAATGAATTTATTGATGCGTTTGGTTTCACTTTCATACATCAATTCCTCATTACTCAAATATTCATACAACTTTAGCTCTCCTTTTTTCATGTAATCCATTTGATGACTAGAGAACCCAAACTTTAAACTATCGGCTGTACTTGGTAGTAAGATATCGGCTAAATAAAAAACTTTACCATTGTAAAGCATCAAATCCAATAAATGGGTGCCTCCAGAGGAGCCATATAGCATCATTAAATTCTGTGCGGTTGCATCAGCTGCTTTAGAAACCAAATGTTCTCTAGTGCAGGTTCTTTGGTCGTAATTAGGCAGTTTTAGAAAAACATAAGGCGTATAGCCTGCTCCTAAAGCCATATCCAAAGGAAGCCCCAAAAGGCCTGATTCTAAAATCGCTAAACGATCTCCATGATAATCGGATAAATACGTATAGGCTTTTGTCAAAGGAGGCTGTTCGGGAAAATAATAGCTGTAATGGGTGGCCAGTTCTTGTATTTGTTGTTGCACCTCTGGCAAACTGTCAAAAACCTGCTGAATGGTGTCATACGTATAACGCGTATCGGGGTGTCGCAAGAAGCCTTGTATTCGCTGTAAACCACGAGGATTGAGAGAGGCATTTAGAAAACTTTGCAAATACCCTGTTGTGAATGCGGGATAACGCTCTTGTAGTTTTCCTAGGCTAGTTGCCAATTGAGTCGTGTCCAAATTAAAAAACGCTTGATCAAAGCGGACAAGATCTATGTTAGCGGTAACCCCTTCTGTGTTAGGGAGGTATTGCTTTTCAACTATAGTAGATTCACAAGAAGAAAATAGCCCAGAAAGAAAGCTTAGAAGAAAAAAAGCATTCATTATTTTGGGTGTCTGCATATTGTTTATGATTTTGTTTTGTGAAATGTGTATTCAGACAAAAGAAGCGTATTATAAATAATACAAAAGCTTTGGCAACAAGATACACAAATGACTGTTCTGTTTTTGTCTATTCTGAAAAATAGACCATCCAGTCAGCAATGTTTATGCTATTGATATAGCCTCAAAAAAGACCTATTTAATCATCGCGAAATGGTCGCAAAGGTGATTGTAAACCTAAAATGTGCCCTTTCATTACAAAAAGAATTCTTATGTTAAGAAAAATTGCCATTATAACGATCGTACTTGCACAAGTAGTATGTGCAGAAGCCCAAGGGCTTAAATTTGGGGTACATGTGGACCCATTTCTTTCATTTTTGACCAGTGACTACTCTAATGTAGAAGCAGCAGGGGCTAATTTTGGAGCTGCACTAGGAGTAGAAGCAGCATATGAGTTTGATGCAACAGGTAATTATGCCTTGACCTTTGGAGCTGATTTTAACCTCAATAACGGAGGGACATTGGTTTACAAATATGGAGGGACTTTATTACCCAATACTCAATTTGATAACAGAAGTGCGTTCCGAAATAACAATGGTGATATTCCAGCAAGTGCAGATGGAATCCCTATGCAGGCATTTACTAAAATCAATCACCGTGTTAATTATGTCGCGATCCCTGTTGGATTAAAATTAAGAACAAACGAATTGGGGGATAGCTATATGCGCGCCTTCTTCCATATTCCAATTGTCCAATTAATGGTTCCTGTAACAGCAGGTGCTAAGATTTTTTCTCCTGATGCTAGTGCTGCTGGTTATTTAGATGATAACAGCCCTGCACGTTATGGCATTCCACAAGAAACAGAATCCATAACAGAGCGCAATACTTGGCAAGATGTAACCCCTTTCCAATTGAGCTTAGGAGCGGGAGCGGGAGTAGAAATCGAGCCTAATTCTGATGGTGGTTTGCGTATTTATGCAGGAATCTATTTTCACCACGGTATCATTGATATTACCAATGGTTTTGGTGGAAATATTGCTTTTACGTCTCCTGATAATGCCAATTCCCCTATTTCAGAAACACAGGAGCGCAATCCTAGAAATGCGTTGAATAACATCGCTCTTCGTTTAGGGGTTGTTTTCTAGAATGAGAGGATTATTTTTTAAGGCGCAATTACTTATTATCAAGTAATTGCGCCTTATTTTTTAGGATAAGGTCAAGACATCTTGTTCTGATACAAAAACAAATGTACGCTCCGCGACGGCTTCATACTGTTCTGGATGGTCTCCTAATAATAAATGGGTGGTTTGTGGCGTAATTTCATTGGTAATCTTCCAATCATCTGCTTTCAGTTGTTCTAATTGTAAACGCATGGCAAAAGAAACCAAGCCTAAAATGGCAATGGAGGTCTCTGTTTTAACCAAAGGAAGGAGGGGGGGATGGCGTTTTAATAATTGTACCCGCGCAAAAGCTCTAATAGTGCCTTGTTCATGTTGCAATCCCCTTAATAATTCTAATAGATCTAGTTGTTCCAAGGCGACAGGATCTTGTAATTCTAAGGCTAAAAACAACCTTTGTTCTTGTTCTGATGCATTCAACAAACCATGGGTCACCAAGGCTTCTAATTGACATAAGCCTTCTTCCGCTTTGTGCCCAACACTGATGTACTCCAATGAAGGCAATGCTTTTAAAATCTTAGTTAACTGTTGAATAGCCCAAGGGTTGTCTTGAATGTAAAGGCGCTTTAAAGCCTGTAGTTGTGCAAAACTAGGAGGGAGGGTAGACAGTTGATTTTCTCTTAAATGAAGAATCTCCAATTGGTCCATTGCCTCCCAACGGTCGGGTAAGGTTGTTAATTGATTGGCATCTAAATGGAGCTCTTGCAATTGTCCCAAGGTCAAAACGGCCGCTGGAATTTCTTTAAATTGATAGGTACTTAAATCCAAGGAAGTAATACCTGTATGCTGTCTTCGGATCAATAAGGGGAATAACTCTTCTTGCATTTTGTTGTTCCCAAAACGAATAAGAAAAGGTGAGAACGCTTGTTGTTGTAGATTACTTAGGGGTAATTGATATAAGGCTTCTGCTAATTCGCCATAATCTAGTGGGACAATTCCTTCTAATAATTCGCATTGTTGGAGTAGGCTATTAATGGGCATTGTTGCCCAAGAAAATATAACGCCAAGCTTTAATAAATTGGGAGCATTTTGTTCCAAAAAGTACTCTATTTGGGCAACTAATATGATTTTTTGTTCTCGCACAAAGCGTTGGTGCATCCAATAAAGAGGCGTAGACAAACGTTCCTCCCAACCATTGCCTTTGACTAATTCAAAGGCCAATAGAGTATTGTTTAAATTAGCATGATAGGCTAATTTTTTGAGATGGTGTATATCAGACGGTGTATAAGACATGGCGCTTGCAAAAAGATACAACTATTCGCTAAAAAAGAAGTTTACCAAACGAGGGGAGGCGTTATGGTCAATGATAGAAGGCTTTCAAAAGTAAACAAAACTATAGAAATTGACAAAATAAAGAACAACGGCTTACCTTCGCATCCAATAGATAGAGGAAGCTTTCCAATGGTTTGCTCAAAACTATCTTTTCGATTCTAATAGAAGAACAGTTATCATGAAAAATATAGTTGCTGTACGCTTGCTTTTATTGGCGAATTTTATTTCAGGAATCGCCCAAGGAATCAGTATGATTTCTATTCCTGCTTACTTTGCACAAAGTGGTCAATCCAATTGGTTTAATGTGGCTTATGCCCTCATTACTGTTGGTAGTTTATTTTGGTCACTCTATGGAGGTACACTGATTGATAAGTACAATCGCAAGCATATTTTTTTGGTGTTGAATGTGATTAATGGAATGGCGATTGGTACCATTGCTTATTTGGAATATCTCGGCTTAGTGGATACGAGTATTTTGGCAGCGAGTGTGTTTGCCTTGACCTTTTGGAATTACAACCTGCATTATCCTTGTTTTTATGCGTTCATGCAGGAGATTAGTGAGCGGGAGCATTATAACAAAATTGCTTCTTATATAGAGGTACAAAGTCAATTGGCAACGGCCTTGTCAGGAGCAGCAGCAGCTCTGTTGATTGGAGGAGGACTCCAGACCCAATGGTTTTCTATTCGTTTAGAACCGTGGAGCTTGTCTCAAATTTTTGCCTTAGATGCAGGGACTTATTTTGTGGCATTAGCCATTATTTATAGCATCCGATTTGTGCCTATGACAGAGCGCTCAGAAGAAGTTGGTTCTGTTTTTACTCGTTTAAAAGTGGGCTATAAGTATTTAAGTGACCGTTCTTATGTGTTTTTATTTGGAGTCGTAACCCATGCTGTATTTGTTGTAACGTTGTTGCACGTGTTTAATTTAGCACCCCTGTATGTGGCTCAAGTATTAGAAGAACCTGCTCAGGTTTTTGCTATTTCTGAACTGTTTTATGCTTTGGGGGCAATTACAGCAGGAGTGGCTATTCATCGGATTTTTAAAGGAATGCCTTTTGTCAAGGCGATTGTTATTCTGATGTTGATAAGTGGCTTAGAATTGATAGGATTGATTACAATGCGCTCGGTATGGGTTTTTTATGGAATTTCTCTTCTGTTGGGTTTAACAAATGCTGGCATTCGAGTGATCCGCGTATCGTATCTTTTTGAGGTGTTGCCGAACCAAGTTATTGGCCGAGCGAACAGTATCTTTTTTATTACCAATGTTATTGCTAGAATCTTCTTTTTAAGCTTATTCAGTCTAGCATTTTTCCACAACTCTGGACAAGTCATTTATGCTTTTCTCCTTTTGAGTTTATTTATTTTTGTAAGCATGGGCATTCTACTCTTTTTTTATCAACGGATTGTACAAGCAAGAGATGGCGAATAATGAACCACTAAAAAAGCGCGCTTCAGAAGGATATCCCCCTAAAGCGCGCTTTTTAAATGGCTGTACTAAGGCGTCATGTCCTCTATGTCTTTAGCTCTTTTATCTGCTTTTGTTCCTGTGATTTTAGCGCGATTAATTCGCTCTTCCGCTAATTCAATTCGTGCTTCAGCGATTCTAATGCGTTCTTCTGCTAATTTGATCTTAAGCGAAGTCGCTGCGCGAGCGCGGGCATCTGCCAACTCTTTAGCAGCAGCTTCTGCCAATAAACGTGCTAGGCGTTCTTCTTCTGTTTCGCCTGGATCTTCTTCTTCCACTTCTGGAACTGGCTTGCCTTTGGCTCTAGCCTTGGCTGCGTCTGCTAAGCGTTGTGCTTCATCCGCTTTTTCACGCGCTTCTTTGGCCAAGCGTTCGGCTTCTTTGGCGCGGGCCTGTGCCGATAGCTCTTTAGAGAGCGCATCGGCAACAATTATTTTGGCAATGGCTTCTGCTTCCTCTGCTCTTGCACTTGCTTCTTTGGCTTTGGCTTCTGCCTCTTTGGCTCTAGCCTCGGCTTGTTTGGCTTTGGCTTCTGCCTCTTTGGCTTGTGGTGTGCCTTTTGCCGCTTCAGCTGCTGCTGCGGCTGCTTTCGATTCATTCTCTGCTTCAACAGCGATTAATTCTAACTCTTTGGCTGCGGCTGCTAATTCTTTGGCTCTAGCTTCTGCTTCCTTGGCACGAGCACGGGCTTGTGCTGCAACAACGGCCGCGTATTTCGCTCGTTCTGCTGCTTGTTCCGCTAGTTTTTCTGCTTTTTCTGCTCGGGTATTCGCGCGTTTGGCTTCCGCAACGGCTCTTAGCGTCCAATCCGCTTCTGAAATATAAATGGTAGCATAATCAGGGCCTAGACGGCGTACTTTCATTCGATTACTGCGATTGTCTCCAATAGGATTACGAGTCAACTCTAATTGGCGTAAAGAAAAGAGTGGATGGGGAACATTTTTCTCTTTATAAAAACAATCAGGGAGTTGTCTGAGGTCATTATCTTTTAAGAATAAATAAGCTAGATCTTCTAATTCGCAAAGCTCTCTAGGTAATTTGCGCAATTTATTGTGATCCAAACTCAGAATAATCAGCTTGTCTAAGCTACCAATCGTACGCGGCAGTTTATCAATATTATTATGAGAAAGATAAAGTCGTTTGAGGTTTTTAAGGTTATTTAAACTATCAGGCAAATCATCAATAAGGTTGTTGTTGGCCGCTAAAGTTTGGAGGTTAGATAAGCCAAAAATACAAGAGTCTGGAATACTGGTAATGAGGTTTTCTTGTAAAAAAAGTACCTCTAACTTTCGGAGCTTCGCTAAGCAACTTGGAAATTCTTTAAGTTGATTGTTTTGTAAATAGCATTCTGTCAAAAACTTAAGTTGTTTGATGGAATGGGGTACCGCAGAGAGTTGATTGTTGTCCAAATCAAGTACCCGCAACATGGTTAATAACCCAATAGAGGAGGGGGCTTCTGTCAAGCTATTATTGGATAAATGTAGTTCTTCTAACTGGTTGAGTAACCCCATACTTTGAGGGATACTGCTAATAACATTATTATCTAGATATAAATGCTTCAAATTTACCAACTGTATCACTGGTTTGGGAACAGATCTCAAGTTGTTGTGGGATAAGTTCAGGGTAGATAAGGCCCGACAAGAACCAATGCTAGGAGGAATTTGAGAGAGGTTATTACTTCCTGCATGGAGCACTTTTAGTTGGTGCAATTTACCAATGAGTTGTGGCAGCACATTAATTCTATTCTTATCGATATAGAGCTCTTGCAATTGTTTAAAATGTACTAAGCCTTCTGGGATTTCGTCAATTTTGTTCTCACTCAAAATTAATAAGCGCAGTGCTTTTAGTTTTTCAAAACTAGGAGGAAGGGCACGCAAATCGTTGCTGTCTGCTCGCAAAATTTCTAAGCCATTCCAATTGCCCATTTCATTGGGAAAGGTCTTGATGTTATTATTTTGTAAGGTAAATAACTCTAAGTCTTTAAGCGCAGACAAATTGTCATCTAGTGCTTTAATGTCGTTGTTTTCTATTCTTAATTCCTCTAAATCAATTAAGTATTTAAAACTCTTAGGCAATTCCTTTAATTGATTATTATTTAAGATAAGCACCCTCAAATTGGGAAGGCGATCAAAAACATCGGGGAGACTTTTGAGATCATTGAACGATAAATCTAAATAGACGAGCTTGGGTAAGTATTTCAAACTATCAAGCGTATAGTAGGTCTTGGTGCGTTCCAATTGATCTACTTTAGCGCGATAAGAAGCTACCTTTTTTTCTCGATTGCTGATTCTGCCACTGCCACTACGAACTTGGTTGATGGTATCTTGTAAACGCGAGATTTGATCATCGATAGCCAATAGACGATCTCCCATCCCTCTTAATTTGAGTTTATAGACTTCCTTTGGTTTTTCAAGGGCCAAGCGCATAGAACTGAAAACATATTTTCTATTGAGGGCAACCTCTAATTCTTTGGCCTCCAAGACTTGCGCTTGACTGGTAAGAACATGGCTCAAGCAGTAGAAGGCAATGAAAAGAATTCTCATGGTAGCGAACGATTTTGTCAGTAATTTGGAAATAGGACTGTTGTTAAATAAAAAATATTTTCTAGAACAGCATCTATTGGATACTAGGAACCAATAAGGGTAGTAAGCTTTAAAAATGCTTATGACCCCCTAAAATATCAAAAAAAAAGGGGTTAAAATAACAATGCCCTGTAATATACTAGAGGAGCAATGATTTTTTCTAGGAGCAATGCTTGATTTTAAGAAAATTTTATGACAAAAATTAACGGCCCTAGTCTATTATTCGTGCTAATTTTGCAGTGATAACTTAGAACCTGCACTAAGAAGACCAAATCGTCGAACGCTTAGAAAGTAGAAAAAAATATAGTATGTTGCAGGTCATTTAACAGACCTAGACCACCCAAAAAGAGTGATTGTCAACAGCTGTGTTGTTAGCGCATTTGATATGAAACAAATTCTTCCTATACTTTGGATTGCCATTGGGGTACTTCTATTATCGTTCATTGGGGTTAAAAACCACCCTAGCAAAGACAATAGAATGATAATTGTGAAGCACCGCCCAAGCTGGCACATTGAGTTTAAATCGCCTATTGGCGATTCTCAAAAATTGCTAGAGGAACTATCGCCCAAAGAGCAACAACAAGAGCAATTATATCGTCAATATGTGAAGCGTTCAGAGCCCCACACGATTGATAATATTGCCTTATTGTTTTTTCAGGTGGGACTATATTTGATTGTCTTGAACCTCCTGAAATTAATTTTCTTTCGAAGGAAATACCGCTTTAAATTAGGGCGCTTTTTGTATCTTAATATCTTAGGTTTTGTGCTTGCTCTTGGGTTGTACCAAATTTATTGGAGCAAAGCAATGACTTTAGAAATTATGTTGGCTCTACAAACAATTGCTAACTTATTATTTATTTTTCCGCGTTTGCGCAAAAATGCACGCTAGTCTCCTTTAAAGTATGATGAGTCAAGACCACCAACATTCCCCCAATCATTTAATCCACGAAACCAGCCCTTATTTACAGCAACATGCGTACAATCCTGTGGAGTGGTATCCTTGGGGAGCAGAGGCTTTGGAACGTGCCCAAAAAGAAGACAAACCAATCTTAGTTAGTATTGGTTATTCTACTTGCCATTGGTGCCATGTGATGGAGCGAGAGTCTTTTGAAAATGAGCAAATTGCTCAATATATGAATGACCATTTTATCAACATAAAAATTGATCGAGAGGAGCGTCCCGATTTAGATGCGATCTATATGGATGCGATCCAATTGATTCAGAATGGACAAGGTGGCTGGCCGCTTAACTGCTTTTTATTACCCAATAAACAGCCCTTTTTTGGAGGTACCTACTTCCCTCCTCAGCCTGCTTATCAACGGGCATCTTGGCCACAAGTATTAGAAAATATTTCTACCGCTTATCGAGAAAGACGAGCGGATGTAGAAGCGCAAGCGGAGAAGTTACTGAACTACATGGCTCGTGCACAAGACCACCTTAGCTCCAAAGAAACTACCCAACAAGAACGGAGCAAAGATCGCCAGCAATTAGCGGCTATTTTTGAAAGTTTACAACAAAACTTTGATGAAGAGAATGGTGGTTTTGGTGGTGCCCCAAAATTCCCTGGAACAATGGCATTAGAGTATTGTCTGCGCTATCATTTAGCGACAGGCGATGATGCCGCTCGAACACATTTGCTATTGTCTTTGGATAAAATGTGTCAAGGGGGAATTTATGACCACTTGGGAGGTGGATTTGCCCGATATACAGTAGATGAGCGTTGGTTGGTGCCACATTTTGAGAAGATGTTGTATGACAATGCTTTGTTAGTGAGTTTGCTAGCAGAAGGGTATCAACTTAGCCATAAACCCATTTATCGCCAACATATTATAGATACTTTAGATTGGATAACGCGCGAAATGAAAGCACCTGAGGGTGGTTTTTATTCTGCGTTGGATGCCGATTCAGAAGGAGTCGAAGGCAAGTTTTATGTCTGGTCTAAAGCCGAAGTAGAAACGGTATTAGGAGAGCACGCTCCCTTGTTTTGTGAAATCTACGATATTAGTGATGAAGGAAACTGGGAAGGGCATAATATTTTGAATTTACCAAGGTCTTTAGAAACTGTAATCGCTCAATTAAAGGATAGGGAAATGCAAGCGGCGGAGTTAGAAGCGTTTTTGAGTGATGGTCGCGCACAATTATTAGCCGCAAGAGCCAATCGAATCCGTCCAGGATTGGATGATAAAATTCTATTGGATTGGAATGCTTTGTTGGTAAAAGCCTATGCAAAAGCCTATCGTGCTCTAGGGGTTGAGGCTTATTTGGAAGAGGCAAAAACAGCACTCGCCTTTTTATTGGACAACTTTAAAGTAGAGGGGCAAGAATTGGCACTATACCACAGTTATCACACTGGAACAGCAAAACATGCGGCCTTTTTAGACGACTATGCCTTTTTAATTGCAGCGTTATTAGAAGTGTATCAATGCACGCAAGAAGCACATTATAAAGAATTAGCTGTTCAGTACACGGAATTTGTCAACCAACAATTTTGGGATTACAAACAGCACCTGTATTATTTTACAGCGGCTTCCCAACAAGATATTTTGTTCCATAGAAAAGCGATTTATGATGGTGCTATGCCTTCTGGAAACAGCGTGATGGTGCACAACTTGCAACAATTGGGCGTCTTAGCCCCTAATGCCGCTTATCAAGAACAAGCCCAACAAATGTTGACGTTATTAGAAGACAATGTTAATAAATATCCTTCTTCGTTTGGTGGTTGGGCAACCGCTCTTCTAACAGAAGTTTATCCTATTAAAACCGTTGCCTTATTGGGAAAAGAGGCCGCTAGCACTCGACGTATTTTATTGCAACAGCTCTTGCTGAATGTATATTTTGAAGTAGATGAAGCTTCTAAGAAGGTTATGAATAAAGAAGCTGCCTTGCAGGTAGTTATCTGTGAGAACTTTGCTTGTGGATTGCCCATGAATACGGTAGAGGAAGCATTAGACGCTTTAAAAAATAGAACATGAGAATAGCCGTCAATACTCGTTTTTTGATGGAAGGCAAGCTGGAAGGCTTGGGTTGGTTTACGCATGAAACGATGAAGCGTTGGGTAGAGTGGCATCCTGAGCATGAATTTATCTTTATTTTTGATCGCCCTTTTTCGGAACAATTCATTTTTGGAGATAATGTGACAGGAGTGGTTGCTTTTCCACCAGCACGCCATCCCTTGTTGTTTTATTGTTGGTATGAATGGAGTATTCCACGCATTTTGCGCCAGCACAAAGCAGATGTGTTTGTCTCTCCTGATGGTTTTTTATCATTACGTACACCAGTGCCTACTTTAATGGTATTGCATGATATTGCTTGGAAGCATTTCAAAGGACATGTGAATTTTAGCACCTTTCAATATTACAACCATTATGTTCCTAAATTTGTAGCAAATGCAGGGCGTATAGCGACCGTATCCAACTATTCTAAACAGGATATGGTGGAAAGTTTTGAGGGAGACCCCAATAAGATTGACGTGGTCTATAATGGAAGCCATGAACGCTATAAGGTCTTATCTAGTGCAGCAATAGAACAAGTCCGTGCTGAATACAGTGATGGACAACCTTATTTTTTGTATGTAGGTTCTATTCATCCTCGTAAGAATGTAGAGCGCTTGCTTCAAGCCTTTAATCAATTCAAAAAAGCAACAGCCTCCCCGCTCAAAATGCTGATTGTAGGACGTAGAATGGGTAAAGGAAGTCCTATTGAACAATTATTACCTACTTTAGAACATGCTGGCGATATTGTTTTTCTAGGCTATTTGGCAACAGATGAATTGCCTTCTGTTGTTGGGGCAGCTTATGCCTTGACCTACGTTTCCTTATTTGAGGGCTTTGGGATCCCTTTATTAGAAGCATTATATTGTGATGTGCCAAGTATCACTTCTAAGACCTCTTCCATGCCAGAAGTTGTCGGAGATGCAGGCTTATTGGTTGATCCTACCTCTATTGATTCCATTGCTGAGCACATGCAAAAATTATGGTCGCAAGCTGATTTAAGACAAGTTCTTATTGAAAAAGGTAGAGTGCAGCGGCAACTTTTTTCTTGGGATCAAACCGCTCAAAAACTTTGGAAAAGTTTAGAAATTTTATTGCAAAGTGTTGATTGATAGGGTGTTTAAGGTTTAGGGATATTTACGGATTCTAGTTAAATCAATCTTTTGGTGGAGTATAAAAAATAAAAAAACCAACCCTTATTGCAACAATGTTGCAATAAGGGTTGTATATTTGTGCTATCAACGAATTATAATCCGAAAAAAATTATCTCTTATGCGTTTATTTTTCCTACCCACGCTTACTGTATTCCTTTTGGTTGTACTTACATTGGGTTCTTGTCAAAAAGATCCTGACATTACAAATCAAGAAGAAGTAATTACCACTTTGGTGTATACTCTAACTCCTATGGGAGGAGGAACGCCAGTTGTTTTTAGTTTTGCTGATCCTGATGGTGATGGAGGTGATGCTCCTGTATTGACTAATGGTGTTTTACAATCCAATACAACTTATAATGGTGTTATTACTTTATTTAATGAAACGGTTAAACCTTCTGAAAGTATCCATGTAGAAGTATTGGCAGAAGCAGAAGAGCACCAGTTTTTTTATGAGAATACATTGAGTAACATAACAGTTGCTTATGGTGATCAAGATGCTAATGGCAAGGGCTTAGGGCTAAAAACTACCTTTACAACAGGTTTAGCAGAGCAAGGTATGTTGACTGTGATTCTAAGACATGAGCCAAACAAAGAAGCAGCAGGTATAGCAATTGATGATGCTAGTGCTGCAGGTGGTGAAACTGATATAGAAGTAAAATTTAATGTGGACATTCAATAAGATCTCATTAATAGGATTGCTTTGGAGTATATTTCTTGCTCCTTTAGCTGCTTGTACAACCTCCTTAGGAGGCTACGTCATAGAAGCCAACAGCCAAAAGCCGTTGGCTTTTGTGACGATAGTCCTACCTGAAACAGGACAAGTGGCGCTCAGTGATAGTACAGGGTATTTTGAAATTTTGGTGACTTGTGAAGGCCAGCAAAATATCGTATTAAGTTATATTGGCTATGCGCGCCAAGAATTAACGTTGGTTTTGCCGATGGATAGCTTATTGCTTGTAGAGTTACAACCTAGTATTACCACCTTAAAAAAAATTGTCGTGAATGCCTTGCAGGCTCCCAATTCTACAACGTATTCTACGACACTTGATAGCCAAGTTATTGGTGATCGAGCTTCTAGTAATCTAGGAAATCTATTGGGACGTTTGGCAGGAGTGAGTGTCCTCAAAAATGGGGGCAATATTTCCAAACCTATTGTCCATGGGTTGTATGGAAATCGCCTAACATTATTGAATAATGGAATTGCCCAAAGTGGACAACAATGGGGAAACGACCACAGTCCAGAAATTGATCCCTTATCTTCTAACTCTATCCAATTATTACAAGGAGTCAGTAGTTTACAATACATGGGCTCGAATCTAGGAACCGTAGTGCTTTTATCGCCTAGTGCTATTGGTCGTGCCGAAAATTGGCGTTTCAAAGGCCGTTATTTTTTAGAATCGAACGGCTGGACGAATGGTGTCCATTTAGCAGCGCAAGCTGCCAACCCTTTTTTTGCTTGGAGAATCAATGGTACCTTACAAAAGGGAGGCGATCTACGTGCCCCCGACTATTGGTTGAAAAATACTGGTCAACAATCAGCTACGCTCAGTTTGCAATTAGAACGGCAGTGGTCTCCACAAGTTTTGACCACGTTATATGCGAGTACTTATCTAGCAGAATTAGGTATTCTAAGAGGAAGTCATATTGGGAATCTAACCGATTTACGCAGTGCTTTTGAACGCATAGAGCCCTTTTTTACACAGCCTGATTTTAGTTATGCTATTGAAGCACCTAAACAACAGGTAAAGCACCATTTAGTTAAACTTAAAACAGAACAACGACTCAACAAACGTCATGTATTTTATTATACTGCTGCTTTACAAATCAACGATCGTCAAGAATTTGATGTTCGTCGAGGTAATCGTACAGAGAAACCAGCTTTAAGTTTAGGGCAAACGTCGTATTTTTTGGAAGGACATTACGCCCATCAATGGAACGCTAGTACCGTTTTGAATGGGGGATTGCAATTTAATTTTATAGACAATACCAATCGTCCAGAAACAGGTATTTTACCACTTATTCCTGATTATATTCACGCTCGTTCTGGTGCTTTTTTGACTGCAAAAAAACGTTGGAGACGTTCTTTGTTAGAAGCAGGGGTGCGTTATGATTATCACAATCAACAAGTCGCTGCAATTAGTCGAAGCATACCTAGACGGATTGTGCGTTATGAGAATAGTTTGCATACCATTAATGCCGCCTTGGCTTGGAGTTATGCTTTGACCTCTACGATAGATTTAACGGTTAATGGGGGCTACTCTACGAGAAATCCTGGAATTAATGAATTGTATAGTAATGGTCTACACCAAGGAGTAAGTGGTATTGAGGAAGGAGATGTGGACTTAGATCTTGAACGCTTGGCACAAGGGCGAATTGGTTTACAAGGAACCTTGATAGAGGGATTAGAAATAGAAGGCTTGGTGTATTACCAATATTTTGATAATTACATTTATTTGCAGCCTCAAGAAGAGATTCGCTTAACTATTCGTGGTGCTTTTCCTGTCTTTATTTATGAGCAAACTAGTGCACATATTTATGGAGTGGATATAGGAATGCGCTGGCAGATGAATGCTTCTTGGAGTTTGGGAACACAATATAGTTATTTGAGAGGAATGGATTTGGCGCAAGACCGTTCTTTGATTAATATGCCTCCAAGCAACTGGCAAAGTTATTTGGCCTATCAAATCTCTCCAAATTGGAAGCTAGGAAAGGGGCGCGTACAGCAGTTAGAAATACGATTAGAGCACAATTATGTGGCAGAACAGACCTATTTGTTAGCGGCACAAGATTTTTTGCCCCCCCCACCTGCTTATCATCTCTTTCAATTATCTGCTTCTACCACCCTTCTCAGTAAAAACCTACAAACGCGTTTAGTGTTGAGGATAGATAATCTGCTTAATACAAGTTACCGCGATTATCTCAATCGACATCGTTATTTTGCAGATGCACAAGGTATTAATGCGGTGTTGACTGCTAGTGTTTCTTTGGCTGCTCCATCTGATCCCTAAAATAAAACTTCATATAGGCGAGGGCCTAGTAGAATAAAACCAACTAAAGCTGCTCCAATAGAAGCCAACAATACTGCTGCTGCTGCAATATCTTTGGCTTTGCCAATTAAAGGGTCGTGCTCAGGCGACACCTTATCAGCTAAGTACTCTACCGCCGAATTGAGTGCTTCCATAGACAAAACAAAAGCAATACACCAAATAATCATCGCCCATTCTAACCGTGGAAGTTGCAAGTAGAAACCTAAAGGAACAACTAAGAACGTCGCTAGGGCATGCACTTGGGCGTTGGGGTGGTTCAAGAATAAATCTTTGCTTCCTAAAAAGGCCCATTTGAAACTGTGGATACGTGCTTTGAGAAAAGAGAAGAGAGACATGAGAAAAAGTGCTAATAGTTGGGCTATAAAATTATGAAATAGTAAGCCGCCATTGGATTGGCGTCTTACTATTTTAAGGTCTTGCAAAGATGCACTTTTTTATAGTTTAGTGGATGAAAAATGGCTTAAAAACGTGTGGCAGGGCAGCCTTTGCGTTTGCTGCGTTGTTGGCGTTTCCAAAAATTCTGTCGTCTTTTCTGATTGAGTTTACTGTTCCGAGACGGAATTTTGGTTTGTTCAGAAACCAACGGTTGGTATTTTGGTGGTAAGAAAATACGCTTTGGGGCTTGCTTGTTCTCTACGACGGCTATGGTTGTTGCCGTTGTAGTTTCTGTTGTTTTGCCGCACTTCTGTGCTTGTAAGAGTGGGCTACAACAGAAAAATGATACCCCTGTCCAGAGGTAGAAAATTGTAAAAGATCGATTCATACGCAATTTAGTTTGATAGGAATGGATAAACGTAATAGAGTGCTATTTATTGGAATAACAAAAGCCACTCTATATAAATAAACGTATTTTTAGTAACTTATGTCTAGTTGACTTAACGGAAATCGAGGGTTTTGTTACATTTTTTTGGTCAAAAAATAAATATTAGATCTTGTATGGTTGTTTTTGTCATTATTTTGATAACAAAAAAAGGCCACCTCAAAGAAGAGGCAGCCTTTTGGAAAAAGTGTAGCATTCTCGTCTAACCTTCTAGATGTTTTTTGAAAGCAGCTTTTAGGCGATTGCTAGTAAATAACGTATCTAGTAAATAGAAATTCTCTACATCAGCGGTATAGTAATAGGCGAACTTGGTTAGTTCTAAGCGTAAATATTCTACTTCAAATAAACGCGCAATGCGTAGCACTTGCATGGTTTGTAAACAACGATTTTGTAGTTTTTTTAAGGCATAATCATAGCGCTCTTTTTCTGTTGAGAATGCTTTTAAAGCCTGATCTATTTGGGCGATTTCATCAGTTGAAATAATAGGGAATTCACAGCCTTGGTCAAGAGGCGTTTGGTTGTTGGATTGCTGGTTGTTGTAGTTAATATCTGAATCATTCGTATTATTTGTAATTGGGGCAGGGGGGCTAGGTTCAATTAGAGGCCTTTTTTGAGGCCCAGGCTTTCCTGCTTTATTTTTTAAGACAAGCACATTACCACCAAAGTAATTGGAGACAAAGACGCCTTTGTTGTCAGGACTAAAACTAATTCGATAAGGAGAAACAATACGCGGTAGATTCTGCAATTTATAATAGGCTTTGACAAAGGTTAAACTGCCTGTTGTTGGATCTCTTTTGAAAATGAAAATGCCAGAGTCTTCCCCCCCTGATAAAACATAAAAGTAGTCACCACTTCCATCCAAATACATGTTTTTCATGCCATTGACCTTGTATTTTGTATCCAATCCATAGTAGGCCTTTTGAAGCCTTAATTGCCCATTGATCCATTTATAGTGCATAATGGCTGCTTCTCCGCCGTTGTCACTATGTTCGGTGCCATACATATAAACATCTTTGCCGTCTGGCGAAAAGGTTAAATAATCTAGCCTTGCACTAACCATGTATTGACGGCGTTCTCCAAAAAAATCAAAATAAGAACCAGGAATAGGGTATTTATCATCTTCTAGGCAGTCTACTGTTTCCAATTGACCTGTCTGTTCGTCCAAGGTTAGAATGGTCATATAGCATTCTTGAGCACTGCCATAGCGATCAATAAAAACATGTTTATTATCAGGACTAAAATAGACTTGACCATGATAGCTTCCTTCTAAAGTATTTTGGGTAATGTACTCCAATTCTCCTTCCTGAAATCTAAAGGTAAAAAGAGTGCGATCGCAATCTACAAAAAGGTAGCGACCACTAGGAGAGAGAACCAAGCTACTTGGTTTTTTGATGGTAATGCCATCAATGGTGTTAGCATGGAACTTATAAAGAGTTAATTTCCCATTCTCTGCTCGTCGGTAAACAGCGATCGCATTCTTACCATAACAGCTTGCTAAAACAAATCTATTGTCAGGTGTAATACAAGCATCTCCTAGGCCATTTTCCTGTTGGATGGTTTGGAGGATTGCTAAGGCTTTAGTTTGTTGGTCAATAGAGTAAACCGTGAGACCTTTACTCTGTGCTACATAAAGCTGTTGGCCATCTTCACTGACGACAGATGTTTCTGGGTTTCGGATAGAATTGTACTCTTGGATAGTAAATTGGGCAAAAGTGCTATTAGTAAGCAAGAAAAACAAGCTTATTAGGAATAATAATCTCATACATTGGTAGTTGAAGTGAAAGAATAGCGTCTTGTTTTAGAGTGCCTATTGGCTGATGTTTAGAAAGAATGAAGGGAGTGGAAAAACGCCTTCTTGATGATAGAGCAGGAGCTCTTAATTGTTAGAGGAAGAAGTGCTTTAGGGAGTAGACAAGACAAAAAATAAACCGAATTGTAGGGGGACTTATTTAGAATGCTATTTGGGGGATTCTAGCGGAGGGTATAATTTGCTTTAATTAACTGGCAGTTAGTGTGTTATGGCGTAAATTTTTTGCCTTGTTTTTTTGATAAAAACTCTGAGCAGTGGCTTTTTTTTACTAAAAATTGAGGAAGAACATAAAAAAAGGCCGCTCCAATTTCTTGAAACGACCTCTTCTACAACATTATTTATTCAGAAACAAAGACAAGCTTACTGTACAATTAATTGTCCTGCATGTAATAACTTTCCATCTCCTTCTAGTTGATAGAAATAGATGCCTGTGGATAAGTGTTGGCGTTGTAGAATAATTTCTTGATTGTTATTGGTGCTACTTGCTTGGGCGACTGGTTGCCCCAAGGCATTGTAGACTTGCACCGTTAATTTTTGATACGTTTTACTATCCTCAACACGCAAAGTTGTGGCTTGGTTAAATGGATTTGGAAAGGCAGTGACTGTTAGGTCTTGTCCTTTCTCCACACGCGGTAAATTGATAAACTGAATAAAGTTTTCGCCAATGGTATGAAAGGTGGTATTGGTGAAAACGGGCGGATTTTGATCAAAATAGATACCTACATCATTGGTAATTAATGTTCCGAGAGGATTGTCAGGTTGTTGCTTGATTTTGAAGTCGATAAAACCTTGCGAACCTGTTAAATCACGACCACTGTCAGGCAACATAATATTATCAAAAGTAATGGTTAGAATATTACCATAAGTAAGTTCCCAAGTATAGCTATGACTAGATACGGTTGGTACAAGGTAATTTGGATCTAAGAAAGGAGAAAGGGTATCTACAATGACGACATCTTCGGCGTAGTAGGTGCCTGTATTTTGAAAACGAATCCGATATTTAATGTCTTCATTGGCATGAATGTAGTGCAAACTATCATAGCCAATAGGGAAGGCTTGTTTGTCATTGGGATCACAAGCAATGACATTAACTTGGCAGTCCATTCCAATATAAGGAGCGCCTTCATCCATAGAAAAAATATTAACCATACCCGTACTGATGGGATTACTCGATGTTGTATTCCAACAACCTTCTATGGTGCTAGAAGCGGTCAATCCCCAAGGGTAATTAGAAGGGTGATCAATGGCGGCTCTATAGGTAGCGCCTGTAGCAGGGTAATATCGCCAAGGAGTAGCCGCCCCAGGCGCTAGATTAGTAATGGTTGTATTGAACAAGGGCATCGCATCTTGTAAGATGTCGTAATTTTGGGCGGTCGTTAAGGCTTGCTGGCCTGTATTCACTACTCTAAAAGAAACAGAATCGTTTTGGCAGCGTCCTTCTACTTCTAATGCTGGGCCTGTCCAAAGAGTGCAAGAAGAATCTGGCTGTGGAAAAATTTCTGCAATAGCGCAATGGGTCAAGCCTCTATTGTTAAAATCACAAGCCGCATCTAGTACCGCATCAATAGAAAAAGTATTGCAAGCATTAGGAGGCAGTGTTCCTAAATAAAAGGTGTAGGTCGAACCATTTTGTTGGCTGATGGGAATAGAAGAGTTGGTTATGGTGAACAATGGATCAAGTGTTACTTCTACATAAGCAGAATCAATCGTGTAAAGTCCTCGGTTACAATAATTGACATAGTAGGTGTTGTTTCGGCACAGTCGCAATAAAGTAGCTCCAATACTAACCTCTAAATAGGCACAAGGAATGCTAATGTCTAAAGGAATGTCTTTTTGAATAGATGCAACTCCACTGGGAATGACAAGAGAATCTAGATAGCAGGAATCCGTTATCAAATAACTATAAAAAGGCGTTAGGGTGTAATCTCCAGAATCAACTTGAAAGCTATAAAAACCATAGGAGTTGGTTCTCGTCACCCAATCTTGTGTGCCATTGCTTAAACGAAGAAGCTGGTTGCTGAGGATTGGTTCTCCAATGTCCCAACTACAGTTGCCGCTAGTGTCTACATAGAGTTGGCCTGATAGAGTCGATCGGTCAATCCGTGCAATAGAAATAGGAAGAATTCTTAGTCCTGCATTAGGGCATTTATCGTCTGTAAAAGCTACGTTAAACGTATGTGCTTGAGTAATTAGACCTAAGTTGATTTCTGCGGTAATTTGGTTGTTGCTGGTATAACTGGTTTGAATGGTCGCATTGGGATAGGCTTGCAATAGAGTCGAAAAAGTGCTGTCTATCCTAATAGAATCCGTCAAATCAGGATCGGTCATTTCTATCTGAATGATAACAGGACTACCTGTATTACTAGAAAAAGTAGTGGAAGTGCCCTGAGGAACCCAAGTCCCATTGAGCCATTGAGCGGTTTGAGTAATGGCAGGAACTTGATTGGTGTTATTCACCATGAACAAATAGGTGGAATAGCGACAAGTTCCAATAAGTTGTCCATTTCTATATTCATCTACCGCTACATCCAAGGAGACTTCTTGAAGATTTGGGCTGATAAAAGAGGCTTCTCCTGTTTGACTGTTAAAACTGAAACTGTTGTTTGTGGTCAGGAAAGGATTGGTATTTGAAAAACCTGAACGATAGCTATTGCCACTTCCAGTGTTATTAGCATGAGGTTGAGGGGCCGCTACTCGGTAAACCAAGGAATCACCATCAGGGTCAACCATGCTGCTTGATAGACGCTGCAATTGGTTGTTGTAAAAAACAAAAGCAGGAGAAGAGCTTAAGACAGGAGAACTATTCAAAGGGGTAACAATAGGATCTAAGATGGTTGCACTTCCCAAAGAACGGGCACAGCCTTGCGTGTTTTGTGTCCCTCTACAGTAGGACCAATTGGTAGAAAAGGTCCATCCACAATTACTGGTACTGGGAACCGTGATGATTTTTTTATAAACTTGAACTCTGCGAACGAGACCATAGCTTGTATTACTACAGGTGGTACTTGGACAACCATTGTTAACCTCCTCAACAGATATTTGAAAAACCGTATCTCGAAAAGCAGCAGCGCCACCACAAAAAGGTGTATTAGGAGTGACATCAATGTAAGCCCAATTATTGTGGGTGATTCCACCATTACAATGGCTGTATAAACGAAGGGTGACTTCGTATTGATTAGAACCTAGACTCGTATAATTGAGCTGTGCTCCTGCTACATGGGCGGCTTGAATAGAAGAACTTTGTAGCAACAAAAAAAAGAGCAAAATAAAAGAGTATCGAAAGTAAGAATTAGACATATAAAGAATAATTGAATCAGGATGTGATAAAAAAAGGCACTAAATATCTTCTGTTTTTAGGTGCGAATTAGGCATAAGAAGGGGATTACCTCTACCAATTTGGATCAGGTAAATGGTTTGTTTTTTACAGAAAAATAAAGTTGGGAATACTGAATTTCTATTATCAGAAGAACTAAAAACAGTATTGAAAAGAAGAAGACCCACCCTGACCAACCATCAGGATGGGCCTAACATCTAAATAAATAACAAAGACATGGGTTTATTGTATGATAAGTTGTCCTGCATGTAGTAATTGTCCATCTCCTTCGAGGCGATAGAAATACATCCCTGCGGACAAATGTTTGCGTTGTACAATAATTTCTTGATTGCCAGTAGTGCTACGCACTTGATCCACCTGTTGACCCAAGGCATTATAAACCTGTACGGTCAATTCTTGATAGGTTTGGCTACTTCTAACACGTAAGGTTGTGACCTGTTTAAATGGATTAGGGAAGGCAGTAACGGTTAAGGCATCCCCTTTTTCGATTGTAGGCAAGTTGATAAACTGAAGAAAGTTTTCCCCAATTGTATGAAAGGTGTTATTGGTAAGAATAGGTGGATTTAAATCAAAATAAATAGCGGCAGTATTGTTAATCACTGTTCCCAACGGATTGTTGAGTTGCTGCTTGATTTTAAAATCTAGAAAACCTTGAGAACGAAGAGAATCACGTTGAGCAGCAGGAAGGTAAATGTTATCAAAATAGACTTCTAAAATATTTCCATCTCTAATGGTCCAACTATAAGGGTGACTGGCTGTGGTTGGAACAACCGTCATAGGGTCCAAGTAAGGGGACAACGTGTCTCTAAGAACAACATTTTGTGCATTGTAGGTTCCCGTATTTTGAAAACGAATGCGGTATTTTAGATCTTCATTTACTTTGATGTAGTGCGCTAGATTGTGTCCAATTGGAAAGGCCTGCTTGTCATTCGGATCATAACTTCCTACATTGGGTTGACAATCGATGCCAATATAAGGCGCCCCTTCGTCTAAGGAGAATATATTGACCATCCCTGTGCTTACTGGAGCTGCTGCTAGGGTGGTATCTTGGCAGCCTTCTACAATCGCAGCAGCACTTAAGCCCCAAGGATAAGCAATTTCTTGATCGATTTCTACCCGATAAGTTGCTCCTGTAGCGGGGTAATAAACCCAAGGCGAGCTAGTGCCTGCGGCTAAATTAACACTTGCGCCCGTATTTAGAACAAGATTATTAAGGATGACCAATGGATTTCTAGCACTAGACATAGCTTGTTGCCCTGTATTGTGAATACGGAAACTCACCGAATCATTGAGGCAGCGCCCCTCTACTTGTAATAAAGCGCCAGACCAACCCCCACAAATGGTATCAGGATAAATATGAGCAAGGGCACAATGTGTTCTGCCTCGCCACGTCAAATCACAAGCCGTATCTAAAATACCTATGATTTTGAAACTGCCACAAGTGCCAGGAGGAATACTATCTAAATCAAAGGTGTAGATATTTCCACTTTGGCTGAGAATAGGAAGCGTTGTACTATCAATAACAAACAAGGAATCTAAAGTAATATCTACGGTTGCATTGTAGGCCGTAAGATTACCATTGTTACAATAACTAACATGATAAGTAGACGGTCGGCAATGAATCAGCACATTGGCGCCAATGTTTACTTCTAATAAGGAGCACCAGTCTGTAACTTGAATAGGTAAATCGACATTGACTACACTTGAAAAAGTACTAATAGTAAAGGAGGATATACTAGGGCAGAGTTCTAATAAAATAGAATTGGTCGCAACATCTACTTGATACGTACCAGTGTCCACTAGTACAGAGAAATACCCTTGTCCATCTACTGGCACTCGCAATGGATTATTTCCTTTGTTGATGAAAATATTGGTAGGTGGTACCGTCATTTCTGTGGCATCAGCTAGACAATTGTTGTTGTCATCAATGAAAATACGTCCTGTTAAACGCGCACAATTGATACGAGGTACGAGATTGATTCCAAAGGTTTGTAGATCAAAAGCAGGACAAGCATTGTCATTAAAACCTAAAGAAAAGGCACCAATTTGCGCAATAGGCAAGGTAACTTCTACCGTGAATTGATTGGGAGTGGCTCCATAAGATTGCTGCACCGTTGCCATTGGGTAGGTTCTGAGTAGACTAGAATAGGCTTCATTCAGAAAAATGGTATCGGTTGGATCAACATCAGATAATTCCATTTTGAAATGTAAAACTTCTCCAGGGCAAATATCAAAAGTCGTGTTGGTACCTTGTGCTTGCCAAGTGCCATTAACCGATCTAGAAACTTGATCTAGGGTTAAGCTATTGTTATTATGACAATTAACGACGGCAATTTGTATGGTCCGTTGGCTTTGTCCAATTAATTGTCCATTTCGATATTCTTCTATCAAAATATCAGCAATGGTTACTTGGGGAGAAAGGGGAGTAAAGGTAGCTTGTCCACTACTTGGGTTAAACTGAAAACCAGTGGCAGTTGTGACTAGGGGTTGAGTTGGAGAAAAGCCATTATTATAGACAATAGGTTGTTGACTGCCAGCTAAAGGAGCAACTAAGCTATAGGCTAAAGAATCACCATCTATATCAATCATGGTATTCGAAATGTCTTGCAAATTGCTATCACAAACAATAAATACAGGGGTATTATTGAGCGTTGGAGAGTTGTTGCACACAATGCTGGAATCGATGAAAGATGTATAAATATAGGTGCTTGGTATCCCGTTAATCGTCGTAATGGCATTGTTGCGACAGCATTCGTCCCAACTGGCAATCCAACTACATCCCCGTAAGGCACGCAGGTTAATTCTTCCTTTGTAGATAACTTCTTGATAACCGAGACCATAGTTTATTCCATTGCTAGAACAAGCACGAACAACACTAGAGTCAGAGCATAAAATTGGTAACTCTATTTCATTAACTTTGGAGAGTGTGATAGACGTAGAGTTTAGAGCACAAGCACCTGAAGCCATAATGTCTACTCTGTAAGTTCGGCTAACAGGGATACCTCGACAATCACGGTAAAGACGTAGGGTGAATTCGTAGGTATCAGAACCTAAACATTCATAACTAATATCGGCTGCTGCGATGTGACTGGCATGTAGGGGGCGACTGCTCAACATAAAGAAGAGGCAGGCAAAAAGGAGTAAAAGGTGTTTCATTGAAAAGGTATTGAACAATATGAATGAATATAGAGTAGAGTAAGGATGCTAGAGATTTACTCATTCAACAATGACCCAATTATTAACAAAACGTAGACAACGCTTAAAATGTCGCCTCTCTGTCAGAAAAAAAAGAGAAAAATAAAATTCTACAAAAAAAGAAGCCTCTTCGGGGCGGAAGAGACTTCTAGTAAAGGGTTGAATAAAAGCTTATTAGCGGGCGATGAGTTGCCCTGCATGAAGGAAGGTATCATCTCCTTCAAGGCGATAGAAATAAATTCCTGTTGGGAGTCCTTGGCGCTGGAAATGAATTTCCTGAGCACCATTTTGGCTGATGGTTTGGTCTACCAATTGTCCTAAAGCATTGTAGACTTTTAAAGTCAATTGTTCATAAGACTGGTCGCTTACTACACGCAATGTGGTGGCGTTGTCAAATGGATTTGGAAAAGCTGTAATGCTTAAGGCATCTCCTGCATCAAAACTGGGTAATTGGGTGAATACAATGAAATTCTCATCAATAGTATGGAAAACAGTATTGGTAATAATTGGAGCATTTCTATCAAAATAGATTGCTGCCTTGTTATTGATAATTGTTCCTAGTGGGTTATTAGCTTGTTGTTTGATCTCGAAATCAACAAAACCCTGAGAAGCCAATGGACTACTGCCACTGTCTGGCAACTGGATATTGGCAAACGTCACTTCTAATACCCGTGCTTCTTTTAGGCGCCAAGTATAAGCATGACTAGCAACAGTAGGAGTGAGCGTTCTAATGTCTAAGTGCGTAGATAACGTATCTAGAATGACAACGTCTTGTGCAGGAGCAGTTCCTGTATTTTGGAAACGAATTCTGTACACTAAATCTACATTGGGCTCAATGCTGTGTGCTCCTCCGTAGCCAATTGGAAATCCTTGTTTGTCATTAGGATCATAAGAACCAATACTAGGTTGGCAATCAATTCCAACATAAGGAGCGCCATCATCTAAAGGAAAGGTATTTACTAGGCCAGTTGTAATTGGGTTGCCTGTAAAAAGACTACTTAAACAACCTTCTATAGTCGCAGAGGCTTTTTTACCCCAGGGGTAGTTCAGTTCTTGATCAATGGCTAAGTAATACGTCGCTCCTGTAGCAGGATAATAAACCCAAGGAGTGCTCGCCCCTGCCGCAAGGGAAATATTAGGCCCATTGTGTAAAATGATGTTATCTTCTATGACCACGTAATTAGTGGGGGCGCTCATAGCTTGCGTGCCTTTGTTGAGAATACGGAAACCAACAGAATCATTTTGGCAACTGGCAACAACCTCTAATAAAGAGCCACTCCAAATACCACAGGTGGTGTCAGGATGAATGTAAGCGGTTGCACAGAAATTTCGTCCAAGAGGAGAGGTACAAGCTGTATCCAAACGTCCATAGATGGTGAATGCACCACATTGTAAAGGGGCTACATTGCCTACATTAAACGTATAGGTGAAGCCAGTTTGGCTTGTGATTGGTAAACTGGCACTATCTACTACAAATAGAGAATCTAAAGTGACTTCAATTGACGTTGTAGGAGCATCAATGGTTCCTTGGTTACAATAGCTAACAGTATATTGATTCGCAAAGCAACGGATTAGGCTAGCTGCAGCAATGTCTACCTCCATATAAGTGCAAAGAGTGGTATCTTGTATGGGTAAATTATGGAGTACAACTGCAGGAGCAACCGTATTGGTAAAGCTTTGACTGCCGCTACATAAAGCGCGATAAGGATGTACGGAAGATAAAGCGATGGTGTAAACACCTGTGTCTAATGGGGTATTGTAATACCCTGTATAGTCCGTACTGATAGATAGACTTAAGCCTCCTTTTGAGAACGTGATAATATAATTCCCTAAACTATCTTCCCCTGGATCTAAGGAACAGTTACCGCTAGTATCTGCAAAAGCATACCCTTCTACCCGTCCACAAGAAGCCCTTGCTAATAATTGTATGGCATGTATTTGTACCCCTAATAGAGGACAAGAATTATCATTAATGTTTAATGTAAAAGGATCTAAGCTAGCAAAAGGAATATCAATTTGTAAAGTAAGTTGATTGTTACCAATGCCTGTATAAAAGTGTTGAATAATAGCATTGGGATGAACCGTCAAGATAGAGCTAGATAATGTATTTAGACTGATTGAATCGGTCGGATCTATGTCAGAATAATGCATCTGAAAAGAAAGCGTTTCTCCAGGACAAATCTCAAAAATAGTACTAGTACCCTGTGTTACCCATGCTCCATTGATCAATCTAGCAACCGAATCTAAACTAGGAGGTTGATTAGAGCAGCTAGCGGAGGTAATAATACTAATAGGTTTACGCGTAGAACCAATGAGTTGTCCATTGCGGAATTCTTGAACTAGGATATCAAAATCTATATTTTGCGCTCCTGTTGCTGAAAAACTTATTTGTCCTGTAGCTGGGTCTAATGTTATTCCGCTGTTAGTGAAAAATGGATTGCTAGTAGAAAGTCCTGCTAAAAAAGGAATAGAAGTGTTGGCATCAGATAGAGGATTCGCTAAACTATAGACTAAAGAATCGCCATCTAAATCAATCATTGAACCAGTAATAAATGTCGGTGTATTGTCACAAACAGCAAATACGGAATGATTGAGGTCTATAGGAGAATTATTACAAGGAATCGTATCTAAATGGTAGACCTCTGTATAGAACGACTGATTCCCAGCTCCTACAAGGTTGGTAATTCCATTACTGCGACAGCATATTCTGTAAGATAAATGGAAAGGGCAATTGACCATTGTTGATGGTACGGTCCAAATTGCAGTGTAGGTAGTTTTTTCAAAAGCGGGGGCTGTCCCTCCATTACAAGCATTAGACCCTATATTACAAGTAAGAGGAACAATGACATTAGAGACTTGGTTTAGTGTTATAGACGAAGAGTTGGTTGCGCAAGGTGCCAACATGTCTATACTAATATTGGCAGTAGTCGGAAGACCTATACCAGAACAATCTCTATATATAGCTAGGGTTATCTCATATTGGTTTGGACCAACACAAGTATAATTTAATTGAGCAGACCTGACGTGTGTCGCTTGTGCTTGAAAACTGCCCAATAATAGCAGAATGAAGGAACATAATAGATACCGAATATTTTTCATAAGATTAGTTGTTTAAATAGGTTATCAAGGAGGAGAAATTACCCAATAGAGGAACGGGTAATTTCATGATGTTACAAATATGCACTATGACTTTAGAAATACCAAAGACAACTAAAGCTATTTATAGACTAGTTTTTAGTTTTTTGTAATTATATTAGAGTGATAATCAGGATTGTTAAGATTGAAAGTATAGAGCGAAAATGGAAAAAAGTAAATTTTTAGAAATATTTGAAACACTTTCTAAAGTAGAACAGAATCGTTTTAAAAAATGGGTGCATTCGCCTTATCACAACCAACAAGAGCGCTTGAAAACACTGCTGGATTACTTTCTAAAAGAAAAAAAGTACAGCCTAGAAGGAGCCTATAAAGCGGCTTTTCCGAAGGAAGAATTTAAGGCACAGCAACTCCGAAATAACCTATCTTATTTACAGAAATTATTAGAGGATTTTTTGCTGCATGAGACAATGGAGCAAGCACCTACTTTAAAGCAAAACTTGCTTCTTTCTATTTATCGAACGCGAGGAGCGAGCAAGGGATTTCAGGCGACTGCTAGGAAACAAAGCTTAACCTTGGAGAAAGAGCCTTATCGGAACATCGCGTATTATTATTCCGAATACCGTTTACAGGAGGAACAATACCTTTTTCTGCAACAACAGAAACGCTTAGAGAGTAAGAATTTGCAAGAGGTGTTGAATAGTTTAGATACCTACTATCTAGCCAATAAGTTAAAGTATTGTATGGCTGCTCTAACCCATCAACAGGTTTTTAGCACCCATTACCAACTAAACTATGTCCAAGAAGTTTTAAAACAAGTAGAAGAAGGGGATTGGCTTCATATTCCAACCATTGCTGTGTATTACTACAGTTACCAAGCCTTAATAGACAATAAGAATATCGCCGCTTGTCAGGCGCTTAAGCGAACATTTTTAGAGCATTGGGATTTATTTGAATTAGAAGAGTTGAAGGATTTTTATTTAATCACCATTAACTTTTTTATTAAACAACTCAATCGAGGGGATTTATCTTTTGCAGAAGAGGTGTTTGGGTTGTACCAATCTGGATTAGAACGAAGCGTATTTGTGCAGCAAGGGCACTTGTCTCGGTTTACTTATAAGAATATAGTGGCAATAGGAATTAAGTGTGAGGCGTATGATTGGGTAGAGCAATTTATAGAAGCGTATACCCCCTATTTATTGCGAATACATCAAACCACTTACAAAGCGTACAATCAAGCGAAGTTGTATTACCAAATCAAAGCCTACAAAAAAGCAATGCTTTGTTTACAAACCTTAGAACCATATGATCGAGAGCTAGTGATTGATTCTAAAGTGACGCTTATGAAAATCTATTATGAATTGGAAGAATACAATGCTTTAGAAGCACTATTGGAAAGTTTTCATGTGTACATCAAACGAAACAAGGAACTGAGCGCTTATCTCCAGACAAGCTATGCAACGTTGATTCGATATTTCAAGAAATTACAACAGTATAACATTTATGAAGCCACTGCTCGTTTGGCGTTACAGAAAGCAATAAAAGAGGAACCACAATTGCCAGAGCGGCGATGGTTGTTAGAACAATTGGCTAAAACCTCTTAGAAAAAGAAGAAAATAAGATAAAAAAAGAAAGCTGTTCCGATTGGATCGGAACAGCTTTCAGCACAATATAACATTGTAAACAATGCTTATTTGTTACGGTTGATTGTGATGGTTTTTTCTTTAACGGCACCATTCTCATCAGTCAATTGGAACTTGTAAGTACCATCTTGTAGTTCTTTCACGTTCAATGCATTGTAGTTGTTACCATCTTCAACTTGAAGAGTGTTGTGTACTACTTTGCTGAAACCTTCTTCATCGAACATTTGCATGGTCAATTTTTTCTGATCTTCAGACTTCAAAGAGAATACGAATACATCGTCATTCACTTCGTCTTCAGCGATCATCTCGATGTCAAGAACTTGAGCTACTTTCTCAGCAGCCATTAGAGTAGTGTAAATTGTAGCAACAACTTGTTGGTCATCACCATCATCCATCATCAATACAACAGCAACCATTTTTTCTTCATTGGCTGGTGCATTTGCAAAAGCAGAACCTAAGGCTACTACCATCGCTAGAGCTAACATTAAAACTTTCATAGCTAATTAGTTTTTTGTTAAAATTTAAAAAATAAGAATTTAAATCAGTATTCTTTGTAACTGTATAAGCAGTAAGAGTTATTCTCTTTAAAAGAAACAAACTTTGCAGTCTATTTTTAGAAAATATTACCGCTGCTTGTCAAATATACGCCTTTATTTCAGCAATTCAAGGTTTTTACAAAAAAAAAGACTAACTGGTTGCAATCTAAGGCTTTAGTAAGAAATACTTAACATTTTCAAGTTGTTAAATTAACTTTACTAGCCCTTAAAATGCTTATCCAGTACTCTATTGACAAGTAGTACTGTAAAAAGGTTGGAAATAAAATTGTAAAAAAGATGTCGCTACATACATTATTTTTACGATTTATCTCACACCTTCCTATCATAATATACGAAATTTAAGCTTAAAAGGTTCCTTTAAGTCGATAAAGTAGTTGATTGGCAGGCAATAATTGATGTGAAAAATAATAAGATTTTTTTGTTTGAATGTTTAATTGGACTTTTGTCTCCATTTAATGGATTGATTTTTAGGGCAAAACAAGGTGAAATCTTATTTTTCAGAGAACGCGAAGAAAACTTATTATGTTATCCTTATAAGATGATTTCTAGTGTTATTGGTAGCTTTGGCCAAAGCTACCTACCTTTGTGGTTACTCTCTTTCTCTTCACACTTATGTTAACAAAACTATGTACGATCAAATACAAGAAACTGTAGCTTATATTCATAAACATCTAGGGAACTTTCAGCCCCAAATTGGATTAGTATTAGGAACAGGATTGAGTGGACTAGCCCAAGGCATTGAGGTGGTTGCTGCACTGCCTTATACTACTTTGCCTCATTTTGCTCAATCTACTGTTGAAGGACACGCTGGTCAACTTATTTTGGGTTATTTGAATGGTGTAGCCGTTGCGGCTTTAGCAGGGCGGTTCCATTATTATGAAGGTTATGAAATGAGTGCGGTCACTTTTCCTATTCGGGTACTTAAATTTTTAGGCGTACAACAGGTAGTGATTTCTAATGCTGCAGGAAGCGTGCAGGAGCATTTACAAGCAGGCGATTTGGTTTTTATAAAAGACCATATCAACTTACATGCTCAAAACCCTTTACGTGGTGCCAATGATGAGCGCCTTGGTTTGCGTTTTCCTGATATGTTACGGGCTTATGATCGATCATTAAATAAAAAAGCCTTGGCCCTTGCGAAAGCAAAAGGAATTCGTGCTTTTGAAGGGGTTTATGTGGGAACACAAGGGCCTAATTTAGAAACGCCTGCAGAGTACAATTTCTTTCATTTGATTGGAGGCGATGTGGTTGGGATGTCTACTGTTCCTGAAGTGTTGGTCGCCAAACACATGGATTTGCCTGTTTTGGTTGTTTCAGTGGTTTCTAACCGTTGTTATCCTATTGAAGAATTGACAGAAACTACACTAGAAGAAGTTTTGAGGGTGGTAGAAGTGGCAGCGGCTAAATTGGAAGCCCTCATGATGGATTTATTGCCTATGATGCTACTAGAGCCAGGCTCTGATGCGTAAGGTTTGGTAATCCTTGATAATAGTTGTATTTTTGATCCTTGCATTGCTTAGATAGCTTGTTGTTATAAACAACAAGCTATCTAAATCAAACGACACCAAATATTATGATAGATAAATTACGCGCCCTCAAAGACAAATATCAACTGCTAGAAGAGCAGCTGTCTGACCCTGAAATAACAGGTGATATGAAGCGCTACATGAAAATAAGCAAGGAATACAAAGACTTGCAACCGTTTGTAAAAGCCCATGACGAGTACAAAGAAATGCTCGATAACATGACAGAATGCCGTGAAATCATAGACGAAAGTGATGACACGGATTTTGTGGATATGGCTAAGGATGATCTCAAACAACTGGAGGGAAAAATTGGCCCTTTTGAGGAAGAGCTGAAATTTATGCTCATTCCTAAAGATCCAGAAGATGAGAAAAACGTCACTGTAGAAATTCGTTCAGGAGCAGGTGGAGACGAAGCTGCAATTTTTGCAGGGGATATGCTCCGCGTTTATGAGCGATTTATTGATCGCCAAGGTTGGAAACGCGAGTACATTGCTGCCAATGAAAGTGAATCAGGAGGATACAGTAAAGTGATCTTAGAAGTATCTGGAAACAATGTCTATGGTACTTTGAAGTATGAATCAGGAACCCACCGTGTACAACGCATTCCTAAAACGGAATCGCAAGGACGCGTGCATACCTCTGCAATAACCGTTGCTGTTATGCCCATTTTTGAAATGGAAGACGTGGAAATTAACAAAGCCGATTTGTCTTGGGATACATTTAGAGCAAGTGGCGCAGGTGGACAGCACGTTAATAAAACGGAGTCAGCGGTACGAGTAACACACAAACCTACAGGCGTTGTAGTGGAGTGCCAGGATGGTCGTTCACAGCTCAAGAATAGAGAAATTGCCTTAACCAAGCTTTATGCACGTTTGTATGAATTGCAGCAGCAAGAGCATGAAGACAGTATCTCTGCTTTGAGAAATACCTTAATTGTATCAGGAGACCGTTCTTCTAAGATTCGTACGTATAACTATTCTCAAAATCGAGTGACGGATCATCGAATCAATTTCACAAAGTACAACCTAAGTGAAGTAATGGATGGGCAAATTGATGAATTTATAGAAGCGATTCAGGTTACGTACAATATGGAAAAACTAAAAGCTTCTGAAGAAGTATAAGCGCACATTAGTGATCTTCCAGATGGTAACCAAACAATTGTTTTAAAAGATGCTAACGGCCTTATTGTTATCTATTACTAATTTACTTTTAAACCCTGTTTGTTTACTATTATTTTTATTGGGAACTTTTGGTGAAGGAGAACGTTTTTTTACCAAAGTAGGAACCAATGTCTACCGCCTGAATTTTGCGCCCTACTTGATCTATTGTATAGGGTATTTGGTAGTAATGTTTACAGGGGCGCTTATTTATAATTGGATGACCAGTATAGAGGTAGAGGTCATTCAATGGTTTCATCCTACTAACTATACCCTTTCTATTCTAGGCTGGTGTGTTACTGGGGGAACATTGGCGACCTATTCAAAAGGAATGGAGGGAAATATCATGGGATTTATCTTTTTCCCACTATTGATATTGACAACGGGCGCTTTAGGTCTGTATCATTTGTTTGATCATCTTCAACTCTCTAAACAAACGATCCTATTTACCGTTTGGGGATTTGTTGCATGGACTGTACTTACACGTTGCATGCAAAGGAAAAACAAAATTGTAGGATTCCTTCTCTTTTTCCTTTTTATCATGCTCTCTTTAGCAATAGTCACTACTGAAAAGGCTACTTATGCTGTGCTTGATTTCCCTTTGTTGACAGACTATTTTGGCTTTACTTTTTTACTCCATGCTTTTGCACCTTTTTATTTGTTATTGTTATTACATAATAAAGAAGAAGAGGTCTCTGAAGAAATTCAACCTTGGGTTAGTCTTCTAGCAAGTTTATTTACGCAAGGCTTCTTTTTTGGAATCAACTGGATTATTATTTGGCTTTTTGGTAGCCAATCCCTCACATTTAGCGCATTTTTTGGAAAAGGCCAAACAGCTCTTTATTATTTACCGATGTTAGCAGGTTTTCTTTATTGGTTACTTGCTCTTCTAGATCAGGATGTTAGAAAACAATCTCCCATAGTTTTACAAACTTTTTTGTACCTCGCAGGAGGTAGCATATTGATTGAAGGATTTTTCTATGTGCAACTTATTTGGAGCTATTTTTAGTTCCTGCTGTTCAGTAATGCTGTGCTAATTGGCTTATATCTCGGCTAAAATTATCTGAGGTAAAAAAAGAGACTGCCCTTTTGGGCAGCCTCTATATAAAGTATCAATTACTTGTATTCAATGTACTAATTTAGGCGACATACTTCAACCGAATAGAACTTCCTGCTGATTTAACATCATAAAAGGCCTCTATTTTTCCCCAGTCGAGTTCTCGTACTGCTCCAAATTGCTCGTCCAACCAGTTATTAAAACGAATTAGATTTTTTTCCTCAACCTCCTTACTCCAAGAATCCCAGCTTGGACTCTTCTCATAAGGTTGATCTTGGAAAGTCAATGTACAGCCATCTATTCTCTGTTCCATAAAAAGAAAGGAAATATTGAAGTATAGTTGATCAATTTGGAGGTTCTTGACATCAACCCAATGAATTCCATTGCCCATTGCCCGAGACTCCTGAGAGGCGCCAAGTTGCCATTGTTGAATAGTAGCTAGACTTGTTTGAGGAGTGATGGTATGTTGATCGTCAATTAAAAGATGCCCTGTTTTTACATCAATCATTGATAGTTAAATTTATTACTGTAAAGGAATGGTGTCTAGGGGAGTGAGGTCTGTGCTAAAGTTTTCTACATAAATCTGCCAAGCACCACCAGTACCATATTGTGGGTTGGCAAGTGTACGAGCAATCGCTACAGTTGTTGTTGCATTGAGATCAAAAACGCCTACATCTGGACGATAGCCAAAAGTGGGGTGGGCTTTTACTTGCAAGCTTTCCCAGTAGGCTACCTTCATGGTATCGGCATCAATCAATGTTTGATCAATAGTATAATATTCAGATTGTCCAGGAAGTCCGCCATATAGATCCAACCCAGCAGGAACGGTAGCAATAGCCCATTCATCAACTCCTGGATAATCACCAGATCCTTGCCAACCTTCAACGGTATTTAATAAGGCGGTATCCGATACCCAAACAGCGTCTATTCCAGTATCTGCTTTAAATGCTTCAATGACCGAATTTGTTATTACACTGTCACTCTCTTGGCAAGAAGCTAGTGTTAATAGAATAAAAGCAAAGAACCATAATTGATATTGACTTAATGTTGTTCTTAAGGGAGCCATAATAATTTTTAATTTAAGGAGTTTATTTAAAATAATGGCCGAATATAGATAAAGTATTTTTTACAAAAAAATAAGATGCAATAAATTGCATCTTAGGTTCAATTTTTATGAAACCTCCCAAGCTTTCGTTTGATCTAAGGTTTGGGAGGTTTTCTATTCTTCTTACAAGCACATTTTTAATGCTTGCTTTTGACCACACTTAAACTTTTCTGTTCTTTTTCGCCCTGAATAGAGAGGATATAAGTGCCTATAGGCAAATGAGCGGTAGATACAAGCCACGGTTGTGTTCCTGTTGTTAATTCTTGGTTAGCGGTGTAGACCACTTGTCCAAGTACATCTACTAACTGCAATTGATAAGTACCTGCTTTAGCCTCTACTTCTATTAATAATTGTTGATCAAAGGGCATAGGAGCTACTTGAAAATCTAAATTCTTTGTTGCTAAAGAACGCACATTGATAGGAGCAGTAATTTGTACCAAAATACTATCTGCTTGACAACCTCTAGTTCCTGTCGAATAGACCCAAACCGTCCCACCAGTTGTAGCCGTTTGCAGCATACCCATACTATTAATACTACACCCCAAATCAGGTATTCCTATACTCCAGACAAGATTTTCAGTAGAAGAATTAGGTAAATAAGAAGAAGTAACTTGGTAAGAACTACTAGTCATTGCTGCCAAGGTATCAGGGCTAGCTAGGATAAGCGTAGCAGCATTAGGCAAAACGACTTGATAACAATCGGTGGCACTAAGAGCAGGAGAGACACTGTAGCAAATCTCTGCTACACCAGCGGAACAGTTGCCAAATAAACCAATAAAACTGTTCAATTGACTAATCGTAGAAATTAAGTTAGGAACAGAAGTAGCTGCTCCGTTTGCTCCTGAAACAGCACTGGTGAAGTTAATTACATCATTCAAATCTTGAATGTCTGCTCCTGAGAAAATGCCTTCTGCATGGAGGGAATCACAGAGTCCAGGAAAAAAATTACCTGCAGCCGTACAACAAGTAGTGCTGCCAATATATAAACCATTCAATAAAGAATCCACAACTAGCTGAATTTGCATTAAATCATAAGAAAAAGGAAGCACGCACAATTCTTGACAAGTATTTAAGCCTAAATCAGCAGGAACTACGCGGCCATCCAAACTAGAAATAAGGATAGGAGGGCCAAATCCATCTGCTGCCAGCGTATCTTGGCGCAAAATTAGAAATTCTGTATTGGGTAAGCCTGTTGGTATTACAGTGTAAATGGGAGTAGGAGTGGTATCGGTCGCAATGATCGTGGTTCTAATTGTTGATAATTGTCCAGAAACACTAGCAGGACAATTTTGGGCCTGTAGCCAGCCTCCCGTTGTGATAAAAATAAAGAAGAGTAAAGTATAGTTATGAAGCATGAAACAGTGATTGGAGGTTGGAAAATAAAACAACTTAAAAATACACTTTATATTAGAAGTTACGTAATGAGAATTACAAAAATAGGAGGTGTGCGGTAATATGAAATTGCTTTTTAATTAAAAAAGTGCCCTCAACTACGGTTGAGGGCACTTTATAAAGGCAATCTTTCTAAAAAACTTATTTAGCCGTACAGGTATATCCTGCTGCTTCATAAGCTTCTTTAAGATCTTCATTATTAGCACCAGAGCTGCTAACTGAAAGACCTGTGCAACTGCCAGAAGTCTCCACTGTGGCGTCACAAATATCAACAGTACAAGTAATCGTAGCTACAGTGTTTTCACAGGTGTAGCAAGTTTCTTTTGCACAAGAAGATAGACCTAATGTAATAAAAGCACCAAAGGTAATAGCAAGTAAAAGTTTCATAATAATTTTTTGAAAAAGTGCTTTTCAAAAAGCACTTTAAGGGTTTTGATTTATTAAAAATATAGTGTTCCCAAAGATAACTAAATAATTTAAAAAGACAATCTTTCTTTTGGTAAGAAAAATAAATTCTTTATATAAATAAAAGCACTTAAGGTTGTAAATAATCGTTTAATTGTATAGTGAGAGTAAAGGAGCAAGAATACTATTTATCTTTTGCAATTTTGTTAATAGAATATAGAGGTACTTGTAACTAAAGAAATAGCCGTATCTTGCGACCGCGCTATTAACCGTTGCCCCTAACTACAACAAGAAGCCAAATGTTGAAAACACGATTGATCATTATTATACTAATAAGCCTTTGCTCTTGGACAAGGGCGCAGACGCCTCAATATCAAGTGGAATTTGATACAGGGCAAACGGCTATTTCCTTGGCGCAATTGGACAGTATCAAAGCTTTGGTGCGACGCTCCAAAAAAACAGGCCTTTCTAAGATAAGAGTGTTGGCCTATGCCCATGATGCAAAGGAAGGAGATACCAATGAACAACTCTCTCGTCGCCGTGCTTACTTGATCCAGCAATGTTTAGAACGAGAAGGCGTCGCTTTATCGAAGTTGCACATCCAAAATATTGTTTGTGATGCGACCGTAGAAGTTTGTACGGCTTGTGCCAACCTCTCTTTGGAAGAAGGGAATGGAATACGACCAAGAAACAGCTACACCCAACGCAACAGAGAGTTCTTATACAAAGAGACCAACCAAGAACAAGAACGCTTTTGGATTGACCCTACCCAAGAACATTTCTTAGTGAGCAAAGATGGAGTATTGATTCATCTCCCTGCCAATACGCTAGTAACTTCTTACAATAGCCCTGTCCAACTGACCTTAAAAATTTTAGAAACCAGTCGTCAAAATTGGTGTAATGGCTTGGTGACTTCCACAGAACAAATGGTTGTTATTAACCACAAAACGATTCATTTACAAGCGAGTCAGGAAGGTGCCCCCTTGCCCAATACGTTGCGTTATCCAGTGACAATTGTGGTTCCAAATGAGCACGATACCCCTCAACAATGGAAATTATGGCAACAGCAAGATCAATATTGGCAACGCCCCAGTCCATATACAACAACCGCTTTGTTTTTAGGAGAGTATTATAAGAAGATTAAGAATCCCTGTACTGGGGATAATAAAGGCGCTATTTATGCCCCTGATTATGGTGCCGTTCCACCACGACCTGCTTACATTAATATAAAAGAAGCAACTGCGCTCCAAGATGCTGCTATTGCTGCTTTGGAGGAACGTTTAGAACCATTAGAAGGAATGCGTTACAGCAAAAATGGGAAAAAAGAAATTTGGACGCCCCAACAGAAACAACGCGCATATCAACTCAATAATCAAAAAAGCTTATTGCTGGTGACCCGAGAAAAGATTCGTAGAGAAGCACAGGATAAGAATGTTGCGTTAGAAGAAATTTATTACACAAAACTAGGGCAATACAATAAGAAACGTCACGAACTCCAAACGAGGTACGTCAAAGCCATAGAGCAGCGTGCTCGTCAAGGTCGCTATGAAGGCGTAGCTCCTGAAACCATCATGGAGAAAGATCGTTGTTTGGCGCTGCAACACTATCAAAAATTACTAAAAGCGACGTATGATGCAACAACGTATGAGCAGTTACACAGCCGTTTAGCGCAATTGCAAGGGCCTGCTGGAGAGCAGGATTTAGGGTACTGGATCAAGAGCGAACAATTGGGCTGGCTATCATTAGGACAGGCGCAAAGCCCTTCAAAAGGAACCGCTCGTTTTTTTGCTCAATGTAGTGTTTCTCCTTATAAAATTACCGCTTATTATCACCAACAAGATGGGCAAATATTTAATGGAGAACCGCAAGAAGATGGCCGCTTAGCCTTTGTTGGGATTGATCCTTTGCAACAAGGAGAAATATTAGCGGTTTTAGAAGAAGATGGAGCGTTTTTATTGGCTTTGCAACCGATTGGTGGAAATGCTGTTTCATCAGCAAACAAAACCATTGGCTTACAATTTGAATTCCACAGCTTAGAAGAAGCCTTACAATTGCTGAATGAATAAGACCTTCCAAACGACTACTAGATCATACTAGCTTACAAAATAGGGCCTTGGTCGAATAGTTCTAGCGCTTCTGCCTTAAAAATTGTAGCTTGGTATATTGAGAAGAAAGAAGTGTAGAAGGACTTCTTCTGGAATTAATGATTGAAGTAGTATGACCCTCGCAGAAAATATAAGTATTGCCATTAATGCCATTCGCGCTAATCTACTGCGCTCTGTGCTAACATTGCTCATTATTGCTTTTGGAATAATGGCCTTAGTTGGTATTCTAACCTCTATAGATGCTATCAAAAGCTCTCTAACAAATAACTTTGCTAGTATGGGCACGAATACCTTTAATGTGATCCGAAAAGGCACTGGTATTGGAGGCGGTAGACGAGGGAAACGCCGTAAAGTAGGCGATAAAATCACCTTTGAGCAAGGGAGTAGCTTTAAAAAACGCTACGATTATCCTGCGCTAGTCTCTCTTTCTGCTTTAGGAACGATGGGAGCTGTGGCAAAATATGAGAAGAACGAAACAGATCCCACCACCACGGTTTATGGAGCTGATGAGACCTATATGAATGTGGCAGGGTATAAATTATTGGCAGGAAGAAATTTGACGGCATTAGAAGCAGAAGAAGGGCGCAATTTGGTCATCATTGGCTCTGATATCCGCAATCGACTGTTTCCAGATTGGCCACCAACTACTATTTTAGGCAAGAGTATTGCTATTCGAAACATTAAATTCACGGTTATTGGTTTATTAGAAGAAAAAGGCTCTAGCCTTTCTTTTAATGGTGACCAATTGGTGATTATTCCCCTCCAAACCTTACGCAAGTATTTTGGCTCTCAAACCAACTCTTATAATTTATCAGTGATGGTAACGGATGCGCTAAACATTGATCCAGCAATGGCTGCAGCAGAAGGTTTATTTCGTCAGATTCGGCGAACACCTTTAGGAGAGGAATCTGATTTTGAATTGGAGAAAAGCGATGGCCTAATTTCCTTGATTGTAGAGAATACAGCTACGTTGCAATTGGCGGCCATTTTTATTGGCTTAATTACCTTACTAGGCGCAGCCATTGGCTTGATGAATATTATGTTGGTTTCTGTCACAGAACGGACGCGAGAGATTGGGATCAGTAAATCTTTAGGAGCAACTCGACGGACTATTTTAATACAATTCTTAGTTGAAGCCATTGTGATTTGTCAAATCGGAGGAATTGTCGGGATTATACTGGGAATTGTGGCGGGTAATGGCGTTACGTTTGTGGTAGGCGGCTCTTTTGTGGTGCCTTGGGCTTGGATTGCCCTTGGATTCTCGCTTTGTTTTATGGTTGGAGTACTTTCGGGATTGTATCCTGCGATGAAGGCTTCTCGTTTAGATCCTATTGAAGCCTTACGTTATGAATAAGGCTCATTTAGGCGAGTAATTTTTCTAGTAATTTGTAATTGTCAGAACCCAATTCTGTTAATAAATCATTGTTGGCAAAACGCTTGGCTTGTTCAATCGCTTTGGAAAGGTGGGGCAAGAAACGCTCTGGCTGAATGTCATTTTTCTGATAGCCACCTGCCAAATGTTTATTCAAATATTGGTCGATAAAACGCTTCTTCTTATTGAGCTTTTTATTGATTAATAATTGCTCCTCTTGAAAATCGGTGACCTCAAACAGGTGGAGCAATAACCAAAATTCAAAGCAAGGATTGGTTAAGGCGACAAAGAAATTCTTTTCTAAACGACATTTCTCTAGCCATTCGTCTAATTTCCAGCGATCGCGATCTATAATCATCCAAAACTCATCTTGCGCTGTGGTGCGGTAATTCTTTTTATAGGTTTTAAGTTGATTAAAAACATGTTTAGGGGCACTCAGCGTATCTAAACGCGCTCGTTTAAGTGATAGAATTTTGATAACAGTGTTGCTAGACCGCAATTGTTCTTTGAGTGCTTGATAATATTGTGGCTCTGTTTCATTGCCCTCATACGCCAAAATATAGAGTTTCTCAGGTTTTTTGGTTACCCGTGTTCTACGACCAATCCCTTGGTTTCGCTCTCTAAACTTCATGTGGAACAGCTTGGACGTCATCGGAGATATTGGAAGGAACTACAGCAGAAAGTTTATAAGGGTTTCCAAATTTAGGAATGGCTTGATAGCGACCTATAAGGTAATCTTTGCGTATTTTTTTATCAAAACGAATGTTGTACTCTTCCAAAGAATAAATAGACGAAGCGCCTGCTTGGTCTTTCTTAACAAACCAAATCTCATCTTTGCGCAACAGATCTTGGGTGAGGAGAGCCGTGGCATGGCTGGCTAAAATCAATTGACTGCTAATATCGGTAGAATGTTCTAAGAATAATTCTAACAATTCGTAAATCAAATTGGGATGCAAACTGCGCTCCATTTCATCCACAATAAATACATTGTCACCAGCTAATAAATCGACCAGCATTGGAATAAAATCCATGATGCGTTGGGTGCCATCCGATTCTTCGTGTATATCAAAATAACTGACCTCGTTGTCAGTGCCTGCAATTCGATGCTTAGTCATGAGTTTACAAACAGAAATTTCGTCGTACTCGTTCTTAGAAAAGAAATAGCGAATGTTCTTCACTGGGTTATCAATAATGGCTGTTGTTTTATCAGAAGAACGATGGAGTAAGCTGTTTTTGACGTTTTCTTTGACGTGCTCTGGCAATTCTGTTTGATCCATTTCTATTTCCTCTAGAGAAATGCCATCAATGCCTGTGTCAAAGTAGGACAAGAATTCTTTGTACATAGTGGTCAAGCGCTCACTTTGGTGCAGTTCAAATTCTAGCCCAGGTGTTTTGGAGTGTGGATACCAAATAGTTAGGGTATTCTGAAACCAATCAATGACCTGTAAAAGATCGTCAATGGCCGTTACATGTTCTTGAACATTTCGGTGGCTAATTTCGGTCAAAAACAATTGATTCTCTGGAGTGCCCATAGCAATGAATTCCAAAAATTGAGCTTGTTTGGTGCTGTTGCGCGCTTGCAATGGTTGAAGGTCAAATTGATTGTGATCGCGTTCAAAAATTGGTTTGCTGCGTTTATTGTCAATCACATAGAGCCATTCGCCTTGAATTTGATGTTTGTCAAACAAAAAACCATAGGCATAACAACGCCCTTTGTGTTTGATTTCAAACTCGATACGACTGGGCCGCTTCAAATTTTTTTTGTCTAGTTTGAAGGGCTGAAAATCGAGTAAATTATTGGCAACAGTGCCTTTGAGTAGGAGTTGTTGCCCAAAGTGAATGGCTTTGACCAAATTGGATTTCCCCGAAGCATTAGCACCATATAAGACAGCCGTTTTGACTAAATTGACGTCTTTCTTAGACGTTTTTTTGATCAAATGATGGGCTTTATTACGGCCGCCCATTCCTGCGACCATAGAAAACGTATGCCGCTCCTTGAACGACAGAAAATTCTCGATACTGAAGGTTATTAGCATAGTTTTAGTTGATTTTAAGTCCAAGTTAGTGAAAAAATCACAAAGTAGTGTGCTTTTAACAACTACAATCAATGCAAAAAAGTTGCCAGAGCATTAAAAAAACTAGATTTTTTTGGAAGAAAAGAACATTTTAAGATTGAATTGGAGGAAACAGGGCTCAGGAAGTAAGATCTATTGTTGTTGTAAAAAGGACTGTTTTCCTACCAACAAAAAAGGCCATCAACGATGATGTTGATGGCCGTTATAGAGGTTTTTAGGGTATTTTATGCTTTAATAAATGGCTTGCTATAGGTTTGTTGGTTGGTAATTACTTGGATGACATAGGTTCCTGCTTGCAATGAATGGCTAGGAAGAACAAGTGTATTATTGGCATTGACTCGGTTATGTGTGGAAATTAAATGACCATTCATATCGTAAACAATAACTTTTTGTATCGACTCGTCCTGACCTTTTAATAGTTCTTTCTTGGTGGTGTTTATTCTTGATTTAGCTGAAGAGCTTGGCTCCAAACGTATGGTGATTGTTTGACTTCCTTGTTCCACTTTTAAATTCAATTTTTCGTGCATGTTCTCACAAAACGCTGGATCATCAATATAAATATCCCAAATTGTGCTGGCACTTCCACAAGCATTAGAAAGCGTTACATTCAATGGACTTGTGCGTTTTCTGAGAAAGGCACTTCCTAAGCATAAGGTCTCGTCATAAGAAGTCACTAATAATTTATTATCACTACTCGTAGCCGTTATTTTATTAAAACAACCATTGTTGGCGATAGGCGCACAAATAGGTTCGCCCAAAGAGCAAATGTGTTGCAAGTCAATTGGTGGTGTAGAGATCAAGACAGGTGCTTCTTCGCAGGCTGTTAATTTGATGCGTTTGATGGTTGTTTTACCACAAGCTACTAAGGTATAATCAATGATATACTCTCCTGCAGCATGAAGGTAAAAAGAACCATAGGCAAAGTCTGTAGCAGGGTTGATCGAGTAAAAGGAGATACCGCCAGGAGTAGTGCTAGAAGAAACCGTCCAAGCCGCTTCAATTGGAGAACAAGCATTTGCTAACTCAAAAAGTTGTGCCGTATTAGGGCGATCCGTACCAAAAAAATGTTCATTAAAGGCTCCTTTTAGAACAACATTGACGGAACCGTTGGCCACACAAAAATCAGTTTGTCCATTACTAAAAGATTCGATTGCATTATGACCGACTTCTGTAAATTCATTGGTGATGATAAAGGGTTCACTTTTAGTGCCTATAGCATTGGTTCTAGTAACTTCAAAGGTAACATCTCCACAGCGTTCTGTATCTAAATCAAAACTAATGACAGGGGTACATTGTGAGTTGCTTTTTACAAGGGTATTAGGGACAATTGTAGCATTCGTAGCAGTAACACTGTAAGTGTCAATATCATTTTCATAAGTTATGTGGACACGAATACGTTCCTTAATTCCACATTGTTTTGTAGCAGAGAAATCTTTTACTTTGTAATCCTTTATGATACCAATATACCAGTAGTCTTTTAAGTTAACATTCTTCCGTTTTTTAGTTTCTTTCCTTGTTGTACTAACCCCCTCATCATCTACTGTTGTTATAAAATCCTGAAAGGTCCAATCTGCTCTTAATTCACAAGAAAAATAGGGGATGTAAGTGTCTTTTGTTTTTATGGTGAATTCTATGTGTTTTCCTATTTGGCTTGTTCCTGCATTGTAGGTGCCATTAACACTACTACTAAGTGTAACAGTTGAACCCGTTGCACAAGAATTGGTAAAGTAAACATTAGTTAGGATGACCTTATCGTCAGCACTATTAACAAAAACGCGTAATCGAAAAATGCGCTCTGTTGGAATATGACAACTACTAATGTAAGTAGAAGGAGTATTTCCACCAATATAACCAGGTGTGATTTCTTGTATATTAAAGCTTTGAGCCCAAAGCCCTGTGCTGATTAAAAGTAACAGTAAAATATTGCAAATATTTTTCATTGGTTTGTGATTTTTAGGGGTAATAATCGAAGAAGCAAATTGGGGTTTGCTTTTGTTTTTATGAACGCTCAAAAGTAGGTTGTTCAAGGATAAAATACCAGTGAATTGGACGAAGGGGAGCTCTGGCTGTCCGAATGGTAATAATGCTGTGTGGTTGGTGTGTTTTTTATTTTTTGCAGCTTATTTAGCCACAAAAATGGTTTTGACCTTGAATTATGAAGCGGTAGGAGATAAAATTGGCACTCATTATTCGACCTTGAATAAAGTAAAGTCTTGTATTACAAGGGATAAAAGCAAGTGTTAAAGGAGATTTATCATCGATTTTTACAATTTGTGAAGCAGATAAAACGTTATAATAATACCCGATGAACTAAACCATGTTGTAAACCAACCCTTTTTGTACCTACTAAACAAAAGATAAAAACCCCTGTTCTAGCTAAACATATTTAAGTAGTCACTAAAAAACTCTACTCTGTGAGGCCTACGGCGCTCACACTAAAAACGATTGTTTTTATCTAACTCAGCTCACTTTGTGCGTCTTAGCCTGCTAAGACGTTGTTTTTTGCCTCGGTCTAGAAAAAAAACATCTCCTTTTTATGGGGTGATTACTTCTTTGCATCTACTTAGTAAGTCATAGTATGCTATGTGGACTCTAAATATTGTTAGAAATAAGAGCATCTTTCATATTTTATTGAAACTTGTGAAACTAATTGATAAAAAAACGGCTTAGAAGTAATAGAATCTCTATTTTTGCTGTACTTTTAGCTTTTAGTATTGTAATACCAACTAATTATGGATCAACCACCTTTGGAACAAACATATATTGACAACGACGAAACGGCTGTTTCGCGTAAGCAAGACCACATTGAACTGGCTTTTCAGTCACAGGTAGGATTAACCACTTTGGATGAGCGCTTTTATTATGAGCCCTTATTAGCTGGACATCCTGAAAAAGGAGATGAACAATCTTTTGAATTTTTGGGAAAAACAATGCGTGCTCCTTTGTGGGTATCGAGCATGACTGGTGGAACCGAATACGCTAGCAAAATCAATCATAATTTAGCGCGTGCCGCTAAAGAATTTGGTTTTGGAATGGGATTGGGATCTTGTCGCAGTTTATTAACTAGTGATGAATATTTACCTGATTTTGATGTGCGGGCGGTAATTGGAGAGGATTTGCCTTTGTATGCTAATTTAGGGATTGCACAACTGGAGCAACTTTTAGAGGAAGGTAAAACGAATTTGGTAACAGTTCTATTGGATAAATTACGTGTAGATGGCTTGATTATTCATGTCAATCCTTTTCAAGAATGGTTACAACCAGAAGGCGATCATTTTAAATATCCACCCATTGAGACGATTCAACGAATGTTGGATAAGTTTCCTAATACCAACTTTATTGTCAAAGAAGTAGGGCAGGGAATGGGCTTAAAAAGTTTAGAGAGGTTGTTACAATTGCCCTTAGCAGCGGTGGATTTTGCAGCGAATGGTGGAACAAATTTTGCAAAATTAGAATTACACCGTTCTGAACCAGAATTCCGTGCAATTTATGCTAAACTCGCCAATATTGGTCATAGTGCTACTGAAATGGTAGAGTTGACCAATCAACTGGTAAATACCCTAGGATCACGTTGTTTATGTCAACAAATTATTGTTTCTGGAGGTATTCAAGATTTCTTGGATGGTTATTATTGTATTAATAAATTGACCGTACCCGCTATATATGGGCAAGCTTCTGCGTTCTTAAAACATGCACGCGGTGCTTATGATCCATTACAAAAATATGTCGCTGCTCAAATTGAAGGGCTTAAGATCGCCCGCAACTTTTTGACTGTAAAATAAAATAGGACCTAAAAAGAAGGATGGATAAGGATTGTATACATACACTAGAGAACCCCTATTCCAATACATTCCTATAAGGATACTTCTTTCAATAACCTCTATGTAAACGCAACGAATTATGAAAAAGCCAACAATAGTATCTGGATTTTCTAAACTATCTAAACGGGGAAAAATTCGTTGGTTGGTAGAAAATTTCTTTACCAATTCAGAAGAAGTCGCCAGAGAGCTGAAGAGTTTTTGGTATGGTGATCCTCAAAAACAGAAAATTTTTGACGATTTTAGCGAAAATACGGTCAGTAATTTTTACTTGCCTTATGGAGTGGTACCCAACTTACAGATCAATGATCAATTGTACTGTGTACCCATGGTGATTGAAGAATCCTCTGTTGTTGCAGCTGCTTCTAGTGCTTCCAAGTATTGGCTTAAACGTGGCGGAATCAAGGCGGAAATTGTCGCTACTCAAAAAATTGGACAAGTACACTTTGATTGGAAGGGAGACACCACAGAATTGAAACGTGTCTTTACCCAGTTGGAGAAACGTGTTTATGAAGATACCGCCCACATCACGAATAACATGCGTAAGCGTGGTGGTGGAATTGGTAAAATTGAATTGGTGGATATGACCAATTTAGAACCCAATTATTACCAACTCAAAATGACATTTGAGACTTGTGATTCTATGGGCGCTAATTTTATCAACTCTGTTCTAGAGGAAACAGGCCGTTCTTTGCGTGCCTTTGTAAGTGAACAAGAGAACTGGCCAGTAGCTTCTAAAGAAGCTACTGTTATTATGGCGATTCTCTCGAATTATACGCCAGAGTGTTTAGTGCGGGCTTGGGTAGAGTGTCCTATTGACGAGTTGGGGACATTTGAGAGTGGCAAAATGGATTCAGAAACATTTGCTTATAAGTTTGATAAGGCCTTAAAAATAGCGCACATTGATGTGCACCGCGCGACCACACACAACAAAGGAATCTTTAATGGAATTGATGCTGTAGCTTTGGCTACTGGAAATGATTTCCGTGCAATTGAATCTTGTGGACATACCTATGCGGCACGAGATGGTAAATACAAAAGTTTATCGAATGCAACCATCAAAGATGGTGTGTTTAAGTTTTGGTTGGATATTCCAATGGCTGTAGGAACAGTTGGAGGTTTGACAGCTTTGCATCCTTTGGCTAAGCGTTCTTTAGAGATGTTAGGCAATCCTTCTGCGGAGGAATTGATGATGGTTATTGCAGCGGCTGGCTTAGTGCAAAACTTTGCAGCAGTTCGTTCTTTAGTGACAACAGGAATCCAACAAGGCCACATGAAAATGCACTTGGTGAATATTCTGAATCACTTGGAAGCAACAGAAAAAGAAGCGTTGGTGGTTTTGTCTCATTTCAAAGACCGATTGGTTTCTTTCACAGCAGTGCGTGACTTTTTACACTTATTGCGTAGCAATCCTGCCAAAACATTGGGCATGAAATAAGCATTTATGAGGTGTAATGCTTGCCCTTGTTCTGTTAGGTTGCACCAATGCTAAAAATATAGTATCTTGGGAGTAGGATTTGGAAGTAGAGACGTATAATAACGTCGCTTAAACTTTTAAATCCTACTTTTAATTTTTAACCCTATTCATTGTTTTATCATGGCTAGAAAACCAAGCAAACTAGAACTCTTACTGGAAGATGTTCCTCCACCATTGCGTAACAAATTTATTTTGGTGACGGGCTTATTTGTCGTTTGGATGTTCTTTTTTGATAACAATAGTGTTATTTCTCAGTATAAGTTACAAACAACTCGACAAGAGTTGGAGGAGAAATTAGATTACCACGAGCACGAGATTGAGAAGAGTGAGAAGGATAATCGAGAATTGCTGACGGACGATAAATCAAGAGAAAAGTTTGCAAGAGAGCATTATTATATGAAAAAAGCAGACGAAGAACTGTTTATTATAGAAGATTAGTTGCTAGTTGGGCACAGTTTGAAACAACTTCGTCGAAAACCAAGTAATTATTTGGCGCTCCTTTGCGGAATTTGTAAATTTGAACAACACACGGCTACCTCAGCCTTACATTCAATTCATAATTAAAAAATAACCAATAAAATGTCTGTACTAGTCAATAAAGATTCTAAAATTATTGTACAGGGCTTCACTGGAAAAGAAGGTACTTTTCACGCCAGCCAAATGATCGAATACGGAACCAATGTGGTTGGAGGCGTCACGCCAGGCAAAGGGGGGCAAACCCACCTAGATCGTCCTGTTTTTGCGACGGTAGCAGATGCTGTGGCTAAAACAGGTGCAGACACCACTATTATTTTTGTACCTCCCCGTTTTGCAGCAGATGCTGTTTTGGAAGCGGCAGATGCAGGTATTGGTGTGATCATTTGTATTACAGAAGGTATTCCTGTTCAGGACATGGTAAAAGTGAAAGCTTTCATCGAGGACAAAGATGTTCGTTTAATCGGACCTAACTGCCCTGGTATCATCACTGCGGATGAAGCGAAAGTAGGTATCATGCCTGGTTTCATCTTCAAAAAAGGAAAAATTGGTATTGTTTCTAAATCAGGAACATTAACCTATGAAGCAGCGGATCAAATTGTAAAAGCTGGTTTGGGGGTAACTACTGCTATCGGTATTGGAGGAGATCCAATCATTGGTACAACTACTAAAGAAGCCGTAGAATTGTTGATGGCTGATCCAGAAACAGAAGGTATCGTAATGATCGGTGAGATCGGAGGTAACTTGGAAGCACAAGCTGCTCAATGGGTAAAAGAAAACGGTAACAAAAAACCTGTTGTAGGTTTTATCGCTGGTGAAACAGCTCCTGCTGGTCGTACCATGGGACACGCTGGTGCAATCGTAGGTGGAGCAGATGATACTGCTGCTGCTAAAAAGCGTATCTTAAGAGAATGTGGAATCCACGTGGTAGATTCTCCTGCTGATATTGGAGCTACTATGATCAAAGCACTTGAAAGTGTAAAAGCATAAATTGAATACTATCATAGCTGATATATATGAACTGCTGCTTCTAGAAATAGAAGTGGCAGTTTTTTGTTGGCCCTACTGCATTGCACTAAAAATAGTAAAAGTTGTTTAAATCAAGCAATGGAGCAGAGCGCTGAGGCGCAATAACAATGCACTTAAATTTAAATAACGCCTGTTACAGTGTACTAAAAGACTACTTTATCTAAATTTTTTGCAATAAACATAAAAAATCCGATTGACAACTAGTCAATCGGATTTTTAAAATGTCGTTCTATCAGTAGTTGTTAAGCAACAAACTAAGCGACGCATATCTTATTTAGTAAGGCGGCTACAACTGCAACAATCGGCTCTCATAATGGGCGATAGGTAGAGCGAAAAGTAACAATGGCAACATCTATTTATTTCGGTAACGGAAGCTGTTGAGAGGGATAGGATTGGGTTGTCAACAGCGAAAAACTATAAAAGTGCTTCTATTAAAGAGCGGAGTTAATCTTGGATTTGATACTATTGATCAAGGCAGGGGAGACACTGCGGCGGTTAACTTTTTTGCGAAGGAATTCGCGGAAGGATTTTTCTTTTTGCAATTTAGCCAGTTGCTCTGGAGATTTTTTAACATCCGTCAAAAACGCACGTGATTCTTGATTCGATAGTGCGCCATCTAGGAACATGACCAATCTTCTTTGGAAGTCCTTTGGACTACTGTTATGGTTTTTCATAGTAATGTATTTTATAAATAGAACTAAATAGATTGTTTAGAATAACAGTTGTATTAATGTGTAAATCTTTTGTCAGTAAAACAAGTACAACTGCTAATTATTTATATGTAGTAAACTGCGAGTAGTTCGTTTGGTTGGTAGTAATTCTATTATTGTGCCAAACTGCCCGCTACTCGCAGTTTTATGAATGTCAATGATTGCGTTTTGAAAACAACAAGGTTTTACTTATTCTTTCCACGCTTATCTTGGTAACCTTTGCCTTGTGCATAGGTGCGTAATTGCTCTTTGAGCATATTTCTAGAGCGGTGCAAACGCGAGCGAACCGTTCCGATTGGAATATCAATAATCTTAGAAATCTCTTCGTAAGTAAAACCCTCAATATCGCAGAGCAAAATTACTGTTCTAAAATCAATTGGTAAAGCATTGATGGCGTTGGTGACTTCATCTCCCATCATGCCTTGGAAAATCTCCTCTCTTAAATCAAAGAAATCAACATAACTAGCATCTTCGCTATCGTGATACGTTGCGATTTCTTCATAATCAACCTGTGTTGGACGCTTGCTTTTACGTCGGTATTGGTTAATGAAGGCGTTCTTCAATATTTTAAACAACCAAGCCTTGGCATTAGTTCCTTGGATGTATTTATCAATAAACCTAAATGCTTTAAGATAGGTCTCTTGTACCAAGTCATTGGCATCTTCTTCGTTGTAACAAAGATGAAAAGCGAAGTTGTATAGGGCATCAATCTGAGGCATTAACTCGTTGTTAAAAACAGCCAATTGCTCAGGGGTAGCACTAGGGGCTTCCTCCTCTTCTTGTTCGACTTCATGACCTTCCTCTGTTGTAGAGGCATCTAGGGGCTCATTGGAGTCTTCTAGTGTTTGCTCATCCAAGTCTTCTTCTAAAAAATCCTTCTCGTTTTCCACAGTAATAATGACATTTTGATATAGAAGCCACTTTGCAACTTCTACTATAGAACAATTCCTTAGTGGCGGTGTCGGGTTAAACAACAGATAGGCTATATAAGTTCCATCACACTAAGGATGTACCAAAATGGTACCCTTCTAAATTCCCTTATTAGAGGAATCGTTCTCAAAAATAAGCTTTTTTTATTAGTTAATGGATAGGCTTGGGGGAAATCTGCTTTGAGCAAGGAATTGTGAAGGGTTTTTGACGATTGAGGAGTTCGTAGAGAACTTTTCTTACTTTAGAATAATTTTTTCTTTACGCAGTTATACTGTACTAAAATGTCCTATGATGATTTTTGAATGTCCTTCCTTTTGGGATTGGTTGTATACTTTTGGCGAAGCCGCTTTATCAAAGGAGCATTGGGAAGTGTTGTCTGAGCAAGGACAATATCGGAACCAAACGATTGTTTCTGAAATAGAAGGTGCTCCTTATCAATGGAATTTTGAAACGCTTCAATTTGATTTTCCAATTACTAATAGGTATGGTTTTACAAGTTTGCTGATTCTAGGTGAACGGTTGGGGTTTGAAGAAGTACTTTACTTACGTGTAGGTGAATTGTATTATAGAATTGGCTGGTATGATGCACACAACCATGAAATGGTTTTTAGGCAGGAGGAGTTTTGGCAGCTAATAGAGGCTGTAAAACAAATGGCTCCCTCTATAGGCGTAGATGCAAGGGCGTATCTACTTTATTTGGCGAGGTTTGTTCCTCTATTAGAGGACAAGACGGCTATTACATGGATGGAAAAAATTTTAGTGGCCTATAAGGGATTGTGCATGCTTGATAAAACATTGACTTATGAAGTACACCAAGAGGAACGCTATACAAGACCTATAGGCATTAACCAAAGCAAAATGGTGTATCGTCCACATCGAATTGAAGCGAAGGAATGTCGTCTTTGTTTTGTGATAAGAACAGGATTGAGTTGGGTAAAACAACCCCAAGGAATGTATTACCTAGAAGGCAGTGGGGCCTACTCTATTCGAACAGCTATTTATGATCAAGGTACTCCAACTCCTGTTGATCTGTACAAGGTGGAGGAGAGTAATGATAATTATACTTTTCCAGTTGAAGATTGGCAAGCATTATTACAACAAACCAGCCATTAAATCTTTCCTGACCGCCACAGTTGATTAAAGGTACGTTTGGGAAATTTTGGAACTTGGCGACGTGCTCCCCACAAACGACTAATGAAATAATGGCCGACTATATTCTTACTCCAAGCAGGGCCGTTCATCAAGGAACGACTTAACATGGCTTGGCGCCAGATTCTCCAGGACCATTCTTCGCCAGAAGACCGCAAGCCTGCTTCTTCTTCATAAGCACGGTTATAGAGTAGTAAATGATGTAAATTGATGTTGACAGGGCAATTTTCTGTGCAACTGCCACAAAGAGAAGAGGCCTGACTCAAGTGGGTCTGCGCTTCAAAGCCTCCCAATCCTAAATGGGGGCTAATCACTGCTCCAATAGGACCGCTATAAGGGCTGTCATAAGTGTGGCCCCCAATGGTTTGATAAACAGGGCAATTGTTGAGACAAGAACCACAACGAATGCAATGTAGTGCTTCACGCATATTAGGATCGCCTAACAAATCACTGCGGCCATTATCTAACAATATAACATACATTTCTTCTGGTCCGTCTACTTCATGAGGTTGTTTGGGGCCACTTAGAATGCTGTTATAAACGGTTAGCATTTGCCCTGTTCCAAAGGTTGAAAGCAAGGGCAAAAACAAATCTAAGTCCTCAATAGAGGGCAACATTTTTTCCATTCCTACAATGGCAATATGGGTTTTGGGGAGAGTCGTAGTCAGACGCCCATTGCCTTCATTTTCTACTAAAACCACAGAACCTGTATCTGCCAATAAGAAATTGCCACCCGAAATTCCAATATCAGCTTGTGCAAAACGCTCCCGCAAGACTCCTCGCACATAATTTGTCAATTCTTCTGGGGTAGCGTCTGGAGCGGTATTGAATTTTTCGTGGAATAAATCAGCAATGTCTTCTTTGGATAAGTGCATGGCTGGCGTTACAATATGATAAGGAGCCTCTCCTTTGACTTGGACAATAAATTCTCCTAAATCTGTTTCTAAGACTTCCACTCCATTTTTTTCTAGCAGAGGATTGAGCTCAATTTCCTCTGTGATCATCGACTTGGATTTGACAACAACCTTGGCCTGTTTTTCTTTTATGATGTTGGTAATGGCCGCTTGTGCTTGTGGAATGTCCTCTGCCCAAATTACTTTTCCCCCTCTAGCCGTAAAATTAGCTTCAAAGGCTTCTAGTAATTCTGGTAATTCTCTCATGACCCGCGCTTTGACATTCTTAGCCAATTGCCGCGCTCTAGGCAAATCTTTAAATTGCTGTTTGCCTAAGGCTACCTTTGTGTGGTATTTGCCCATATTAAAGGCCAAACGTTGGCGATGATCCAACGAAAAAGCTTTTTCTTCGGCTTGTTTTAGAAATTCTTGTTGACGTTCGGCTCTATGGTTGTTTTGCACGCAATGTAGATTGTGATACGAAAGAGAATACGATGTAGGATAGAAAACTTTGCTGTTAGTTTAGGGACTATCTTAAAGTTATCACAAAATTAACTATTTTTGTGCCCCTTTTGTTGGCAAATCAGCAAAAAGGCCTATCAATTGTAGCGAACAAAGATAATGGAATTTACACGATATCAACTGGATAATGGTTTAAAATTATTGGTACATCAAGACAAAAGTACACCTTTGGTGTCTGTTTGTGTAACCTATAATGTAGGAACCAAAGACGAGGAAAAAGGCAAGACAGGTTATGCACATTTATTTGAACACCTCATGTTTGGTGGTTCAGAGAATGCTGCAAGTTTTGACGATTATATTCAACAAGCGGGAGGGGAGAACAATGCCTTTACCAATCAGGATATGACGGTTTATTATGAGTACTTGCCCTGCCAAAACCTGGAACTAGCTTTATGGCTAGAAGCGGATCGAATGGCTGCTTTGCAATTAACACCCCAAACTCTTGAACGAGAGCGTAAAGTAGTTTTGGAAGAATTTAAGGAAAGCTGTTTGAATGAGCCCTATGGCGATATTTGGCACTTGATAGGCCCCTTGGCTTATCACCAACATCCTTATCGGACACCCACGATTGGAGAGATTCCTGCACACATTGCGGAAGCTACGCTAGAAGATGTACAAGCGTTTTTTGATCGATATTATTGCCCTAGTAATGCGGTATTATCTATTTGTGGTAATGTAGAATCGGAGGAAGTATTAGCACTAACTCAAAAATGGTTTGGTGAATTGCCCGCAGGTGATCCGCAAAAAAATACCGCTCCTGTAGAACCTCCTCAGACAAAACGCCGTTTATTAGAGGTCAATGCCAAAGTGCCTTTGGATGCCTTGTACATGGTTTTTCGTTCTGCGGCACGCAAAACACCAGAATACTATGTGGATGATTTGATTACAGATGTCCTGTCAGAAGGAGATGCTGCTTGGTTGTTTCAACACTTGGTTAAAGATCAAGAGTATTTTTCTAATGTGGAGGCTTACATTACAAGTTCTTTAGAGGATGGTTTGTTAGTGATAGAAGGCAAATTAGCGGAAGGAGTTACTTTTGAAGCCGCAGAACAAGCGGTTTGGAGTGAGTTGCAGCAATTGATTCAAGAACCATTGTCTCAACAAGCAGTAGAGAAATTCAAACATTGTACCGAACACAATCTAGAATTTAGTGAGTTGAACAATCTGCATAAGGCCATTAATTTGGGTTATTATGAGGTATTGGGCGATGCCAATTGGATTAACTTAGAAAAAGAGCACTATAATAGTGTGACTGCCGCGACCATTCAGGCACGAAGTAAAGCCGTCTTTCAAGCAGAGAATTGTTCGGTTATTTATTATAAAGCCCAATAAATAAGGACTTAAGCAGAAGAAGGCCTTTTCATTTATATAAGGACTTGGAAGAGCATTTGAATTAAAAATCGTACCTTTATGGTGGATTTACTTAGCAAATAAACTAGTCGTTACTAATAAAAATAAAATAGCATGAACACAATATTCTTAATGAATTTTTTAGGACCAGAAATGTTATTGGTCTTTTTTGTGATCTTACTTTTGTTTGGAGGTAAGAAAATTCCTGAACTAATGCGAGGTCTTGGTAAAGGAGTGAGTGAGTTTAACAATGCTCGTGACACGGTGACCAAGGAGTTTAGAGAAGGAATGCGCGATAGCGAAAAAGAAAAAATCAAGATAGAAGAAAATTCTACCAAGTAGATTATAACAAAATACGCTCGTAGACAGTTATAATGCTGCAATAGAATTATACTATTGTAGTTGGTCCTTAGTAGGGAGGTATGCAATACCTCCCTACTAAGGACATTTGTTAAAAATTGGATTATTTTCGGTTTTTTGGAATGGTGCTATATTTTTATACCTTTGTATACCATTGGTTTGCACCTTTGAAAGCGATTGCTTTAGTAATCCAAAATAACATACCAATAATTACGCGCCCCTTATAGACTAGGACAAACTTTCCATAGCAATGAATTTTACTCCACCTGCATCAAAAGTAATTGCACTACTTTTGGTGATGATAAGCAACAGTCTTATCACCTCTGCTAGCCCCAATGATTATCCCGACATCAATGAAGAACTAGGTCGTTTATTGGTGACCAATATGGGGGCTTTGATGAATGACTACTCTCCTAATAACCCCGATTACCCTACCTTTACGGATGAACATTATAAGGCGCGTTTCTTAGAAATGTCAGGAGCTATTCAGTATCGACTTACACCAGAGATCAAAAACCATATCATTTATCGTACAGAACGTTATCGCTCTGCAACAGAACGTACCTTAGGATTGACAGAGATGTACTTTCCTATTTTTGAGGAGTACCTAGCAGAAAAGAACATTCCACACCACATTAAGTATTTACCAATTGTAGAGTCCAATTTGAATGGAGTGGCGCGCTCCCATGCAGCGGCTGTTGGTTTGTGGCAATTTATTCCTGGTACAGCCAAATTATATGGTCTAACGGTGAGTTCTCATCTAGATGAGCGTAGTGATACCCACAAAGCCTCTAACGCAGCGGCTACTATGTTAGCGAACCTATTCAAGCGTTATGGAGATTGGCCATTAGCTTTAGCTGCTTATAATTGTGGTCCTGGGCGAGTAGATCGTTATGTAAAAGGAAACAATAAAGATTTTTGGGACATCCGTTCTTCTCTTCCAAGAGAGACGCAAATGTATGTGCCTTATTTCATGGCAGTAGCTTATTCTTATGAATATCATCACTTGCATGAATTAACGATAAAAAGACAACATCCTGATTTTGTCTTGACGGATTCTATCCATTTAGAACCAGGGTACCAAACCTTAACACAGTTAAGTAAGTATTACAATATTGATAGAGATACCCTTAAACGCTTGAATCCTGGATACATTAAGAATTATGTGCCCTCTAGTGGAAGCAACCATATTTTGGTATTGCCTGCTCGTATTGTCGCAAAATTCAGAAATTACGAAGCAGCTTACAATCGTATTGTAAGCATGCGTACAGAAAACCCAATCAAGTGTATTCGTCGTGTCAATAATGAGTATGAGTTACATAAGCTAATGAAAGCACATCGCTTTTCTAGAGAGGATGTACTATTCTGGAATGGTTTACCTTCTAATTATACTATTCAAAAAGGAGATGTGTTAGCTGTTAGAAAGTACCATGTTCCAAAAGACGCTTGGGCAAAACAATTTATTCCTCCCATGATTGAGAGTATTTCAATTGCTTCTTTAAAGGTAGTTGGGTTAGATGATAAGCAAAAAAGAGCTTTAACAGCTCCTGTTTACACAACCATCAAGAAAAGTAAAAAATTATCTGCGATTACAACTACTAAAGCAGTAGCAGCAACAAATACTACAAAAACGTCATCGAGTACTAAAAACTCAAATCCTTATCAGTTGTCTAATAAAACAACGGCGGTCACCGCTCAACGTGCCCAGCCAAATGTGATGGATCAGGTTTCTCAAGATCGTACTCGCCAGCGCCGTTTGCGCACTGTCGCAACAACAGCCCCAACAAGCCCAGTCGTAGTTACTACGCTTCCAAAGCCTACTGGACCTAGCGCAACAGAATTAGCCGCTAAAAAACAACAAGAACAGCAATCAGCTTTACAAGCGACCCAAAAGCAAAGTACCAGTCTTTATAGCAAAGAACGTGCAGCTACTAAGGCAACTGTCTTTACAACAATTACTAAAGAAGAAAAACAAGCTCTGGCATATTTAGAAGCACAGAGTAAGAAGTTAGCAGACCAAGAAGAGAAGAAGGAAACTGCCAAGCAAGCAGAATTGGCTCGTCAGGCGGACTTAGCGGCAGCGAAGA
>JBOEFW010000084.1:0-139 GCA_050633105.1 Aureispira sp. | reverse complement strand
CGCGAAAAGCAGAATTGGCTCGCCAAGCAGACTTAGCGGCAGCGAAGAAAGCAGAAGAAGCACGCCAAGCAGAGTTGGCTCGTCAAGCAGACTTAGCGGCAGCAAAAAAAGCGGAAAAGGCGCGAAAAGCAGAATTGGC
>JBOEFW010000083.1:0-8612 GCA_050633105.1 Aureispira sp. | reverse complement strand
TAAACTTCCGTTACAGTGTACTTAGGCTCTTTCAAAGAATATTTTTAAGACATGCATGCCTTCGATTTCTTTGTAGGCATCTTGTGTAATCAGGCGCTTAAATAACTCTCGATCTGCTTCCTCTGCTTTGGTTTGATAATTTATTTGCTCTGCATCTAGGTCTCTGTAGCCCATTTGCCAGCTAGGAAAAATGCGTTCTTTGATGGGAACATGATAGAGCAAAGCGACTTGTTGATGCCGTTTATCTTTTTTGATATTTCTATATAAGGAGAAAATCTCCTCTTTGTCGCCTTCTAAATATTGTAAAAAACGATTACTGGAATATAATAAAATGCCTGTGATATTTTTGGAATCATTCTTTGTACGACTTTCTGCTAGAATAGTTTGTAACTCTTTTTCGTCACAGTTTGGAAGTCTAGTACTCACATAAACCAAGTTGTATAAGGAAGACATAAAAAGGATAGATTAGGAAGGACATGCTGTACAGAAAAATCATAAAGAATGGGGATTTCTTTATAGATACTTCACAAGTTACAAAATATTTCCTCCTTATTCTATTGGCCGAGCTATAGTATTGGTAGCCATGAAATTAAACTACGAAAAGAGCGGTCAATAGTCAATTGGTTCCTTAAACCCGTTCAAAAAACATCTTCAAAATAGTAGTATTTCTACTTCTTTCTACTCTTTACCTTGTGTTAACGATGAAGGGCAGGTGTGTTATTAGAGACGTGACTTTAGAAGTCTAGCGGGAGTATAAGCTATGATTAGCCTTTGGTTTAGTATATGGAATTAATGAAGATTTAATCTTCTAGTGCCAATAGTATTGAACTAAAAAACTACCTTTATACTACCTTAAATGCCTGTGTGTAGTTAAATCTTCCTGAATTGCTAAACTATCACTATGCGTTATCTCACTCTTTTTCTTGCTCTTAGTTTTTTATTTAGTTGTGCAACATCCACTCCTACTTCAACAACAACAACAGCAACAACATCGGTTGAAAAAAACGTCTTTGAAGACGCTTATTATCAAGACCTACAAAAAAATATTGTTCGTTTACACCATTTACTTCAAGGTACGTTTACTGCTCATGAAGGGAACGAAACCAAAGAAATTACCTCTTGGACCGTTTCTGAAGGAGATAGTGTCGTGTTGTACAGCGTTCCTTTGGGAGATGTACACAAGGATGGCTATTGGGTCTACAGTTATGAATTTATGACTTCTTTACCTGGGTCACCTATTTATACCTCCATTAAACGCCTAGAACAGGTCAATCGTGATACCGTAGATGTTTTTTACTACAAAACCAAAGAAGCAGTCGATATACATCTAATGGATTTATTAGAGTTGAGTCGACTCAATGAGAAAATCAACTTAGAAGATTTGATATTGCGCAAAAAACGTGTGCGCTATGCACGGCAGACTTCTTCTCATTTTATTGGAGAATCCTTGGTTTATCAAGACCCTGATCGCGATTACTTACGTCAAAATGTTTATGATGTTTCGCCTAATTTCTATCAAGTAAATGCTACTTTTTATGATAAAGAGAACCAACAAACACTAGACATAAAAAAACGCCCTAACTTATTAGTAAGGCGTTCTATGGACTATAAATTACTGCGTCAACTAGCGAAACAAGGTTAACCGCCAACCCGTTTGGTTTGGCTGTAGCCCATTCCTTGGAGTAGGGTGACTACTTTATCAACCCAGTTGCCCTGTAAAATAATTTCTCCGTCTTTGGTACTGCCTCCAACGCCACATTTGGACTTGAGGGTTTTACCTAAGGCTTTGAGATCTTCTTCTTGCCCAATAAAGCCTGTGACCAAGGTCACTTCTTTTCCTTTGCGCTGTTTGCGGTCGCGTTGTACCCGTAACTTTTGTTGTTGAACGGGTAAGGTTTCTGCGGTTTGGTCCTCGCCATCATCCCAATAGGTATCAGGATCGGTGGAGTAGAATATTCTTTTGTTTTTCTTTGCCATAATAGTGGAGTCAAAAAGTTAGTCGTATTGATATGGTTTAAAAGAGGTCATAATTTTTTCAATGACTTCCTTATACTGTTGTATTGCTTCAAAAGAACCCCAAAAATACAGGATGTAAGTTTGGCCATTAATTGGCTCTTGATTCACAAAGCGCAAGACAATTTCTTTAGGAGATTGTTTCCAAGTTGAAATGCTTCTTTCAAAGGTAATGTTTTCTAATTGAATCTTTTTCTGTGCAGGTGTTGTGGGGATAAACTCATAGCCCCAAATAGCTTGTTTTAGCAGCTTATCTTGCGCTTCTTTGCCAACTACCACCATCATACTTAGTGCGCCTTCAGGAGAACTATTAACAGAAGCACCAACACAATCGCAAGCTTTCTTATTGGTATGACCACCTACATACCATGCTTGTGGTAGGTCATAGGTAATACCAAGAGAGGCTTGTTTAATGCTATTCCAATGCTGACTATTTCCTTGATTTAGCCACAGCCAAAAAAAGAGAAGAACAAAAAGGGGCTTCATATGCGCGGTTTTTAGTACATTTAGACCAATATTAAAAACCTTAGTAAGGTACAAAATTTCTAACATTTTAAACGAGGAGTCGTTCAAACATTGAACCTTATGAACAAAGAAATGGCTACTGACCAATACGAACAAGCCCTACAACAACTTCAACATATTTTGAAGGAAATGGAACAAGGAGAGCGTAATATGGATGAACTTTTAGCACAAGTTCAAAAAGCAAATGCCTTAGTAGAACAGTGTAAAAATCGCCTTAGAGGCATTGAAAATGATGTAAGAAGTATTTTATAAGTTCTTTAACTAAAATTTTAGTTTTAAAAAGCTATCTTTGGTTGCTCTTATAGCCAAAGTGATGGGGAGTGTGTATTGAATGTATACGCGTCCTCAATAGCCTTAATCATATTTATACCGTGAATTTAACGACAACTTTTGAACAATACTTACAAGAAACGAGTGCTTGTAGAACGTTATTTCTAAAAAAGAACCAAGACTATGGAAGTGCTTGGCGTATTCTACGTCCAACCTCTCTAACCGATCAACTTTTTATTAAAGCCAAGCGTATTCGCAGCATAGAGACCAATAAGGAAATGAAAATCCAAGAAGGGGTACGCAGTGAATACATTGGCTTAGTCAATTATTGTCTGATGGCTTTGATTCAGTTAGAATTGGGAGAGGAGGCCCCTTTAGAATTGGATACACCTACCTTGACAAGACTCTATGACTACCATCATCAAGCTACCTTTGAACTAATGAAAGCTAAGAACCATGATTATGGAGAAGCTTGGCGAGAAATGCGCATTAGTTCCTTGACGGATCTTATTCTAATGAAACTCTTACGAGTCAAACAAATTGAAGACAATCAAGGGGCGACACTGGTTTCAGAAGGCTTAGATGCCAATTATCAAGACATCATTAATTATGCTGTTTTTGCTCTAATTAAATTAACGGAGTCCGACAACAAGAATTAACTAAAGAAGCCCTTAATACACTTCAACAAGTTTAAAACACAATAAAACATGACTGTATATTCCTTATTTCTCTACATTGGTATTGCTGCCGTTGCCTTAACAGCAGTATTGGGTGTAGGCCCCGCCAAAATCAAAAAACATGCTGTTATTCACCCTTTTGTATGGTTCGTGCAGTATTTTTTGGGTTCTTTGCTCATCTTCTCAGGTCTAGTTAAGGGCGTTGACCCCTTGGGAACGGCTTATAAAATGAAGGACTACTTTACAGAATTTGATGTACAAGGGGTGCCTTTTATGGATTTGATGCAAGAGTATGCTTTGCCTTTTACCTTAGTGATGTTGGTGTTAGAATTGGCTTTAGGCGTCTTTTTAATTTTAGGTTTAGGACAACGCAAAACAACGTGGACAACTCTACTCATTATGTTTTTCTTCACCTTGCTCACAGGGTTTAATTACATGACAGGCTATACTTCTAAAGGCGATCAAATTGGCATTTTAGATTTTGATAACTGGGAGGCGTTTAGTGCTGGTAACATTCGTATTACGGACTGTGGTTGTTTTGGTGATTTTATGAAATTAGCGCCCATTGAAACCTTTGTTAAGGATGTTATTTTAACAATTCTAGGAATCATATTGGTACTTAATACAGGTAATCTTAGAGAGTTATTCCCTAGAGAAAAACGTTTGGCAGGTATGAATATTCGTACTTGGTTAGGGGCGATAGCTATTGGTGCTTCTACTTGGTTCTGTTTCCAAAACTTCTACTTGGATAAGCCTTATATTGATTTTAGACCCTTTGCAGAAGGGCTAGATTTAAGGACATCTAAAGAAGAATGTGCGGCCAATGCTCCTGTGGTAGAAACTGTTTTTGTGTATAAGAACAAAGAAACAAGTGAGGAGAAAGAAGTAAATTCTAAAGACTTAGCGAAGCATTCCTATTTGTGGGAAACCAAAGATGCGGCTGGTGAGAATGTTTGGGAGAGCCAAGCAGACAAACGAAGAAGCAAAGTCCTTGAAAAAGGCTGTGATTCTCAAATTCAATATTTTGACTTTCCACAGGTCTTGGACAATAAAAAATACAACTTCTTGGTAGTAGGAGGGGATTTGGATAAAGCAGACAAAGCGGCTTTTAAGAAGATTTCCGCTCTAGCTGCGAATGCAGAACGAGATGGTTATAAAACTTTGGCTTTGTATTATTATACTGGAAAACAAACGATCGATGAGTTCCGCCAAGAAATTAATGGGGCTTATGATTTTGAGACAGCAGACGATAAGTTGCTTAAAACCATTGTTCGTGCTAATCCAGGATTGTTGTTGTTAAAAGACGGCAAAGTCATTAAGAAATGGCACCACAAGAAAATTCCTGTTTACGATGAAGTAAAGAACCAACACATGAATTAAAATTGGTTGCTTCATAGCTATAAAAAGCGCCTGTCACAAAGAAAGTGACAGGCGCTTTTTTATTAACACTAGTATATTTCTAATGCTGGAAATTATAAAGAATTTAAGTTTCCTTCAATAAATCAGCAACTACTTGATCTTTCCAATGTAGGGCTACTTGATAAGGCAAAATGCCTCTAGGGGTGCCTTTGCCTCGATCTTGTGAACTTGCTGCTGCTTTATTGGCTCCTTTCTCTAGTAATAAAGTGCCTATTGAAGTAGAACCACCCATATCTGCGAAATAATGGAGCGGAGTCCAACCGTAGTGATCGGTTGTATTAATGATGTAATTTTTGTTCAACTGGAAGAACATTTCTACCCCATCCAAACGACCACTAGCGGCTACTTTGTGCAGGCAAGTAGCGCCTTTGAATTCGCCATTATCTTCTACGGCATCAAAGTTGGCTCCTGCGGCATACAAGGCTTGCATAAGTTTGGATTCCCCTGCCGCACAAATCATCCACATAGGAGAGTGGCCTACAATGTTTGGCGCATCAACGGCAATGGAAGTTTGGAGTAAGGTTTGAATGGATGCCCAAGCGTTTAAATAATGAATATGCTGTTTGGGACCCCAAGATTGTGCGACACAATGTTGTTGTTCCTGGAGGGAGATAATACGGCCTAATTGCTGAACTTGTTTGGTATCATAATCTGCGTTATATCGAAAACAACCTTGGACAATCTCATATTGGAAGGCCTTTTCCTCTTGTTTGCCTACGCTCTGCCAATGTTTAATTCTAGTTTGTAATAATCGACGACTTGCTTTGAGCAGGGCATTTTCTTTGTTTTTGTCAACAACAGCTACTGATGCACCAGCCTTTAACAAGGCTTGAATAATCTGATTTTCACCTTCTGCTGCGGCTACCAAAAGTGGTGTTGCCCCATAGCTATCTTTGGCTTCTAAATTGGCTCCATTTTGGAGGAGTACAGCAACTACATCAGGGCAACCTGTCGCTGCGGCAACATGTAAGGCGGTTCCTCCTTGGTGGGTTTGTACCGTTATGTCGGCATTGAATTTTAGTAACAATACACAAATCTTATCCGCACATTTACTAGCGGCTAAATGCAAGGGGTAGAAGGATTGTTGGTCTGCTATATTCGGATTCGCTCCTGCTGCCAAAAGCGTTTCTACGACAGCGATATGACCACCTGCTGCGGCACAATGCAAGGCCCCCGAATTGGGGCCCATAGCATCAGGACTAGCGCCTTCTTGAAGGGCTTCTTTTACTTGCTCTACCTTTCCTTGTTCGGCGGCAAGGACTATTTTTTCTGTTAGATCCATAATAAACTAGAAGGACTATTAGGCCTTATTAATGATACGATTTATTTACTAAATTTCTTTTTGGCTTTGAGGTATTCTTTACTTTCAAAAATAGGATCATTCGCATATTTTGCTTCATAAGCTTCCCAATCAAAGTTCTCATCTTTGACTTGGTGGGTGACTCTTTGAGCAAAAGAAGCTGCATTTTGTTTTAGGCGATCAACATCGATGAGATAAGCATAAAAAAGCGGTGCATTAAGGGTATGTAAATCATGCTTTTGAATGGAGCTTAGAAGGCGTTCGCCATCCTTGTCGGCTAGCGCATTTTCAGCAGAAGTTTTGGCAGCGTCTAGCTTGGGTTGTATATAGGCATCATTATTAATATCTACCACTACTTTGCCTGCAATTGCCTCCGCTATCTCTTGGTCGGTTTTATTATAATTACTCCCCAAACCCATCAACTGAAAATATCGCAAGCGCTCTCTAGTGCCATACAACCCAATACAAAGCTTAATATAATCAGTAAAAAGAAAAGGACTTGCTTCTCTAAACTGAATGCCGTGGTCTTCTCCCCTATACACGAATGGATCGCCCTCATCGGTAATATCTAGGGCGACAGGATGGTATTCACTAGAGGTATCAAAAAGTTTGAGTTCACTGCCTACATCAAAGCAGTAAGCTTCGTCTTCCCATTTTTCAAACAGCACCATTTTGAGGGGCAAAATCTGGAAAGAACCTTTGTGATTGTCTCGGTAATCAATGTTCCAAGATTTGAGATTGGCACTTCTACCAGTATCTTTATAAGGTGTTCTGTAATCCCAAAGAATGCGTAATTCTCCAAAAATACTGTAAAACTCCTTGACGGCAGCGGGGATTTTACGTTTGAGTTTTTTTTCTAGTTTTTCAAATTCTGCTTCTTTTACAGGAACGCCAATACGAATGAAGGTGAACTTGATATTGGTAGTGGCTAGAAGTTCACGCAGCATATCATACAGCTTCAAATCAATATCTTTGAAGTGTTTAAAATCTTGTTGATAGCTTCTATCTTCCAATTCTCCTTCAAAAATAAAAGTGCCATTCTTATTAGAGGTACCAAAATTAGTTGTCTCTCTACCAATTAGTTGTTTTCCTCCTTTAGTATTAACAATACCTCCCAATTCTTCTAAAGCGCCTTTGACGTATTTTTTGCTGCTGGCAATTCGGAATTTTTTACTTAAAGTAGTAAGACTAAAGGTCTCCCCCTTGATTTTTTTAGGATCTAATTGCATTGGAATAAGATATTGGATAGATAAAAAATGAAAGATTCAAATTTAACTTTTTTGCGTTAAAAATCCTAAAAATTGCTTGTTTTTGCGTACAGAAAACTGCCCTTAAAAACTACTTGGGTTCTAACAAGTCCCATTGATTACCATACAGATCTTCAAAGACCACAACAGTTGCATAGGTTTCTTCTCTAGGAGCTTCCAAAAAATGAACATTGGCTTGTTTCATACGTTGATAGTCTCGCCAAAAGTCGTTGGTTTGTAAGAACAATAAAACTTTTCCTCCTGCTTGATGACCAACTTGTTGTAGTTGCTCTTCTTTTGTCACTTTTGAAAGGAGTAAGGCCGTTCCTATACTATTGGGAGGAGCAATTCTAACCCAGCGTTTGCCGTTGCCTAAAGCCGTATCTTCCAATAACTCAAACCCTACTTGTTGGGTATAAAAAGCAATCGCGTCGTCATAATCTTGAACGAGTAAATTGATATGGGCAATTGATTGTTGTATGGATTTCATGGTTTAAAGTGGTTGTGAAGAAGAAAGGCTTAAAGGTAGTGTTTCTTATAGAAGATTCTACTACTAAAGAAAGGCGCCTGTTAAAAAAAACATCAACCTCTCGTCGTCAAAAAACATAAAGTTGCTTCTTGCAATAAGGCTAAGAGAGAACCTACTTCTTCCGTAGAAAACCATAATTGAAGTCCTTCTAAACGAGTGTCTAGAAAGATATGCCGCTTGTCTCTAGCAATTCTTTTGCCGCTGTTTTCTTGATAACAAATCGATAGATTGCTCTTGAATAACTCTAATCCCTTTACATCTAAGGCTAAAACAATGGTATTAAAATGGACGCGATAGATTTTGCAATCTTCACACCACAGAACAAATCCTTCTGAATTTCTAGCTACAGTACAGTGGTCACACATCGGTTTCTATTTTTATTTGGATTAAATCTAAACAAAGATAAAAAACTTGTTTTAAAAAATGCTTTTGCAGAAAAGAATCCTTTGGTAATTTGTACAGGGAGACTAAAAAAAAGCGCTCCTTCTAGTTGGTAAGAAGAATAGAGTGGTAGAGGAGGGGGACTAATTTTAGAATTTTTTATGCTAGTAACAGCAAGTACTGATTACAACTAGAAGGCGTATTTTATATCAAAACCTCATAATGATCCCCATAAGCCATACAAAAACGCA
>JBOEFW010000082.1:18523-52745 GCA_050633105.1 Aureispira sp. | reverse complement strand
GTGATGAAGTAAAAACAGTGAAAATTATCGTAGAATAAAAAGCAGACAGCGTAAACGAATTGCTTTAGGATAAAGCCTTTCTTGTTTCCATACTTCTTTTATAGAAGTTGGAGAGGAGAAAGGCTTTTTTGTGTTTGAAAGGGAGCAATAAATCTCTTTTCAACCCCTCTTTTCCTGCAAAACTTTGGACTTCCTTTATATACAGCATCTTTTACTCCCCAAAACCTTCTTGGTTGTTGGGGCTAGGGGCGTTGTTGATAGGACTAATAATGGAAAGAAAAGTAAGGGTTTTATTTGAATGATTTGGGTTTAATGAATTGATTATGAGGTTTTGAAAAAATGAATAGATCCATCTTACTCAGGGGCTAAATAAGGCATTAGGGGAAAACCCTAACTTTTATAATATAGGGGTTTTCTCTGTATGAGGAGTAGCAAAAAGGGGAGATCTTTGGACTGTTCCTTAGAGATAGGGACTTCTTTCTTATAAGAGTTAATTGTGAGAAAGAAGAGTTAATCCATATTGTCAGAATAGGATAGTCCAATTTTTTCTCATAAAAACACATAAAGTATGTTAGCCCAAACTGTAAAAATTTCTTTTTATTTACCACCTCCTGTACTTTCTCAAAAAGAGCAAGAACGCCAAGAGGACTTATTAACCCAACACCCCAAAGAGAGAAAATACCTGAGCTTTGCAGAGTATAAAGATGGTTTTTCTATTAGTGAGGAAGAAGGAGAATACTTACGTGAATTGGCTACAAGAACAGGTTCTAAAATAGAGGAACATCTTTTGGAAAGGAAAGCAGTTGTTTATGCTACAGCAAATTTCATACAGACTATTGCTACAGAAAAAAATATTCGTCTAGATCATAATTTGGGAGAAATACATATAGACAAAGCAGAGAGTGCTCCCGTTTCCAAAGGCTATCGTGGTTTTGTTAAACAAAATGTAGAGCAACGCGGCTCTTATAAAACTTACCAAGGGCAAGGTCACTTTGTCTCAGAATTTGCCCAAGCTTATAATTTTCCTACTGGAGATGGAGCAGGACAAACTATTGGCTTGATAGAATTGGGGGGAGATTTTAATAAAGTTGATATATGGATGTATTTTAGTGGGTTAAACATGGAAGTTCCTACAATAGAAGTAGTAGGATATCCTACTAAATTAACAAACGCTGCTACTACTCTCAAGAATAACTTGGAAGTAACAGCGGATATTCAAGTCGCAGGTACGCTAGCTCCCAAAGCTAAATTAGTACTGTATTATGGAGAGACCATTCTAGAAGCGGTTAAAAGTGCTCTAAGTGATTCCATTCACCAACCTGATGTGTTGTCCATTAGTTGGGGAGGTTCTGAGTTAACGACTAGTGCAATAGAATTAGAAGAATTAAGCCAAGCTTTTCGAGAAGCCGCTTTTAGAGGTATTACAGTCATCGCAGCTTCTGGAGATCATGGCGCTTATAATGGTCTGCCAATTCCAAATGTAATGACCCCTGTCAATGATCCTTTGGTACTAGGTTGTGGAGGTACAGAGGATTATTTGTGGGGAGGCTATTTAACAGGAAATAAAGCTTGGACAGGTTCAGGTGGAGGCTATAGCCGTCGTAAACCTACTCCAAAATATCAACAAAAGGCTTCTAATATTTATCTGAGTCGCCATCCTCAATATTTGCCTTTTAATCCTATGAATGGTAGAGGCGTACCTGATATTGCAGCCAATGCAAGTCCTAATTCTGGTTATAAGATTGTTTTTAATGGGCAATGGATGCCAATGGGAGGAACTAGTTTATCCACGCCTCTTTGGGCCGCACTTATTGCTCGCCTCAACCAAGCACTAGGGTACAAACTAGGATTCATTAACGAATTACTCTATTCCTTAGAAGGCTCCCCCGCTTTTATCCAAGTGACCAATGGTAATAATGGGCTTTATCTAGCCGATTATGGTTGGAATCCTTGTACTGGCTTAGGAGAACCTAATGGCAAACTATTGCTCCAAGCGATCAAAGACTTAGAACCAAAAGCAGAACCCAAAACTCCGCCCAAAACAAAGGCCAAGAAATAAGCCACCTACTACAATAGATCATTGATAATCCTCCTAAAATAAAACAACAATGGCAACCAAAGATCCATTTCCAGTAGATGAACTGGTCAAGAAACTCCTTACAGATAAGAATACCGTTCCTACAGACATCATTCAATTAACAGGCTTTATAGGTAAAAGCACTACGGAAGAAAAAATCATCTTCTATTTGGATGCACTACTCCGCCAATCCTTAGAAATCTCCAAAGAGGATATTTTGCATACCGTCAAACTAACCAAAACACAGAGTCCAATTGGTGGCACTATGATCTGGTTGAATAAGGCGAGCCAATATCTTTATGGCAATGTTGTAAATCCTGTTCAAGAACAGCGTATAGCCCAGCAATATTTGGGTGGGAATATCTACCAGCAGTATGCTGCACAGGCGCAAGGAGCTAATCCTGCCCAGCCACAGCCTATTTGTTGTCCGCAGCATTAATGATAATTATCAAGCAAAGTATAAGCTTGTTTTATGGTCTTTTTTTAAGAAACTGATTGCTATTTCTCTCTAATAGTGAGGGAGGTATTCAAAAATAAATGCACCATCCAATATTATTAGAGGTGGTGTGTATTACCTTTTTCAATTTTTTAATCCTTTAAATTTAAACATTATGTTTACTTATTTTAATTGTTCTACTATGTTTCCTTGCCCTACTATTCCACCTGTTAGCAGTACACCAGACTGTGGAGCACAAGCAAATGCTGTTACCGCTCCTCCTTTGTGTCCAGTAAGTTCTCCTCCTTTTTGTCCAGTGACTTCTCCTCCTGTTTGTATTAATACAACGCCTCCTGTTTGTCCCGCAACAATTGGTTGTCCTGCAAATAACCAAGGATTTGCACAAGCACAAACAGCTCATATAACAATGTGGGCAGGAGTATGTACTTCAGCACCAGTATATTGTGGATAGCGATATTTGGTCCTGAATGAAATAGCTTTTTTATGTTTTGTGAAAAAAATTAATAAAGAAGGCTATTACAGAAGTTGTTAAATAAATTTTTTTGATTAGAAACAGAGAGAGGCTAGTACAATCTCTGTTTCTATCTTCTTTTTCCAAGAAAAAACGCACCATGCAATTAACAGAAAAAAACATCCACCACTATCTACTAGACAAGGGCTACCTCAATCCAGTGCTGTTAATGCAAGGAAAATACAAAGTAGAATCGGATAGAACTAGAAACGCCATTTTCAAAGTCTATCTAGAAACAGGGCAATCCATTTTTGTGAAGCAATTGGTTGAAATACATTCACAAAATGCCTACTTAATACAAAAAGATGCCACTGTCCATAGATTATTTCAGCAAACAGATTGTTATCAAGGAATTCGAGCCTTTGTTCCTGAGTTGCTCGGTTATGATGCCGATAATCAAGTCTTAGCAACAGAATTGTTTCCTTATGCGAAAAGTCTAATGGAAAACATTCAAGAAAATAAAGCCTTTTCAATAACCCATGCTAATATAATAGGAGAAATCCTACACGCTTACCATCAACCCATCCAAGAGACTTTAAAAAACACTCCCACTTTACAGTTCTTCAATGAACAACTCCCTTGGATTTTAACCATTGGAGATGCAAAAGGCTTAGCAGATAGCCCTAATGGAGCTGTTATAAAATACATGTTGAATACGCCTGATATAGTGAATGGTTTAGAGCGAATCCGCACCACATGGCAAGCCACCAGTCTCATACATGGAGACATCAAATGGATGAACTTCGTGTGTACCACAGAAGGGAAATTAAAACTAATCGACTGGGAAATTGCCAATATTGGTGATCCCTTATGGGACGTAGGCGGGGTATTACAATCCTATTTATCTTCTTGGATTTTTAGCTTTGACAATAACAATGCTTGGCATGCTCAAAAAGTCCAAGGGCAAGAATTTGTCTCCATTCCTGCTATTCAAGCAGGCATTCAAGCCTTTTGGAAAACCTATGTTCAATTACAAAAATGGACAGAAGAAGAAGCCAATACAGCTCTAATCACCAGTACCCGTATGGCAGGTGCCCGTTTATTGCAAACAGCTTTTGAAGCGAACCAACAACCTCAAATATTGCCCAATACGATGAGAGCCATCCAACTCTGCCAACACCTATTCAATCATCCCGAACAAGCCATTAAGGAGCTATTTGGTCTAACCACCCTTTCCTATGCAAGCGCCAACAACTAATATTTTTGAGGAACAAATTCGTTCCATTCTTCAACGGCTAAAAATTACCTCCAAGCACAGCTTTGTAGTAGATGAAAAACTTGTTGAAGCCTACCCCAAACATGCCTATGCCCAGACGGGCTACGATTTGGGCAATTTTGGAAGCAATACCAATTCTACGACCAAAGAAGCGCGTCAAAACTTAACCAATGCCCTTGTAAATGAACTCTATAGTCGATTTTATTGTGCCCATACTGGTGCGCAAAATCCATTGCCCCCTATAGCCGAACGCGAGGCTTTTATGAATACCTTGTCCGCTGCCAATTGTTCTACAGAAGGCTTGGATTATTATTGGAAGGTCTATCATGTTAGTCCTAATGGACAAGCTTTTGCGCAAAAAAATGGCGTATTGCGGCCACTAATTCCCCATACCTATACTACCAATACTACTTGGAATGGAGCCCCGCCCAATAATGCTCCACCAGCACCACCTGTTATCAATCAATATGTCCACTTTCATCGACAAAAAGAAAATAGAAAAGCACAGCCTGTTTTCTATCATATTTTTGGAAAGGAATACTTGAGTCATGAGGGGACGCTTGCCCGAATCTATTGGCACATTCAGCCAGAGGGGGCAGCCACACTCATTGCTGAAATTAGCAACAGTCTAAACAGTTATAACATCCCCTTTAGTTTTAAGTGCCTCAATCATAAAGCGCTCTATACTCGTTCTGATAGCGCTGTTTTATATTTTGATAAGAAACACTTATCCATTATTCAAATGATGTTGCCTGCCATCTGCCAAAAAGTAGAGCACTATCTTCAAGACTCTATTCCTATGTTCACCAAACAGTTGTACAAAGGAGTAGCCTTTGCCGAAGATCCAGGCAATGGACAAAGCTTTGGAATGAGCCGAGTAGAAGCCATTGCAGAAGCATTGGTGGAAGCTTTTCAGCAAGATATCCAAGAAGAAGAGGCGCTCTTAGATTTTGTCTTAACCTATATGGAAACTATGGGAATTAGCAGAACACACATGTATCTTAATCCACGTTTACAAAACTCTTAATCTATCAATAATGATTACTAATCAACAAATGTTTCTCCAAACAGCCTATAAAATTGCCAAAGACTTGGCCAAAGATGCCATTTGGTATGAAGATACCTGTAACTGGACAGGCCACAAAATAGACGCTATCAACGGCAATTTTAAAGTGGTAACGGCTACTTTATCAGCAGAACCTTATAGCGGTTTGGCAGGAGTAGCGACCTTTTTGTCTAGAATAGTGACAAAAATTAATGAGCCTATTTTGGTGAAAACTTTAGAAGGGACGGTTAATAGTATTATTAATATTCTAAAAGAAGGGAACGAACTGGGAAATTATGGCCTCTTTTCTGGAAAACTAGGTACCGCTTATCATCTTTGGACGATAGGAAAACAACAAAATCGTCCTGAATGGAGAGCGCAAGGATTGGAAATTATTACCAGTTTAGCTGATATTCCAGTAGCTGACCATGAAATAGATATTATTAGTGGCGCGGCAGGAGCGATTCCCGTTTTATTGGAAATACACGAAAAGGAACAACAAGAAGTATTTTTGACAATGGCCAAAAAGTGTGGTGACTTTTTACTAGAAAAAGCTCAAAAAACACCACAATATTGGTCTTGGTTAACGATTCCAGAGGTAAAATATGGTTTAACTGGTTATTCTCATGGAGCAGCAGGGATAGCTGTAGGACTGTTAGAATTGGGCATATATACCCAAGATAGTCGCTACCTCCATGCGGGGACAATGGGTTTTAACTATGAAAATCAATGGTTTGACCAATATGGTAAAAACTGGCCTGACCTAAGAGAATACAAAGGTGAAGGGAAACCTAACTATAGTGCTATTTGGTGCCACGGAGCACCAGGTATTGCGTTAGCTAGAATACGTGCTTATCAACTAACAGGAAACCAAGAGCACCAATATATGGCACAGGTGGCATTGGAGACGACTTATCGATCAGTAATAGATAACTTGAATGGAGGAATCGAGGGCATCAATTTCTCCATTTGTCATGGAGTAGCAGGTAATTCCGATATTTTATTAAGTGGCGCGGAGTTTTTTAATATTTATGAGTACAGGTTAATAGCCGAAACTGTTGGGAAAATAGGATATGAGCAATTTCATAGAACAGGATTGCCTTGGCCTAGTGGTGTGAATGACCCCTCTGGACGTTTAACTGGGCAAACTACTTCGCCTTCTTTGATGCTAGGCTTGGCAGGCACCGGTTATTTTTACTGGAGATTGGCTTTCCCTAATGAGTTTAGTAGCGTTTTATTAGCTGGAGATCATAAAAAGGAACCAATAAAGCAAGAGGGGTATTAACTATAGTTTGAAGATTATCGTAAAATAAAAAGCAGACAGCGTAAGCGAATGGCTTAATCGTAAAGCCTTTCTTGTTTCCATACTTCTTTTATAGAAGTTGGAAAGGAGAAAGGCTTTTTTGTGATAGATGTTAACAAGCGAAAAGTATATGATCTAGAAGGAACGGCTTGTCCGCCAAAATTGGAAGACATAATAATTTATTATTCCCTATAAAAATAGCTACTATTTGTAGTTTATGTCCTATTTTTTTCATATCTTTTATTTATAAAAAGGCTATAATAGAAGGGGAGTTGAATAAACAGTTAATACTGTTAGTGTTGCCATTCGATAATGGTAACCAAGTGTTCTGAATAACAATCTTTATTAATAGTAAATTATAGAAGAAAAATATGTTTAAAGTAAATTTAATAGAAAAATAATGGGCGATAAATTATTAGATTTTTTTACTAAAGCGGATAAAATTGGAGGATTACCAGCTAAAATTAGATTGGCTGCCCTTTCCAAAAGCTCTTCTATTCGGGCGAAATCTATGGAGGACTCTCCAAAGAACATTCAAAAGATGCAGAAAAGCTTTGATGTGATGAGCAAGGAATTTGACAAAAAAAGTCAAAGTGGGATAGAGTTAACGGTAAAAGATATGGCGAAGAATACGGTCAAGAGTTTAAGAGGCTATATTCAGGCCTTCTCTGACGTGCTCCTATCTCAATCAGAGTATAATAGTTTGGAATTAGCCGCTCAACAAATCACCACAACATTAGCGGAAAGCTTAGCGGTTAATCGCGCTAGTATTTGGTTGTATAACGAAGACGAATCGGGGGTGGTTTGCATCGATTTATATGAGCAAGACAAAGGTACCCACTCGAAAGGAGCGGTTCTAAATAAAGTAGATTTTCCCAATTACTTCGAAACAATCGCAAACAACAGAACACTAGCCGCAGAAGATGCGCATACACATTTTGGGACTGCGGAATTTTCAGAAGTCTACCTCCAACCCAATGGCATTAATTCTATGTTAGATGTGCCTATTTTTGTCAATGGTAAAATGGTGGGTGTCATTTGTCATGAACATACAGGCCCTAAACGGAAGTGGAACAGTGACGAAGAAAACTTTGCGTATTTGATGAGTAATATTCTTAGCAATAATTTAGAAAGAAATCAATAGTTTCTCCTAACAAAAGAAATAGTCTTTGGAATCATTTTAAGTAGGCGTCTGCTATTCAGTAGAGAACAGGCGCTCATAAATTTATACAGGAGTTGTCCATAGGACAGCTCCTTTTTTTGTACTTTTAATGTTCTAACTGAAAAAATAGCAAAGGCCTTATGATACAGACCAAACAACTCTCTTTCCAATATGGTAACCAACAGCGGTTTGAATTCCCTGACTTGCACTGTGAACAAGGCAGCCATTGGTTAATATTGGGACAATCAGGCTGTGGTAAAACGACCTTGTTACACTTGTTAGGAGGACTGATGCCGCCAGTGTCAGGTTCCATTCGTATACAAGACCAAGATTTGGCTCGATTGCAAGGAGAAGCCTTAGATCAGTTTAGAGGACAAAATATCGGGATTATTTTTCAGCAATCCCACCTCATCAAAGCCTTGACGGTAGAGGATAATTTGTTGACTGCACAATATTTAGCAGGAACCACACAAGATCGAACGAAAGTTAGAAATCTATTAGAACGGCTCAATTTAGGGGACAAGCTTCAATCCAAACCTCAAAACCTCAGTTTGGGAGAGCAGCAACGGGTAGCCATTGCTCGTGCTTTGGTGAATGACCCTGTTTTGATTTTAGCGGATGAACCAACGTCTAGTTTAGATGACGATAATTGCCAAGAAGTAGTCAATTTATTATTAGAACAGAGCAAAGCTTATAATGCTACTTTGTTAATTGTGACCCATGACGGTCGTCTAAAAGCCTTGTTTGAGCAGCAAATTTTGCTAGAGAAAGTCAAAGTTTAACAGCATATCCTTGGCCTTTCTAAAAATATGGTTTTTTAAATTCTAAATATAGAATTAACGTTTTTCTATAGCTGAGCATTCCATAAGAGGTGATTGCTTGACCTATCATTTAAGTAGTGGTCACCTTCACCCCAATAATCTTATTCAACGTCTTCTCAAAACGTTCGGCTTCGCTGTCCCGAACTTGTACTAAAAGCGTAGTTTTTTCTTGATAATCCATGCTCTTGATTACAAAACCCTCTTGCTTGATGAAATTCATCACATCACTGGTCGCCACATAATCAAAGACAACTTCATAAGTAGATTCGACTATGCGTTCTACCAAAGTAGCTTGCTCCAAGGCATCTTGTGTCGCTGTTTTATAAGAGCGTTTGAGGCCAGAAGTACCCAGCTTTGTTCCACCAAAATAACGAACAACCACCGCTAGTACATTGGTCAAGCCAAAACTATCAATCTGTCCTAAAATAGGGCGTCCAGCAGTGCCTGATGGTTCTCCATCATCATTGGCTCGAAAGCGATTGCCATCCTTGCCAATCCTATAGGCATAACAATGGTGCCGCGCTTTGTTGTGCAGTTTTTGTACTTCCTCTAAGCGCTCGCGTACGGCTTCTTCGGAATCTACTTCATAGACATAAGCAACAAATTTGCTGCCTTTTTCTTTATAGAATCCCTCACAAGGAGCGGCAATGGTTTGGTAAGTATCAGTAGCCATAAAGAAAGGTGTTAAGTCGAAGGAGGAACAAAAATAGGGACTTGTACAGGCGTAATAATGCCACTTGCAACAGCCGTATCAAATAGGAACTGTACAGCAGCTCGTCCTTTCGCTCCTAAATCAATAGAGTAGTCATTAACATACAAACCAATGTGTTGTTGCATCACCGCCGTATCCATTTCTTGGGCATGGGTTCGTACATAAGGCAAGGCTTCTTCTGGATGCGCAAAGGCATACTCTATACTGCGCCTCAATACGCGATCAATGCGTTGTTGTACTTCTAATGGATGATCGCGTTTGACAACAATTCCGCCTAGAGGAATGGGTAATTGTGTATTTTCTTCCCACCATTCTCCCAAATCAATAAGCTTCACTAAACCTCTATCTTGATAAGTAAAACGATTCTCATGTATAATTAGCCCTGCGTCTACTCGCTCGTCCAAAACCGCTTGTTCAATTTCTGAAAAAAGTAGTTCTTGCTTTTGTTGTGCTTCAGGAAAAGCCAGGCTTAATAGAAAGTTAGCTGTGGTATACTTACCTGGAATAGCAATGGAAGTTTTGGCTAAATTAGCCGTATTCAAGGCTGTTTTAGCAATGAGTAGGGGGCCACAATTATTGCCCAAAGCAGAACCACTATTAAGCAGGGCATAATGCGGTAATAAATGAGCGTAAGCATGGTAGCTCAATTTTGTAATGTCCAATTCTTGTTGAAAGGCTTTTTGGTTGAGTTGTTCTACATCACCCAACTGCACTTCAAAATGCAAGCCTTCCGTATCTATCTTATCATGGATAAGGGCATCAAAAATAAACGTATCATTAGGACAAGGCGAGAAGCCAAGCGTTAAAACAGTCATAAGTAATAATTAGAGGGTATAATTGACAGGAACCGTTTCTTCGCGAGCACTCTTGGCGATGTCCAACGCTTCTGTTTGTTCTAGAGAAGTTGCTTGGGCAGGTTCGCCATCGCGCATAGTTTTTACCAATCTATCTCCATCAATCAAAAAATCATAACCATCTCGTTCCAACCAAAGTTGCCCTTTAGGCAACCAATAAATGACATCAAAAGAGCCGGTCATATAGGTATAACGCGTTTTGATAGGAGTAGTTTTTTCTTCCTCTAGGTAATAGGTTGTAAATTCTGAAATCAAGGCCTCGTTTCCATCGGCTGTTTGGTAATAACCGCTATTTTTTTCTAAGAATGTTTCAATATTTGTACGGCCATTTTTCCAGCTAGTAAGTGCTGTGACTCGGTTGGCCAACGTTTCGCTTTGCTCTTTTTGAGCCCGTTTGTCAATAGGCACCTTTTTAGGAAAGGCATTCTCAACCGTATCTCCACCACAAGCGATTAGTAGAAATAACAAAAGAACAACACTAGTTGTTAAAACCAATAAACGTTGCATGGTAAAAGAAATTTAAGACGTATAAGAAGAATGATTGGTTTATTTGGCAACAATCATTGTTTTAGAAAAAGTACCACTGCGTCCAGCTTGTCCTATGGTAATGCTATAGATGTACAAGCCATCAGGCAAGTTGCTTACCTCTAAGGCATAACTATAATGACCAGCAGGTTGTTCTTCTGCCACTACGACTGTTTTAACAATTTGCCCTAAGTGGTTGTGTATGCGCAAGGTCACTTCTTGAGTACGTTCCAATTGATAGCTCAATTGTGTTTGTGTAGACACAGGATTAGGGGCATTGTCTAAGAGGGATAAACCAAAATCTTCCTGACGAGTAATGCTATTCGGAGGAGAGCAGGTTTGCGTGCAATAGTTACAGCGATTGGCTAAGGTACAATCCATAACAAAGGGATTGACACGATTATTTTGGAAGACAGCGATCCTCGACGTACGTACCCATTCTAGGCTGTCTACAGGATCGGCTAAATGCCATTGGCACAAGATATTTTTTTGTTGGTTGAAATAATTAGGATCTACGCCATCCGCTTCACTTTTATACATGGTATAATAATAAAACATAGCACGAGCAACATTTCCTTTGTGATCATCCCTTGGCTCAAAACTAGTATTGGTGTTTTGTTTGCTGTAGAAGGGTTGCTCAGCGGTAGGAGGAGGAGCGGTGCTCAAATTGGCATCTTTCCACCATTTATCCACACTATTAATAGCAATTTCGTCAAACGGCAAGGTGCTACGGCCATTATTGGTTAAGGCTCTAGTTGGGAAAATATGGTGTAAGTCAGAGCGCCCTGCACTATTTAATACTTTACTCTGTGGGTAGGTGTGTTCTGTATTAACAGATATATTACTATTATTGTCGAACATAAGCGCTCTGGGGCTAAGTGCATTCGAAGGTAAATAACGTTTAAGGCCTGTGTAAACACAAGTAACGGTGTCATTTTCTCTATAAATGTAGCGAAACATATTGTCGCGTGCTGTGCCATAAGAGGCACTAATAGTTGGTTTATAATTGAGCCGTAAATTGGTCAATAAACTGGTACCTGTCTGGCCGGATAAAATATCTTGGTGGTCGTATTGTGCCTGCATTGTAAAAGAAAAAAGGCCTCCTAATAACAAGAGAAGATAAACGTTTCGCATAAGTAGTAATTCTATAAAATAAAGACACTTTCAAAAAAAAATGAAAAAAGGGCATAGAGTGTTGGTAAGGTATCGCTTTTTTGCCACTTTTGGAAGCAACCCTTTGGCCTTTTGACAAGAGAGAAACACTAGGACTACCATTATTCTTAAAATCAAATACGATTGTGAACAAAGATACGATTGATCTGAATTCGGATTTCAAAGCCGCTCTTCATGAAATGGAGCGCACTAACAATTGTCTATTTATTACGGGCAAAGCTGGAACAGGAAAGTCCACCTTGCTCCGTTTTTGGCGACAGCATACCCGTAAGAAAGTGGTCGTATTGGCGCCAACAGGTATTGCTGCACTCAATATTGAGGGGCAAACGATTCATTCCTTCTTTGGCTTTCCACCACGACCACTCAAAAAGGAAGAGATTAGAGTCCGCCGTAATCGCCGTATGTTTCAAGCACTACAAGCCATTGTCATTGATGAAGTCTCTATGGTAAGAGCCGACATGATGGAGCAAATTGATTACTTTTTGAGAGTGAATACAGGGAATCCAGCACCTTTTGGAGGGATTCAAATGATCTTTTTTGGAGATTTATTTCAATTGCCCCCAGTGATTGCTTCCAATGAAGAGCGCGCCTTGTTTCAACAACATTATGAGAGCCCTTATTTTTTCTCCGCTAAAGTTTTTCAATCAGGGGAGTTGGATATTCAGATGATTGAACTGCGCCAGGTCTACCGCCAAGAAAATCGCCGCTTTATTCGCTTATTAGATGCGATTCGCTTACGCAGAATTGATGAAGAAGAATTTAATGAGCTGAATGAGCGGCATGAAACAGAACTAGAAGACGAAGATTTTTATGTGATTCTTTCAGCGCGGAATGCAGAGGTCGATTCTATTAATGAACAAAAACTAGCCGAACTCCACACAGAAACCCATTCTTATCTGGCAAAAATAACGGGTTCTGTAACGACCTTGCCCGCAGAAACGCCCTTACACCTCAAAGTAGGCGCTCAGGTCATGTTCTTAAAAAATGACCCCAAGAAACGCTATGTCAATGGCAGTGTCGGTCAAGTACACGCCTTAACACATGATAGTATTAGAGTGGCTCTTTTGCAACCCAATGGTACCATTGGTTACATTGACGTAGAGCCTTTTGAATGGGAAGTTATTCGCCATAACCTCAACGATCAATTGCAAATTGAAACTCAAAAAATAGGAACGTTTACCCAATATCCTTTGCGTCTAGCTTGGGCAATGACGATTCATAAAAGCCAAGGAAAAACCTTTGATCGGGTGATTATTGATATGGGAAAAGGGGCCTTTGAATTTGGACAAACGTATGTCGCTCTTAGTCGTTGCCGAACCTTAGATGGCATTGTCTTGCGTCGTCCTTTGCGTCCACAAGACGTGATGGTTGATGAGCGTATTGTGGATTTTTATCAGCAGCATTTTTAGTCAAGGAGTAATGCCTATAAAGCTGCTTTTCTTTTTATAATTAAAGATATTGGTTGCCTTTTGATCTGTTCATAGATCAATCAGCGCTCTTTATAGATACTTTGAGCAGCGCATTTCATTATTAAGTAAGTTTGGTGATACTTAAAAAATAAGCATCATGAAACGACTACTTAATTTATTAATGGGAATGGCATTGTTTCCTAATTTGTATGCTCAAGTTCCTTGTAATAAGTACCTATTCTCTACAGAAATAGAAGAAAAACTCCAATCCAATACCTCTACACGGCAATTACAGCATTTAGCGGTTGACTTTTCTTTTATTGGTGCTTATAAGAAGGTGCTGGAGATGGATGAACGATTTGTATTAGCACACGAAGCATTAAAGAAAAAGAAAACAAAGGTGAGCGCCGATTTTTCGATGTATCAAGCTGTTGATGCCTTGATTGAAATTGAAAAGCGTGCTAAAGAACATTCTATTGTTATTATTAATGAAGCACATTATAGTGCTCAGAATCGTCTTTTTACAAGTCAATTGTTAGAACGATTGTATGCTCAAGGATACCAGACTGTTTTTTTAGAAGGATTGCACGATGAGGATAAAAACTCCTTGAAAAAGAGAACTTATCCTTTAATTAGTGCAGGGACCTATTTTAGAGAAGCACAGTATGGGAACTTGTTTAGAAGAGCGGTAGCTAAAGGCTATGCCGTTTTGCCCTATGACCAGCAAGAAGATACAGCAGAAGCAGACCCTTTAAAACGTTGGTACAGTAGAGAGGAAGGCCAAGCAGACTGTATTTTACGCTATCTAAAAGTGCATCCTAGCGCTAAAATAATCATTCATTGTGGTTATGGTCACCTTAATGAAACAATACATGAAGGGGATATTATAGGGAATCTAGGGGCGATTATTAAACAAAAATCAGGGATCAACCCCCTAACAATTAATCAAGAAGAATGGTTAGAAACCCATTCTAATAAAACAGCTAACCCTTATCGGTTATTGATAGAAGAACAAAGGATAAAAAGTATTAGTGTTTTCAAAAATAGGGAAGGAGAGTTATTTTCTACCAACCCAACGGGGTATGATATGAATGTCTACTTTCCTCCAACAACCTATGTTATTGGTCGGCCAATGTGGTTGTTTACTTTGAGCGAAAAAAGAGGCGTTGCTGTTCCTTATCATCAAATAAATGCTACTTTTCCTTATTTACTTTTTGCGTATAAAGAAGGAGATGACTCAGAAGCGACGCCTGTAGATGTTTTAGAGATAAAAAGTTCAATGGATAGAAAAATCTTAGCATTGGAAAAAGGGCGCTACCAATTACTCGTCAAAAGTTTGGATGGGCAGGTACAAAGACTACCATTAGAGGTCAATTAAACTATGAATCAATTCACGAAATACTTACTAAGCAAGGAAGTGTATCTTCATCTGTTATGTTGGTTGTTGTATGGATTATTGCCGATTCTACAATCTGCCCCTCGGCAGTATTTTTGGATGCAATTGCTGCTCAGTAACATAGAGACGCCTTTTATTATTATCAATAGCTATTGCAATCTCTTTTATCTTTTTGGAGCCAAAAGTAAATTTAAGTTTTGGTATATAGCGGGCTTACTGCTGTTGATGACAATGGGAAGTGTTTGGGTGTCCAAACGTATTATTGATGTGTACATTTATCAACTGGAAGGTTATACCTACCAAGCTCATTTTATTAGTGTTCTGGGGCAATTTTTATTGGTTAATCTCATTTTTTATACTCTATACAGCATCAAAAAAAGCAATCGTTTAGCCAAAAGCCTTCAAGTAGCGGAACTAAATAATTTAAAGGCGCAAATAGACCCTCATTTTTTTATCAACACCCTTAATAGCATTTATTATTATACCCTAGAGGACAATGAAAAAGCTGCTACTTTGTTGCTGAAATTATCTAATAATTATAAATATTTATGGCGAGAGGGGGCAAATGCAAAAGTGCTAATCACAGAAGATTGGGAGCACATTCAAAACTTTATTGGCATTTGTCAATTTCGATGGGAGGACAAACTTAAATTTGAAATCAAGGAAGTAATAGAAGACCATACTAAACTGATTGCTCCTTTGATTCTAATGACTTTTGTAGAAAATGCCGTGAAATACACTAGTCAATTGAGAGGGGCACAACAAATTAATATAGAACTCCGATTAACAGCTAAACAGTTGTTTTTTTATTGTAAGAACCCTAAGAGTAAGATATTTAGTCCATCAAAATTTTCCACTACAACAGGCATTGGTCTCAAAAATACGCAACAACGATTAATGTTACTCTATCCTAATACACATGAATTATTAATAGAAGAAACCACCACTACTTTTGTTGTAAAACTGACCTTGGACCTATGATCAATTGTATAATTATAGACGATGAAAGAAATGCTCAAAAACTCCTACAGCATTATATTGCGAAGACGTCCTCCCTCCAAGAAATAGCGGTTTTAGAATCTGCTTTAGATTTGACCCCAGCGCTCTTGTCTAAAGTAGAGGTTCTTTTTCTGGATATGGAAATGCCAGCAATCAATGGGCTAGATTTCTTAAAAACACTTAAGAATCCTCCTAAAGTTATTGTAACGACTGCTTATCCTCAATATGCAGTTGATGCTTTTGAACAGGCGGTTGTTGATTATCTAATGAAACCGTTCTCGTATGACCGTTTTTTGCAGGCGATAGAGCGCGTCAAAAGCAGTTGGAATAGTCGTTCTCAAAAGTACCTCTTAGTTTATGCCAATAAAACAACTCATAAAGTCACGATTAGAGGGATTCAATACATCAAATCTGAACTAGATTATGTTTGTTTGGTCATGGATCGAGAAAAAATTATGCTTTTGGGTAGTCTAACTAATTGGGAACAGAAATTAGCAGACGATGATTTTATACGGGTACATCGCTCTTATATTGTCAATATTGCTCGAATTGAAAAGGTGCATAAAGCGACTGTTTTGATAGAAGGAAGAGCGATTCCCATTGGTAAATCTTATAGAACGGCTTTTTTGAAGGCTTTTGAGGCGTATACAGAAGAATTGGGATAAAACATAATTTAAATAAAAATAATTTTGTTTTTATTTAAATTAATTTTGATTTAAAATTTAATTTATTTAAATTGAATTGGTTTTTAAACAAAGTATTTTTTCTATAAGAAGAAGAGCACATTTCTTCTTCCTAATTCCCCTTCGCCTATGTTGTTACAAATCTCTTCAGAAGTGATAAAGGAGCCGCCTGTTTTTATTTCCTTAGTTTTGATAGCGGGTGTTCTTATTGTATTAGTGTACTGTTTTTATGATTATAGCCTAGCTAAAGCTTTTTCTGAGAAGAAAAGACTTAACCACATTAGAGGAAAGTGTTTTTATTTTTTTGGGGGAAAGGTTAATTTGGGCGATACCATTTGTTTCCTTCCTAAAGACTTTTCTCGTGAAGAAGTGGAAGGGTCTGATGTTTTACTTATGCTTTTTACATTGGGTACTTTGACTTCTAAAACAATCTATATTACACTTCCTGAGGAATGGTGTTGGCCAATAGATTATAACAAGGGTTTTAAAATAGGGGATCAAGTGACATTTAATTCCGCTAATGGTTTTGACCTCCAAGAAGCCATTATTCTAGGAATTAGAAATGACAAAGCAGTTGTTGAATATCTTCTAGATGGGATGTTAGAGAAAAGAAAGATAGCTTTGATCAAATTAACACGATTAGCCTAAGAAGGAATTGTAACGAAAGTGATGTTATTTAATTAATCGATATTTTAAGAGTTTTTTTTTGGGGTAAAAAAGAGAAATCAAAGCAGCGTATTCACCACTTTTGTAGTTCCTTGTAAGAAGAGGGATTAGAATCTCTTCTACCTTTGTTCTTACTCAAAACCTTTCCTTCATACATGGTCAGAAATTTACCTTCATCATTTCCTTTACAAAATTCATTCGACCATGAATCAGTTATTGTTATTCAAGACTCTTCTTCTTGCTGTTTTCCTTTTAGTTAATCAATCGATTATTCATGCCCAATCGTCTATTGGGTTAGAGTTGGGAACGATGGTTACTTCTTTCTACAGTAGTGAACCACTGTACAAGGATCGAAGATTTCCTTCTATCGCATCTATTCAGCCCGCTATCGGAGGGCGTATAGGACTATCTTTTGAGCATTCTTTCAAGGATTTTTTTGCTATAAAAACAGGTGTTTTTTATGCTTTAAAAGGACCTTATTTAGATCCCGATATTCGTTGGAGTTTGGGGTATGTAACCGTTCCTGTATTAGCCGTTTTTACCCCTGTAGAACCACTTAAAATAGGAGTGGGGATAGATTTTGGAGCATTAGTAACCAATAGTTTTGCAATAGTACCAGCGCATCGTGTCACTCTAGGTTTGCGTAGTGAGATCATTTGGCAGATGAGTCCTGTTTTTCGATTATTGTTACATGGGAGTTTAGACCTCACGCCTACAACATCTGTTAATTATACGGACGATCAAGGAGCGGTTATAGGAACCAATATTTATAAGCACTTTACAGGAGGAATTAGTATAGCGTATACGCTTAAACGTTTCGACAAAAAACATTCTTAAGAGGATTGTAGACTCTATTGTTAGTTTTTTCTAAGAAGGAAAAAAAATAAGAAATTTATGCGCTTAGGAGTCTTCTATTGATGGAGGACTCCTATTTTTACGTATTCTATTTTTTAATTCTAAAACATGCACTAATGTCCAAACAAACGACCCACCAGCTTTTAATGATTCGACCAGCTAATTTTGGATTTAATAAAGAAACGGCTGCCAATAATGCTTTTCAGCAGAATAAAAGTGCCGCAGAATTATTAGACGAATCTAGCACGGCTCTTGATCGTGTCCAACCGCTTAGTATTGCGGAATTAGCACAAGCAGAATTTGATCAATTGGTTACGGCCTTGCGCGCGCAAGGGATTCAAGTATTGGTCTTGGAGGACAATTCAGAACCGCTTAAGACGGATGCGGTATTCCCTAACAATTGGGTTTCTTTTCATGAGCAAGGGCAAATTCTTACTTATCCTATGTGGAGTGAAAATCGCCGTTTAGAACGCCGCCCTGCTTTGTTACAGCAGCTCCAAGAGCAATTTGGTTTTCAAGAAATCATTCCCTTAGAGCATTGGGAGGCACAAGACGTTTTCTTGGAAGGAACAGGCAGTATGATTTTAGATCGAGTGCATAAGATTTGTTATGCTTGTACAAGTGCTCGTACGCAAGAGGTGGCATTGGATGAATTCTGTACCTTAATGGGCTATGAAAAGATGCTTTTTCAGGCCGTAGATCAGCAAGGACAAGAAATTTACCATACCAATGTTATGATGGCTCTAGGAGAGGACTTTGTTGTCATTGGTCTTGATACGATTACTAACCCTGCTCAAAAGCAGGCTTTACTAGATCGTTTTCAACAAACGAATAAAACAGTTGTGGCCCTTTCTTGGTCTCAATTGGAGTCTTTTGCTGGTAATATGCTTCAAGTGAGTAATAAGGATGGAAAGACTTTTTTGGTGCTTTCTCAGCAGGCTAGAGACTGTTTAACTCCTGCACAAGTAGCTACTTTAGAGGCACATACTACTTTGTTGTCTAGTCCTATTCCTACCATTGAAACCTTGGGTGGTGGAAGTGTGCGTTGTATGTTGGCGGAGGTGTTTTTACCTGTTGGTTGAAGTTTGTCTTAATAGAGATTATTACAAATAGCTTTGTGGCGAAAAAGGATTTTTGTCCCTCCTTGTTAAAAATTAACCTCATGGTTACGGTTATGAACTAAGTCTAGAGCAACTGGGTGTGTGCCCTGAATTTGGGAGAAGTTACGATCATAAAGAAGAATCAACAATGCATTTATTAGGAGATGAATTGGAAATAGACATAGGCAGTGTACCCTTTCTGTTGGATTTAGGTTTTCTAGGAGTAGATGAAAGTGGCATCTACGATGCTATCTTTTAAGAAACCAAAGGGAAAGAAATTAGGGGGCGTAAAAAAAAGATTAATCAAGCAATGGCAAAACTTAGAGTAAAAATCGAACATGTCTTTGCTGGACTCAAAAAGCTTAGAATTATAAAGGAAAAAATCCAAATCCCTTCTTACTACAAGAGGCAGATTATTGTCAAAATCGACGCTGCTCTTCATAATTTCAGAATCCAATACAGACTTACGCTCTTATAAATTCGCAATAATGTTTATTTATTCTTTTTTATTTTTGTCCTGTATTTAGTTAAAAAATAGTTGTATATATGTATATTGTGTCAATTAATAACTTTTTTTGTTGAAATTATTATGATTAAATTATCTGATATAGCTAATATCTTCCAAGAATTAGAACGCTCTTGGAAAGTTACCTTTGGAGCTATTGCTGCAGTTGTAGGAGCTTTGTATTATATTACTAATATTAAATGGTATGCTATTTATGCTGGTTTATCTTTAGTAGTTGTTTTTATAGCTGGACTTATTAAATATGGAAATTATAAAAAAAATATTCAAGAGGATAGCTATGCAAAAGTGCCTGTTAACCGAAAAGAAGCTAGATTTTCTGAAAGAGATAAGTTGTTGGCATTTAATGTTTTATGGAGTGGTGTTTTGCAATTGATTGTGATTTCTATAATTTGTTTCTTCTTATTGCCTCATGTAAAAACACAGAAAGAAATACATAATTGTATTGAAAAACAAAAAACTGAGTACGTAATTTATATTGCAGATTTTTATAGAAAGAATAACCCCAATAGAAATCAATTTGCATTGATGTTATCTAATGAACTAAATAATGTTAACCAAAATAATCTTTTTTCGACTAAGCTTCTAGACCAATATATTACCCCTAAAGCTGATCTTAATATAGACTCTTTATATCAAATTAAAAAATATTGCAATTTTAATGGAATCGTTGTAACTGGATTAAAAATAGATACAACAATTTTTGCTGAAGTTCACTTTTTATTAAAAAGTGAACTTCAGAAACTCTCTTGTAGAGATACTTTACTAGCTATATCTTTAGAAAAAGAACTAGATTTTAGTAAATTATCTCTTGGAAATGCTAAAAACATAACATGTTTAATCATTTCTAAAATGGCTTTAGAGAGGCAAGAATATGCAAAAGCTATTTCCTATTTGAATGAATGTGCTAATAGCGCAGAAGAGAATAAAAGTATTGTTTATTGGACAAATTATTTGAAAGGATACGCTTTGTACTTTCTTGGTTTTCCAGAAGAAGGGAAGACTTTTTTTATAAAAAGCTTAGATTCTAGATTTGATCAGTATTATACTATGGATGCTAGTAAATTAATGACACTTTTTATTTCGAGGAGTGATACTTTTTTTTACAATAATCAAGAGAAAACTCTTCAAGAATTAGAGTATTTTTCAAATTTTTACTTAAATGAAAACAATTATTATATTAGTAATCTTTATGAAAGTTTGATTCAGGCTAAAAAAAAATTATTAGCTAATAATGAAAGTTTCGAAAAAAAAACAATTAGTATTGATGTTGATGCTGCTATTTTGATAACAGAAGATATTGTAAATGAAATAATTGCAATTGAAAATATAGTTGATTCACCTTTTGTTGAAAAAAGAGTACGTGAAAAAGAAATACACCAATGTAATATAGAGTATATAAAAGAAACAATAGAATTAGATTTAAAAAACAATTATAATTCTGGTGGAACAAAGAAAATATCAAATCAGACTATAACTATGCTTATGAACCATGGTTATAAAAGAAAAAATACTAAAGAAAAAGAATTTATTGGATATAGATGTGATAAATTAGAAGAATTGCTTCTCTTTTTAATTAATAAAAAGCTTCACACTGAAACATATAGAAAAATATATTCAGAAATATCTTTTGAAAAGTGCATTTTAGTGAAAAAAAATATTTCAAAAAGTATATTTACTACAGCTCAACTTAATAATTCTAATTTTTCTGATTCTAAACTAGATAGTGCAAATTTTGAAGATTGCGAGTTAAATAAATGTAATTTTTATAATTCAAGTTTGAAAGACGCAAAGTTCTTTAATGCAAATCTTAAAAGTGCAAATTTTACTAATGCAGATCTTACAAGAGCAGATTTTACTGATGCAGATCTTACCAATGTAGATCTAAGACAAGCGATTTTGGTTAATACAAATTTATCATATGCTGATTTGACTGGGGCTGATTTACGTGGTATTAAATTTAATGGATTAAAAATGGAAGGTGTGCGTTTGGATAAGGCCAAACTACAAGGAGTGAACTTTGAAGGAGTGAATTTGAAGCAATTGAATTTAGTGGGAGCTATTTTAGGAGCTGTAAATTGGAAGAACAAAGATTTTGAAAAATGTAGCTTTAACTATATTGTGCTAAGTAATTCAGATTTATCTAATTCGAATTTTAAAAAATCATTTTTGATTAGAGCCAATTTGAATGAAGCAAATCTAAGTGGAGCTAATTTGAGTGGAGCAAATCTAAATGGAGCCAATTTGAGTGGAGCAAATCTAAATGGAGCCAATTTGAGTGATGCAAATCTAATAGGAGCAAACCTATTAAATGTAAATATGACTAAGGCTAAACTAAATGGTGTAAGAGTTTCATCTATTTCTTTTTTAGATGAAGTTGGATTAACTAAAAGAGAAAAGGCTAAGTATCGTCTTGTTGTCATTTCTTCTGAAAAGAGTAAAGGAGTAACATATTTAATAAAAAATAAATAATTAATATATGTAATTTTATGTTCTATTTTCCATCCAAGCATCTAAAAAATAGAAGAAGCTGTTTTGGTCGTAAACGCTTCTAAAAACTGAATGCCTTTATTGGAGTTCCCCTTTTCATTTAATTTCGGGCTCCAAACGGCTATAGAATATTTACCAGGATGAATCGCTATTATTCCACCACCAACACCACTTTTGCCAGGCAAACCAACTTTGAAGGAAAACTCTCCTGATTCATCATAGAAACCACAAGTTTGCATAATAGCGTTAACTCTTTTGGATTGGCTAACTTTCAAAATCCGTTTGTTGTTAGGAGATCTAAAATTATCATTGGCCAAAAACATAAACGTTCGAGTTAATTCTTGACAGGTCATTTTGATGGAACACATATGAAAGTAGAAATCAAGGACTACTGTAGGATCATTTTTAATATTCCCAAAAGACTTTATGAAGTTACAAAGGGCAATATTACGATAACCAACTGATTTTTCAGAGTGGACGATAGAAGGGGAGTAGTTGATCGCATTATTGGAGCAAATAGCTCTAAGAAACTCTAGGAATTCAGTTTTTGCATCCTTGGTATGACTAATCAACAGGTCGCAAATAACTAAAGCGCCTGCATTGATAAAAGGATTGCGTGGAATTCCATTGTCTGTTTCTAATTGAACTAAAGAATTAAAGGGATTACCAGAAGGCTCTACACCAACTCTTTGCCAAATACGATCCCCTAAAATTCTATAGGCTAAACTTAAAGACAGGACTTTGGAGATACTTTGAATGGAAAACTTGGTTTGCCAATCCCCTGCTCCAAATTCTTTGTGTTCTACCGTTCTAAGACAAACACCAAATTTATTAGTATCTACCTTGGATAATTCAGGTATATAGGTGGCTGCCTGACCAATATTTTCTTCCTTAAGTATCTTTTTGTAAATCTTATTAATTACTTTTTGGTAATTGATTTTGCTTTCCATGCTTGATTGAAAATTTCCGATTTGCTTCTACCATGTTTATCCTTTTGTATCTTGGATTAATTTTGAGGACTCATAAAATTATACAAAGTAGGTTATGTAAACATTCAAATGTCTATATGTTCCAAAAAAAGAAAATTCCACCGTGTCGTTTCGATGCACATAATGTATGGAAACAGGCTCTGTGGAATTTTTATGAAGACCCTCCTTCTCAGTAATGCTATATAAGAGGAGGAGACTCGTTCCTTCTTTAGTTTGGAGCAAATGTTTATTTAAGGTAGTCTCTAACACCATAACTTGCCAAAACGCCTTCGCCAGTAGCAGCAGCTACTTGTGCAATTGCTCCCTCTCTACAATCCCCTGCTGCAAAAATTCCTTTGACAGAAGTTGCTGCTAAGCCTGATGTTTTAATAAAACCTCTTTCATCCAATTCTATTAATTCTTTAAAAGGAGCGGTATTGGGAATTAATCCTATGAAAATAAAAACGCCATCGGCTGAAATTAATTCTTCTTCTTTTGTATCGTTGTCTCTAACTTTTAAGGATTGGAATGTTTCCTTCTCCCCAGCAATGAATTCTACAGAAGTTTTATTCATAGAGGTAGAAATATTTTTAATAGAATCTAGTTTTTCTACATATGTTTTGGAAGCTGAAAATTCACTGGAGCGATGTACTATTTTTACTGACTTACAAAAACCTGCTAAGAATATGCCTTCTTCTAAAGCAGAGTTTCCACCACCAATTACTATAATATCTTTGTCTCTATAAAATGCTCCATCACAAGTAGCACAGAAGTGAATACCTGAGCCTACTAATTCTGATTCATTAGGAATGCCTAATAATCGATAAGTTGATCCTGTTGATAATACTACTGTTTTACCTAAAAAGGTAGCGCCCTTTGTTTTGACATTAAATAAATTTCCTTCTTTAAGAATCGAGAGGACTTCCTCTCCCGTTTTAATGACAGCTCCATAGGTTTTGGCTTGTTCTTCCATTCTATCCATTAATGCTGGACCAGAAATAGAATTAAAACCAGGGTAATTTTCAATTTTTTCAGTTAAGAACGCATTACCACCAATGTTTTTCTTCTCTAAAATAAGGGTATCAAAACGATCTCGTTGTGCATAGATCGAAGTGGTTAATCCTGCTGCTCCACCACCAATTATTATCGTATCAAATACTTTATGTTCTTTCTCTACATTGATAGATAGTAACTCTGTTAGAGCAACATTATCTGGATTGGTATAGGGGACCTCATTTATTAATACGGTAGGAATAATTCTTTTTCCATTGTTAATTTCTTCTACTTTGGCAGTTGCCCATTCCTCCTTATCTACATCAATGAACTCGAAATTAATAGCATTATCCTTTAAGAAACTTTTAGCTCTTCTACAATCTGGGCACCAGTCAGCTCCAAATAATTGTACTCTACCTACTTCATTAATCCCGAACACTGCTGAAAGCTCAATGTTAGAGGGGGTGGTTAAGGGGGTATCATTAAAGATAACGGTAGGAATGATTCTTTTTCCATTATTAATTTGCTCTACTTTTGATGTCGCTTCTTTGTCTAAGTCAACATCAATGAAAGTGTAGTTAATATTGTTGTCTTTTAAAAATGCTTTTGCTCTTCTGCAATCTGGACACCAATCGGCACCGTATAGTAGTATTTTGTTCATTTTTATATTTTTAGTGTGTTTGTATTTGTTCTAACACTTGCCCAAAGTATCACCTCAGAACAAAACGTATCTTATGGTAGAGCACCCTCTTATTTGGGCTTATATTATAGCAACTATAATTAACTTGCTTCTAGCTTGTGAATATTGCTTGTAACTTATGAAGAAGGAGTATAGGAAAGCTTTTGATTGTGAAGCTATATATAAATAAAAAAAGCTTCACAATCAAAAGATTGTAAAGCTAAATTGTGCCCGGGACAAGATTTGACACAATTTTTATTTGAATATGAATAGGTACAAGATTAGTTAGAGATAACTTTGGATTAGCAAAGAATCAAGAATATTGCTACTGTAGCAAACTTATTATTGATACATCCTAATTTTTGTACTGGATTGTATTTTAACTCTACACCAATTCATCTTTACAATTTGACGTATTGCAAATAAAGAAGTGGTTTAGCATTGTGCTAAACTGCCTTCTTTATTTGAGTGTGAGGATTTGACAAAAGAGATTTTAACTACAACTATTTGTGGAGTATGAGAGTACTCTTTTTAGTATAACATTTCACATTATTTCAGCTTTTAGCTGCCTTATTTATTGCTACTGTAATACAGTGGTATAGCAGAGCTATGTGCTGTCCAAAACACTAAACACATGAATTTGAAAAACGAAACACCACAAGAACCATCAAATGCACTATCAGTGACTTTTGTAGAGTATTTATACAATGTGATACCAGCAAAGCACACTGGTAAACTATGTGATTTGATATTTGATGGCAACGCTTATTTTTTTGGTAGAAGAAAGAAAGATCCACGAACTATGTTAGTGGTAGAACTTCAAAAATTATTTGACCTATTGGAGAATGAAGATTTCTTCTTAGAAATGTGGAAGAAATTTGAATTAGGACACAATGCTATCACTATAACTGAACTGTTAAATTTTTTACATGAAAATGAGCTTTGGTATAAAGTCATTGATGATAATTATTGGGGGAATGGTAGTCATTGGAAAACATTAACTAGTTAATAATTTCATCAAACCACTAAGGGGTATAGGACGGTATATTTCTTAGTGGTTGATATGATTTGTAAATTTAAAAAATGAACTTATGAGTGTAAACGTCAAATTTTGGGATGTATCCGAGTTAAAGAAAACAGGACTAGAGCTACTAGAAGTAGCTAAAAATAGAGTTGGATCAAACAGGATCAAAAAGAAAGATGGGACGTACACCGTTCGCCACAAAGAGCTTATTGATAATTGGGTAGAGGCTGGATTCCTCAGGTTGAGTGAGGAAGGAATTAAATTGAGTGCGGAAGTGGTTCCTTATGATTTTTCGGAGGAGAAAAATAGGAAGGAAGAAGTAACAAAGTATCTCCAAGCCCACGAAATAGCCTTTATAGAAGCACAGTTTCGAGAATACCAAACAAGAGATGTTGCTCAAGAAGCATTAGTAGAAATTTATCCAGCGTTATTGAAGGCAGGTATTTTTATAAATGATAAGACGGATACGTTGTCCCCCTCTACCCTTTGTGGAATAGGTTGCTTGATGGAAGAAATTAGAACAAATTGCATGGGGCGATCTAATCGAAAAGGAGTGATGCAATACCATCAACGTTGTGATTTTGATCTGTGGTTAATGTTGCAACTAGGGCTAATCAGAAAGGCCTATTCTGACTTTAATAAGCAGGAATACTATGTAGTAGAAGAGCAGGCTCTTAGAGCGCTTAAAAAGGCGCTGGAACCTATGCCCTACACAAAACCATCTAAGTCTACTGTTGAAACTAAGGAACCAACCAAGCAAATAGAAAACAGTGAACCCACTGCTCTAGCAGAGGATAAGCACGAGAGCCAGGCGCTAAAAGATAAAATCCAGCAGCTATACACTGATTTTTTAGCTGATAAAGCTATTGATCCTAATTCTGAGGGAGTTCGTATATTGTTAGCAGCAGGAGTATTGGAGATAGAAGCGTCAAAAAATATTAAGCTAGCTCCAGCTGCTTTAGAAAAAGCAGTTGACGTAGTGCTTTGTGTCAGATCGCGCAGTTTGTTCTTGTTACAAGGGGATTTGGCGACCTTTATGGCAAAGGAGATACTTGGTATGTTACGCATTGTATATCGTACAGGAGCAGGATACTTAACAGTCAATGAAGAGCTCTTAGGTGACTTGCAAAAGCCTTATGAATTTATTCGTTACATAGGCGGCCAGCGCCCCCCAGTACATAAGCGCCTTGTAGTGGTGGCGGATCTTGATGGCCGTGGCCAAGATTTAATCCTATTTGAAACAAGTTTTAAAGGCGGAAAATACAACATCAACCCAGAAGCTTTAGATTCCGCCAAAGTACTTTACTGGACAGTTGCAGATTGGGCAGAAGAGGAACCAAGGCAAGCTTTTAACCCTGCCTATGATGATTACCTTGAAATTGATTTGAATGGAAGATCTTATGCTAAAGAGGTTCAGTATGAACATAGTAAAGATAGACAATTAGCTGTAGACTTTTGCCCAGCTATACAACAGGCAGAAATGCGCTTGGCCTTGCGGTTGTATAAACAGAACAAAGGCTTAGTATGAGATTAAGTACCCGCCAACAAACCATCCTAGCTGTACTAAGTGGACAGGAAGAAAAAAGCCGCCTAGAAGGCTATGATGGTAATTTACTCAAGAGTTACCAACAGGCTTTGGATCGCTTAGAAGAGCAAGAGCTGGTCTATCAAGACAATGAAGGAGATTATCATATCAGCGAAGAACACAAGAACTTGTACTCCGCACCTATTTACTAACTATTACCAATTTTAATACAGGATGGACAAAGCTAAAATAACACAACATTTTATTTCCTACGCTCCTACAGATCAAGAGTTAGAAGTAATTGGTAAAACAGGTTTTATGGCGACCAAAGAGCAGTTGCGTTTTATGGCCACAAGTCGCTATGTATTCCGTACTACTGATTGTAAAGCCTTTCAAGTAAGACATATACAGCATGTTTAAGAATCAGAGCCCTCGTTTGGGCTTATAAGAAAAACGGTTTTAGAACCAATACCAATACAAAATAGAGATGAATAGTGTAAAATTCCAAGAAGCGCAAGAACCAGGGCGGAAAATTTTTTGGTTTGGAGAGGAAGACAAGAAAAAAGTAGGAAAGACGTATTCAGAGTATGTCAAAATCAGCATTGAAAAAGAGGATCAAGAATACGTGAAATTGTATATATCGGTTAAGAATAGAAATGCTCACCCAGTTGGTTCTATACAACTACTGCCAAGAGATGTAATAGAAAAAAAGGAACGCTTAAAAGCAGCAGTAGAGTTGCTGCTACACTATGCCGTCAAAGCGGTGCGTCGAGAGGTTGATGTATGGCTTCTAGGCTCCTATCGAGCGGAAATAGCGGCAGATCTAGTCCAGTACTTGATTCAAGAATAAAGTTGACTTAAATGTAAATATAGTTAGACTGGGTATTTAGGAGAGGAAAAGTAAGAACATAATAGCGGATGGGCAGGCTTTTACTAAGGGTTCGACTCCCTTCTCAGTCACGAACAAACAAGGATTACCTTGTGATTGGTCACGGTGACCTAAACAGACCATAATTGTAAATGAAAGGGGATTTGTATTCCTGGGGGGTGTCGAAGGGACGCGATACCCCCCCTTTAAACTAATGTCTAATGCCAAGTAACAGTAACGTACAAGCAGAGGTTTGTCCATTTTTAAACCTCCCATCTTTTTACGAATTAATAAACATACCCGCGTGTAAACATGCGGCCTATAAGCTGATGAATCGCTACCAGGAGACGCGAAAGAAAGGGGAAAAGCGAATCACGGCGAACACTTATGATGTGTTGTTTGCGATCCTACGGTCGATACCTGCGACGATGGAGAACATGCGCAGCTTTCAGAAAAGTATTTTTATTGAAGCGATAAAGGAGCAAGCCTTCTTTTGCTTTACCACCACTCAGTCGCTCATAACGATGGCGAACAATACCCAAGAGTACAAACATATTAGAATGTGCAAGAAAACCGTTTATAACCAGCTAGAATTGCTTTTAAAGGTAGGGATTCTTAAGAAGAAAGAGAACTACGAATTTGTAGGAAAAAGGAACCCTCGCCCTGAAGACTTGAACACGAATGGTCGAAAAGGAGGTCGCGGTAAATACAAGCTTTATGTAGCGCCTGAAGTTATCCACATGAAGGGTGTTGATCCTTCTTCTTTGGACACGCCCGCCCCCGCTTCTTTAGGCGCTAAAGAGGAAAGTTTACAACAGTACATACTTTCTAAAGAAAGTACTTTACTTTATAAGGATACAGAGACGAAAACAATAATTAATACACCTCTGTCTGTGGATAATAAGGCATTCGCTGACGCGAAGAACAGCCCATTAAATATAGAAAATACGGAACGAACAAACAAACCCTTGTTGGAAGAGCAAACAAGTATTCCGCCCGCCAATTTGTCACCTTTTCAAGAAAAAACAGCCCGCGAGATCCAGCAAAGCAAACGAGGGACTTTAGCGGCTGCGAAACGGACAGAAGAACAAGCGGAAAGAAACAATGCTGCTCGTCTGTGGGACTTTATGTGTGAGCAGTTGTATCCTGGTCAGGTGTTTAATGCTTTGGCTAGAACACAAAGCATCCACCTGTTACAAGAGCGTTTACAGGAGGCTAAAATGGTGGTAGAAAGGTATCGCAGTACTCAACTTGCTCAATACAAAACAAACCCTGCTTATATAGCGGCTAAGAACAAAGCGTTGACCATCAAGCGTTTTAAAAAGAGATTGCCCGCGTTGGAGAAATCAGCCTTTGTAATCGTGGCCAACATGATCGAAAAAGAGCGCAAATACTCTACGAAGTGTGGCCGTTTGGAGGAACTGTGGTATCCCCCCTGCTATCTGTCTTCACAGGCAGGAGATGCAGCAATGGGTTATTCCAAGGAAGACTGGTTGACCTTAACGAAGAAGTATCACCGTAAAAACAAAGCTTCTGCGACTTATTTTAAGGCCAAGAACTGGATTTTAGCCTGTTACTATAGCCGCATCCAAGAAAGCCACAAGTACGGCCTAGCCGCCGCAGAGCAAACCACCAACCAAGTATACCACAAATGGAGTCAACAACTCCAAGAAGATCCTTATTTGAGCAGCGCCCAAAAGGAGGAATTAGATCGCCTCTTTATGGATACGATGACTTCAATTTTTAATCAAGCCAATCCGCTATAAAATCAACAAAGAACATGAGTGCCGAACACGAAATTCAAGGAAGGAACAAGCAGCCTGCACGTAAACGGACAGCAGCCTACTATGTGATGATCAAGTTTAAGAACAATGCAACAGCTCGGAAGTTTTGGGTCAAAAATATAACCCCCCAAAAAATGGAAACCTATTTAAAAAACCATTTGCACTTGTGGGAAAACGCCCACCTAGCACATGCTGCCTCCAACACAATCCTTCACTACTACCACCCTAGTCAATACAGCATGGGAGGCGATCAACACCGATTAACGAAGGAGCGCTACAATGCTTGTGGTCGAGGTCAAGTGTATTTGTTGTGCATTATTCCAACGACGGCCTACAAGCGCAAAACAGGGAATTACAAGTATAAAAGTGGTCGAGTTTATTCCTTAGACGAGGTTGCTTCATATTGGAACAAGAATGTATTAAGAATAGACATTCGTATAGGAAAACAACTGGTTAACCATTACGATGAAAAGGGATTTAGATATGCGATTCAAGATGACAGTTCAAGAAGTAATACAGCAATTAGAGGCTGAAATACTCCAACTAAAGCAAGAACAAGAGCACCACAATAAGCATATGCAAGCGTTTTCCAACTTGGATACAAAACTAAGAGCAAGAAAGGCAAAAGGTGCGATACTAACAAAGGAGGATCCCGCAATAAAACGCCTATTGGAATTAGGAAACTTGATAAAATGGGAAAAGCCTACAGGCGCACCAGATGTGTGGTATCGCTTAGAAGGTAAGATCGAATCTTGCAAAGAACACATTGAACTGATAAAGCAAATAGACATTCGTTAACACAAAGATATAAGACAATGAAAAAAACAAAATTAGAGGCAATAGGAAGATTTATACAGGTCGTCGTACCAATAGTAATTTCTGTAGTAAAAAAAGAAGTTGAAGAACGAAAGCAAAAGTATTTGGATAAGCTCCGAGACAATTACCATAAGCAGCTTAAGAAAGAAGCTTTTCTCCTGTTTAACAAAAATGATGATGGTCAATTGACGGAGATAGAATTTAGAAGTAGTCCTCACGGAGGAGTAACTTTTTGGACGCTTCCGATTCGCTGTGAGGATCCAACTCCCCCTGTCCTACTGACTAAGAAACAAATCAAGAAGCTTGATGGACTTTATAAATGTTGGAAGAATGAAACGCTATCAGATTCTAAAATCACTCAAAAAATATATGTCACCTTGTTGGAATTAGATGAGCATCAGGAAGGACTTTTACAACGACTGTATCCTCAAGAATAACCCAATAAAAAAGGAGCTGACCAAGGCCAGCTCCTCCATGTCAAAAACATTCCCGTGACGGGGAAATATTTAAAACAAAATCCACGATAAAGATAGACAAATGAAGACAATAATTCAAGCGATATTCGGCCTAATCCTCAAAAAAACACCTCAATTAATAAAATGGGGATTTGCCCTCCTATTAGCCCTCCCAACCTTGGCAATGGCCTGTTTTGTGAACCACCAAAATAAAGAACGCAGTTTTGTACAACAATACGCCTGGGTTTGGCTGGTGGCTTTGGTCTGTTGGATGTGTCTAACGGTATACTGTTATAAGATTGATTATGAAGTCTTATACGCCCTTAAATACAGTAGTACGTATGATGCGGCGATAAGTTGGAAAGAAGCCTGTTTTCATGCAGCGATTATCCAATTCCTGTTATTGGTTTGTGGTGGCGGCTTCTTTAAGACCTTGATCTTTGTAGACTTTATAAAATCGGTTCGCTACCCTACCAAGACCAAAGAGACCCCCCATCCATTTCCTAAGATTACCTTTAGCCCAGCCCATGCCTTGCAATTAATGGTTCTTGGAGCTTTGTTTACTTATGGCTTTTATTGGACGTTGACGCTCTCTCAAAAAACGGGTGCTTTAGCTCGTGTAGAGGCACAAGTAAATGTGGAAGAAGTGGCGAATGACTATGAAGAAAAAACGTCTGCCATTCAATCTACCTATGAGGAAAAAACGGCTGCCTATAGAGCAGATGCCCAAAAGCAAATAGCAACAATAGCATCCAATTATGCAGCTCGAATAGAGAGCAGCAATAAGAAGTATGCGGCAATTATAGCAGGATATGAAGCGAGGTATACCCAGGGCAGTATAACCAAAGCACATTTGCAAAAAAGAAAGAGTGGTTATCAAACGAAGAAAGAAAATATAGTGGCTCCCCTGCTGAAGGAACGAGCGGAGAAAATAGAAGCGATTCAAGCGGCTTTAACAAGTCAGTTGAATAGTGCTAGAGGTCTGCATACGGATGGTAAACGAGCGATTGACCATCAAGCTTCTAGTGATCGTACGGCCCTCGATAAGCAGATTGCGGAGACGGCAAAAACAACCCAAGGCCGCAATGTTCAGTTCAACTTTTTGAATCAACTTTTGTGGGTGGCGCTCCTGCTTTTTGCTAAGAGTGCTCAAGGCGCAAATTCAGCTCCTGAGCCTTCTGGTAGCGGATCTAAAAAGAGAGCAACTCACGCAAGTCACACAGAAAAAAGAGGAACTCACACAGCAGCAGCAGGAACTCACGCAACCCACGCAAGTCACACAAACAACCTACACAGTACTACACAGGCGGATGGATGGCAAAAGTTCAGGTGGCCTAGGTTGGGGGAAGAGCCTTTGACATTGGTGATAGATGGCTATTCTATTAGGGCAACGGCTAAAACGGTGTGGGTAGAGTATGGTGATAAGTTTTACAGCATTGCAACGGTAAAAAGTTGGGCTAAAAAGTATGAAGATCGCGGGCAGTTGGATAGTGAAAAATACAAGGAATATTGCAAGATGATAGCGGTGTTAGAATTAGCCATAAGAGATTTAGATAAGCAAGAGCCCCTTCAAGCAGCAGGTTAGGAGAGGAGGAGAAATAGGGGGCAAAACCTATTAGATGATTTTTTAAAACGGACAATAGCTAATGAAAATTAAAATGATGTTTTTACTAATGGGGACTTGTGCTTTGGTGCCACTGCTGTTCTTGTATTTACACAGGCGAAAAAAGCAAGAACAACAAGTGCCATCGCTTGGCCGAATGTTGTTTCAAGTAGGGGAAGATTTAACAGGTAGGAAAGTTCACTTAGTCCATCATAGTGATCGTACTCGGATGCCTTCAGTAGGAGAGGATCCGCACCAAGGATTTTCAAAAACAGCTTTAGAAGTACACCATACTTCGATAAAGCAGCCTACCGATTGGAAGGAAGTAGCGGCAATCACTCCTTTGTTAGGCCTAGAGGAACTCCTAGCATTTCAAAATGAACTGGAACAAGACCCCGTTTTTAAATGGAACCAAGAACAAAAAAACAATCTATTAGAGCGGCAAGAGTTGGAAGAGATGGACGATTGGAGTGAATTACCTTTTTAATGAATAGAACAACAACTAATGGCAAATACAATTAAAAAAATAGACTGCGCAAGCATTGAATGGGATGGGAACCAGGGAGGAGGTCAGGCCATTCTAGTGACGAATAATCGCCCCCTTTATGTAGGGGAAGAAGTGGGATTAAAAGAGCGAAAAACAAACCAAGTTGTATTGGGTCGGGTGACGGAAAAACTCTTCTGTAGCAGCATCGAAGTAAAAACTTTTTGGGGCTTTTATAGGACAAAGACCACTTACATTTTTCGTTTTGAGCGAATGCATAAATAAAAGATAATGCTACATCAATTACAATTATTTGAAACACCAACCTTCAATGAGGTACTTCCATTTGATCTACTAGTTGACATTTTAGATAAAGAGGTGACTTATTTAGTGTGCTTCTCTGGTGGAAAGGATTCTATAGCAATGGTGTTGGATTTATTAGAGCGCGGCGTGCCCCAAAGTAAGATCATATTACACCACCATGAAGTTGATGGACGAGCTCGCCCTTTGTTCGATTGGAAAGTAACAACACAGTATTGTAGAGCTTTTGCAGAGGCCCTGGGGCTGACTATTTTGTTTTCTTATAGAGAAGGGGGGATCTTACGTGAAATGTACCGAGAGCAAGAAGGTTTACAAGATGTATTGTACCAATGTGAAATGGACGGAGCGTTTCACAGGCTTAGATCCAGAGCTGGAAATAGTACTAGAAGAAAATTTCCAGCAGTCGCCGCAGATTTGCAAACCCGTTGGTGTTCTTCTTCTGTGAAGATAGATGTACTTTCTCGTGTTATCGCCAACCATCCTGATTATCAAAAAGGGCGCTTTGTAATTTGTACAGGAGAACGAGGAGAAGAATCTAAGAATAGAGCAAGGTATAAGTATTGGGAAAATTACAGAGCAACAGCCCCAACAAAGGGGCGATTTTGCATACAGTGGCGACCAATATTAGATTGGAAAGAAAAAGAGGTTTGGAGCATTTTAAGACGGCATCGTATACAATGCCATCCTTGCTATGAGTTGGGCTGGTCGCGCTGCTCTTGTCAAAC
>JBOEFW010000082.1:0-18411 GCA_050633105.1 Aureispira sp. | reverse complement strand
TTTGGATCTGCTAATGTTTGGGCATCTATTTTGGCGATTAGTCCAGAGAAGATAGCAGCAATGGAATGGATAGAATCGGATTTAAACCACAGCTTGTACCATGGAATAGGAATAAGAGCGAAGGCCGCAATGGGTACAAGCTTCGTTGATGCTAGTCAAGAATTAATAAATCAAGCAACCCAATGTTTTTCTATGCCAATTATACTTCCTTCTGGAATGGATTGGCAATTACCCAAAGGGGCATTCAATGGAGAAATAGCTGGAGCTGCATAAAACACCTCATAATGCTTTTAAAGATTAAAAAAATACCCTTGTTGATCCTTTTTACCATAAGCTATGGAATAGGCATTCCTTTTTATTTGCTTTCAAAGCTTATTCGTTCAGGGAGTTATTTATTACTGTGGAAACCCTATTCCGCAAAACGGGAATGGAAGGACTTTTTTATCCTTGAATATGATTTTAGAGATTTAAAGATATAGAGAAGATGAAGAAACTAAAGGCCTTCCCTTACTTTGGAGGCAAATACAAGGTATTAGAAGAGCTCTACGAATTAATGCCCCAGAACAGCAAACACTTTGTAGATGTGTTTGGCGGGAGCATGACGGTTGCCCTAAATTACCCCAACAAATCCGCCGCAATTACGGCCTGTGATGTGAATGGAGATATTATCAATTTCTTCACCATTTTACGAGAAGAAACGGACTCGTTTATACAAGATTTACGCTTAACCCTTTGTGCAGAATCAGAGTACATAGCAGCGTGGGAAGGGATGAGTTCGAGTTGTCGTACAGAACGTGCTCGCAGCTTTTTTATACGCTCTATGATGGGCTTCTATGGGCTAGGAAGCCAAAACACAAAACGAGGAAAAGGTATCAAGTTCGCAATGGGAAGGCAGGAGTCAAAATGTGTTGGCCGTACAGAAGTAGTCAGCCGTTGGGACAATGGAGTAGAGCGTTTATTGGAAGTGGCCAGCGCCATAAGAAAACGCGTTCAAGTTATTGAGCAAGGGTATCAACAAACAATACCAAGGTTTGATTTTACTCAGGCGTTCTTTTATTTGGATCCTCCTTATGATCCAAATAGTAGGAGTGCGTCAGGAGAGTATAAACATGACTTTACAGAAGAAGACCATAGAACACTAGCGCTGCTGTTGTATGGTATTGAAGGAAAAGCAATGGTGAGCGGATACAGAAATGAGCTGATGCAGGAGTTGTATGAGCAAGAAGGTTGGAAAGCGACGCCACTCAAGCACCAAGAATTTTCTAATCTAACAAGAAGAAAATTACCTCCAGAAAAACAAGAATGGATTTGGACAAACTATTCTCCCAACTTAAGCCTAGTAGGCAAGCAACAGCGGTTATTTTAAAGTAGAAATATGAAAGTTGAACATCAAGAATATAAAGATAAGCTCTATGAGGCTTTGAAATCTATTGGCCTTAAACCAAGCAAAGTTAAGGGAGGGCACCCTTATACTATAAAAAGATTCTATGATAAATTGGGGATCTTCTTTATAGCAGTTGATTATGAAGGAAGTGGATTTACAATTGATATAAAAACTGTAGAATTAAAGTCTGTTGGTATGTTGTCTATTTTTTTTAACATAGGAAAAGTTAATGAACAGATAGAAGAGGTACAGCAAACTGTACAACAGTTAGTATGGGGAAATTAAAATTGTCAAAAATAGCCATTTCCACGTTGGAAATGACGTTTGAAAAAAGAAGTCTTGCTCTTGGAAATTAGAAAAGAGCAAGGCTTTTTGTTCTAAAATGGCGACGTTTTTTTATAAAAAGCTCGAAATACGTAGGAGAATGAAGGCGGGTAGGGGCTAAAATGGGGTATAATCCCTATTGGTAGACTAGTTTTGTAGTACTTATTAGATGATCCAAAAAAAGTTACTATGAAAAGATTTTTTAGTCCGCTGTTCCTTACAGGAATTGCCCTTATTTTATTAGTGAGCCTGCCTTATTGGCCGCCCACGTTTTTTTCAGCCTTAGTGCTTGTTTGTTTGATGGGAGTATTGGTTTTGCGTGTAAGTGCGGCCTTTTTTCCTTCAAGAAAGAACTCCCAAGCACCGTTACTGAGTGTAGAAGAATTAGCCGATTTAGAAGAATTAGAAGAGGAATTAGCCGATTCAGAAGAGAGAAAGGGGGTAGAAGTACCCCGTCCTATTGTTAATGCTGTTCGATCCCTCCAAGCAAAAAAACAAGCACAAAACAGGGCTAAGAATAAGAAAAAAAAGCGTCGAACTAGAAAGCGTCTATCTAAGAAGAGTAGACAAAACAACCGCAAAAAATAACCTTTAAAACCCTTATACAACAGATGAAACAAAGCAATCAACATCCTCCTGTAAAAGGAGAAAGAGTGACGGATTGTGAACAATCGGTCAACAAACGAGAAATGATTTTACTCCTTCAACAAAAAATGGAGTCTTTACAAAAAGAAGAAGCTCATTTGGATGCAAAAGAAGCGGAAAGACTGCTCCAACAGCAGAGTTATCAACTGGATGATTTCTTGGATCCAGAGGAGATTGGAATGGAGGAGATTGATTTTGATCCTCTAATTAATGAATCCACAAGAACCGCTCAAATCGCCCATAGCTTGGCCGTGCTTGGCGAATTAGAAGAGGCGGTTAGAAGCCTTTAATTACCCCCACTAAACCCCCTAATAAAATGATAGATAAAGTTGAAGAGGAAGAAGAATTTTTAGGAAATCACCAGGAAGATTTTCTGGAAGCATTGGAAGACGATTTAGAAGACGATTTGAAAATTTCTGAAGGCCCAGAAAAAATTCTTGAAGAGGCTTTGGAAGATTTAGAAGTGTCTAAGAATTTTCCTGGAGATGTTTTTAAAGGCGAAAAAGAGCTATGGAAGGATGGAAACGCCCTTTTGAATGAAAAAGAGGAAGAAGAAGAAGAGGAGGAGGAATACCTAGGTAATAGCTCCTCCGACCCCTTGATTGAAGAGCTGCTAGAATCCTCTATGGAAGAGGAGGAAGCCGAAGAAGAAGAGGAAGAATTGGAGGGTTTTGATTTGGAGGAGGAAGACGATCTAGATGATTTTGATGAAGAAGATTTAGACCCCAGCAATTGGGATAAATCTTCTACTGATGAACTAGTGGATGAATTGCAAGAAGGGCAAGATCCCTTCAACGCTGCGGAGCAAATAGATGAGGTAAAGGAGTATTCCCCTTTCATGGGCGAATTAACCACCTTAGCGTTTGAAAAAGCAGACCATTGGCGCGCTAAATTGTGTGCCCATATTAGTGGGGAACACCTGACGTACTTTGTCTCAGGCAAGCGAGAAATGAACCTGTTGAAACTAGCCTTCAAGGAGTACTTAGCGTCGGTAAAAGTGACCCAACCTAGCCCTTTTGCCCAATTGTTAATAGCGATAGGAGCCTGGGGGATACCGTCTTTAATGATGGCCTACATGATGGGGCGCGGTAAGAAAAAAGAAGTAGCCCGTGCAAAAAGTGCCCCCGCTGCAAAGCAGGCGACAAAAGCGGCTCCATCCCCAAGATCGGAAGTAGAAATTGTGGTGGAGTCTAATTCTCCTTACCAACATTTAAGAGAGTATCAAGAAAAGCGGAAGCGCTTTAAATTGCATCAAGGAAAAGGGACGTACCAGTACAGTCCTGATGGGAAGGTTTACCGAACGGCACCACTAGCCGATGAAAAGCCAAGTCCTGTTATTGCGGCATGGATCGCCGAAGGAAAAAAGAATGCCTTCATCAACGATCAATTGTATGGTAGTTAGCAGAAGGAAACCCTTCTGTTTGCTGGCCGTTGGTCTACAAGGTGCAGGCAAAACCTACAATTTAGAACGCCTAGTAAACAGGTCAGGAAGAAGAATGGTCTTGGTGTACAATACCAGTAATCCTGATGACTGGAAAGGGTATATAGAGATTGAACTACTGTACGATGTGAAGAAAAAAAGATTGGCTTTTATTTATGAAGGAAGGCAATTTGATTTTCAAAAATACTACTTGAAGAAATTCAAAGGAAAGAAAGTGAAGGCGGATGAAATGGAGGGTTTAAGTGAAACAGAGATCAAGCGAGGAGAGAAACAGTTGTTTAGGCACATCAAGAAAATGAGTGGTCTGTTTTTTATTTTAGATGATGCCAGTACGGTGTTTGACAATGGCAAATTAACAAGAGACCAGAATGCCATTTTTAAAGGTAAAAACTACAATGTTTGGTTTGCCTTTGTGTTTCATGGTGCGAACTTGGTACCACCTAGAATGTGGAATGCAGTAACCCACATACGGATGTTTTACAACAACACCCAACCACCGCCGAATAAACGGAATATTATCACCAATTATTCGATTCTACTGAAGATGTATCAAGTGCTAAGAAAGTTGCCTAAACGCAGTTTTATCACCCTAGATGTTCTCTTAGAAAAGGTAACGATTACCCCTTATTACCCTAGATAATTTTTAACACACACACACACACACACATGATGTTTGCAAATTTAGTTAATCCAACAATGATGGTTTTTTTCTTTGAAAGGCATTTTGAAGAGATGTTAGATAGTTTCGCTAAAAAGCTAGAATGTTCTCCTGAAGAGTTGACTGTTTTTTTTCAATCCAATAAAAAAAAGGAACTAGTTGCTAGGGTCGCTTATAATAAGAGGAAGGTAGAAGATGTTCCTGTTTTAGCTGTTTTTGAACAGGTTATTAAGGGCGTTTTCAACCAAGTTCCTGCTGGGATGAAGGAGATGGTTGGAGCCTTTCAAAGTGATTTTGGGAAAGATTTGGATGATGCCTTTGATAATGCAAAAGCAACGAATAAAGCTTTAACAGACTTGATAGGAGGAGATAAATTAATTGCTGTTTGTAAAGGAGATGGCTTTGTTTACGCCCACAAGAAGAAGGAGGGAGGAAAACCTGTAGCTATTCGCTTAGAAGATCATTTAACCAAGGAGAATTATAAGAAGCTAATGGAAGGCGTTAAACCGACGGCTTAACAGAAAGAATTGCTAAAACTTATCATTACCCAATATCATAAAATTAACCAAGGAGCAAATGGAATATTCTTTTTCAGAAGAAAAGGCAGCAATTTTAAAGTTAATTCCAAAAGGAAGAACCTCTCATCAAAATATGATAATTGCTTTTGAGAAAATACAAGCAGTTATGAAAAAACGTAAAAAATGTTGTTTAGATGATTTAGCTGCCTATTGGTATAAAACGAAGTGCAAGGATTTCGAGAAAATAGACACATTCTTTAAGAAAGTGCATAAGATTATTCGATCAAAAGCAACTGAGAGTACTCATTTTAAGGATAACCTAATAAAAATTGCTGTTAATAATTTTCTGCAAAACTCAGGTATATATCATGGAAGTGCAATGTATGGAAGGGCTTACAACAAGACACTAGATTTCTATGATCCAAACAAGAAACAGCAGAAGAGAAAAGGTATCTTTAATTGGAGTGGGTTTTGGTCACTTATACACACAAAGAACGGTAAAGTCATTGGGTGTTATTTGTGGGAAACTATGGACGTGGAGTTGTTTTATGAAGCATTAAGATAGCTACTCTTCCTTCAATATTAATAAAATTCATTAGGGTAATAACAAGCCTATTTTTTGATTTAAACAGTAACTTATGCCTTCTCAAAAAGCGCAAATTACTGTCCATCCGCCATTTGAATACAACAAGTTATCCCGTTACGACAAGCATAAAGGTACTTTTATCATTCGCGATAAGAAAGATAGAGTACTGTATATTGGATTTTCCAAAGACTTGTGCAACTCTATTCGTCGTCTCTTTCAAAACAAGGGAAAACTACAACAATATGACTTACGCCAAGTGCGCTATGAAGTCATATTAACAGGACTTGTAACACCTTGTTTCAAAAGCATTCTACAACGTCATTTTAAGCCCTTACACAATGCTCGAATACAATCTGTGAGGCGGTTGAATTCGCACCAGACGTGGCGCGCTAAAAACATATTGCAGCATTACCTCCAGCAATCACGATTTACCCCCTTAGAGGTAACAGGCAAGCATAAAACCGATTCTGAACCCTTAACTAATTCCCAATAACCCATGCACTACTTTTCTTCTCGGAGACAATGGACGGGTGATCCGCTCCTTCACAAAGGCTTTTTTTACGGTGTATTTGATGATAAATTGTTGATGGCCACTAAAGATTTACAACAACGGTTGAACATTCTACTGGGCACTTCAACACTAGTTGTTGATGGAGACTATGGCCCAGCTACTACCTCAGCTGTGCGTCAATTTCAAAAACGCTTTAATCTAAGAGTAACTGGTGTTATAGATCATCCAAACTGGATGACTTTAGTTAAACACGCCAATAAGAACACCATTATCACTAACTCCTACGACAAGCGCTGCTTAAATTTAGGAAAGCGGCGCTTTGTAGTTTTTGTAGATGCTGGCCATGGTGGCCTTAATAACCAACTGCAATATACCACCGCAGGAAAAAGAGCTTATCATAAAGAGGTAGAACTACATCATAAAGGAATGTATTATGAGGGGCACGAAAACCGTATTGCTGCGGAGGCTTTCATTAATTCCTGTACAGAGCAAGGCATTCTCTGTATTAGAACCTATCACCCTGTAGAAGACTGGCCACTAGCTAAACGGGCTGAAATTGTACGGGACTGGTTGGATCGGGGCTATTATGGTTATTTGCATTCCTTTCACTCCAATGCAATCTCTTCAAGAAATAGCCAAGCTAAACTCAATGCAACACGTGGATTTATGGTTTTTACAAGAAGAGGAACGAACCTTTCCGATCAATTGGCCAATCATCATTTTGAGCAGGTTCAACAAGCAACCAATAAAGCCTGGTACTATCGGAGTGATGAAAGTGATGGGGATAAAGATTATGAAGCCAATTTTCAACTACTTAGAGAAACCGATGTCAGCAGATACAGTCCTTATTTTGCGGCAATGTTAGAGGAATGGGGCTTTCACAGCTCTTTGACAGATGCGAGGTTTATTGTTAGCTCTAAAGGCCGTGCTCAACGGATTGAAGCAGCTATTAAAACGGCTATTTGGGCAAAAACACATTTGTTTAACCATCTAAAATAAGCCCATGAAAAACGCACAACCTGTCCTTATTATGCTTTTAATTGCTGCTTTGTTTTTACAACAGCAATGTCAACGAGAGCAGACACCAGCAGAGGTTATCCATACAGAAACGCGTATTGTTGTTGATAGTCAAAGACCGCCTCCAATTATTGTTAGGATGAATCCACAGGCACCACCTACGCCAATTATTATCTATCCTGATGAACAGGGTCAAGCCTTACCGATGGCAATGGTTGACACCACAGAGGATCTTCCCGCACATCTGTACAGAGATAGTATAGAAGATGCGAATCAAACCATTTACACTAGTGTAACGGTGCGTGGCGAGCTGTTGGCCAGCCAAACCAGCTACCAACTCAAAATACCAACAGTAGTTACTAAAACCATAGAGACAACAAAAACTATTCAAAAGCCTATTAGTAGTTTAGTGTTAACTGGTGGGGTAGGAGTGACCCACCAAAATACTATGAACGTTGCCGCAGGCTTGCAGTTTACAAGTGCTAAAGGTTGGATAGTAGGCTATGAGTATGATTTTGTCCATCAGGCCCATGAGGTTAAATTAGGACTCCCTATTTACCAATTTAAACCACCTAAAAGAGTATTGAAAAATCCTTTTAGATAATTTTCAAAAGTCGCTATTCCTGCTCAGGAGTAGCGGCTTTTCTCGTAAAAGAGTTCTTTGACACACTTTTCTGAGTTTCAACACGAATTTGAAAACAACTTTACTTTTTAAAGGACTCATAATAAAGAACTTATTACTCAAAACAGCCTTAATGTAGGGCTTAATGCAGCTATTGAATTTCGTGTATAAAGGATTGAAAAACAGGTTTTTAATTAGGTTTAGAGCGCTTATTTGTCGGATATTTGTGAAGACAAACAGCAATACCTTTACCTTCCTTTCACTAGAAAACACGATTGTATGAAAAACTAATTTCTGATCTATGAAGATTGACCTAACAGAAGACTTTACCCTCACTATTGGAGTGGATTTTTGGAGCGCCGTATACCTCTTGTTTATCGGAGTAGCGTTAATTGGATTCCACCACACCATCAAGCGTTTTTAAGCTTATGAAAACCCTACAGAACGTCAGCTCTTATGTACTAGGCCTTGTTGCCTTTTTTGCCCCGAAAGTAACCGACTCTTTAAAAACAGCGCTTCAAAAAGTCATTGCGAATATGAAAACAGAGGGCTTGGCCTATCAAGCCAATGAGCTGCTGTATTCTCAACAACAACAAGTCGTGATGGACGAAATGGATCTGGCGATTAAATGGATAGGAATCGCAATTTCTATTTTAGCAGCGGTCTTAATTTACTTAAAAGACATAAAATCCATCCATGAAGGAGCCCATTACTTTGCGACTCGAATACGCTGTTTTTTCGGGTGGTTAAAAAAAGGCTAAGCCCCTATTGAACCCCTACTTATCTATTTTCTAAACACACACACACAACCACAAAACTTAATGAAAAAGTATACCCACAATAACGCAGGTGTAGCCATTGCCGACGAATCTCGTATTTATGTCAACGATGGTTTTGGAGAAGCTTGTATCGTTGTCCCATTTGCTTGTATCAAAGGATACATTGCTTCTTATCCAATTCGACCAACAGAAAGCCTTGAAAAACGCTTGATTAAGGAGGTGGAAAAAGAAGGACATCTGGTCTTAGAAAAAACAGACATTCTACAGCACAACAGACATTCCGTGCGAGACAGCGGTGATATCGTCCTAGAATTGTCTGTCCCTGCTGCTGAGACAGCGGAATACTTACATGCCTATATTGGCATTTCTGCGAATTATACGGAGTCGATTGCCAGTTATCCCATGTTTGAAAAAGAAATTGAGGAGAACTCTAAATTAACGATTGGAGGTGATTTTGGTCAAAGAACAATGGACCAGCTTGCAGACTTGGCGAAAAACGCGCCTTTAGAACTGACTAAGATCGGTTTGGATGGAGAGGATGATAACTTCATCAAAGAGAAGTTGGTGTACTCTGGTAAACAATCAGATGGTGATCGTATTGGAGATACAACTTTCCGTTTCCGTCAAAACGACATCTACACCGAAAACACTGAAGATCGCCAAATGAAGTTAGGAGCGAATACAGAGGCAGGCGTTGTTATTATTGATGGCCTCCGCTACTTGAAAGTAAAAGTAGTTAAAGGCAGCCCTGTGAGCTTAACGCTTTACTACAACCGTCTTAACTAGTAGAGTAGGAAGGAAAACCCCCTACTATAATTGAACAAAGCCTTACAGCTAATAATGGGCTGTAAGGCTTTTTCTATACCCTATTAAACCCGAAGCATTATGCCTTTAGCAAGCGCAGGAATAGTTGGTGATATACAAACGGGAGACATTGATTTTTTAAGTGGCGGTATAGGCAACCACGGAGTAAGTGGGAGCGAACTGTCTAAGATCTTTGGTGCCCAGGCGCAAGTAGCGGTGCTTCAAGAGGCGAATGAACGCAAAGAGCGTCGCCAACGGCTACAACTTGTCGTGATCTCTGCCTCTGTTGTCTCCGCCATTCTATTAATCATCTTTTTATTCTACCTTTTTAATAAAAAACCAAGCCCTTCAACATGAGCCTAAAATACCAATCCAAAGTAAAAGACAAGGAGGAATTAGTGAAAGAATCTACGACAGTAAAAGAGTCGGTAGAAATACTAGAAGCTCCATTGCCAGACCCCAGCCCCTCTATAAAGCCTATTGATGAGGGCGTTGATCAGGGAGACAAGGAGCATTTAAAACGCGTTCAAAACCTATTGGATCCCCCAATGTTAGCCCCCTCTGTTTTAATGCCTTCACAAAAAGCACCAAGTGCAGCCGATTTAGCCTTTCAAGAAAAGAAACGCAAGGTAGAAATCATCAACAGTTATGCCTGGACAGCTGTACAAATAGCTGTAGCGCTTTGTATTCTTGCGCTAGGTGTAAGTTATTTAAGAGCTGTTAGCATAGCTCCATTAAAAGCCCTAAACTCCTAACCGATGTATGAATACGATTTTAGCAGTCAGTTTGGTCAGGATCTACTCTATGTAAAAAAGCCAGAGCAAGAGGATCCTGTTGCCAAAGAAGAGGATAAAGCGGCCTCCGCAAACTCTGGTAAAAATAAAAAGGCAGATATAGCGGGGATTATTAGTGCCTCTGCACTTGGTATCAACAGTGTAACGAATGCCATTTCCATGTTTACAGGAAAACCAACTACTCCAGAAGAAGACCAAGTGACGTATCAACAAAGAGAGGAAGAAGCGGCTCAGAAAAAGGCGCCTAATGTCCTGTTAATCCTTGGTGTTTTTGGTGGAGTACTGGTTTTGATAGGTCTCTTGGCTTATGTTAAGAAGAATAAACAAGCAGCTCCTATACCAGCGCCTACCACCTAACCTTAGCCCCTAAACCCGATGAACAATACAACTAAAAACATACTCCTGGTACTCTTAATTGTCGTCATTTTAGCGACTGGAATCTTTGCTGTTAGAAAGGTGCTAAAGGGAAAAGATCCAAGTGATGAACAAGAAAGTACTGGTAGTGATGCGGCTCCTGTAGGAGGAAACAAAGCGGATTATGGTTTTACAGCAGAGCAGTTAAACCATGATACCATTATTAGATCAGGCGAGCAACCAACATATCAAGCCGAGATGGAACACAGCGCAGAAGGACAGCGACTTATTCAGCAAGAAATGCAGCGGATCCAGACGGAAAAAGATGTTGGCTTGGCCGAGATTCGGCAGAAGCACCAAATTGGTAAATACCTGTTTACAACAGCCGAACTAGGAGTGAAGGGAAATGAAGTGGTTAGAAAAGCTATCTCTAAGCTCCAGAACGTGGACATCAATAATTATGATACCTATCCTATTTATGGGAAGTACCAAGCGAAAGGAAAGCTTCTACGAGCGGATTTAGAACGATTTGTAAACCGCCCTAAAAAAGAGCAATACCGCTACAACTTTACAAAATACCGCCATTGGGATAAAGAATGGTGGTGGTTTGGAAGTGTCCGTCTTAATATCATGCTCTTTACAACCGATGCTCATCTTCCTAGCAACGATAATGTTTGGTTTTCAAAAGTAGATCGAAAGGGGATGGATAATTTCAAAGCCGTTAATGGTCATAAAAAAGCATCGGATCAAGATCTTTTGAAGTTTTGGCGGAATGACATGATCAAGGGCGTTTTTAATGCTTTTGGAGCGGTTGCCTTTTGTAAAGCCTGGCTGGCAGAACTGGATCGTTTGGATCAAATGACCTACAATACAGCGGTGTCTAATCTAGTTTTTCTAGGTCGGCTCCTCCAACAAGAGACACAAACAGCCACGAATTCTAAACCAATTAATGTAAGCACCAAAGGTGGTGCAATTAAAAAAGGATAAGCCCAACATGAAGGATTTTAAACTAGAAAAAAAGCATTTAATCGCCTTGGGAGTAGCTGCGGTGATTGCCATCGTGATTTTTGTTTGGGGAAAATACACAGGTAAGAAAAGCCCGAACAAAAAGAAGGTACAAGTACAAATCGACGTACGTGATGGGAGAGATGGGACTACCACGAGTTATGATCCAACTCCAATGGTCGATCAATTGTATGAGGCGTTGAATACTTGGGCTTGGCGTTGGGGCGATCTTGCCCAGCAACGCTGTCAACTGCTCTATAAATTATTGGAGCTATCCACAAGTGCTCCTGTTGATTTTATGGCGGTGGTCTATGGCTATGAGCAGAAACACGAGACCACTCTTTTAGAGGATATAGAAGCTTGTTGGCTCTATTGTTCTAATAAAAAAGGACAAACCCGAACACAAATTAAAGAACGGATAGAAACATTAAGTGCCGTTATTAAACTCACAACATAAGTATGAAAAAGGACCCTAAAGTTATCCTAGTTGTCTTAATTACAGCTTGCGCGTTGGCTGTTTTTGTCTGGATGTATATTCAGAAAGGAAAGAATAAAAACATGGCGTCAGAATCTTCTACGAAGGAAGCAGCAACGCCAGATCAAACGGCCTATTTAGCCGTAGAGCCTATTGATCCTATTCTTGAAACAGTGGCAGAAACCACAGCAGCGGCCACTAGTGCCCCGTCAAAAAACGCATTGGAATTACTGACCATCGCTATTCCAGCCTACAGCAAAGAGCTTCGAGCCTTTGATTATGTCATGAACTATGAGGGAGCGATTGTAAAAGGAAATTACAACGATAGCCTCTTGCCAGATTATGGAGGTCAAACAGAGTTGATGAAACAGGTCGCAAAAAATGGGGCGGTCTTTGAAATCCGAGCTTCTTCTTATAGTCCTTCTGTAAAGACGGCCTATGAAATAGAAAAAATGCAAGCGGTCAAGGACAGTTCTGTTTCCAACAAATCAGGAGCGAGTAAAAAAGGAGCAGTCGCGCCTTTTCGCCCAATTGTTCTTAATAAGCGTGCTCAAAAACCGAACTCAGTCTACCTCACCATCTCCAGAAACGATAACCTTTTAAAGTGGAAAATGGTCGATCTATTAACAGGAGCCATTTATACAGGCATCAAAGGGTTTGAGAAGGTAGCCGCCGCCTACAAAGAAGGCGATTTATCCAAGAAAGTATATTATTTAGACTAATCAAATTAACGATCAATCATGAAGATTCAAAAACCTACTAAGACAATTGTTGCTTTGGTAACAGTTGTTGTCCTTGCCGCTGTTATTGGTGTTTTCTATTGGAAAACTAAGAAGACAGATCCTAGCAAAAAGATAGGAGCAGAGGAAGTAACAGAAGAAGAGACAACTTCCACGCCTGAAGAAGAAACAAACCATATTTGTACCGCCTGTGAAGGGGAGGAGCCTATGGAAGACAAACATCCTATAGAACCCTTAGACATTAGCCCTACAGCGGCCAAACAACTCGTCACTCAACCTTAGAAACACACCAGCCCATGAACACCAAAGAAGCTGCCGCCCTGGCTCTTGAAAAGGCCAAGCAAAATAAAACGATGACCGCAGTGATTGCTGCGGTCATTTTAGCGACCCTTGTTTATTTTTTCCGCGATAAGATTTTCACTAAAAACGCTGTGGAAAAAGACGAATACATTCAAACAAGCCCCTCTACGACTTCTCAACCCAGCCGATCGAGTTCTTCCAATAGTGGAGAAAATAACATGCTGAGTAAGGGGAGTAGTGGCTCTGATGTAAAGGAGTTACAAGGCTTGTTGAACCATAAACAAAGGACAACTATTCCAGATAAAAACAGTCCTCTAGTTTTGTTGCATGGAGCCATGCAAGGCAGTCTATTAACAGAAGATGGACAATTTGGAGCCAAGACAGAACAAGCGCTGTACCGATGGACTAACCTTACTAGTATCACCCTAGCTCAAGCGCGAAAAGCCTTGGCCTAATCAACCACAGAACCCATGCTTCATTTGATTTATTTTGCACTTGGTGCAGGGACAACGAGCTATACCTGGTATAAATCAGCCACTGCAAAAGAGGAAGAAAAAGAGAAGACTTTTATAGAGGAGCTGCTGCCAGCGCTAAAGGTGATTTCTCTTATTATTGCGGCGATTTTGCTCATTAATTATTTGAAAAAGAAACCTAGTTAAAACGAACAAATTATGGAGGAGAATAGATCCCTTACTTTAGGCTATGGCCCATTAACCTTCCCTTTATTAGTTTATGGGGTCTATGCTAAAAAAGAATCCGATTACTATCTATTAACTATGTTGGTTATGGGGCCTATTGATGGTGCTCTTATTGTAGCATTGGAAGATGGGAAAAACCCCCTCTTACATCAAACAATACTCCTTCTAAAAATTGCCGCTCTATTTATGGCTGTTCTACTATTTATAAATTATTTAAAAAAGAAACCCTCTTAAAACGAACAGTTTATGGACAAATTAAGTTCTACCGCGCTGGGCTATGGCTTACTAACACTTGCCTTGTTTGCTTATGGGATCCACACTAAAAAAGGATGGCGTTATTATGTGCTCACCATGCTTTTTGTTGCCCCCCTTGGTGGTACCATTGGTTTTGCATTAGGCAAGAAAGAAGAAGCGTATCATCAAGAAAGACCCCCTAAGTTCACCCCACCTACTTTGCCTACTACAACGGTAAGCAACTATGAGTTTAACCCGCTCAGGACACGGTAGGCAACCCTAAGTACCCATGAAGCCCTTATTACCCCTTTTGAAGCAGCACCGCATCAAGGTGCTGCTTCTTTTCCTATTGCTTGGGGTGGTGATTTACTTTTCGATCAAGGAGCCCGCTCTAAAGATTGTAGATGTGATTGACCAGCTCCCCAAACATGCTACTAGAACCTATAGTAAACGTAGTCTTAATAAAATTAACGGCATAGTGCTCCATCACTCAGCGAGTTTTGGACAAACGGCGGTTGATTATGCCAGGTACCACATTAATAAAAAAGATCCTTGGCCAGCAATCGGTTACCACTTTGTTCTTTATCCTGATGGACGCATAGAGCAAACGAACCACTTAGATACAATTTCCTATCATACAGGAGGCACCAATACCTCTAAGATTGGTATTTGCCTGAGTGGCAATTTTGAACAAGGTAAACCAACCAAAGCACAATTGGCCAGCCTAAAAAAGTTGATCCGCTACTTACGCCGAAAATTTCCACAGTATTTACGTGTAAGTGGCCACCGCGATCATGGCAGTACAGCTTGCCCAGGAAAACATTTATATCCCCTTATTCAAGACCTCCAACGCGCATGAAACTAAGTAGAACCCAAACAATTATTATAGCGCTTACAGGAGCGTCAATTTCTGCGTTTCTTCTAGATCAAATCCTCCGAGCTAAGCGTGCCCAACCTTGGGTTGAACGCTGTGAGCGGGTGTTTGGAGCGCTTAAGGAAGAGCAGAAGCAAACCATCCAACGAATTGTAAGCGCCTTTAAAAAGTATGGAGATGGTGATCCTTACAAATTGGCCTACATCCTCTCTACAGTGGATACCGAGTGTAGTTTTGAATCCAAAGAAGAATACTATGGATCCAGCAATGCCCACAAAACCTATTGGGCAACGGGCTATCATGGTAGAGGTTTAGTGCAGCTCACTTGGAAGCGTAACTATCAAAAAATGTCCGACTTGTTGGGGGTTGATTTTGTGAATCATCCTGATAAGGTGATGTTGCCCCAATATGCCGCGCGCATTCTAGTGCAAGGTATGATGGAGGGGCGCTTCACTAGACGTAAACTAAGCGAATTTATCAACCCAGAGGTGGCCGACTTTTACAACGCTCGTAAGGTGGTGAATGGCTTGGATAAAGCGGCCAAAATTGCCTTGGATGCCAAGGCCTTATTAAACTAATTTATTAATTCATAAACCCTTTATCATGAAACCAAAAAGACCTAGAAAACCTAGAACCAAGGCTGTTTTGCCTAAAAATGAACAAACTATTGTAGATGAATTGCCTGAATCTGCAAGGAACAAATTTTATCTAAAAAGAACCTCTAAAAAGAAGTAAAACAGTTTCTAAAAGAACCTCTAAAAATACCCAAAAACCTATGAAAGCTCAATTCCGTACCAAGTTAGAAGACACGTTTACACCAACCGTTATTAGAACGGGACAACATTCGCCTTCAAGGATCGAAGAATATTGGAAAGAAAATGGCTTTGATAAGATCTACAAAAAGTTTCGTAAAAGTGTTGTTCCGTCTACGATTTTGACTAAAATTGATATAGAAGAGATAGGATCCTATTTTAACCTACAAGGCTATGCTTTTGGGAAATGGGCAACGCAAGGAGATCGTTACAATTACCTCGCTGCAACGGCTATTTGTTTAGAGGATTTAAATAGAGTACTCCACTTTAGAAACAACTTAGGTTTAAACCATCATGTTGGGATTACTTTTGGAGCGAGAGGCCGAGGCACGGGTAAAAAGGGAGCTACCCCCAAAGCACACTATGAACCAGGAACAGGAGTCATTAACTTAACGCGTTACAAAAGTAGAAACTTCTATCTGAAGCAAAAGAAACAACCAGAGAGCCATGAACATAGATTTTTGTATACAGGTGGTGTTGGTTCTCTTTGCCATGAATTAGGTCATGCTATAGATTTTTATGGCGGCGGCTATTTAGATATAGATGCACAAACCTTCTCTTTAAGTGGTGGTAAGCGTCCTTATATAGGGAGAAAGGCGTACCCCTCTAAAAACAATGTACTCAGAAACTTGCTAGAGGATGTTCTAGCAGCGGCTTGTTTGAAGGAGAAAGAAAATGATTTTTCTGCTTACTACAAGCGTATAAAAAACAATAAGCTCGCGTCTGATTCTTACAAAGAATATCTTTTGAGCAGAACAGAACTAGTCGCCCGCTTATTTGAACAATATGTGGCTTACCAGCTCAAAGAAATGGGCATTGTGAATACATTATTGACCCAAAAGAATTACCAACCTAATTTTTATCTTACGTCTAAAGAGTTTGAGAGCGTGGTCAAACCCTTTGATAAATTTCTCCTGGCATTTCGTAAGTGCCTTAACGGTTCTGCTCCTAGTTCTAAACCTACAACAAGGAGAAAACCTAAAGCTGTTGTTAAACCCAACCCTACAACAAAGCCTGTTGTTAAACCCAAACCTACAACTCCAGCAAAAACAATCACGGTAAAAATCCCTGTGACCATGCATACCATAGATAAATACTTATCTACACGTGCTTTATGGTATGGCGATTCCTTTAGTAAAATGCCTGATAAAGAATTTTTTATGTTTTGGAAATATGCCTTTGCAGCGAACGCAATGGTAAAAAAAGGCATTCCTCCTTCTGATATTAAAAAATCACGTTCTCAAATACTTGGGGTAGTAGGAGGGAAGGAGAGTAAGATCATACCTAGAGTAGAAAAGGAGTTTAAAAGACGCGGCTGGGAAAAGAAGTATACGTTGTCCATAGAGGTCAAAGATCTACCAAAAATACTTCCAAAAACAACTAAAGAAATCGCTCTTAGTAAATTAGAAGAACTACAGACTTTAGCTAAAGAGGCTTGGTTAAATAGCTATGCTCGACCTGATAAAGCGGCTAGAGAGTGGATGGCACACCACAAAGAACAGCTCCTACAGGATATTAAGCGTCCTATAATTTTAGAAAAAGAGGTAAGAATCCAAAAGTACTACATTAAAAAATATGTTGAATTTCTTAGAAGTGAGCTAGAAGCTCGCTCTAAGTGTATTAGTTCTGCTGTAGTTTCTCCTGGTAATTTCCCTGTCAAGAAAGCTCACGAAAACAATCGAATTTTAGAAAATAAAATCAAAGCATTTGAGACATGGAGAAACGAAGTGCATCAACAAAAAAGCAAAGCCATTAAATCAGGTCAAGCCAATACTTCGAGCCTACTTGAAGACAAATTAGCAGCCTTAGAGCGTTATCATAAGAAATTGTTGCTAGTCAATAAAATTCTAAGAGACAAGAAGGTTGTAGACAAAAGAGCTGCTTTCACTCAACATAAAATCCCTTTAAACATTCTAGAAAAAATTAGAGAACAGGGAAAAACTGCTCCTCTTGGAACTATAGTAAGAAATGCCAACAAGGATTTTAAAAAAGGGCGCTTCAAAATCCCTACGGTGGTATTGAATAGTAGTAATGCTGCGATTAGATCCATCAAGAAAAGGATAGAAGAAGAAAAAAGACATCAAACCATCCAAAAAGAAGGGAATAAAATAACAACTTATCAAGGCTTTAAGATTGTTCATAACGTCGAACTAGATAGACTTCAAATCGTATTTGAAGAAAAACCTCCTGAAGAGATTAGAACGATTTTAAAAAGAGATAGAAGGTTTTCTTGGTCAAGGAAAAATAAGGCTTGGCAGCGCAGATTGAACCTTACTTCTCTTGGTGTGCTAGAAACAGTATTAAAGGAAATACAAGCGTTAAAGAGTGCTGTTAAGGTGCCTCCTAAATCTACTCTCCCAAAACCAACCCTTCCCTCATCCAAGAAACATGCCCTACCACCACATCCAGTAGATAGAACAGCTTTAAGCAAGGCGATCAAAAGCTTAGAGGGCTTAGAGCAGGCAGCGACTAGTGCTTGGAATAACAGTTCTTTCCATCCAAAAGAGAGGGGGCAATTGTTTATTAGAGAGCATGTACAGGAATTAAAGGAAGATGTAGAAGTTTTAGTCCATGCAGCAAGAAGAAGTAACATTGACCAATATGTTGCTATTTATGTAAGAACCTGCCAGAAGCTCATCAGTTCACAGGCTAATGTGGTTAGTTGGATGATTACAGGTAGAGGAGGATCTTATAATGCCAAAAAGGTTCAGAAAAAAAATGATCGACACCACGACAAACAAAAGGCCTTTTGGGATTGGAGAGCAATGAGGTTGAAAAAAGCACAAGCAGAAAGAAGTACAGCGATTAGAGGGGGGACTAGTGATACAATAGGGCA
>JBOEFW010000081.1:32750-33003 GCA_050633105.1 Aureispira sp. | reverse complement strand
CCATCTACTACATCGTTGAAGCCATCGTTATCCGCATCAACATAATCGTCTGCACGACCATCGCCGTTTACATCCGTTCCGCCTGCTTCTACTACATCTGGTATACCATCATTATCGGCATCTAAATCTAACTGATCTAATATACCGTCTCCGTCTGTATCTCCTGTTGGGTAGTTATCGGGAGTTCCATCTCCATTTGCATCTGGACCTGTCACTAATAAAGCAGCTGTGCTGTTTGCTCCATTCGTATCCG
>JBOEFW010000081.1:0-32564 GCA_050633105.1 Aureispira sp. | reverse complement strand
TTGGATAGTTATCGGGGGTTCCATCTCCATTTGCATCTGGACCTGTCACTAATAAAGCAGCTCCTGTATTCGCGCCGTTGGTATCTGTCCCCAATGCTAGAGCATTGGTTGGATCGCCATCTACTACATCGTTGAAGCCATCGTTATCCACATCAACATAATCGTCTGCACGACCATCGCCGTTTACATCCGTTCCGCCTGCTTCTACTACATCTGGAATGCCATCATTATCCGCATCTAAATCCAGATGATTTAAAATACCATCTCCATCATTGTCATCATTCGGATAACTGTCTGGTTCTCCATCATTATTGGCATCGGCTCCTGTTAATAATAGAGGCGTACCATTATTACATACAATAGGGCCACTAGTTGTGGCGGACCAAGTCACAGCATCTATAAAAAAGTCTTGACCACTTACTCTGAAAATTTCCATAAATTCAAAAGCAGCTGTCGTTGTAAAAGTAGATGTTATAATAGTATTTGAAGTCGTTTGGTTTGGAGTAGGTGCCTGGTTGGCATAAGGTCCTGCTTCTACTGAAGACGTTCTAACTCCTAGACCAGAGGTACCATTTGTTCCTCGTCTACTCCAATGAATAGTTACCAAGGCTCCAACAGGAACTACTTGTCCAAAATCCAATCCTAATACAACGGTACCATTATTAATAGCAGCAGTATTACCATTGACAGCACCTGTTGCATTAGCTGCACCTATTGTTACTGTGTTTCTTGAACTAAGCGCGGTTGCATTGCCTGTTGTAGTGGTTCCAGTAGAAAAACAGAAGATTCCATCTACAATATCCGCATAACCATCATTATCCAAATCCGTGTATCCATCAACACGACCATCTCCATTGACGTCGGTTCCACCTGCTTCTACTACATCTGGTATACCATCATTATCCGCATCTAAATCTAAGTTATCTCGGATACCATCTCCATCTGAATCTCTGTTATTATCAATAATACCATCTCCATTGGTATCAAATAAAAGGGAAGTAGAGTTATCAGATACACAATACGCTTGTGGTGTACAAGGACTAGATCCTGTAGGACCATCCGTGTCATCGTTATCCAATACATCGGCTAAACCATCGCTGTCTACATCTGTAAATCCATCAATGATACCATCTCCATCAGTGTCAGTTCCACCTGCTTCTACGATATCTGGAACTCCATCATTGTCGGCATCTAAATCCAACATATTGATGATACCATCTCCATCGGTATCGGCAGGAAGACAATAAGCAAAATCAGAGATAAATAAGGTAACATTACCAGTATTACCATTATTCTTATACGCTCTAAAAACAATACTATCTACAGGACCCTGTACATTAAAACGGAAAGCCTCTTGATAAGTGTTATCTACATTACCAGCATCTCCTGTTGCTCTAACAATATCAGGAGCAACATAAGTAAGATTAGCAGCACTAGCTGCTGCTGCTGCTGGAATTTCATAATTATCAGAACCTAAATTAATTCTAATCCCTTGTGCATAAGCAAAAGCCTGTACCTCATCGTTATTATCTAAACCTCCAAAATACAATTCAGCATTGTATACTGGTTGGTTAAATTTGATGATATAATCGGTTGCATCAGTAGGACCTGATGTTTGGCTAGAACGGAAGTTCAAGCCTTCTGTTCCATTTCCTCCAATGGCATTAACAATTCTCAAGAATTGAAAATTAGGTGTTCCTACTGCTTGCATAGTAAAGTCTACAGCTCCTGTAGTCATTGTACCTGTATTAAGCATTTGAGGTTGGAAGTTAGGTCCTGCTGTAAATCCATTAGAAGTCCAGTCACCTAGACCACAAATAAGTCCTTCATCCAAATCTGGAATACCATCATTGTCATCATCAATATCATACAAATCAAATACACCATCTCCATCGGAATCTACTAATAACAAGAACGTTTCTCTCCAATCTAACTCCGCAGTATTACCATCCGCATTAGGGTGGCTATTGGGGGTAAGGTTGGTATTTGTTGGATCAGTACTAGCGGTATTGTTATCAAAACCATCTAGTAATCCATCTCCATCGGTATCTGTTGCTCCACCAATACCAGTATTGGAATTAGGGCTATCTGTACCATCGACTACATTATCACCATTGGTGTCATGTCCTTCAATAGCATCGTTTTCTTCTGTGTTATCAGAATCTAAATCCAAGTAATCTGGATTATCGGTTCCATCTTGGTTGTTGGGTACAATACCAGAATTCGCGCCGCCAAAGTTGGCATCATCATCATCATAAGCATCATCAATACCATCTCCATCTGCATCTGCATTCGCAGGAGCAACATAAAAAGCAGTAGGTTGACCTTCTGTATTATCAACAATACCATCATTATCAGCATCAATATCTAAGAAGTTATAATTAGGATCTCCATCTAAGTTATCATTAGGATAACTATCTGGGCGACCATCATTATTACCGTCTAGCCCTGTAATCGTAGTAGCATTCGCAGTATTTGCTCCAGCAGCATCACTACCTACAGCCAATGCATTGGTGGGGTCTCCATCCACTACATCATTGAAACCATCGGTATCTGCATCTGCAAAAGCATCTTCTTGACCATCGCGGTTGACATCGGTTCCACCAGCTTCTACGATATCCAAAATACCATCGTCGTCTGCATCTAAATCCAATTGGTTCAAGATACCATCTCCATCAAAATCATCATTTGGATAGGTATCTGGGCGACCATCGTTGTTGGCATCAATTCCTGTTAAGGTCTCTGCATTGGCAGAATTGCTGCCTGGGCTATCATCTGCCAAAGCTAATGTATTGGTGGGGTCTCCATCCACTACATCATTAAAACCATCATTGTCTAAATCGGCATAAGCATCTGCACGGCCATCACCGTTGCGATCTACACCATTCACTTCTACAACATCCGCAATACCATCGTTATCAGAATCTAAATCTAAGTAATCTAGAATGCCATCTCCATCGGTATCCTTGCGCACATAACTATCTGGACGACCATCATTATTACCATCCGCATTAGTTAAAATAGAAACATTAGCTAGGTTTTCAGAAATACCATCATTACCAACATCACCATCTACGACATCAGCATGACCATCTTCATCGATATCCGTATAGTTATCAATACGACCATCACCATTTACATCGGTTCCTCCTGCTTCTACGACATCCGCAATACCATCATTATCGGCATCTAGATCCAAGTAGTTAGGCAATAAGTCACCATCGCTGTTCGTGTTCTCAATTGCTACTCCTAGAGCACTTTGAGTAAAGAATGCTAGATTCGTAATACAAGAAGTATTGCCACAATTTACCACATTAGCATTCGCTTGTAAGCTAATATCAACCACTCCATCATTATTCCATAAATTCCAATCTGCTTGAGGGATGGTTACAGAGAAATTCATTGGAGTACCTGCACAACTTACATAAGCTGGGTTATCAGAATTCGCACGAGTAAAGGTTCCACCAATAGCGGTTCCACCTTCTCCTGTTAGCGTAAAGCTTCTAGTGGCATCTCCATAATCTCCTTGCAAGCTAAACGTGAATGTAACATCTGTTGTTACATCTACTGTTCCTGAAGTAGCAAGTAGCGTATGAAGTGGAGCAGGATCAACACTACATTCTCCTAGTCTATAGTCATAACTCGCTTGTGTGTTAGAAATACAAGAACGGTTAGCACAAGCATTAACTCGAGAAGAAGCTTGTAAAGTAATGTTCACGACTCCATCATTATTCCATAAGTTCCAGTTATTCTGAGGAATTATAATTGTGAAGAGCATTCCTGGGTTACAATCAGAGTAACCAGGGTTATTAGAGTTTTGTTTGTTAAAAACACCTCCAATACCAATACCGCCTTCTCCTGTTAAGGTAAAGGTCTCTGTATTTCCACCATAATCTCCTGCCAAAAGGAAGGTCATTGTTACATCTCCTGAAGCATCTGCTGTTCCTGAATTGAAGGTAATAGCATGACTTGGACCGTTGGCGGTTTGACAATCATCGGGAGAAGTATGTGTACGAGTAACGATCGTATTTGGTACGGTTCCAATGAAGGAAAAGTTAGGATCGTATACATCAAAGAATCCATCATTATCAATATCAGTAGTGATATCTACTAAACCATTTCCATCAGTATCAACTCCACCTGCTTCTACGATATCTAAAATACCATCGTTATCCGCATCTAAATCAAAAGAGTTGATGTTTCCATCACGATCAGCGTCAAAATTATCATTAACACCATCTCTATTACGGTCAACAAAACCAGGGAATGTAGGATCTAAATAGTTTGGAATACCATCTCCATTACTATCTAGTAGTGGATCAGAAGTCTGCTCTACTAAATCTGCAATACCATCATTATCATCATCTAAATCATCATAATCTGTAATTCCGTCACCATCATGATCACAATCAGGCGTACGTCTAGTAATTGCATTAGAAGATACGTCATACGACCAAAACCAAGTATTAATAGTACGGGCATTTCCAAAATCATCACAAAGCGATCCAGCAGTAGAACTACCACGGCCTAAAATAGGAGCAGGAACACCAAAAGTAGCGCCACCGTCCCAAGCGTGGGTTGGTCCTAGTACACCATCCAACATACCATTACTAACTACACCAGCTCCTGTAATATTATTTGTTCCTTGATTACCACAAGTACCAAAATTGGTTAAACCTCCATCATTCCAGTATAATTTCCTAGGTCCTAGAGAAGGAAAAAATGCCGTTACAGACATACCATTACTGTTCAACTCAGCATCGTGCATCGGAATATTCGTCCGCCCCCTAAATAAGGTCGCCACTAGCTCAAAAGTAATATTACCACCTACGGGATTCCCCAAACCATCTAAACCATCCCAAGAGACAACATGGTTTCCAGCTGTTAAATCGTATTCTTCCAATACACGATCAGCTGTTCCTGCTTGATAACCAGGTGTTCCGTTGAGGTCTAACAAAACAGCTACATCTCCTGGATCAGGGATAAATAAAGGAATGAAATAATCTCCTGGACAACCATAAACTCGACTTGGAATTACAGGAGCACTAGAGGGAGGCGCTACTGTAAAAATATTGGTATCTGGAATAGATACAAATACTCGATAACCTTCATCCAATGGTGGAGCAGTTTCTCCTGAATAAACAGAAATACGGTCTGTTGCAAAATTGTTCGTATTAAAAACACCATACTTATTCATCGCCAAAGTATATCCAAAAGGGCGAAAACCATTCTCAAAGTTGATACGAACAACCGAACTATCTGAAGTATAAGCGTAATAATCCCCTTCAAAAGAAGAAGCAATTCCTGGATTAAAGTTAGGATCTGCAGGATCATAGGTAATGAAGTTCCATTTCTGGGAATTCAAACGACCTGGATACTGTGTATTGTTGGTTTCCGCTACCGTAATATCGAAGAAAGGAAAAAACATATCTCCATTAATCGTAAAATCTACAGTGACTCCACCATCATTACTTCTATACAGTTCTATATAGTAATCTCCATTAGAAGCAGGGTTAAATAGAATAGGGGTATAACCAGCAGGAGTAGCTCCACCAATATTAGGTCCTGCAACAGCAGTAGCATAATTAGGGATAAAACCAGCTCCAGCTGCTGGAATTAAAGTAGCTGGGACTACTACAGCTCCCGAAGGGTCAATAATTCTATAAAAAGCATTCGTAGGGACTCCTAAAGCAGGTACACGCATTCGGGCATTCAACCCAAAGTAGATATTCTCTATACCATTATTTAGAATTGTAATTTTTAGGCGGTTCTCTGTTTGAGCTCCGCGATAAGTTCCAATACCTAAATCAGGACGAACTTGCAATGCTGTACCATTGATATTGTTAGGCATAACTTGCGCTGTTCCTTCGGCATTAGTGTTTTCCGAATAGAAAAGAAATAGCAGTAAGGCTACTATTGTACCAGAGAACATTCTGGTATAGCGATTACAATAGCGTAAATAGTGCTGCATAATTAAATATGTTTTTGATTTACTTTTTAGTCTGCCTTAGTATTGATACTATGGGGGGTAAGCAAACATTTATGTTAGAGATTACGTATTATTAAAACTAAAATAACGAGTTAAAGATAGTCACTTTTTAGTACCTTCTCATTTTTTTTTAAGACCGAAGGTATGTTTTTTGTCTGAAAATTGTTCTGTTTATTCGTGCCGAGTAAGGGTTCATTATTGCCATTTTTTAAAAAAAAGACATAAATTCCTGAAAATCAATAACATTTCAAAAAAAACAGAAATCTTTTTTGAGTGATCAAAGTTCTATTATTTTAAAATTTTGACCTGCTAACACTATTTCTGCTTTGTTATAAAGTGCTGATTTTCTGGTAAAATATTAACTTTTTGTTTATCAGAGCATCTCAATAAATGCATTAATTATAAATAAAATAATAATCAATTCAAAAGAAGATCAACATCCAACAAAACTATTTATTTTCTATAAAAAATAAGCTAAGTTTTTTTTCAAAAACAAAAATAGAATAATTTTTAATAAATATTTAAAATTAACCTTTAATAGCGGTAAGGTATTTGATACAAATATTGTATCTTAACAAAAAAGCAACATCCTTCAATCTTGTCTAATCTTTATTTATAAACCTGTTACACTATGAAGTTTTCTATTATTATACTAGTTATCTTATTTACTATTCTTACTGTAAAGGCACAGGATGATTACATTATTGACCAATTTGACCGCAAAATAACAGGGAAAGTACTGCTCTCTACACCAGCTGTAAATTCAGTAGAAATTAACTTCAAAGACAAAGAGGGTTCTATTAGAAAATATCGTCCTGACGAGATCAAGGAATGGTCGATAGGCAATTTGATTTATGAGAGTAAATTGTTTGCTTTTAATAGTCGTGCAGGTGTTTGGGTATACATGCTTCGTCATACCCCAAAGAATGGCAAGTGTCAAGTCTATGAATTTTATAATGCCACCGAATCAGTAGGCTACACAGAGATGATTTTGGAACGAGACAACCAAATGGAAGTTATTAACTATGGTCGGTTCTACAAGCAACTTACAACATACTTCAAAGACCATGAAAGCCTAGCGGAAGAAATCGGTAAGAAGAAATACAAGAAAAAAGAACTGTTGACAATTGTAGAGATTTATAATGCCTGGAGAGAGGAAATGTGGAAATAACTCGTTTCTTTCAATTCTACTATTCTGTTTATCAACATCTTGTCATTTTGCAATAGAATTAATAAAGAAGTCCTAATGGACTTCTTTTCTTTTTTGTAAAACTCTCCTATTCTTTGGGGAGTCGCTTAAATCTATCTACCTTTGCGGCATCTTTTTCTTCCTTCATTTATTCACATCTACGACTAATTGTATAATTATCATGATTGAGACCGTTATTTTCTCTGGAACAGGAACGCGTTATTTGGCTGAAAAGATCGCTGATTTTTATGGTCAAGCCTTGGGTAATGTAGTATTGCAACGTTTTAGCGATGGCGAAATGCAAACTAATATTCAGGAATCCGTTCGTGGCAAATATGCCTTCTTTATTCAATCTACTTTTGCTCCTTCTGACAACATTATGGAGCTTTTATTGATGATTGATGCTGCCAAACGTGCTTCCGCAGGTTACATTACTGCTGTTATACCTTATTTTGGGTATGCGCGCCAAGACCGTAAAGATCGTCCAAGAGTAGCTATTGGTGCCAAGTTACTCGCCAACTTACTCATAGCCGCAGGGGCCAACCGCATTATGACAATGGACCTGCACGCTGATCAAATTCAAGGCTTTTTTGACATTCCTGTCGATCACCTCAAAAGCGAAGCTATTTTCTTCAACCACTTAGAACATCAAGATACCAGCAATGTTATTTTTGCTTCTCCTGATGTAGGAAGTACTAAACGTGCAAGAGCTTATGCCCAGCACTTTGGAACGGGCCTTGTTATTTGTGATAAGTATCGCAAAAAAGCCAACGAGGTAGCCGAAATGACTGTGATTGGAGATGTTATTGGCAAAGATGTTATCCTAGTGGATGATATTGTAGATACAGCAGGAACACTTTGTCGAGCAGCCAAGGTTCTTATAGAACAAGGCGCTAAAAGTGTTCGAGCCTATTGTACGCATCCTGTTTTATCAGGCCCTGCTTACCAACGTATTGAAGAATCTCTACTAACGGAAATGGTTGTGACAGACACCATCCCACTGCAACAAGCTTGTTCAAAAATAAAAGTGGTTCCTGCCGCTAAATTATTCTCTAGAGCAATTAGAAATGTACATGAAAACCGCTCTATCTCTGCACTTTTTGTTGATAAGGTGTAATTAAAAATAGAACTATAAAAAACACAGTGCTAGAATAAGATAATTCGGCACTGTGTTCTTTTTTATAGGCAACTATTCTGCTTTTGGAGAAGTGGTCGTTCCCCCTACAGCCTTATACGTCTTATTCCTTCTTCAACAACGACTACAAGGCCCAAAAGCTGCTCCCATTCTATGTAAAGTTTACCAACCAACGGCCATTAGTTTTATACCACTTGTATCCATTCCCTACCAAGGCCAAAAGGCTATCAACAAGCCTCTCCTCTCCGCTTGTCATTTTTTGCAAAAGTATTCCATTAAACCGTCGTCTCTTCTGAAGGGCATTCTTGACACAATTCAATCAAAACACCATTGGTAGATTTGGGATGTAAAAAACAAACCAATTTATTATCTGCGCCTAGTTTTGGGGCCTCTTGCAAAAGGGTAAACCCCTCTCCTGCCAAACGCTTCATCTCTGCTTCTATATCCTCTACTTCAAACGCAATATGGTGTATTCCTTCTCCCCGTTTTGCAATGAACTTGGCAATTGGACTGTTCTCATGCGTTGCTTCTAACAATTCAATTTTGGTGGTACCACACTTAAAAAAAGAAGTAGCTACTCCTTCAGAGGCAACTTCTTCTATTTTATACGCTTCTTCACCAAATAAACTTGCAAATAACGCATTGCTTGATTCCAATACTTTAACAGCAATACCAATGTGTTCTACTTTCATTTTTCTCTTATTTTTAATGGATATATTTAAGCTTCTAGCAAAATACTTACTCTGACAATCTACAGGATCAACTTTTTCTTCTTCAAACGCCTCATATGGCTCCAAAACAAAGCAACTCCTTGCCTTTTGTTGTTAAAATGGTAGGCAAGATACTACTTTATTTTGCTCTTTTATCGTTTTCAAAGCAGTCCCTTTCACCCATCCAGTATATAAATAATAGCTACTATTTTCTTGAACAGGGATTCTTTTTTACTTTTTATTTGTATAAATAGAAGCAATACAGCTAGTCAATTATCAATTCTTTAGGATAAGGCACTGTAACTTACTTCTAGTAAAAAAACAGACCTTTGTTACTGAAAAGTAAAATTATAGCGTATTTTTACCAAGTCTATGCCACTACATACCTCCATTACATAACCATATCAATAATTTGGACATGGGCATGCACCTCCTTCGACCATTCTGGAAACAACTTGTTAAGGCTCTTGTTTGGCCTTCTTGTTGGACAACTATGGCATAGAACGCTAAGGACTTTTTTGTGCATTGTCTAAACAAACATCAACCACATGGGTGCTATAAAATTTTTTATACAGGGGATTAAACATTTTAAAGAGGTAGGGACCTTTTCTCGCTCATCCCAATTTCTTAGTAAAGCCATGACTAAAGACAAGCACATTGACTTTAGCACAGCAAAATGTATTGTGGAATTAGGCGCTGGCGATGGTCCTATAACCAAACAAATCCTCAAAAAAATGGCACCTGATGCCAAACTGCTTTGTTTTGAAATTAACGACCATTTTTTTCAAGAACTTCAAAGACAGTACGGCCACGATCCTCGCATTACTCTTATCAAAGATGATGCAAAAAAATTAGGAGATTATATTCGTCAAGCAGGTTTTGAAGAAGCAGATGCTGTTGTTTCTGCCATTCCTTTTGTGATCATTCCTGAAGATGATATCATAGAAGAAGCCCACAAATACCTCAAAAAAGGAAGTAAATACATCCAATTACACTATTCTCTTGTTGCCAAGAAACGCTATGAGCGTATTTTTAACAATGTAGAAATTGATTTTGTTATGCTCAATGTTCCTCCTGCATTTGTTCATATTTGTGAAAAATTATAACAAGTCCTCTCAAGCCATTGGATATAAAAAAGGGTAAAGCTAAATCAATAGCTTTACCCTTTTTATTCGTTGACTAACTCCCCTAGACTTTGTACATACTAGCGATCAATTCGTTGTAACTTTTTAAGACAGCACGACGTTTTAATTTCATAGTGGGTGTCAAGTGTCCACTTTCAACACTCCAAGGATCACTAACCAACTCAAATTTCTTAATCTGCTCTACTTTCGCAAAATTAGGATTAAGACGCTTCACTAGTGTCTCATAATAAGTGCGCACTCTTGGATTTTTGATAATTTCTTCATTCGAGGTATAGGCAATTCCTTCATTTTCACACCATTGCTTAAGACCTTCAAACCCTGGTAAAATTAAGGCAGAAACAAATTTCTTATCATTACCAACAACCATTGCTTGTTCTACCAAGAAATCTTCTCTAAACAGGTTCTCAATGGGAGCAGGGGCTACATATTTACCACCAGATGTTTTTAATAATTCTTTCTTACGGTCGGTAATTTTGAGGTATTCTATCCCACTTTTCTTAACGAGCTTTCCTACATCACCAGTTTTAAACCAACCATCTTCCGTAAATTCTTCGGCTGTTTTTTCTGGTTTATTATAATACCCCATCATCACATTGGGCCCTTTGACTAGGATTTCTCCTGCATTCGCACCATAAGCCTCTTCGTTCACATCAATTTTGACCGTTACCCCATCAATAATAGGCCCTACTGTTCCTAACAATGCCAATCGTGGAGCATAACCACTTACCGCAATAGCAGGGGAAGTTTCCGTCATTCCATACCCTTCTCGCACAGGAATACCAATCGCTGAAAAGAACTGAGCCATCTTTCTAGGGCAAGCTGCTGCGCCAGTCAAAATACCTTTCACACGCCCCCCTAGATTATCTCTAACCTTACTAAAAACAATTTTATCGGCTAGTCCCCATTTCAATTTATCACCAAAACCTGCTGGATCAAAATCATAGCTATAAGAATTAGTCATCCCCTCTGCCCAGAAGAAGATCTTCTTTTTCAGGCCACCTCCTTCATTGGCTTTAGAAACGATCTTCTCATACACCTTCTCTAATAAACGAGGTACTGTTGTGAAGAAATGAGGCTTAATTTCCTTTAAGCTTTCTCCTAGGGTATCAATGCTTTGTGCATAAAAAATACTTATCCCCAAATACATATACGCATAAGTCGTTACCCGTTCAAAAACATGACACAACGGTAAAAAACTCAATGCTATATCGCCTTTAGAAGCAGGGATTAAACGACCTACTGCTATAATATTGCTAAAAATATTAGCGTGAGACAACATCACTCCTTTAGGATTTCCTGTTGTTCCTGATGTATAGATTAATGTAGCTAATTCCTCTGGTTGGATCGCATCACTGATTTTTTTGACAGGAGCGAGGTCACCTTTAGTAAGAATCGTTTCCCAAAAGTGGACGTCATTACCATTCGCATCTTTTTCTCCTTCTGTTTTATCAAAGGTAAAAATCGCTTGTAGGTTAGGTACCTCTGGCTGTGCTTTGCGGACTTTATCCAATAAATCTCCATGTCCAACAAAACAATACTTAATGTCTGCATCGTTAAAAATGTAGATGTAATCTTTGGGGCTAATGGTAGGATAAACAGGTACATTAATAACTCCAATTTGAGCCATTCCAATATCCATAACATTCCACTCTCGGCGGTTATTATGAGAAATCAAAGCAATCTTATCCCCTGGCTTCACTCCCATTTGTAATAAGCCTAAGCTAAATTGATTGGCCAACTCTACAAATTCCTTAGTGCTATACTGGTAGTTATGGCCATCCATATGTTTACCACCTACAAAGTTATCAAGGGGAGCGTTCTGTAATTGATAGTGAGGGATGTCAAATAATCGAGTCGGCTTCATATAGTTCTTCCTTATTTTGGTAAATTAAACTGTTGCTACACAGGACTTCTGGGCATAAAAGGTGTATGGAATGTTCTTCCATTGGGGAATTAACTTTTTACTTTGAAAAAAGTTCATGGGGTTAATTAATTCCTTCACCAAAGTTAATTGTTAACGCTACACGATGTCCTAGATGAAAAATAAGTAAATTTGCTCATAGCACCAATATTCTTTGTAAGAACTTCTGCCTATTTTTTGAGGAAACTTAGTGACAGCTCTTGTCAACTCTACCTGCTCCCTTCAATCCTTATTGCTATGGTTCTATACAATAAAGATTACTTTTATCGCCACAAATAGGTCGCAAACATCAACTTAAGCACTCAATTTGCTGTCCATTATTCTAAACAAAAAGCCAGTTTTTGCGTATCTTTTACACCATTCTTGTATTGTAAGTACAGCTATGCTATTTCTTACCTCTCCAAAATTAACCACCTATGCTAGCAGGACTAATCTATATTCCTTCTTTTATCTTAGCAGTGTTGCTGTTTATTGCTTCTTATAACAACTATCCGTTGCCTTCTTCTATGATTTGGGTAAGTGTTTTTCCTTTTGCAATTGGGCTTGCTACCTATATTGTACGTCAAGGAATTAATGAATGGTGGTATACCAATCACCCTCCAGGCCTAAGTGATGCGGAAAAAGATATTGTTGCGCGCTTTATTCCTTATTATCGCCAATTAAGCCTTAGAAATAAGAAGATTTTTGAAGACAGAGTCTCTGTTTTTAGATTGCAGAAAGAATTCCAAATGCGCCTCTTAGAAAAGATCCCTGGAGATTTACAGTTATTAGTCTGTGCAACGGGAGTACAAGTAACAATGGGCATTCAGAATGAAAAAGAGTTGTTAGATAACTTGGGAATGGTTGTCCTTTTTCCAAAAGAGTTTATCACACCTGATATTAACACCCAATTGCACCATGTAGAAGTTAATTCTGATATATTTGATTGTTTATTAATCTCCATTGACTACTTTGCCAAAGGCATTCAAGACGGCGAGCATTATTACAACTCTGGCATTCATGGTATGGCTAAGGTATTCAAATACAAATATGGACACAAGGATGAGGACATCCCTTATGATGATTTAAAAGAACTCTTGGTACACCTTCACCATTTACGCGACTTCAAAATAGGCTATCAATTTTTATACACAGGTCTGCCTACTATGGAATTGTTTGAGATGTGCTCGGAACACTTCTTCCAATTCCCCAATCGAATGAAAGAGCAATTGCCCCAAATCTATGATCACTTCATGAGCATCTATCATCAAGATCCTGTCAATATTAATAACCCTGTGATTCAAAACATCAAAGACTCTCCCATCCAAGAAAACAATCAAGAAGCCGCTTAAGCAACTACTAAAAAGTTCTACTTACTTAAAACAAGAGATGCCCACCCTAGGTTTTGGAAGGCTGTTTGCCCCTTTGCAGTTATATAGCCCTAGCGTTTTTTGCTTACTTTTTTGGGGCAATGCAAAAAAAGTAAGACCACTAAAGCCTAGTGTAAATTTTATATTTCTGATTATCAATACTTCAAAGAGCCAAGTGTATTTGTTACTAAAAAATGCTAGCCCACCATAAAAAACAGGGGTCACTCCTACTTAAGGGATGACTCCTGTTTTTTCTATAGAGCACTATCAATCCCTGAAAACTACTCCTTCATATATACAACCCAATTCCAATCTGCTGGATTGCCAATTCCTACACTAGGTGTATACAAGAAGAACTGGAATTTACCAGTTGGATTACTAGCTAGATAATCTTCCACCAATTGCAAATCCTTAATCGCCAACCATAAATCATTGGCAGTTGTAGTTGGGTGATTGGTAGGATAACCTGAATATTCGATTTCATCAAACACAGGTTGCTGGAGCACGGCTGTTGTTAATGGAAAACTAGCCGCAGGTAAAATAGAAGCAGGGAGCTGCAAACTACCTAATCCCATCCAGAAAATTTGCCCATCAAAAATTTGGGCATTTTCTTCCTGATAATGCAACGCTAAATTACCAAAATCGCCTGGTGCCTGATAGGTTGGTCGAATCGTAAAAGTAGGATGTGCATTAAACGTCCATTCTGTTCCTCCCTCAAAAGTAGTCGTCAGATAATCTATTTGTAAAAAAGCAACCTTCTCCTGTGTCCCTGCCACAGTTGGTTCTTCTTGTAATACAGCCTTCTGACAAGAAAAAAATGTCATTAATAAGGCAACTGTTAAAATATTATAGCGCATTTTTATTGTTGTTTTAAAGTAAAATACAAATATTTTTAATCATAATAAAGTGATTCAAATTTAGAGGCACACATCCAACTACCGACTAAAAACTAGGACAGGCCCATCCAATTCAGGATTATCAGACAACGTCATTTTTCCATTAGCGAAGGAACAATCAAACGTTTGAGAATAGCCTGTAAAAGCAATCGTAAGCTGTGTAGCAGTATTGGTATAAGTATACGTACCTGAAGGCTGCAAATTGTTGGTACTATTTTGTATAGTAATCGTTTGATTTACTGCATCAAAAGACCAAATTATATCGCCATAAGTGAGCACAATAGGTTGTGGTGTAAAGGCCATATAATCGGTCATATACCAATCCCCTGTTAAGGTCATACTCGTATTCTTAGAAATAGGTTCTTCTTTTTTACAGGCCCCAAAAAGCAAGGCACTGGCTAATAAAATAAATAAGTAATTACGCATGACTAATTTGTTTTTTGTTTAAGAATGACTGCTTTTGCTGTGGGACTCCTTTACTCTGTGAGGTTGTTGCTTCCGCAAGCCTACAAACTGGGTTCGGAGTTGTACGGTTATTTTTCTAGGGTCAAAAGATCTCTTCTTTTTGCAATTATTGAGGAGCAGCCACTATTTTTCCTGTTCCCATCAAGGCTCCTTTTACCAACACTTGATAGACATAAACACCTGCAGGCAAAGCAGTAGCATTCCATTGAATCGCTTCTCCCGTTACACTCTGCACACGCCCAACTTCGCGCCCTAAAGCATCATGAATATGCACTTCAAAAGAAGGAACAGTTCCCTCCTCCAAAGCAAAGGTCACTTGTGTATTAAAAGGATTGGGATAAATACGCCATTGCAAATGATTCAGACGGCGTTTAGTGATGTTAGTAGGTATAAAATCCTCATCAATGGTATGGAAGGTCGTATTCGTCCCATCAAGCAACCTTCCTCCCAAAGAAATAGAAGCGCTGTTATAAATCACTGAGCCCAATGTTAAATTAGGTTGCTGAGCAATTTTAAATTTCACAAACCCCCATTCTAATGTATCCACATAGATATTATCCATAATGATTGTCAAAATCCCAGTTCCTGTCAAAGACCAAGTATAAGGATGACTGCTAGCTCCCATAACCAAGGTACTTGGACTCAACTCTGCTGCTAATGTATCAACCAAGATCACTTGTTGTAACACACTACCTGTGGTGTTCTGAAATCGCAATTGGTATTCTAAATCTACCTCACGTTCTATCAAATGCGTCGCACCAAAACCAACAGGGGCGACCCGCTTATAATTACTGCTATCATTCCCTTGTATCGATTGACAATCAATGGAACGAGTAGGGGCAGCATCATCCTCTGGATATTGTGCAAAAGGAAGGCCATTAGGAGTGGATAAGGTCACATCAGAACAATGCGCAACCCCTGTAGAGACAAAAGCACTAAACGGATGCATCCCATCTTGCTCTGCCTGCAAGTAGTAAGTAGCGCCAGTTTTAACAGGAATCACCAAGCGTATACTATCTCCAGCCCCCAATTGATAATTTCCAGTACGCAACATAATGTGGTCTTCGGTTACCAAATAATTTCTAGCGCTACTCATATTACCAGCCCCTATATTATACAACCAATAGATAATGGAATCCCCCACACAAGTACTATTAATAGCAATGCTAGAACCATCCCATCCCAAAAATTGACCACCACACAAGGTATCAGGCATAATATCAGCCTGTACACAAAACCACTCCCAAGCAGGTATTTGACAAGGGACCCCTACTGTAAATTCAAAGGTAGCGCATTGCCCAGGGGCTAAATTTCCTAGCGTCGCTTGATAATAACCAGGTGATGGTAAAGCCGTGGTAGGCACTGTCGCGCTCAACCAAGCCATAGAGGTATCAATTTGAAGTGTAACAACTGGTTGTATAGCTGTTGTACTGCCATTATTACAATAATTAACCGTGTAAACGATCGTATCACAAGCCGCTACATAAGGCGTAGAGACATCTACGGTCAAGTGTGGACAAGAAAAAGTAGTGGAAAAGCCAAAATCAGCGGTATCTCTGCCTCCACTACTAGCTGTGAGGGCAAGAGCAGGGGCACAAGGCACCCAAACACCGTTGGGCAAGACACCTTCTATTGTATATTGCCCCACAGGCAAGTCTATTTGATAAGCGCCATTTTGATCCGTATTGGCATAATAGGATTGTCCTGTTTGTTGCTCTGTTGCCCTCAAAATCCAGTTGCCTAGCTTTCGCTCCATTGTATCCAAGGTACAGTTGCTATTAGCTTCCACATAAAAGTGTCCCCTAAGTTGATGAGGAGCAGGCCCCGCTTGACCAAATTTAACCAAATAGCCCCTACTATTGGTATAGCTCCCCACCATAATAAATTCCTGTGGCCCCACTTCACGAATGCGTTTCCCCTCTGTAGCTTGCCCTGGATCTAGTAAGGTATAGTCTACAATTTGCCCTGTTGGACTAATCTCTGCAACAACAACCTTGAAGAAATAAACGGTAGGGGCCATTGAACGGCTATCGTATAAACTCGCCACGTACATAAGATTACCAGTAGCTGTACGAATAACATGATAACTCTGCCCGGTAAGACCAATACTTACGGTAGAAACCAATGTATCCAGTTCCCATTCTATCGTTTGTCCTGTAGCATCTACTTTAAATAATCGAGGAGTCAATCCTACAACTCCGTTTAATTCTGTGGCAACTACATACCCACTATCCGTTGCCTGAACAACACTATGTAAGCCAGTATTGATTAGTCCAACATAAGCTTCTGTCCATTCTGTATTCCATTGTGCATCTAACTTTTGAAGCGCAGGGATATTGTTATTCTTACCTGCCAAAATATAGCCGCCATCAAAAGTATTGCGTATATCCTCTGCCCAGAAAGAGGCTTGTGTACTTTGATTAACAACCACTCCTGCTTTGTTTATTTGTAATAAAACAGTTTGAGTACTACCTCCTACTAAAGCGGTTGTAGCGATAGCGAGCACATACTCCCCATTAGCAACCATCTGCATACTCAATTTGTTGGCTGTACAACCACAGTTGCTGAGAAAATTCCTGCGCCAAATCGTATCTCCCTGTGCATCTATTTGTGTAACCAATACACCGTTAGAGGGGCTGCTCCCAGCCACAACAGCAGTATCTCCTGCTCCTACCAACAACGCCACCGCATTAAAATAGCCGATAGACGTTGGGCCCATATCTCGAAAATAATGGCGTTGCCATTCAATGTATCCTTGCGCATCAACTTTAGTCATCAAGGGAAAATCTCGTACCGCTCCTGTTGGTAAGGACTCTATCCCTACCATCAAATACCCTCCATCTGAGGTAGGTTGTACATCTTCGCCAGACAAAGAGCCATTGGAATAAATAGGTGTTGGGGGTGGATCTATGACGCGGGTCCATTGTTGTGCATAAACAGTTCCTCCAAACAGAAGAAAACCCAACAAGAGGAGGTGAATAAATTTAGTTGACATGTTGTTCTATTTTAAGTAAGAAGCCATCAAAGGAGCTTCTAAATGATGGATTAATTTTGGGGAAACTATTTTCCTGTGCTAGTATTCTTATTAACACCTTACAAACTTCGGAAGAATTCAAGGAGAATTCAAGTACATTTTTTAACTTTTGTTGTCCATTTACAGTATCTTCATTTATAATAACTCTTAATTAACAAGAAGTTATCTTCATAAAAACACTTTTTTTGTTGTCTATTTTTTTTGCTTTATTATGAAAAACAATCCACTCTTATTGGTTTTACCAAGTCTTTCGACCAAAGAATGCCGCCTTTGCCGCCAATGGCTAGCTACTCCTTTGCATAATAATCGCCAAGATGTCCGTAATTTGTACGATTATCTATTGACATTGCTACAACAAAAACGCGCGCCTAAAAAGGAATTGCTTTGGAAAGTAATCTATCCTCATACCCCTTATCAAGATGCTAAAATGCGACAAGTCATTCATCATCTTTGGAATGCTGTAGAGGCCTTTATGTTACAACAGCAACTCCCTAAACACCCTCTGTTACAAGATGATTTGCGGCTTGCGGCTTGGGAACAGCGGCAACTCACCCCCTTGTTAGAAAAAACCTTAGCACAAAGCAAAAAAAGAAAAGAGAAACAAGCCATTCAGAATTGGGATTATTGGCGCCACCACTATCAGCTAGAACGTTGGCAATTTGAGCTAGATGAACGCACAGAACGCAGTACTCCCTTAAACGTCCAAGAATTATCGGATGCCTTAGATATTCAATATTTTGCGGATAAACTACGCCATGCCTGCCGACTCTATTCGCGTTTGGTCGTCTTCAAGATGGACTACCAACCTCGTATGCTTTCTGTTGTATTAGAACAGGTGGAGCAAGAAAATTATCAAAAAATTCCAGCCATTGGTCTTTATTATCACTGTTACTTAGCACTCACAACCACAGGCACCACCGCCCACAATCATTTTGATGCTCTACTAAAACTCTTACAAGAACAAGAAGCATTGTTCCCTGCCAACGAGTGGCGAGAATTGTATTTACTCGCCATTAATTATACCATCAAGCAGTTTAATACAGGCAGTAGCACTTATTTAGCAAAAACCTATGAATTGTATCAACGGGGGATTGAGGGAGGGTATTTATTAGAGAACGGTTGTTTAACGCCTTTTACTTATAATAATGTAGTGAGTTTGGGCTTAGAATTTCAAGATTTTGACTGGACCAAAACCTTCATTTATGCCTATAAAGATAAAATCACCCCTGCCAAAGACCAATCTATCTTTGGGGAGTGTTTAGCCAAGTGGCATTATGCCCAACAACAATACGACAAAGCCCAAACTTTGCTAGCCACTATTCAGGTTAAGGATATTTTGAGAATGCTTTCTTGTAAATTGTTGTTGGCCCGCATTTATTATGAAACAGCAGAACTAGAAGCTCTGGAATCATTATTGGGAAGTTTGCAACAATACTTACGCCGTAAAGAAGTAGTTGGTTATCACAAAGAAAACTACCAAAATATTGTTCACTTTATGCAACAGCTCTTGCGCCTGAACCCTTACGATGCCAACGCTCGCAAAACATTACTAGCCGCCATAGAAGCCAAACCTGTTTTGACCCAGCGCGCTTGGTTTGTAGAGCAACTAAGCCTCTAAATTACTTCTTAGAATCACTAAGGTACTCATTGACCAAATCTCCAATGATTTGGTGCAAGCGACGTTTTTCTTCTTTGGCAATACGTTTGAGTTCATCTAATTTTTCGCTGTCTAAGACAACCGTGACACGCTTAGTGGAGGTATTCGATTCGCGATCTTCTGGTTGCTGGGTGCGCTCTGTTGTGCGTTGAATCAATAGATCCAAACCAATCGCTTTTCGATTGCCTTTATTGACAATACTGCGTTTCACGTCCGTCACGGTTCCATCAACAACTCCATCCAATACGCCTTCTAAACTATCTTTGAAGAAACGTTCTAAGTTGGTAGAAAAGGACTTGCGTTTTGTCTTAGATTTAGAACGTGGTTTGGTAGTTTTTTTGGTTTTGGCAGTAGATTTTGGTTTAGTAGTTTTGGTCTTTTTGGGCGTAGTGGTGGCATCTGGTGTCTCAATCATGGACAACGTATCCTGGGCATTATCGTCCATCATACGCTCCTGAAACAACAGTTCTAAGTTATTAGAAAAGGATTTTTTCTTAGTCTTCTTGCGCCCCATTTTTACTCTAATTTACCACTAGCTTATCCATTGGTTGGTTTTAAAATGTAGTCTTCCATCACTTGCAACAGTTCCTAAACAGGAACCGTTTCAATTCGAGCAATAATTTCCTTTGCTAACGCCAAATAATCCTTCGCGCCATTACTAGAAGAGCTATAATCAAAAATATCTTTGCCTTCACTTGGTGCCTCTGCCAATGCTACATTGTTACGAATTCTAGTCTTGAATACTTTGTCACCAAAGAAACCTTCAATCGTTTCTACAATATCACGATTCAACACTTTGCGTTGATCATACATGGTAGCAATTACCCCACCAATTTGTAGTTTTTTATTTAAGCGAAAGCGTACTTTATCTGTTACCTGCTTAATTTTTACAATCCCTTGCATTGCTAAAAATTCGGCTTGCATAGGAATCATGACAGAGTCACTGGCCGTTAAAGCATTTAGTGTTAATAAACCTAATGATGGAGGGCAATCAATAATGATATAATCATAATCATGTCCAACGGGCTCAAATAATTCGCGTAGAATAAACTCGCGCCCGGCTTCATTAATCAATTCCATCTCCGCCCCTGACAAATCCAAATTAGAAGTCACTACATCCAACCCTGGCTTGACCGTATAAGGTGTCAATTCAGCTTCTCCTCTTATGTTTTGATAAATGCTAATCTTCTGACGAGGAATCCCCAAAGAAATCGTCAAATTAGCCTGTGGATCTAGATCCACCAACAGCACACGCTTCTTAAATTGTACCAAAGCGGCTCCAATATTAATGGCAGAAGTTGTTTTTCCAACGCCTCCTTTGTGATTCAATAGCGAAATAATAGTGCTCATGTCTGTTTTTTTTCCTGCAATTCGAACCTCCTCCGAATAACTTGTTAAGGAGCTTGTTCTGATGATTAGATAATGGATTAGCGCTAAGTTGGTAGTCCGTTGATTACTTAATTGAAGTCAATCAACTGACAAAAATAGTAAATTTTAGTTGCTTCTAGAGCATTTAGGGTGGGGATTCTCTCCTTTGCAATAATTTGTAGGATTAAATTCTAACGATCGGCTAATAAAAAGGCCAGATTAGCTAATAAACTAAGACTAATCATAGCTTATTACTCGAAATGAATAATTCCAATTAAAATGATAGGCAACAGGAAGTAGCAACCAGCTTTTCTTGATATTATTTTGTATATTCAATGTTAGTAAATTCCCCCTTTAGCTCCAATCAATCGTGTTAGACCAACTAAAGATTTTCTACTGTCATAAACATAAATTAGTGGTACAATTGCATCAAATTACTTAACATGATTTTTATCTACTATCTTTGAGTAATTGAAAAAGAACCCATTCTATGATAAAACCTTACTGGAAGTGATATCGTCTCTTCAAAAAATAGACGGGTCACTTAATTGTTTCTACACCAAAAGAAGCACTTATACAGACTAACCGTCTATTTATCTATAGTTTATGCAATAGAATAAACTATTTCCTCACTTTTTCCTTAGATTTGTGCCTCAATATATCCCAACAATTGCTTTTTGTAGAAAGCTGTATAGAAAAGGCTTTGCAAAGGCAGTTGAGCATACTTACACACCAACACCGAACTGATGCCGTATTTACTACTTTTGTTACTAGTTTTCACCCTAGCTTCTTGTCAACCGAATACAACTTCTGACGAAGAGCAACAACGTTCTCAACAAGTCGCAGCGGAGCAACAAGTGGAAGACGATTTTGAGAAAGCGCTTACCCAACAACGAGAAGATTTAGCCATACAACAACAAGCTGCGACAGCTTACGTCCAGCCACACCAAGCTATTGAGTTACTCAATACCGCACAATTGCTGTTTAATTTGGACTCTAATGGCCTCCCACAAGCAGCAGCTCCTGTTAATTCTGCTATTACACCACAACATGGTGGTCTATTGCTGCGTGTACGCAACCACGAAGAGACCTACCAACAAATCCGCACCTTGGCAAAAGAGCAAGGGTTGATTATTCTACAAGAGACAGAACAAATCGAAAATCACAAAAAAGGGAGCATCATGCAGTTACAGGCTCCTGCAAGCAAAATGCAATCGACTCTAGGCGACATCCGTGATTTAGCTGCCGTTTTGCGCAAAAAGCAATTGTGGCAAATGCCTACCAACAATGAGCATTTACGCGTCAAAAGTGATCTCATTATCACTAGACAACGCTTACAAGATTTGAGGGAGCAATTAAAAAATACGCCTACCGTGCGCGATCAATTATTACTAAAAGAACGCATTGCTCAGTTGGCACAAAACCTAGAATTGACGGTATTGCACTTACGAGAACAAGCCACACAATCTAACCCTAGTACGTTGACAATTGCTTTTTATGAAGAGTTGACGCCTATAACTCCTATTCCAACTACTTTCTCTGCTGATCTATCAGGCAATTTGGAAGCAGGTTGGACACAATTCAAACAATTCTTGCTACAAGCAGCCTTGGTTTGGCCTTACATCATTTTAGGGCTTTTGTTCTTGATAACTGTCTTGTTAGCCGTTGGTAACAGCCGTCGAAAAGCAAGAGAATTTAAATTACAATTATTACATCGCCAACAACCCTTGATGCAACCTGTCATGGTTGATGATACGCCCTTATAAAAAGGCGAACTTTTCCTTCTAGACTGCTGTTGAGTAAATGTATTGTTTAGGTAAGCTATATAAAAGCTAGCTGAGCCTATAAAAAATAAGATTTATACTATTCTATCCACAAAATATCACCGTTAGTTATGAAATACGATGTTACCGTTATTGGATCTGGCCCTGGAGGGTATGTTGCAGCGATTCGTTGTGCTCAATTGGGCTTAAAAACTGCTATCGTTGAGCGATACAGTACCTTAGGCGGTACTTGTCTCAATGTTGGCTGTATTCCTTCTAAGGCACTACTCGACTCCTCTGAGCATTATCACAATGCTGAAAAATCATTTGCTGATCATGGCATTCAATTGGAAAACCTAAAGGTTGATATGACGCAAATGATTGCGCGTAAAGACCAAGTGGTTTCTCAGACCTGTGATGGGGTTAACTTTTTGATGAAAAAGAACAAAATTGATGTCTATGAAGGACATGGTAGTTTTGTTAATAAGAACACCATCAAAGTAGTCAATCGCGACGATGCTTCTAAGGAAGTTGCTACCATAGAAACAGAAAAAGTAATTATTGCAACAGGTTCTAAACCGATTACTCCTGCTTCTTTTAATTATGACAAAAAACGCATCATTACTTCTACAGAAGCGTTAAATCTTAAAGAAGTTCCTGGTAGTGTAGTTATTATCGGAGCTGGTGTTATTGGTTTAGAGATGGGGTCTATTTGGGCACGTTTAGGAGCTAAAGTAACCGTTGTAGAATATGCCGATGCGGTCTTAGCAACCATGGATGCCGACTTAAGCAAAGAGATGCGTAAAGTCCTCAAAAAACACTTGAAATTTGATTTCCGCCTTGGACACATGGTTGATTCCGTAGAATCAGATGGTAAAGGCGTAAAAGTCAAAGCCACTTCTCGTAAAAAAGGCGAAGCAGTAGAAATTGAAGCCGATTATTGTTTGGTTGCTATTGGGCGTCATGCTTACACCGCTATTTTAGGACTAGAGAATGTAGGTATCGAAACCGACGAGCGCGGACGCATCAATGTCAACGATCACCTAGAGACCAATGTTCCTAATATCTTTGCCATTGGCGATGTTGTTCGTGGCGCTATGTTGGCCCACAAAGCGGAAGAAGAAGGCACTTATGTAGCGGAATACATGGTTGGACAACACCCACACATCAACTACAATTTGATCCCTGGGGTCGTTTATACCTGGCCAGAAGTAGCCGCCGTAGGGCAAACACAAGCCGAACTAAAAGAAGCAGGTGTGCCAATTAAAGTAGGGAAATTTCCTTTCCGTGCCTTGGGACGTGCTAGAGCCAGTGCCGATTTAGATGGTTTTGTAAAAATCATTTCTCATGCCGATACCGATGAAGTCTTGGGTATTCACATGATAGGCGCGCGTTGTGCTGACCTCATTGCTGAGGCAGTTGTTGCGATGGAATTCCGCGCTTCTGCCGAGGATATTTCTCGCATGAGTCATGCCCATCCTACATTTGCAGAGGCCGTCAAAGAAGCAGCCTTAGCAGCAACGGATAATCGTTCTTTACACATGTAAAAGAGCCTTTTTATAGAAAATACAAACACTCCATTGGCCAAGGCGAATGGAGTGTTTTTTTTATGGAACAAGGTCTTGTTATTATGTTCCAAACAACAACATCGCTTTTTTCACTAATCCAGGATGGCACAAATCTAAGGTATTGTAATATGCTTCTTTGTCGATCATTTTCCAAGAGAGGGCATTTTGTTCTTCTTTGGTCAATGCCTTATAAGTGTCCTCCACAAAAGCTTCTACTGAAGTAATATCTAGCCCTAATTCCTGCGCCCAGTAAATGGCCGCATTCATTTCTTCAGCATCTCCTTTCTGTAAGATTTTAGTGAGAAGGACGGTGTCCAATTCTTTCGCGTCAAGCTCATACTTATTTTTAAGCGCTTCTATCTGCCTAGGCAAATCTAAGCGCTGCTCTCCTGACGTTGTGGTGGAAACTGGCTCAATTCCCATATTCACCAGCTCTGCATTAAGCATCGTTAGATATTCTTCAAAGGCCTCAAAATATTGTGCCTTGATAAATGAGAATTGATAGCGCTCTTTTCCTCCTTGAAAATACCAGACTATATGCTCCTCTGTCTGGTATACTTTGATCCCCATATAACCACATAAACGATCGCCACAACAGGCAGAGCAATACAACACGGTATCCATGTTCTCTGTAGCTTGAAACCCTTCTGCCCTAACCAATAGTTCTTTGTCACTTAATTTAGGCCAACAAGCTTTTTCAAATTCTAAGGCCTCTTCTAGCGTCAACAGTTGTCCCAAAAGGCGCTTCATATCGGGTTTTCGATACTGAAAAAATTGCTTCTTAAAGGTCTCCTCGCTCAAAAAACAAGAGAGGTTATTGGCATAGTTTTCACCAATGGCTTGGTGTTCAAAATAATGCGTATTCAGCCAATCCCCAAAATTCACTCCATCAATATAATATTCTAATTTAATCGCTGCCTCTTTGCGACTTTCTTCGATGATGAAATCCTTCAGAGTTTGTTCTTTAGGTTTGTCCTTTTGATATACAATTTGAGAAGTGTTGTCCTCGTCGTTATACACTTTTCGATAGGCTTTCCATTTCAATTGGATTTGGTAGCTGTTTTTGTTGCGTTCTAGCATTAAGATGGTTTGGTGATGAAATTGGGTAGTTAGGGTTAGGGGTTGTTATAGGAGAACGTTGTTTGTTGTTGTTTTGTGTAGGGAATGTTGCATCTATTTTTGTTTTTGAATGGATATGGTCCCTACAGCTTTCTAATTTCGTCTTCTGATAGGCCTGTATATTTTATAATTGTTGAAATAGGCAATCCATCAGCTTTCATTGTTTTTGCTATTTCCATAGCGCGCTCTGCTCCTCCCTCTTCTTTAGAAGTATCTACCACATTTTTAATGTCACGATAATATTTCAAACTATCCTCATATAAATCACGCTCTTGACGAGAAAAGGTCGCAATCGAAGCGGCTTCAAATAACTTTTCAAATACACGCTCTTGTAACGCAATAGGACGATCTTGCAACTGAGATAGATGACGAAAAACATAAAGCCATTTATCAAATTTATTCTCTAATTCCTCTTCTGTCTTTTTGAACTTTGGTAGTTCAATATAGAGGTAGGTTAGTTTGTCATAAAAAACTTGATTGCTCTGGTTTTTCAATTGTACCGTGTGCAAAATATCAGGGCTATCTTTGTGATCTTCAAACATAAAATCCAAAATCCCAATGGTATACACCGCAGATAATTTAAAATCCCATGCGCCTGCTTGCGCCTGTTCTTGAATAGGAAAAGTCGAGTAATAAACCGATCTATCTTTAAAATAATTCTGCTTGGCCTTCTGAACTTCTACAATAAATTTCTCCCCTGAATGGCTCTCACAATACAAATCAAAAATAGCTTTTCGATCTCCCGCGTTGTTTCCTACATGCTCGTTCTTAGTGTACGTCAAATCTTTGATTTGGTGTATAGGAGGTAGTATTTGATTTAAGAAATCAATTACTAAATCTTTATTTGGCTCTTCTCCAAAGAGTTTTTTGAAACCGAAATTTGTTAGAGGGTTGATGTATTTGCCTGGTAAGGGCATATTTTATGTCTTTTGAGCAGTTTTTTATTTAGTAGATTAGTGCTCTTATTTACTTGAAGTAGTCATAGGGTATGATATCTTTTGGTAAAGGTTTCACTACGTTACTTATTGTAGATTTAATAGACATTGTTAATACTCCTATTCCTTAAATAGTTGTCACATACAAATAGTATTTACCATTCTTAGATCCCATCTTCCCAGCACTTCCTCGTCTTTCATTTTCATTTTTAGGGTTTTCTATATGCATTTGAATGTAATGAGCTTCTAATTCATCTATATACCTCTCATTAGAACTTTCACAAAGTAAATACATGTCTTCAAATCCTTTATAGCCTAATGCTCTTTCTTCTCCATTTCCTGTTTTGCCTAACTTAAAATTTTCACAATTAGCAATTAAAAAATTTAAATTTTTAGAGATTTGCCTCTTTATCGTTGATAAGTTAGCATTCTTCTTATACTCTACCATATAATCAGTATACACTCTATCTTTGGGTATCCCACCAATAGCAGGTTTTGAGTCTGACGAATTCTTAAAGAATAAATAAGCAAGTGCAGTTGCGCCTAATATGATTTTTATCATGCTAATGAATTTTTATTTAAAAAATAAACCTATATAGCAATAGACATTTCATCTTACTTTTTAGTTCCTTTATTTGATAAATATTTCTCTCTTTCCCTACAACAACTCCACCTCCTCCAAACTCAACCCAAAAGTCTCCGCAATAGTAGCCAAATCCACTCCTTTTCTCTTCAACTGCCTAGCCAATCGTTTCTTCTCTTTCAAGACAATACCTAAAGCCTGTTCTCGAATCCGTTCCGCCTGCTGGTAAGGCGGCACATACTTCAAACTCTTCCCCAATTCCTCCATCAAGCCAATATCCTCAAAGCTCAAAAAACTCTGCAAAGAAATCAGCAAGTGGTCATAAACAGGCAGATCCACAATGATCCCTACCTGAATGAGGCGATCCGTAACATCGCGATCATCAGCAGACGGTTTAAGCTCTCCACTAGGATGGTTGTGGCAGAGAATGATGTTTACGGCGCGTCGTTGTAACGCCAGACTAAACACCTCCATAGGCTTCACTAGAGCTTGGTTGACCGTACCCATACTAATCATCTCAATGAATAAAATGCGGTTCGCATTATCTAGGCCAACGACCCAGAAGTGTTCTCTATCTTGATCGATTTTTTGCTCTCGCAAGAGAATCTTTTTCATGATGCCATAAAGGTCCTTAGAATTCAAGATTTTGATTTTTTCTTCTTCTGATAAAGGGATATCCATTGGTGGTAATACAATTGGGTGGAAGTAATAAAATAGCTAATAAAGTAAAGTTAAGGTTTTCCATTGGGATATTGTTGTATACTTCAAATTATCGCTTTGTTGTAGTGGTCTAATAGATATACCATAAAAAGAACAAGACTCTTTCATTTTTATGATCATAAAATAGTAGCCAATCTATAGCAAATAAGCTAGGGAATTGCCAAGAGTACTTATTTGGTGGGCATATGCAAAAATGGTAAACAAAACAAGCTGTATAGAACCGCTATTTTTAGCTTCGCTAAAAATAAAGCCTTCAATTGTTTGAGCGAAGCGAGTTTTGAAGGATTAGGCGAAAGGACGCGTCGTTTTGTCCATTTTTGGATCAAGCCCTAGACCTTTTTAGCTCCCTTCGGTCATGAGCGCTGCACTTTTAGTTGGTTCTTTTTGGGGATATGCCAAAAAGAACACTCTACACCTAATACCCCTTCACAAACTTCCCCCCCAAATGATTCACCCCAGTACTAGTAAATCCACTCACTAGATACACCCCAGGAGGAAAGTCCCGCACAGAAATTTGCGTATCAGAATGATGAATATTCGTCAATTCCTTTTCATACACCACTTGCCCTGCTAGATTAGTAATGCGCAAATGCCGCAAATTAGAATTCTCAGAAGCAATATTAATATAGTCTTGTGCAGGATTAGGATAAATCGTAAAGGCCAAGTCCAGCGAGTTAAAAGGCACTTGTGCTTTATCAGGCACATAGCCCACCCAAGGCCGTGCTTGCTTGATGACCAATTGGCCTTCTTTTGTTACCTTATATTCCATCTCCATTGCAAAGGTTGAATTATCTTGCGCCTTATACAACTGTTCAAACTCTTGATGAATAATCGTAAGATACTCCCGTAGTTCCTCCAAATAACGCTCTTCCAAGACCAATCGATGGTCAGGCAACAAACTAGAGCGGCGAATCACCAAATAAGCACTGTTGCCAGTTTGCACGCGATCCAATAAGATTTCCTCAGGAATAGACCGCGCATTGGGATTTGTGATCAAATCTTCCCCAATCTGTGTATTGAGGTAATAAAACACATCCCCTGTTTGGTAAATAGGGTCCATACTCACCCCTACTCCATTCGCTTGCTCCCCAGAGAAGTTAGGATGGCACAACACCGCCATGGATGCCGTAAAATGATTCACTCGATAAAAATCACGCTCATCAAAAGCCCGCAAGTTCCAAAGACTAGCGTAGATTTCTTGAATCGTTTTGGCTATATGACCTTCTCCAGCATGATGCGTTTTAGAATCATACAAACCAGCACCATTAAAGCCTGGCAAATCTTCATTATTCGTACTAGAACGGCAACGAATGGACGTTCTACTAGAAAAAGAAGCTTGCATCTCCTCCAAATCATTTGCCATCCAGTTCGGCATTCTAGCTTGCTCTATTTTTTCTCTAAAAGCCCTTAATAAACCTGCTCGTTTATTCCGATCGGTATAAAAATCAGGCGTTTTCATCATTTCCTTAGCGCGCTCAAAAAGCCCATTCGCCTTCATAAACTCTTGATAAAAATAAAAAGGCACCCCATAGCCATCAGGGATCGTCCCTTCAGGAAAACCCAGCCGCCTCATTGTTGCCACATTCGCACATTTGGCCCCAAAACCATCCGACATGTGAAAGGTAATATCCTCCAAGGGCAGCACATAACGATAATATAAATTAAGCGGCGACTCTTGTTCTTCAGCTGGACGCAACTCCTCAAACCAATCATTTACCTCCTGTAAGGTTGCTTCTCGTATCACATAGCGCCCTTGTTCTACTTTAAAATAAATATAATGGTTGAGTAAATCTGTAATAGAATCTACGGCCAAAGGATCACGAATAAAACAATTGGGCACATTATCTTGAATCGCTCTTAAATTCACATGTGACAACGGTGTTTGAATAACCGAAGTGATAATCCCTCCCACTCTGGGTAAGTTATTAGGCAAGGAATTATACAAGACCACATCTGTTGGTCCAGGAATTTCCCCCGCCGAAACCTCTCTAAAATAACCAAAACCTTCCGCCTCATTCAATCCCCAATAATCTACCGCCGCATACACATCCCGCTCAAACAATAAGGAAACTCTAGAATTCTCATACAACAAAGAGTCACGGCTATATTCCTGCTCACTATTAGCCGTGACAAAATAAGAGAGGTTATTTTTCACAAAAGGCATATTCGCCGCCAACAACTCTTGGCATTTCTGGACGACTTCAAAGTCTTCTCCATGTCCATTGCTGTAATTAAAAGCAAAGGTTCCTAGTGTACCGTTGTTAGAAATAGTAGTAGGGTGATAAATGATTTGTCCTTTTCTAATAGTACTACCACTACCAGCTACCCCGATTGCATTGGCAAAGTCTGCATGAAAAAGATGATTGTTCCCATTAATAAAATAAATCTTAGGGGCAGTATGGAAATCTGTAATAATAAATTTAGCAAAGCGCTTTCCATTCAAGAACTCTGACCATTGCACATTATCATACAAGACTGATAATTCATTAAATCGATTCAAACTATCCAAGTAAATCATCCCATCTTGCCGATTAATCGGTGCTGCTTTATTTAAGGGCGCATCAATAGGCGTATTTTGGTACTCGATCCAATCATTAGTACCATCTCCATCAATATCTGTTGGAGTTGCCAAGGGATGTTCCAAGACTTGGTAATGGTTCAAAGGCAGGCCTTCCAATTGTTCTGTCAAAACTGTTGTCCCCGTTTGACCAACAGTCATAGACGTCGTAAAATCAAAGGGATCAGTGATCTCTTGGCGCACTTGCAATAAGTAATAATGATTGGGGGTCGTATTAACCGTTAGCTGTACTCGGCCATCGGTTCCTATAGTATGATTTAGAATAGGCACGACTTGTCCATACAAAAAAGAACTAAGGAAGATCAGACTAAGTAATACACCCAGCTTATGAAGTAAAAATCGTTTGGACATAGAAAAGTTTTCTTTTGATAGCAATTGTTTCAGAAAGCAGCAGTAGTCTCTTTTATGAACGTTATTATTAACCTAACTTCATAAAGTGCTGCAACAAAAAGAGCTGTGGGGATTATAAATTTAATAAAAAAGAAGGACTCTTAAAAGAACACCAAAGGAATAGAAGATGTTCCAAGTAGTCATACAATAAAAAACACCTAACCAACAAAGTAGCTTGTTGATTAGGTGTCATTAATCTAGGAAATAAAAATACTAGGCTACTTTAGGTAACGATAACCAGTGTTAGGGTATACCGCGAGAGCGCCAACAAGCTCGCCAAACCAAGTAAAACTAATAACAAACCATTGCCATCTTGATGGGCTGCATGGGCCACAAAAGCTGTCAGTAAAAAGAATCCAACTCCTGCATACCCCCATTCTTTGAGTGTTAATGGAAATATGGGCAACAGTAAAACCAACGCTGCCAAAAACTGTAGTACACCCAGTTGCATAATAAAGAAACTAGGAAAACCTAACTCTTTGAGGCCTTCAATAGTGCTTTTGCTAAAAAAGTAGGTGTAAGTACTCCACAATAAAAAAACAACGATCAAAAGCGTGGATGACCAGTATAGGGTTTTCATTATAAGAAGTATTCTTTGACTTGATTTAAAAGCTTTGTTCCATCAGGATCCGTAGCCGTCTTGAAATGACAAAGGTTTTCGGCCCATTCAGACGTTCGAATTCTCAAAGGTGGCTGCTCACTTTGCGCCACTTGTACGATGACATTGGCAACGTCTTTTCCTGTTTGATAGCGGGCAGTACTGTCTGAATTCATGCGTTCTTGCAGTCCCCCTAGATATTGTTGCAAAATTGGAGCATACTCCCCTGTTGCCAATTCGCCCTGTTCATTTGTCGTTTTAGCAATCGCGCTCGTCATAAATTCAGTTGCAATTCCTCCTGGCTCTACTAAAGAAAACTGAATACCAAAAGCCGCCCCTACATAGCTTGCCAAGGATTCTGTAAACCCTTCCACAGCAAACTTAGCAGCACAATAAGCTTCATTAAAAGGCTGTCCAACCAAGCCCCCTACAGAGGTAATATTGATAATATGCCCCGCTTTTGCCGCTCTCATGTGTGGCAAAACAGCCTTCATGCAGCGCACTACTCCTGTATAATTAACATCCGTCACCCAGTCAATCTCTGCTATACTAGCGGCTTCCAAGGTTTTAGCAAATCCAGCCCCTGCATTATTAATCAGAATATCAAGTTTGCCTTCTTTCGTAATAATTGTCTCTACTGCCTTTTCGATCGAATCCATATCGGTAACATCCAAACGCAAGATTTCGATATCTAGATTCTGTACAGCTATTTGTTCTTTTAGCGCTTCCGCTTTCGCCAAATTACGCATCGTTGCATAAACTCTAAATCCTTTTTGTGCAAATAATAAAGCACTTTCAAAGCCCACTCCTGTGGACGTTCCTGTAATTAAAACAGTCTTTTTCATTGTTGGTGTGTTGTAATGATTGTTAATTAAAATAGTATTTTCAATTGGAACGAACATTCATTCCAAATTTTACTTAAATTTTTTTAAGCCCTAATAGCGTCCCAAACCAATTGTAATTGATTGATTAAGGAAGGTTTTTCGCGGCCCTCTTGAAAATGCAAGCGTAGGTACGCCAAGATCGTCCCTCCAATAAAAGGCATCAACTCTGCCGTAGGCATTGTTTTAATCCGACCTTCTTGTTGCCCACGTTCTATCAAAATCAATACAGGCGTAATCGCTTTATAACCTGCGGCTTTGCTTTCCGCTGTAATGATGGGCGAGGCTTGCAATTGCTCCATAAAGTGAAAATAAGCAGGGTGCATCAAAAAAAACTGCACGATGTTCTTATAATACTCTTCAAAATGCTCTCTTAAATCCTTTCCTTCTCCATAAACAGTAAACAAGCCTTCCTCCTCTTTCTTAATCTGCACATAGATCGCATTAATCAACATTTCCTTATTTGGAAAGTAATTGTAAATGGTCCCCATACCTGTTCCTGCTTCTTTAGCAATCGCAGACATCGGCGTGGCATGAATGCCGTTGCGGGTGAGTAGGGTCAGGGCAGCAG
>JBOEFW010000080.1:5770-5957 GCA_050633105.1 Aureispira sp. | reverse complement strand
CATAAGAAAGTGCAGAGGTACCAATTTTGCGGTATCGGATTTGATATCCATGAGCATTGTTGATAGCCATCCAGTTTATTTGTGCAGAGTTGGCTGTAGAAGAAGAAGAAATATTAGTAGGGGTTAAGCACAGGGTAGAAGAGCCTGAAGTACAGAAACTCTGAGCAGGAATGAGCCAAGGGCTAAA
>JBOEFW010000080.1:0-5671 GCA_050633105.1 Aureispira sp. | reverse complement strand
CATAAGAAAGTGCAGAGGTACCTACTTCCCGATAACGCAATTCATATTGCATTGCATTGGCTACAGTATCCCAACTAATAATAGCTCCATTGGGAGTAGCTGTGCTGGTAATATTGGTTGTTGAGAGGCAGATTTGGGGAGTACAGATAGTTGGTGAATTGATGGTAAGGTCTAAAGTAATGATAGAATCACAACCCGTTGCATTGGTTAAAGTGAAAGTAGCTGTATTATTAGAAGCAATGTAAGTATTACCATCCATCCACGTAAAGCTATCACAAGCCATTTGTACATCCGTTCCAATACTACTATTATTAATGGTTAAATTAATAGTAACAACAGAGTCACAACCTGCAATGTTTTGAATCGTGTCCATATAGACTCCAGACATGGTATAGACTATGCCACTTGGTGAAATGTATGGCCCACATGAAGCTTCTGTAATTGTTGAAGAGGTGGGATTGCAAATTAAATTTAGAGTAATGGTCTCACTTCTAATAATTAAATTTTGCCCTGTTGTGCTAGGATTAGTCGCTATACTATTGATGATGTCAACATAATAACGTCCTTGATCTCCTGCTTGAAAATTAGTGATGGTGTATTCATTTACACCATATATCGTATCTATTATTTGGAAATTTTTATACCAATAGTAAATGTTTGTACTGACAGTATCATCTATCACTAAGTCTATAGTATAAGTACTCCCTGCTGGAACACCTACAACCTGTGTTGTGCCTATTTTGCTTTGAGAGTGGTACCTGAAAACAGACAGGGGTAAACGATTATAATTTGGTAAAATATCTTCAAATGTAAACTGATTAGTTGAGATATCAAATAGGGTTAAAAACGGTACATTTGACAGGTTAGGAATGGTTCCTGTTAATTGATTGTTTTTAAGGTCGAGTGCGTCTAAATTTCTCAAGTTAGAGAAATTAGGGATAGTTCCACTTAATTGGTTGGAGTGCAAATATAGTTTTTCTAGATTGTTTATGCTTGTAAAATCAGGAATAGTTCCACTTAATTGATTGTTGGATAACTGTAGCCATTCTAAATTATTTAAGCTGGAGAAATTAGGAACGGTTCCTGTCAATTGATTACTGGATAACCAGAGTTGTTCTAATAAGGGTAAGCTGGAAAAGTCTGGAATAATTCCTGTTAATTGATTTCTATTACACCATATTCTAGTTGTTTTTGGTAAGTTAGAGAAATTAGGGATGGTTCCACTTAATTGATTATCATTTAATTCTAACGCTTCTAACTTACTTAAGTTGGAAAAATCAGGGATAGCTCCGCTCAATTGATTGTTGGATAAATATAACCATTCCAAGTTATTTAAATCGGAGAAATTAGGAATGGTTCCATTTAGTTGATTGTTAGCTAAGTATAATATTCTTAATAAAGGGGTATTGGTAAAATTAGGAATAGTTCCACTCAATTGACTTCTAAAGCACCATATGATGCTTATTTTTGGTAAGTTGGAGAAATTAGGAAGTGTTCCACTTAATTGATTATTAGATAACCAGAGTTGTTCTAATAAAGGCAAGTTAGAGAAATCAGGAATAACTCCTGTTAATTGATTCTCTTGAAGGCGTAATCCTTTCAAATTATCCAGATTGGAGAAATCAGGAATAGTTCCTGTTAATTGATTATCATCCAGATTTAATTCCTCCAAATTACCCAAGTTGGAGAAGTCAGGGATACTTCCTATTAATCGATTGTCTTGGAGAATTAAATCTTCTAAATTTGTCAGATTTAGATTAGGTATTGTACCTGCTAATCTTTGGTTGGTAAGACTAACTCTTCTTACTCGATTATTAGAAAGAGTAACTCCATTCCAAGTGCTCATGGATTGAGTTAAATCCCAAGTCGTTCTCCAATTGGCCCCACTGGTAGCGTTATATAAAGCAACTAGTGCTAAGGAATCCGCTTGGCGTGATTGCGCCCAAGTTTGTTGTATGTTTATTAGTGCTAATACTACTATTAAAGTAAACGTAAATGCTTTTTTCATCTATTTTTTTAGAAGAAGTTTGAAAATCAAAGAAACGAAAAAGTGTTTATTTTAAAACAATTTGTTTCTTTCCGAAGAATCAGACACAAAAATAAGCCTTTTTTTATTGAAATGCAAGAAAATAAAATTTTGGAGGCGCCTTTTTTGTAAGTTTTTGTTTGGTAGTAAACTGTTTTTAGAAAGAGGTGATTTTTTCTAATCTTTTAAAGAAAATAGAAAATAACTTATTGATATTGAAGTTGTTTGAAAGCAAGATAGAAGGGTAAATAAGAGCTGGAAAGTCAAGATAAAGTAGTTATTACTGAACAAAGTGCCTTTTTTGTGGTTGATGTGAACGTATTTGGGCATTTTATAGTAGAAGGAAATTTTAGAGCATCCAATCAACCTTCAAAAAATTGGAGGTATTAAAAACTATTTGAAGAGTTAAGGGAGGGGGAATATTTTGAATAGACTTGGAAGAGGCAACAAAAGATAAATTATTGAGATAAAGGAGGAATTTTTTCAAAAATATTCCACTCATCTCAAACTCGCTTTTCTCAAGACAAAAAGGTACCTTTGCAGCGCTGGCCCTACTAGGGGAGCGCATTTTAGATTCTAAGATAATTATTCAAACAAAACTACTCACAAACAAGCAGCTAGGTTATGGATCCTAAACAGTTGGTTATTGATAAAATCAAAGCAAATGGCGGATGGGTGAACACTCATGCGCACTTAGATCGTGCTTACACGTTGACAGAAGAGAACTTTCATTATTCTTATTCTTACCTCAAGGAAAAATGGCACTTGGTAGATGAAATGAAGAAGGCGGCTACTGTAGATGACATTTACAGCCGTATGGCCAAAGCGACCGAAATCCTATTGGAACAAGGAACGCAAGCTATGGGAACATTCATTGATGTAGATGATAAGATTGAAGATAAGGCCATCAAAGCTGCACAGAAATTACGGGAGACTTATGGCAAAGACATGGAGATGCGTTTTGCTTGTCAAGTCCTCAAAGGAGTAATTGATCCTAAAGCACGCTATTGGTTTGATATGTCCTTAGAATTTGTAGACATTGTTGGTGGTTTGCCTGCCAAGGATTTTGGTCGGGAAGAGGAACACTTGGACATCTTGATGAGTTCTGCTAAAGAACATGGCAAACTCGTGCACGTACATGTTGATCAGTTTAATTCTGACGAAGAAAAAGAAACAGAGCAATTGGCACGCAAAACGATTGAGCATGGTATGCAAGGTAAAGTATCAGCTATTCACTGTATTTCATTGGCAGCACATCCTAAGAAATACCGCCACGAGGTCTACGACTTGTGTCGGGAAGCCGATATGAATATTATCTCGTGTCCTACCGCTTGGATCGATCATAATCGTACAGAGCGTCTTTCTGTTAGTCACAACTCCATTACTCCTGTTGATGAGATGGTACCTGCTGGCTTAACTGTTGCATTTGGAACGGATAATATCTGTGATATTTACAAGCCCTTTTCTGATGCAGATCTTTGGACAGAAATGCGTGTTATGTTAGAAGCTTGTCATTATTACGATATTGACAATTTGGTAAAAATTGCTACGGACAATGGTTTGAAGGCTTTAGGTATTGAGAAAAAATAAGTATGTCTTTTTTTAGAAAAAGGCATGGTTTTGTAAGCTGCTTGAATAGTTCTGCTATTTAAGCAGCTTTTTCTTTATCTTAATGTTCTTCTCGGCTTTTTTTAAGCTTGCTTTCTTAACTAGTTGAAGGAAACAACTGTTCTGCAATAAGCTTTTGAGGCGTTCATTTATGACCAAAAACAATTTAATATGCGTTACCTTTCCCTGTTCCTTTTTTTATGGATGGCTTCGCAAGGGGCTGCCCAGTCCACGGAATCCTCTGGTTTTACCATTAATGTCCACGAAACAAGTGATCCTTATAGTCTAAATCCTGTTACCTCGACGGCTGCTAACGCAGAGAATATAGAAGACAATATTTTTTGCCGCTTATTGGATTACAATCGAATGAATTTTCAATTAGAGCCTGCTTTGGCTGCTGAAATGCCTGAAGTTAAGGTGCCAACAAAAGGCCCTTACAAAGGAGGAATGGCCTTGACCTACGAGATTCACCCAAGTGCAACATGGGACAATGGAACTCCTGTGACTGGTTATGACTATTTGTTCACTGTCAAAGCTGCTAAGCATCAAGGAGTAGAGAGCCCTAGACAGTCAAGTTTGAGTTTTATCAAGGAAATAAAAGTAGATGAATCCAATCCTAGAAAATTTACGATTTACTCTAAGAGTTTATCGTCCATGTCAGAAATGATAACGGGTTATAATGTGCATTTGTTACCCGAACAGGTATATGACCCTAAGCAAATATTACGAACGGTCAAATTATCAGATTTAGAAGGGGATACCAAGCGTTACAGTACTGCCGTACAGGAATTTGCAGAGGATTTTGGGGCAGATAAATATTCTGCTGGAATCGATTTTATAGAGGGGTGTGGTCCTTATCAATTAGTGGAATGGATAACAGGCGATAAAGTCATTCTGGAGCGCAAAAAAGCTTGGTGGGGGGATAACGTAGATGATAACATCCATTTAAAAGCGTATCCAGAACGCATTGTTTATCACATTATCCCCAGTTCTAACTGGGCGTTATCAAAATTAGAAAAAGGAGAATTGGACATTGTTAGAAATGTCCCTCCACGACTTTTTTATGAGGCTCAAGAGAAGGCGGAGTATAAGAACAGGGTTACCTTTCATGAACCTTCTCAGTTTGCCTACCATTACTTAGCGTTCAATTCTAAAAGTCCAAAATTAGCAGATAAACGCGTTCGGCAAGCGATTGCTCATGCGATTGATCGTGATCGAATTGTAAAGGAGCTTTTTGGCGGGGCAGCAATGAAGGTAAATACACCAGTTTCTCCACATAGAATGCACTACAATTTGAATGTCAAAGGGGTCGAGTTTGATTTAAAACGTGCCGCAGAGTTACTAGAAAAAGCAGGTTGGAAAGATACCGATGGCGATGATGTTTTGGATAAAAAGATAGAGGGGCAATTGGTTAAATTGCGGCTTAAATACAATTATAATCGCAACAACACTGTCCGTAAAGGAATTGGTAAATTACTGAAAGAAAGCCTAGCAAAAATTGGTGTTAGAATGGATTTATACCCCATCGAATTTCCAGTATTGTTACAAAATGCAAGAAACAGAGAATACGAAATTATCGCTTTAGCTTGGGTGAACTCTCCTGGATCTGATGATCTTAAAAATGTCTGGCATACCAGTGCAGATACGAAGAGTGGTGGCAATCGTGTCGGTTTTGGCAATGCTAAAACGGATAAGCTGATTGATCAAATTTTAGTAAGTTTAGATGAGAACGAACGTAAGAGTTTGTACTTAGAATTTCAGGAGCGAGTAGCCGCCGAATATCCTTATGCCTTTTTGGTTGTTCCCAACCAGTTGGTCATGATTCGCGAAGGATTGAAATATCCAGCTTTAGGGCCTGTTCGTCCTGGATATGTGACCCGTTTGTTTAAGCAAAACTAAGACAGTTTTTAAGTAAAAACTGTTTATAAATAGCGCACCATTTCCAGAAGGAAATGGTGCGCTTCATTTAGTATAAGGCTTAGATTTGCACCAGTCTATTGCTTATGCCAAGGATTTAATACAGTATAAAAAGTTAAA
>JBOEFW010000079.1:0-71731 GCA_050633105.1 Aureispira sp. | reverse complement strand
AAGTCATTAAAGAATGCTGTGATTTTTCTAGGAGATTATACAATTTCTCAATGCGTTGACAGGTCTTCTTAAATCGCTCTAAGTTAAGTTCTTTTAATTCCTCTAAAGGCAAGGCAAGCTTGTGTTTCTCAAACAATTGAACCAGTAAAGCGAGCAACTTAGAATAAGCGGTCAAATTCCGTTCAATGGCATCATCAAAGAACAGTGTTAATTCTTGGGTCTCTTCCTCATTGAGGGCATAATTGCCTTTCTTTTGAGCGTCCCAAAAGCTAGAAATAAGCGTAAAATTAAGCAATTGAACCGACTTCTGAGCAATCAAATAACAGTTGCTAATATACGTCTGTTGTTTTTGTTCGGACAAAGGTTCTTTGCCAATGGCTACAATTTTGCGCAACTGAATGCCAATGACCCCAACAAAAGCAAAAGTGATGAGGTTTTTGGCAACATCTGCAAAACGGCTGTCGTTTTCCCAGCCCTCTATCGCTTTGGTTTTATCTAAGAATTTCTGTGCGGGCGCCAAATCATTCTTGGCGAGCGCGTGCATTAATTTCTTTGTCAATAAAACATTAAAGGTTTTTTTGATGCCCAAATCTGCTTGTCCAATTTGGCTTAAATCATAGATTTTGTCTGCCATTTGAACTTGTTGGGCGTTCATTTGCTCTAGTAGCGCTTGTAAAACCCCCATCTCATTTTGGATTTCCTGAGTTGCGCCATTGACCTCTAAGGTAATATTGCTATCGGTAATGCCCTGAATGATAATGTTATTATTCCCTTGTGTATTGATTGTATTGTCCATAAAATGCTGCTAAGCCGTGTCTATTGTTTTTTAGAGGAGCAAACTGTTTTAATCAACGGCATTGTCCCGCATCCAACCTTCTAAAATGGTCATAGATGGCTCATGAACAAAGTAAATCATGTGGTGACAATCTACCCGTTCTGTAATGGGCTGGAAATAGGTTGGAACGCCTAAAATACTTTCGGTAGAGACGGCGATATCATTTTGTTCTTGTCCATACATTGCGTGGCCAACTTTTACCGATATCCAATCTACTATTTTAGCAAGCACACCATCGGCTTCACTTTTATAATTACTAATGTCTCCTGCAATGACATAATATTGTACATCATCAGGAGTTGCATGGGTATTTAAGGTTTGCAAGAAAGGACTGCCAACGCCCATTTGTTCTAGGGTAATGGTCAAATTCTTTGTCGCAGATAAACCCGTTACCATTTTAGCTAAAGAGGCGACCCCAAAAGTTTTAAAGTTCAAGGCAAACGTCATCCCTGCGGTAATTAAATCTCGGTAGGTAGCGATTTTAGAAAAGGCCGAACCCGCATTGGGTGTCCCTAACATGTATAAGTTGCGGACCAGCAAGTTTCCTTGCAATTCAGGGCTTTCAATGAAGGCTCTAGAAACTAAACCTCCCATAGAGTGGGCAACAAAGTCTACCGTTTTTTCGGCGCCTACGATGATTCCCGCAGCAGTTAAACTGCTTTTGAGATGAGTTGCTGTTTCTAAGATAGGTGTGTTTAAATTCTCATAATCATAGGTCAACACCAAATCATAATATTGGGTGGCAAACTCCATGTTAACGGCCATGGCACTGGTATCCCCAATGATGCCGTGCAGGACTACTAAGATGTTTTTTGCTTCTGCTACTTTCTCCGCAATACCTTCGCTTTCTCGGCGGCCTTCTTGGGTGTAATCTACCCAACAGAGGTTGTAATTGTCTTGTGATAAAAACAATTTACCAAAGCACATTTTTAAGGCTTTTCCTAGACTTTTGGTGCCTTTGTTGGAATGGGTAGGCAGTTCGTAGATCTCGTATAAATCATTTCCATTATCATCTAATCCTGCATTCGTACCGATGGGTAGAATGATGGTTTCTTCTTGATAAGAACCATCTTCTTGTGGCACTAAAATCGTCTCCACTGTAAATGGAAAAACAAGTTCTCCATCTGTTTTAGGAACAGAAATTTTTAACGGGTTTTCAGTTAAGGTGGTTTCGTTCTCAATATTGGTCAATTCCAAGACCGTTTCACTAGGGAAGCCTGTTCCATCATCCATAAAAAAGAGCTCAAAATTAGACACTTTACTAGGAAGTGTATCAAACAGTTGGTTAGCGGAGCGTGTGTTTTGTTCAGGACTATTAAGCCGCACATTGGCGGTTAGGTTGCTGTGTTGATGGATGACAATGCCTCGACGATCTATTTCTACCTCGTTGCCACCAATGTTTTGAATGTCTCTTTTTAGATTGAAGGCGATGGTTTTGGTGCACCAATCTTTGAGGTCTTTTCTTGCTCCAAAAGCCCTATCAGAATTAGATAGGAGATATTGTAGTTGCTCTTCCATCTTCAATGCTGGAAGTGTAAAACCTTGTAAAGTGGTTATTTCTTGTTTTGAGATGAATACTTTGAGGTAGCTGGTAATATTGTTATCTCCCTTTCTAGGGATGTACAAACTTCCAGCATCAGCACCTATAGCATCTTCTAGTTCTTCTCCTGGTTCAAGAAGAATGTTGGATTGTAAAGGATAAACTTGATGGTCTTCTGAAATTAAAGCGAGGGCTAAATGGTACTTCTCTCTGCTGTTATTCTTAATACTGATGACATAATTGATTTCTTCCTCTTCTGTATAATTTAGTACCAACTTGTGGTAATCTTTTTGAGGGCGTTGATTGGCTTCTTCTAATTCATATTCTACTGTTCCGTTGCCTTCTTGTACTAAGCATTTTACCTTATAAGCATCAGAAGGGGTTTGAGTATCAAATTTAATCTCTATTCCTTTTTTGTTGATCCTTGATTTAGGATTATCTAGATCTATGGTGTACTTCCATTGATTTAAATGTTCTAAAACCTCTATGATGAGATCTATTTTGTGTTCATCTTTCAGGTCATCTTTTCCCATTTCAAGGATGAAGACAGAACGATTGAAAGAAGTGGTTTCGTATTGTTCAAGAGTGGTATTCCATACTTTTTCTTGTTGTTGTTCAGATAGTCGATAACAAGCATCTTTATTGTCCCATGCTAATATAAAAGGACAAACGGAATCATTGTTTACAAAAACAATTTGTTGGAGAGTTCTTTTTTGTAATTCTGCTTGTAATAATTCTAAATCCTCTGGATCACCTTCAAAACAAATCATAGTTGGTGCTAAGGCATAATCTAAAACCTCTCCCCAGTAAACCACTTCTCTAGTTTGTTTTTGGAAAGAAAGTCTTATTTCACTATCTACCAGTCCAATAGAATTGACTTGCCCCATACCTACTGGTTCTTCTGCGTCTTTTGTTTCATAGATATTAAAATTAATAGCTCGACTAATGTCCAAAGGAAAGCCTGTTTGTGCTCCAAAATCTATTCTAAAAGATCTTGTTTTTTCAGATTTTCCTATTCTAAACCGAGTACTTTTTGTTAAACTTTTCTCTCCTGTCAAAAATACATTATTAGCATTGAATAAACCATAAGCCTCTAATTGAGGGGTTTGTTTTTCATGCTTTTGAGAAATAGCAGAGAAAACTTGACTGTATACTTGAAAGTAAGAAAGACTCGGATTTTCTTGCAAGACTTTTAATAAGGATTGGGTGAACCAACCACCTTCTTTTGTCTCTCTAGCCAATTCTCGTTCACTACAAGCGGACATTGATAGATGTCTAGACATAGGGAGTTCAGGAATACTTCCTCCATTCTCTTGGGATAATTGTTGGTAATAGTTTTGATGTTCCTCTAGGGTAGAATCATAAAGATAGTCGGTTAAAGTTCTTATTTGGTTAGAGCCACCAGCTAGTCTAGTTGTGCTGTCTGCAAATCTGGTTATAGAACCTGAGTGGCAACTATCAATCAATAAAACGACTTCAGCGTTGTTTCTAGCAACATAATTAAGCAATACGGCCATTTCTTTATCCGCCAAATCAAATTGACCCTCAACACGGCTGTCATAACAAACTAAGCCTTCTTCTCGCTCATCAGGATCAAACTTAAAAAAGGCTTGATTAGTTTTGCCCCAAGAGCCATGTCCTGAATAGTAAAAAAGAACAATATCGCCTTCTTGTGCTTGCCCTAAGTGTTGCTCAAAGTGTTTAACAATGTTCGCTCGATTGGCGTCTGCATCTTTAAGGATTTCTATTTTTTTCTCTAATTGCTCATAACTAGAAAGGATATAGTTATGAACATCTTCTAAATCTTTGTGCGTTCCACTGAGATTAGAAATATCAGGACTTAGGTAATCATTGATACCAACAAGCAAGGCGTAGATGTTCTTTGATGTATTCATGGTTGTTTTTATAAAGTGTATTGGTTGGATAAAAACGAAAGCTTGTTCTAATGCTTTCTTATCTAATAAAGCACAAAGCATCGCGTATAGGGTAGAGAAGAACCATACAAATCCTTGATATAGCCCTTGTTTAGATTCTCTTGTTCAATTAATATAAGGATAATAGCTAACTTGCATAAAAAATAGCGCATTAATTCATGACTACTAGACTTATAAACTTCCTTGCCAATTGTCAGAGAAATGACTATAAACAAGGGCTAATCCTATTGTTGTTGAGTATAGTAGCTTGTTCTACGCCAACGGTTATAGCGCCGAAACAGCAAGTACAAGCGCCCGAACTACCTGCTATAAAAGCTTCTGTTATACAGGTGCCTATTGTTTTGCAGACAACAGCCTTAAAAAGTTTACTCCAACGACACATCGCTTCGCCCTTATTAGCGGGAACTACTCCAACTTACCATTTTAAGGTAGCAAACAGAAAATCTGTAGAGAAAAAAAACTGGTTAGATCGTCTCGCAAAACCTTTGTTAGAATGGGTGGATGAAACCATTGATGCTTCTGCTACTTTTCGTTATCAATTGGATTTGTCAGAATTAGATATTTGGTTTGAAGGAAGCAAAGCCCATACGGATTTAAAAATCGACATTCGTTTAGAGGCGGAATGGGAGAATGGTCTAAAATGGCAAGGAAAGAAGCGACTTTTTAATCAAAATATGGCTTGTCCACTGCAAATTCGCGTACATATGGATGGAACCGTAGAATTGACAAAAGAGGCGGAACTAGAAGTTGTTTTAGAGGAAGAACAAGCACAATTTGAAATTACTAAACTCTGTTCCTCTAAACTCCTGCAACAAGTTGATTGGCCAGAATTGTTGGAGCCAATTGTAAAGCCTGTCTTGACTGATCTAAGCCAGACCATTAATACAATATTGGCGCAGCAATTCCAACAAGTGCTCAATAGTTCTACAGGGCAGGAGTACCGCAGTTTTCGACCACTGATTGATCGAGCGGCGACCTATTTGAATACCCCTTACGCCTTACAAGAAGGGATTTGGTTACAGCCAAATGTGCAACAGCTTTTTGTATCGCCCCTGTATGGGGTTGGAAAAGGAGCAGATAATCGTTTGGAAGCCTCAGTAGGAGCGCTAGCACAACCTGTAGTGGTGCTCCAAACACAAGCACCCAAAGTTGGGGAATTGCCGCCTGTTACGTTTGGTATAGAATCACCAACGGCACAGAGTCAACTGTATGTCAAAGGGCAGTTGCCCTTGAAAGCCGCGGCCGCTCAATTGCAAGACTATTTGAGTGCTTATTTAGCAACGCATTATGCTAATTATGGCTACACGGTTGGGACGGTCGATATCTATCCTCGCGGTACCCGTGCTATTGTAGCGATTGATTTGTTGCGGGTAAAAAATCAAAAGAAAAAGGCGACACTCTACTTGTCAGGCACGCCACAATTTGATGCTGCAACCAAAGAGTTTTACTTAGAAGAATTGAAGTTTACGGCACAGTCTAAGGACCTTTTACTTCAATTAGCGAAATGGTTGCGCCAAGGCCAACTGATGGAACAACTCCAAAAAAATGCCCGTTTTGACGCCACTCAAGAGATCCAAACGATTGAACAACAACTCCAGCAGATTGATATTCGTCAGTCTTTAGGACGTATTCATGGTTCTTTGGATCAACTACAAGTTGTTCAAACGGGCATTAGTAAAGCACATTTTGAAGCCTATCTATTAGCAACAGGTGTTTTGCAGGCAGAAGTCTATTGGCAAGCTTGGTAAACGTTATGCCATGGAGGCCGTTAGTTCTTCCAACTTTAAAAAATCAATCATGTGGAGTAGTTTTTTGCGGTACTTGTCACGGTGGTTGAACCCACAGTCTTGCAATCCTTGTACAAAAGCAGGTAAATCACCAAAAGCAACCTTTTGAAGAGGGGCATAGCGTTCTAGAGAGAACATATTGGTGTAGAATTCAAAGCACTCGTCCACGTTAGAAAAATGGCGGTAGCCTGCTTTCCCATTTTGATACACCCGAATTCCAAAATGATTATGGCGTGTTTGAGCGTAATGACTACGACCATAGCCAGATTCTAAGCAGGCAATGGCAAGGGTAATGGCAACAGGAATTGCTTGTTCTTCTTGCACTTTTAGCGCATAAGGATAGAGTTTTTGAATGTATTCTCTAGCATGGTCGGGTTCAATGATAGAAAAATCAGGGGTGGGAGCTATTGAAGTAACTACGTTTTTTGCAAAAGCTTCACTAGCAGAGTCTAAAGTAAGAGGTAGAGCCACACAAAGGGCTAAGTTTGTCAATAAATTTCTCATATAAATGACGATTGGCAATCGAAATAAAAATCAGATTACCTCTTATCGTTGTCTATGGTTCAACAGCACGCCAAAAGAATTACTCTATGGGGGAGTAATCATCCCTTGGGATAAGCATTATTTTAGATTAAAAAAAAAGACAACCTGTGCTCACTCTAGTTACAAGACCAAAGCGAGAAATAAAAAAGCAATAATGATGCCTTTGTTTAACTTATTGATAATTAGTAAATTGTGTTTCTTTGTTGTTTCTTGGGTTTTGCCTAATTCTGTCCTGCTAGTGCCAAGAAGCAGCCGTATAATCTAGGGAGGTGTAGGCCAAGGCACCGATTTATATTGTTTTTTGATAAAAAATAGAATTCGAGGCAAAAAGACGACCCTATGACATAAAACAAGGAATAGGGTACAAAATGGCAGGGAGTAGACGATTTTGTCTTGGATTTTGCCGCTTGAATTTGCCCGTTGAGATTCCTACTTCAAAAAGGGGAGAAGACCAGCTTATTAAACGCTGTTTTTTGGAGGGGAAATGTATTGGTGTTTTGGTGCATTTTTTGTATCTTTGTAGTTATGGAAAACAAGAAAGTAAACGAAGCGGAAGCAGCGAACTATAACGCCAGTAATATTACCGCACTGGAAGGTTTAGAAGCTGTACGATTGCGCCCAGGTATGTATATTGGGAGCACAGACGAAAAAGGATTGCACCACCTCGTTTATGAGGTTCTGGACAACTCTATTGATGAACATTTGGCAGGCTATTGTAGCCATATTGAGTTGACCATTAATGAAGACAACTCTATTGCCGTTAAAGATAATGGACGTGGTATTCCTACAGGAATGCACGAGAAGCTACAAAAATCAGCCTTAGAGGTTGTTATGACAGTGTTGCACGCAGGAGGTAAGTTTGATAAACAAACCTATCAAGTCTCTGGTGGTTTGCATGGAGTAGGGGTTTCTTGTGTGAATGCCCTTTCTATTTTGCTGCAAGCAGAAGTACACCGTGAAGGTAAAATCTTTACTCAAAGTTACTCTAAAGGAATTCCTACAACAGAGGTGGCTACTATTGGAGAGACAGACATCAATGGAACCATTATCAAGTTTCAGCCAGATCCTGAAATTTTTACAGATTTAGTTTATAACTACGATACACTGGCAAAGCGTCTACGCGAATTGTCTTATTTGAACAAAGGGCTACATTTGACCTTGACGGATAAGCGCCATTTAGATGAAGAGGGAAAGGCTTTCACGGAAGCTTTCTACTCAGAAGGTGGTTTGTTAGAGTTTGTTCAGCACATTGATAGCAATGGCAGTCGCGAGACATTAATGCCTAGCCCTATACATGTAATGGGAGAGCAAGACAATGTGATTGTAGAAGTTGGTTTCCAATACAACAAATCATACCGAGAGACTTTGCGTTCTTACGTAAATAATATTAATACCGTAGAAGGAGGAACTCATGTGAATGGTTTCCGCCGTGCTATTTCTCATGTACTCAAGAAGTATGGAGAAAGCAAGGATCTTTTTGCAAAAGCTAAAGTGAAAGTTTCTAGCGAAGATTTCCGAGAGGGATTGACTGCTGTAGTTGCTGTGAAAGTTCCAGATCCACAGTTCAAAGGACAAACGAAAGGAGAATTGGGTAACTCAGAAGTTACTTCTATTGTCTCTGCCTGTGTGCGTAATGCCTTAGAGATTTTCTTAGAAGAAAATCCAAGCAGTGCTAAGATGCTGATGGAAAAAGTCATTATTGCTGCCAAAGCTCGTAGCGCGGCTAGTAAAGCGCGTGAAATGGTACAGCGCAAAAATGTCTTGACAGGTTCTGGTTTGCCTGGAAAATTAGCCGATTGCTCTTCTAAAGATCCTGAGCGTTCAGAGATCTACTTAGTAGAGGGAGATTCGGCTGGTGGAACAGCAAAACAAGGCCGTGATCGTGAATTTCAAGCTATTTTGCCTTTGCGTGGTAAAATCTTGAATGTAGAAAAAGCTTTGGAATACCGCATTTATGAAAATGAGGAGATCAAGAACATGTTTACCGCTCTAGGGGTACGCATCGAAGAGAAAGAAGGAGCGCGTATTCTGAACATTGAAAAATTACGGTATCACAAGATCATCATCATGTGTGATGCCGATGTCGATGGAAGTCACATTGTTACCTTGATTTTAACCTTCTTCTTCCGCTATATGCGCCCATTGATTGAGAATGGTTATATCTATATCGCTGCTCCTCCATTGTACCAAGTGAAAAAAGGAAAGCGTGCTATCTATTGTTGGAATGACTTAGATCGCGATCAAGCGATTGCTTCGTTAGGTGGAGAAGGTTCTGTAGGAATACAGCGTTATAAAGGTTTAGGAGAGATGAATGCAGAGCAATTGTGGGAAACTACAATGGATCCAGGATCTCGTACTTTGCGTCAAGCAACAATTGAAGACTTTGAATCAGCCGACGCTGTGTTTTCTATGTTGATGGGAGATGAAGTTCCTCCACGTCGTGCCTTTATTGAAGCAAATGCTAAATATGCTAATTTGAATGTTTAAGTAACGGCATATATTAAAAGGTTTTTGCTGGCCAACTAAGGATCAAGCAAAGCCTTATTAAGAACTGTTCTCTTCTGTTGTGGAAGAGAACAGTTTTTTATTGGGCCTATTTCATACGTCCATTTGTTATAAATAGGAATGCTGTATAAGCATCGGTTATCTTTTGTTGCTTACTGGTCTCTCGTCCAAGTTTTAAGTCCCTTGATTGTTTTATATAACGTGCATTGGTGGAATAACAGCTTATGATTTGGCTTGTTTACTATTATTTATGCTATTGTTTATAAAATGTTTATGTGTTTTTCACTTGTTGAATTAGTTAATTGATTAACTTTGAAAAATACTTGATTTTTTTACTTCCTTTCCCTAAAGTAAATAGTTTAGTCTATTTATTAAAAATTAAAATTTCCATAGTGATAAAGATGTTTACAAAGTTGACTGTTTTATTGGTGATTCTATTGTTATTTAGCGTGACCAACATTCAGGCTCAATTGAATACCTCAGGATATCGTGTCGATCAATCTTGTGATGATGTCGAAGTTTGTCAAGGTTCTGCCAACGGGACATATACAATTACAGCAAAAACCTCCACGCTTAATAATTTTCAAATTACTTTAGCCATGCCTCCTGGTATTGATTATGTCGTTGGTTCTGCTGCGATTACCTTAGGAGGAAACTATACCATTTTAGAAGCGAATGTTAGTGATTTAAGAAATCCTGTTTTTGCAATTAATAACAATGGAGCGGCTGCTAACTTGTGGTTGGTAGGCGATCAAGTTATTTTTACGGTAGCTCGGGTGGCTTCTTGTCCTGCTGTAGCCCATGCTTTGGGAGGCAATGTGTTCAAAGATAGCATTACCATTGATTACCAAGATAACAGCATTGTTGAGAGTGGTGTGGATAATGATACTACTTATGGCGTTTACAATGCAAATTTTGTTTCATTGAATATCTTAGCGATTAACAATATTAATACAACACTGACAACGCCAGAATCTCGTAACATAACGATTCGACAGGGAGGAAACAGTTGTATTCAGCAATTTCAACATTTTGTAGTTGTTGGACGAGATATCAATAACTATCAGCTTCGTTTTGGGGCAACCAATATGACACCCCTTAATATAGTGGCGAATGGTAGCAATACTGCTGATACATTATTTTATACTATTGATTTGAATGCAGTGCCATTTATAGGAACTGTTGGTAATGGTAACAATTGTTTTGAAAATGGAGAAGATTTAATTCTGACGGAATCGTTTTCAGCAAATACCTGTATTAATCTAAGTATGAAACATCATGCTAGATGGAGTTGTACAGGCAATCAAATATGCCAAGAAGCGGTCCCTCAAAATGGTTCCATTTCTTTTGTGAATGGCGCTCCAACGTTAACGATTACAGAAGTTGGTGGAGCAACCCTTCCAGAGCTTTGTGATACCATTAATCATACTTTACAAATTACCAATACCGCAACAGCAACCAGCCCTATAGGAGGTGCAATTGCTTATGATGTAGCAGTTGTATTTGGATTAGGACACAATGGTTCTGCTTTGGCAACACCTGCTAATAATTCTTTATGGGGAACAAATAGACAAAGGACGAGATATTGGGATAATTTTATTATTGGATCTACTGCGGTTAATGATTCTGCATTAGCTTATCTTAATAATGTAGGAAATAATGCATCTTTTGGAACAGCTTCTTTTTTGATTCAAAATATGTTGACAACAAACCCTGATGGACCAGGTGGTTTAGAGGATTTAGATGGCGATGGCTTTTTTGATGATTTAGCTCCCGGAGAAACCTTTACCTTGTCATTTGACTATTGGATTGCTGCTCGAATCAATTGTGGAGACAGCCACTATTATAATTATATGGGCTGGGAGCATAAATATTTTGATGTGTCTTTTAAAGATCAGTGTTTCTTAGATCGGCCAGCGATTAGAAGAGACTTAGGTTATCGGAATATTATCAGAGATTACTTGATAAATACCTTGACGAGTTCTCCTACCGATGTTTTTGATGGACAAAATTTTACTGTTGGAATTCGCCCCTATTTTTACAACAATGGATACCGCTGTCGAGGGGAAAGTATGACTACGGGTAGTAATGTGAAATGGAGCATTAGTTTAGAGTTGCCTCCTGGAATTGATACGGCTACTTCTGTTGTTCCAGATCTTGCCTTTGCAGCTTATAATCCTATTATTACTAAAGTAGGAAATGTGGTGACTTATACAATGGACCGTTACATTTATGATACCTTGAACTTTCCATTGACCTTTGATTGTGCCACATTTACGGGGCCTGCTATTACCAGTATTCCTTACACTACGCACTATTTTTGTGGAACGCCAGGCGATACTTGTTTTTATCGACAGGTACATTGTGGGGAGCTAGCGAATATATTGACCCATTGTAACACAAATTGTAATGGGCCGATTATTTATGCGTTTGATGCCAGCAGAACTACACCCGGTTATACTGATAATACAAAAACAGCCTTGGTCAATTTAAATCCTGTGGTCCATAAAACAAAGTTTTATTATCCTTTTGATACCATGTTGGTGGAAGCCAAGGCTTATATGAAGGATACCGCTGTTGGTAATTTATTGTTCCATCTTAATTTAACAATCCCAAATGGGGGAACAGATTTATTAACCTTTGCAGGAGGGGAATTGTTAATTGATGATGTTTCTTCAGGGATAGGAGGACAAACTTTTATACTCAATGGAATGCCTGCTAACTTAACCCATCTAGGAGGGCAGCAGTATACCTATACGATGGACTTATCCAACTATGTGGATTCTGTCAATAGTACGTATTTGTATGGAGGAACAGATGGTTCTATTGCTTATACCCCAGATACTATTTGCCTTCGAGCTAGATTTACCTTTGGTAGTAATTTTGCCAATCAAACACTTTTTGAAATAGACCCTTTTAGGGCCAGTTTTTCAACCTTGGCAGCGGGAAACCGACCAGTGGCTTGTGATAGTTTAGGAGATAAAGCACAATATGAGAAAGTGCGTATTGGTTGGGGACCAAGTCGGGCCTATCGTTTTTCAAACTGTACTCCTGGCAATGTCTTATTGTACTTTACACATGGAGCAAGTACCGTAGATGATCACCCAGGAGAATACCGCCCACCAACACATTGGGATTCTACAAAGATGGTTATTCCAAATTATGGATATACAGGCAATCGTTTTGCTTTTTCCAATGCATCAGGTTTTACGGTTTTGCCACATGTTATTAGTGGAGATACCGTGACGATTTATAGACCAACAACAGGCTATGGTGATCGAGACAAACGCTCTACTTATTATCCTTCCTTTCAAGCGCAGATTGTAGGTGATTGTGAGACACCTCCTGTTCAAACGATGGAAGCATGGAATTATTATAAGGAGTTTGCCTACCACCCTGATTCTACCGTACATCAAAGTGTAAGCCGTAGAGCAACAGCACGTCTTGAATATACCCCTCCTTCTTGGTCTTTTCAAGCCTTAACACCAGTTGTTGATGGGGTGCAAGATACTGTGTTTTGGGATATAGAATTGTGTAATACGACTAGTAGCTCTGCTATTGATTACAATTGGCTGTTCCTTCCCCCACAGACTGGTATTGATGTGGAACATATTTTTAATATTACTTCTGGTACAGAAGTGGCAATCCCTTATGTGGTTTCCAACGATTCTATTTTTATTGAATTAGGGGCTTTGAATAGTAATGCTTGTAGAAGGTTAAGATTTTATGCAACCTATACTAGTTGTGCCAATCAAGCTTTGGAAGTGAATCATGGTTGGGATTGCAATGCTTATCCTACCAACTATGGAGCTATTACTTCTGCTTGTTATCGCAGCCTTAACTTATTGTTAGAACCACGTCCAGCAGAAATACAATTGAATATTATCACACAACCTGTAACGCCTCAAGATTTGTGTATTGATACCACCTATGCTATTGAAATTAGTAGTGCTCAATTGGCTGATTTAAGAGATCCTATCTTAGATATTAGGGGAATAACAGGCGTCTCTTTTTCAACAATACGGGTCGAGTATCCACGAAATTCTGGAAATATAGAAGTACTCCCAGCAACAATTGCTACCAATTTAGCCAGTATTGATTTGTCTAATCACTCCCAGTTAGCTGCGGTTGATAACAGTGTAAAAGGAACGGCTAATGCGATTGCGAACGATGAACGCTTCATTACGGTATTTCTGGATGTGCAATTTACTTGTGGCTTTTCACCGAATTCGTCCATGTCTTTTGCTGTACGAGGGAACCAGCCTTGTGGAAATCCAGCGATTGGTGATGGCATTAGAACAAAAACTAATCAAATTGAGATAGATGGAGCGGTTGCTCCTTACAATGCCTATACAGGAACAACAGTTACGCCTAGTCCAATTCGTGTTCAAGGCTGTTCAGGATTAACAACGATTAGAATACAAACGACCATTATTGGTGATACAACTACAGCGAACGATACAACAGAGGTCTTTCTTCCTATAGGAACAACATATGCCGCGGGCTCTTATACTTGTACAAGTAGTGCCTGTCCGACAGGTGTGTCCTTAGATACAACTAATGGCCGCCCTCGTTTGGTTTTTCCATACCCTTCTGGAATTACTTCTGGAACAACTTTAGATTATACCTTTGCGATTACTGGTTCTGCTGGTTTTTGTTCTAATAATGAAGAATTAGAGGTCAACAGTTATGTTATTAGTGGTAATATTAATTGTTTAGGAACCCCCTGTGGACCCGTGAAAATTATCACAGGAGAAGCCGATGAGGTGGCAATGATTGAGAAACCAAATTTGGTGATTAGTAACCTCACAGGATATTCTTTTAATGGTGGAACCAATCAAACGTATACGGTAACACAACAAATTACCAATAACGGATTGGATGCTTCTAGTGGAACCGTCATTGATTATTATTGTACCGATCTAGCAGGAAATCCAATTGGAAATGCGATTGGGAGTCGTACGCTTTCTATGCCTATTGCCACTGGCCAAACGGTAGGAGATACAGGAATGTTTGTTGTACCAACAGCTTTGCCTTGTGGTATGAACACCAGTAGTCTAGCCGCAGTGATTAGTCCTAGTAATACACAGTGTCTATGTTTGCGCACAGAAACTAGTTTCTCTAGCATCTTATTAGGAGTGCAATTTACTTCTTTTGAGGCAAAATTGATTGGGGAGCGGAAAGGATTATTAACATGGGAAACAGAAGACCCAAGCGCCCACACTACTTTTGAAATAGAACGAGCGATTTCTTACCAAAACAGCAATTTGACCTATGAAAAAATAGCAACGGTTAATGGAACCTTATCAAAGAGCTATGCTCATACAGAGCCTTATTTGATTAGTGGAACACACTATTTCAGAATCAAAACAATTGAATTGGATGGATCGGTCTCTTACAGTAGAGTAAAAGCCTTGACAGTGCAACCTAATAACTACATCGTTGCGTTGTATCCAAATCCCTCTCAAGGAACGGTGTGGGTTGATTGGGGAGGCACCCCAATTAAAGATCTTAGTATTGAAGTATTTAATAGCATTGGTCAAAAAGTACATACGCAAACGGCTAAGAATACCACTGCTGCGGAGTTGGATTTAAAACACTTAGTAAACGGTAATTACATTGTGAAATTGAGAAGTACAACTACCAATAAAAACATCAAATTAACGATCAACAAATCTTAGTTGATGATTGAATAAAGGAAAAAAGGATCCCAGGTTTTGGCAAAGGCTAAGATTTGGGATTTTTTTTGCAAAGAAGCTTGTTACAAAGCCGTACTTCTACTTTAAAGACTCCTTCTTTTCTAAGTTGGTACGATAGCTGTGCTAAAAAAAATATAGGCTAATCACCTATTTTAGCTCCTCTACTTCAATCTATTAATTTCAAGACATCATGGTTAAACAATTATTGCCTAAAGCCATTGGCTATACGCTTCATCCAATGAGTTATCTAGCGCCGAATCAAGCGGGAGATTTCGCTTTGCACCTCTTTGGTCGCCCAATGGCAGGACGACATCTACCAGAAGAAAAAGTCTTTTTAGACACAGCTGAAAAGATAAAAGAAGTCCCCTTTGAACTAGGTAAAGTGGTGGTGTATGAGTGGAATACGCACCAGCAAGAAAGCGTTTTGCTGTTGCATGGTTGGGAATCCAATGCCGCCCGTTGGGAGCCCTTGATAAAGCAACTTGTAGCCGAAGGCAAACGAATCTTGGCAGTTGATGCGCCTGCTCATGGTGCTTCTTCAGGCAAGTTGTTTAACATGTTACAATACAGTAGAGTATTGGACTTATTAGTAAGGGAATATACACCTAATACTGTAGTGGGACATTCTATAGGGGGTGGGGCAGTCGCCTTATACTTGCACGAACATCCTAATACATCGGTCCAGCGAGCAGCTATTTTGGGAGTACCTTCAGAACTGAGCCATATGGCGAATACCTTTTCAAGAATACTGGGCTTATCCAAGCGGATGCGCCAAACAATGGAGAGACGTTTTGAGGAACAATACCAGTTGACGTTTAAGCAAGTTTCTATTGCGGAATATTGTAAGACGATTACAATTCCCATGCTGGTGGTGCATGATACGACCGATACGATTGCGTTGGTTCAAGATGCTTATTTGTATGAACAACACCTACAAGATTGTGAATTGGTTGTAACCAAAGGTTTGGGGCATTCTTTACAAGGGCAAGTGGTTTATCAAGCCATTAAGAATTTTGTTTGATCAGTCCAACAAAGTACCCCGCATTTTATTAAGTAGCTGAAGAAAAGTAATACTTCGTGCCTACGGTGTTTCCCCCTAAACTGAGTTCGCAAGCTCAGTTTAGGGAGGAACACCGTAGGCCTCACAGAGTAAAATTTTTAGCTCGCTAAGCCCCTTGAGCACGTTGCTTTTAGTTTAGAGACTACTTAAAGCTCCAATTGAATGTCAGAAGTAGGTTTTGCACAACAGAGTAATATTTTACCTTCTTCTGCTTCCATGAAAGGTTCAGGATCATACGCAATACTTCCACTTAAAAGCGTACATTCACAGGTAGAACAAGTGCCCATTCGGCAACTATTGGCAGGGGTTAACCCTTTTGATTCAGCCAAATCAAGAATACTTTGTGCATTATCTTCCCATTTTACTTCTAGGTTAGAAGTAGTAAACAGAACCTTATGTGTTTGCTTCTTAGAATCTTTAAAATTTGGTGTTTTCCCTAGAGGAACTTCTTCTCCAAAAAATTCATAATGAATAGCCGAAGAAGAAACACCAAGGTTGGTTAAATGCATATACATCGCTTCCATGAAGGGGATCGGACCACACAAGAAGTAATCGCTTTGTGTTTCCAAGGTTTCAGCTAAAATAGCTTTATTTACAACGCCCCTATAATCATAATCTTTTTCAACTTCCTCTGTTTCTAATGGACTGGTGTGAAAAATAGTACAGGTTAGATTAGAATTCTGCTGCTTTAGGACACTAAGTCGATTAGCAAATGGCTGTACCGTTTGGTATAAACTAGAGTGAATAAAGTGTACTTTTTGACTAGTAGACGCAGTAGAGATAAACTCTAACATACTCATCATAGGAGTAATTCCAACACCTCCCGAAAGTAGCACTACGGGCTTTGTACTGCTTGTATCCAGATGAAATTTTCCCATAGGATCACTTAACTCCAATATACTTCCAACTTTACAATCATCATGGAAGTACCGAGATACTACACCCAATGCTTCTCGTTTTATTGTAAGGCGATAATAATCCTTATTGGGAGCATCAGAAAGGGTGTAATTTCTTGATAATCGCTTTCCTTCAGATTGGATTTGTACAGCAACAAATTGCCCAGGGAAATATTTTGGAAGTATTGTCCCATCTTTTCGTTTTAAGTAAAAGGATTTAATAGTTGTACTTTCTTGTACAATATTGTCAATATAAAAAGGATAAAACATAGAAGGAGAGATTAAGGGTTAAAAGGAGAATTACTTAGAAATGTCCAATTGGCAGCATGTTGATTTTCTGTTATGATCCAACTGGATACCTTAAAGGTTGAAAATCTACCTGTACCACCTGTTTTTTCTAGATCAGCAGCAGAGTTTTGATCAAAAAGTAAATCCACTTCCCCTGTGAGTTGTAATGTTTTTCTGTTCTTAAAATCAATAAACAGTAAGCCAGAGGTTTTATTTTGTACAACATTTCCAAAGGTATTAAACAGACTGTTTCCTGGATAATCTGGAAATTTGATGGTCTTATCATCAAGTATTTCCACAAATCCTTGTTTGCCTCCTCGATGAGAAGCGTCTAACCTTTTGCCGTTACTAATACTTCCCCAAAAAAGTGTGTCAGAAGACGTTATCCAATCCTGAATAAGAGAATTGAAAGAGGTTCCCTGTTGTATTGTTCCTTCTATTGCTTGCAGAGCCGTAGGGTCTTGAATGTTCCGCTGTTGAATATACTTCGGACAATTAGGATAAGCTTCTACAACAGAAATATGGATCTTATTTCCCTCCATCAAAGCGGTACCATTAATTCTAAACCGTCTCCTACTTGACAATTCTATAAATAAGGTTCCAATAGGACTGCCATTAGCTATGTTTTTATAAAAAACATCTTCCTTATTGCTATACACTTTATCTAAATGAATAACAAAAGAATTGGCGTCAGGAACATCAATGAACCCATGTTCTCCAATTAGAATAGAGGCCCAGACCTGTTGTTCTTTATCAACAGAACTCACAATTACCATGGGCTGTTTTTTTATAAACCCAATGGCCCCCTTTATAATTGTATTGGTAATTAATTGTGTACGAGAAGTCGCTGTTTTTGCTTCTCCTGCCTTAGCTTGAACCCTTCTTTCTCCCTCGTGAAAAATATCGCTCATGACTGGTGTTTTTGTACTAATGAAAAAAAAATGCTCCCACTACGATAAGTGGGAGTACTTTTTTAGAAATTAATGATGCTGTATCCTTCTTTGTGAAGAGTTGCATAACTACTTACACCAGAAGTGCCTGGCAAGGGATTATTGGCAATCAAATCAAGACCTAAAGTATTCGCTCCAAATACATCTGCACAAGCGGCAGAAATACCTTCTACTATATCTTCCAATGTCTTGTACAAGGCATTGGCAGGATGGTCTTCTTTTTGTAAAGCTTCGGGCCATCTTGTTCCTGTTCCTTGAAAAATAATCTTTACATCATCGTTGGCCTGTTTAAAATCATAGGCTGCCCCAAGGGCATTAAATATTCTGCCTAAAGCTTCTTCAGAACCTGCTTTTGGGTCTGATAAGACCACTATTGCTACTTTACTCATTGTGTTATGTGTTTTTATATGTTGTTTATGAATCGTATTATTGCGTACATTGGAATCGATCGAAACTGGAAGAAGATTATAATTCTTAGAGTCTTCTTTCGGATGCATTGATTGCTAGATCATTGATGCTTGCAAAGCGTTTTTGCATTAATCCATTGTTGTCAAATTCCCAGTTTTCATTGCCATAAGCTCGGAACCATTGTCCCGCTTCATTACGGTACTCATATTCAAAGCGAACGGCAATTCGATTATCAGTATGGGACCAGTATTCCTTTTTAAGCTGGTAGTCTAATTCTTTCTCCCATTTTCCAGTCAAGAAAGCTTGTACCTCTTTTCGGCCATTGACAAACTGATTTCTATTCCGCCATTCTGTATCAACAGAATAAGCCATTGAAATCTTAATTGGATCTTGACTGTTCCAAGCATCTTCTGCCAATTGTATTTTTTCTTTAGCAGTTGCCAAACTGAAGGGTGGAAGCGGGTGTTTTTGTTCCATAAGTTCAAAATATTTAATTACCGAATGTTCGGTAAAATTAATTGATATAGAAAAAGAAAAATCTATTACTAAAGTATTGTTATTTAAAATTAATTACCGAATGTTCGGTAAATTTGTTGATTAAATGTTATTGCATATAATAAGGCCAAGATCTATTGTTTGAAGTGCTCAAAACTTAGATCGGTTCGGTAACTATTTTAATTGGCTTTATACGCTATAGCAATATCCTGAATAGCTAATTCAAAAGGCTGTGTATTGTTCAAATTAACAGAAACAACTAATCCGCCTTGAATTTTTACGAGCGATTGCATGGCTAATATTTCAGCTGCTGCTTGACTTTGTCCAAAATCCAAGGCCAAATGGGTCAATGCTTGTAGCCATTTTTCAGTCCCAGCCTTCAATTCGGCACTAAAAAGTTCTAAGCCATTCCCCATTGATAAGGCCTTCATAATACAAGAACATCGACCATTGTCATAAATGGCTGTTATGTTTGTTAGAATCGTTTCCAGCTTTACCAATGGTTCTAGTTGCTTGTCATAAACGATTTTATCTATATGGTTCTCGTGCCACTCTTGTATGAATTTTAATACAGCAGCAGCAATATCCTTTTTACCTCCTGGAAAACGATGGTACAAACTTGCTTTTTGAAGTCCAGAAGAACCAGCTAAATCATTTAAACTAGCGCCATCATAGCCTTTGGTTCTGAAAACCATCATTAGGCCTTCTAAGAGTGTTGTATCATCTATTTTTTGTGGTCTCATAGTATAAAGGTAGACAAAAAATAACAATTACCAAACGTTCGGTAAAAAATAATTAACTTTCATACAAAATTTCTTAAAACGGTTTAATCAAGCGTCTTTTTTAGTAGGCCCAGCAAAGAACTCGACTTTTTTTGTTGCCATGTTGCATTTCTAAGGTTTCAATGCGAGCAACATTGGCTTTTTTGAGGCTTTGATAGAGTGTTTTGAGGTGCTTTTCCTGTGCAACTAAGGTGGTAAACCACTGTACTTGCTGTTGAAAAAGCTGACTTTCTAGGATCATTTTTTTAATAAAGGCGACTTCTCCTCCTACATAATGCAATTCGTGGGCTTGTCCTCCAAAATTGGGGCTAGGTTGTTGGGGATGTACTTGGCGCCACTTGCGTTGTTGTTGCTCTAGGGCTTCTTTGGCTGATTTGTAGAACGGCGGATTGCAAATGGTAGCAGCTATTTTATCTTGTTTTTTGATAATGCCTTGAAAAATATGGGAGGAAGTATTTTGAAAACGCAATTCAATTAGAGCCCGCAACCGTTTTTGCTCCATTAAAAACTGATGAGCCCACTGAATCGATTGGGCATTGCTGTCTGCACCAATAAAGGACCAGCCATAAGCACTTGTTCCCAAAAGGGGGTAAATACAGCTCGCTCCTGTTCCAATATCTAAAATCTTCGTTTTTTTACCACGAGGAGGGAGACCTGCTTCTGTTCCTAATAAATCAGCTAGGTGGTGCAAATAATCTGCTCGACTAGGGATAGGAGGACAAAGTGCGCCTTCTGGAAGCGCCCAATTGTTTACTTGATATTGAGTAGAAAGTAAGGTCTTATTTAATAAAAACACTGCCTCTGCCTGTCCAAAATCTAAACTCAACTGACCATCTTTTTTGGTAATAACAAAGGCGTGAAGAGTAGGACAGGCTTCCACTAATTGTTTTAAATCATAAGAGCCTTGATATTTATTGCGGGAATGGAAAGGCATAATAATTGGAAGGTTGAAGCCAAGAAAATAGATTTATAAAGGACTTGGTAGAGGATATTTCGTTGGAAGGCAATGGTACCCATTTATAAAACCTCCTTCAATAACTGAATAAATTGATCAACCTCTTCTAAGGTATTATAATGCACCATACTCACTCGAATAACACCCCCTTGCGCTTCTAAACCCAAGCGTTGAATAATGGTTTTGGTGTAAAAGTCACCTGTCTTGATCCCTAGATGTTGGGCAGCGATAGGAGCCGCAATAGCTGCACTATTCTTACCTTTAACAACAAAAGAGATGGTGGAGACGCGTTTTTTAGGATCGGAACTAAGGTCTCCAATAATTTGAATGGAGGCTTGTTGTTGTAAAAAATCTAGCAGACGTTGTGTTAGTTGTGCCTCATGGGCACTGAATAGATCATAGGCATATTGCCATTGTTCTCTCAAAGGCGTTTCTGGAACAAGACCATGTTTTTGCGCTACTTGTTGTAAGTAATCCACAATGCCTGTCAGGCTATAAGTCAGTTCATAATTGGGGCCACCCAACTGAAACTTATAAGGCAAATCATCCGCAGTAATAAAGGTATGGTTTGGATTGGGCAAGCGCAATAAATGTTCTTCTCGGCCATACAAAACGCCTACATGGGGGCCATAAACTTTGTAAATACTAGCGACATAAAAGTCAACTCCCGAAGCTTGTACATCGGGAAGGCGATGGGGGGCATAAGCTACCCCATCTACAAAAGATAAAATCTGACGTTGCCGCAATTGGGCAGCGATTTCTTGAATAGGATGGATGTTTCCAAAAACATTAGAGACCTGACAAAAAGCAACTAACTTAGTTTTAGCTGTCAAAAGCCCTTCTAAATCTTTCCATTCTAAGCGGTAACTATTGGCATCAAACTGCCAGGTCTTGATGATAATACCTTTAGCCTGTAGCCGCAACCAAGGCGAACGATTGGCTTCATGATCGGCATCGGTGATAATAACCTCATCTCCTGCTTCTAAAGTGCTGCCAATGGCTTCTGCAAATAGACGTATAAGAGCAGAAGCAGAAGGGCCAACAATCGCTTCCTGTGGTTGAGCGGCGTGGAGCCAATGTCCCATGCTGGCGGTTCCTGCATTGACCCGTGCTCGAGCAATATCTGATAAGGCATAAGCGCCTCCTAATTGTACATTAGATTGTTGATAATAGTCTACAATTCGTTCTACTACTGTTCCCAGTATTTGGGACCCACCTGCATTATCAAAAAAAACAGTATCAGAATCTAAGGCTGGAAAAGCGGCACGAATGTAATCTATATGCAGGTTCATGTTTGTTTTTTTGAACGTTGAAGAGCAAAGGATTTCTAGAGGGGGAACAACTGAATTTTAGTCAATTTTATAATAACCACATTTTAAATAGGCGCCTTCTGGAAAACCAATAGGATGGTCTACATCATGGTAGGTTTTCTCTAGAATTTGAAGGCGACGACCACTGTGTTGTAAACTGCGTTCTACGGTTTCAAAGAACAGTTCGGCAGCAATTCTTGCGGTACAAGAAGCCAAGACTAATAAGCCACCAGAAGCAACTAAGCGTACGCCTAAAGAGGCCAAGCGTTGGTAACTGTGTAAGGCACCAGTGACTTCCGTTTCTTTCTTGGCAAAAGAAGGCGGATCAATCACAACTATATCGTATTGTTGGCCTTGTTGTAATAATTTTTCTAAGCCTTTGAAGGCATCAACGGCTAGTATTTCATGTTTCCCTTCTGGAGAATTGAGCGCGGCATTGGCTTGTGCCATCGCTAGGGCTTGGGCACTAATATCTAGGCTGCTAACAGCGGTAGCGCCTTGTGCCAAGGCATGAACAGAGAAGCCTCCTGCATAAGCAAAAACATCTAAAAGGGTTTTGCCTTTGGCCAGTTGGCCAACTTTGAGGCGATTGTGGCGATGATCTAAGAAGTAGCCGGTTTTGTGCCCATGAATGACATTGGCAGAGAAGAGAATCCCATGCTCTCTAAAAACAACCACTTCTTCTTCTAATTGCCCATAGAGCACTTGCCCATCTGTTAAACCTGCTTTTTCAGCAATAGACGCTAGGTTTCTACTAAGACGAAGTACCCCCACAGTACAGGCACTTTGAGCTTGAAGAGCGGGAAGAATTTGTTCTAAGTAGGGCAGCCAAATCGCAGAGTAAAGCTTAACGACTAAAACATGGTCATAGACATCGGCTATTAAACTAGGCAAGCCATCATTTTCCCCATAAACCAACCGATAACTGTTGGTATCCGTCGCTAGCAAGGGGGCACGTTTGGTTTTGGCTGTCGCTATTTTGTCCGCGAACCAACTTTTGTTAATGGTAGCGGATTGATGAACTTGTAAGATTTTAATACGAATAGGAGAGTGGGGATCGTACAAACCACAAGCGAGAAACTTGTTTTTCTTATTGTCATAAATAATGGCCAAATCCCCTGCTTGTCCTTCTGTACTTTGTTTGGTAATGCCTCCTTCAAAGACCCAAGGATGCCCTTTTTTAACCATTCGTTGAGCGGCAGGTTTTAATTTAATGGCAAGGCGTTTTGGTGTAGAAGACATATGAAAAGGACTAAATAAACATTCTGAACAAGAAGTGACAAAAGCTCAATATCGGGAATCTTGTTTAGAATGCTTGTATCTTTATCCGTAGAAGTTCAGGAAAGCTTTTAAGAGCTTCTTAAAAGCTTTCTAAAACGCTGTAGAAGGAATGCGAAGGTAGAAGCGTTAGGAAAAAAGAAACCAAGCGAATACTAAATGTCGATGCCCAATCTCACTCAAGGCGTTTTTAAGATCCTTGCGGGCATTAACTTCGTACATTTGTTTCCTAGAAAATGTGGCTCCAAAAGGTGTCTAAGCGTAGGCTTGAATTTTGCCTTTTAGAACAGCCAAAGAGCATAAGAATGAAATCATGTTGATTCAGTTCTTGTTCCAATGCTGTATCAAATGTTTCAGAGGTATTGGTGTCTTGGGCAGCTTCTAATGCTCGAAGTGGTTGAAACTCTTCTGCCAAAATAAGGGTGTTTTGATAATCTTTGTAAGTCGTCGTAGTCATTACTTGTTTTATTATATAGAGAAAGTTTAATAAATTGTTTTCAAAATTACCTAACTTTAGTCCTCTATTACCATACAAAACTACAGCGCTGTTCGATAGCGCTCTAAAACGCATTTCATAATGACTACTTCTTTAGATCCACAGATAGAACGCACTCGTTCTACTTTAAAAAATAGTTTATCCACTTTATTAAAAGCAAAGCGCTACCAGAATATTAGCATTCAACAAATTTTAGAGCACGCTAAAATCAGCCGTTCTACCTTTTATGGACATTTTCCTAGTAAGAATGCCTTATTGTATAGCTTAGAGGGGCAGTTGCCCATACAATTAGAGGCGGCTTTATTAGAAAATAAAGCGACTAATTTACTAGACTTGTTGTTTCAACATGTAGAAACTTCTTATACGGGCATTCAGAAAGATCTCTTGAAGGTTATATTACCAGAGATAACGTATTGGGTGGTCAAGTATATACATGATTATTGTCAACGAGCTTGGAAGAACTATTCTCAATTAGATTTATGGGAACCTGTCGCAATAGCAGGAATTACTAGTTTGCTAAAAATGTGGTTGGAACAAGGGGCAAAAAATAGAAAAGAGGTCGTGGTCAAAGCGAACGACTTGTTGTTTTGTTGTATAGAGAATGCTTTATAGGCTGACTTAAAAAGAACCATTGTCCATTTGATTGAGTAGAATTACCAAGAAGGTAATTGGAGTAATGTAAAAAAGCTTTGCTGCTTGCATAGCCTCTAAGGCCGGTTATTGTGGTAGCCTTAATGATTATCTTTTAATAAATGTTCATCATCGAAGACATAAATTTTCCACCAAATTCGTAGTCTAGAGGATATGGGATGGAGCCATTTAGGTTTAATTCTGCTGAGATTACAATGGATCAATGTGATCCACTCTCCAATTCAATTTTAATCTTCCATGGGATGAATTCTGTCTCATCAACATAGGTTACTTGGAAGTGGGTTAATTTGGAGGTTAAGGATTCCTTCCATCTTGCAGTGGAATTCCATGATTTAACCTGATTTTCATCAAGGTGTTGGTTTGGTTGGAAATATCCTTCTCCGATTTCAAAGTACTCTTGCTCCTTCCATCCAATATTCCACCAAAATCCGTTTTCCATTTGGATATTAATAGCGTGGTCAAATATATCAAATCCTTGAAATTCGAATTGGCCATTATGATGATTTACCTCACTATAAATTACTTTTGTAATCTATAAGTCCCAATGATTTTGGTGTTCATGTTTTTAATTGATATCAATGGTAAGTGTAAAATGCATTTTTATACAATGTTAACCTTAGTTTCTAATTGATTCCATCGACTTGCATCAATGTGATACGTAGCTTTTTTATCACGATCATATCTACTTTGAAATACTAATTTTTTACCATTCATTTTTAATGTTAAGTCTCTGCTATGAGTACTTATTTCTTTACTTTCTAAATGGTCAATATTGAATAAAAAAACTCTTTCTCTGTGTTTATCTTGATATTTTACGACAAGAACCTCCTGACAAAACTCTATAAAATTGCATCCTTGTGATTCCTGTCCCATTGTATTCAAATCAGGCCTCCAGCAAATAGTAAGATCATTACTGAGTTTTATTTTTACAATATCTTTTCCTACTTCATTAATTTGCCACCAAGCTATTCTATTCCCATTTACGGCAGTCTGACTTTTATAAATTTTATTGGAAGCCTTGAAATTGTCAATCCAATATAAACTATCCTTTTTTATTTCTGTGTCGATATTGTCTTGAAACAACTCTTCATCAATTTCTTCTAGTATATTCATGTTTAATGTTGATCTGTATAAGTTGTTTGTAGTATGTTGTTGCTGCTTGAGATCTGAATTATCAAAAGGATTAACACTTTTATGTAAGTAAAAGAAATGTTCCTTTTTCTAAATGAAGACACTGGAATACAAAATCTACTGTTTTTTTTAGATGGATACAAAAAACTTAAATTTAGCTTTCACCTTGTTCTCGCATAGACATAAACATATTGTTGTCTATTCTAATCCAATAGAGGGGATCGTTTTTAATTCCCTTAAAACCGTTTCTCGATCTGCAAAAATCAAATGTCTATAACTTGGAAGCAAAAGACAGGCAGCGATTTCAGAACTATATTTTTTTTCAATTCCTTGGGCCTGTTTGTTTAAGGTGATTGCCCAACCTCCTAGAGAATGTCGTTCTTGGTTGTGCCAATTATTAACATCGAGTAACTCAGGGTTAGCTAAAATTTTTGTCCCAATTTCTTGAATTAATTCGATTTCATTGACTTGGGAGCGATCAAAATGAACCCTTTCACTTAGTTCCTTCACAACAGGAGCTATAGCGGATTCCACTATAATCTTTTCCAGTTCATACAATTCCAATCGTGTTTTTAAAATTAATAGTTCTGCGGCTTCCTCTTTATAAATAGTATCTTGAAGAATATCCCACAGTACGGTCTCACTCGGATCAAAATTCAAACATAGTTTTGCCGCCTCATTTTTCTTACTAGGTTCTTGCCTTATGAGTCTCCAAGCTATATATATCATATCCTCTTCTTGAAGCTTCTTTTTCTTAAGTGCTTCCCAAGCTTTAATCGGATACAAGTCATTTTGAAGGAGGTCTACCAAGTCTTCTACATTAGGTTCTTGACTTAGAATAAGAGCTGCGGCTTCCTTTTGTTTTCGGCCTGTTTCTGAAAAATCATGTACAAAATCTTTCAACTCTTCATTACTTGGAGATTGAGCCAATAAAAATTCCCAAGCTATCTCTTCCAAATCTGTGAAATGAATAATATTAATAATTTCCTCTTTAGTAGGAAGTTGCTCAACAAAGAGCTTCCAAGCTTCTTTTTTGAAATTGGAATATTCGATAATCTCATACAATTCATCTTTATTAGGAGAACGACTTAATAATTCTTGTGCTGCTTGATCACTAAGTTTCGAATATCTCATAATCGTTTCCAATTCCTCGTTACTTGGATTTTTCTTTAGTAACAATTTTGCGGCGACATCACTTTGATTAGCTTTTATAATTATTTCTAGTTCTTTGTTAACCAAGGTGAAATTTTCTATCAGAATAGCTTCAACTTCCATTTTTACTTTTGCATCTTCTGCCTGTTTTATGATAGGAATTAAATGCTCTTTTGTTCCATTTTTATTTTTGAACAATTCCCATGCTTCCTTGACAAAAGGGGGTCTTGTGATTATTTTACTTAAATCATCACAATCTAATTTAAGCGTTTTTAAATAGGCCCATGCATTGGTATCTTTTTCTCGAATAATTATATCCAACAAAAAAGCCTTTAACCTATTATTGAATTTAGAAGCTGACATTTTCTATAATTTTTAATTGAAATAATCTTTTTCAAATTGACTCATTTTATCCCATGGTTTTACACGCTTCCAAAAGGATTCATGGGCATGGTAGGTCTCCAAGAATGGTTCTATGAACGCATCGTTTTCTTCTTCATCTGGAGCAATGTGATTTGTATAGGTCTGTCCTCCTATTTCCAACATTGTTTTTATCATGGCTTGATAAAAGTATTTACTTGTTTTTCCAATACCAAATTCTAGATAAAACGTTTTATTGTCATTATTCATATAATCAAGATAAACATGGTTGAATCCTGAACAAGAAAAATAAGGAGCGTTAATTGATGAAATGTTTGATTCCTCTCTCTTTTTGTTAAGATGATAGAGTATATCATCAGAATCTGTTATCAATTCCTCCATATGAATAATAGAATAGAATTGGACATTTAAACCTGTGATCTCCTGAAATTTTTCTTTGATGGTTTTAAATTTAGGAAGCCCTTGTTTAAAATAAAATCGATGTGCATAAATTCCCATTATTGAATAATTTAAGCTTTATTTTTTGTAAATATTTGTTGTTTTATAATCATGTCCTAGTGATGCCTTTTTTATCTAAAAGGTATATAAAAAATGTCTCAAAGGTATATTTGTACCTATGAGACATGAAACTGTTTTTTATGATTTTTAAGGAAAGAGTAGGAAATATAAAATATTCCTTTTTTATAGATGGTTGATCATTCCTTAAAACCACTTAGTCCCCTAAATCACCAACCGTCTTTAAGGCTGCATGAATATCCTCATAACTAGCCTTAGCAAACATAAGGTTGTCCACAACACCATCCGAAGAATTGGCTTCTGTGGTAGCCAATAAAGGCTGCTCTCCATGTTGTGTAAAGGCCAAAACGCTTAAAGACGCATTTGCTGGCAAGTCTTCAAATAGAATACGATTCCCATCTCTCTTACCCATAAGCACTGCTTTAGACTCTTTGAGGAAGATCTTGACTTCCGCCATAATCGTTGATTCTAATTGGATAACTAAGTCAACCGTTTTCGGAACAGGAACGGCTTGTGCTGCTGCGAGCCAACCCATTTTGTTAATATTAAAGATATGATACTGCGTCTCTGCATGATCAATGTGTTCTATTCCTTTGGCTTTTAAGGGAGGGTATTGATTGCGTAATAATTGTAAGTAGTTTAAATTCTCTTTGTACTTTGGCTCTGCTTGATGTACATGGAAGGCGTATTCACAAGTTACTTTTTGTGGTTGGCCGTTAACCAAGTGAGGTTGACAGAGCGGGTATTGTTCCATTGCTTTCAATATTCTACGCTGAAAATAATGGTCTACAGGTTCTTCAAAAGCCACATTTTCTAACCGTCCTTTTTTGTCAATGGTATAAGCTAGGTGCAAATAGGCATGGTCGTTTTCCCATAAATCATCTTGGTCTTCATCAGAAATGGCTAAATATTGCTTTTCCCAAGCTTCAATAGATTGACCATTTTCAAATTGGCGTTCTTTGTACGCTCCAATTTTGAGTAAATGGTTAAATAGGGTAGGGCGATCAAAATCGGCTACTTCCCAAGCTTGTGGAGTTCCCCGCCAAAGCTTTATTTTAGGAGCTTTGGAGAGGCGTTCAAAATGTAAAAGTAGCTCTTTATCTGGGGCTAAAAATAGGGTACTCCTACCTTGTTTGGCTTCCAAATGGATAAAAGTGCTAGCGGTTAATAATTCGTGATTGTCACTGCTGGTAGAAATGCGCTGCCTTAAAGACTCTTGAGGTTTGTTGTATTCTTTCAGATACAAATCAATAGTAGTAGTGCTACCATGTACTGAAAATGCCTGTGCAGGTACATAAATCAACAACCCTGTTTTGCCAAATAAAAAAGTATCACGGCTATTGTCTAGCGTAAACTTAATTGGCTGTACGTCTAAAGGATCGTACGAAAAAGCGCTCACAGAGCGCTCAATAATGGTGTTTATTGTCGGAGGAGTTGTTTCTCGACAAGAAAACACCAACAACTGTACGAATACAAGAAGGAAGATATTTGTTTTCATAGTAAATAGTCGTGTGAAACTGAATAGTATAGCTCCATGATAAAGCTTGTTAGCTATTCTGTGTGTGTGTGAAAATAGAATGCTAAAACAAAGCCAAGAGTTGAGTTAGATCAAAACTTATTTTAAATTATACAAAAAGTGTGCTAAAGTTGAGCACTACAAGGGGCCAAAATGACCTTGTGGTCTATACAGGAACCGCTCGTTTAAGTTGTTCTACAATAAAAAATGTAGCAGGACAGTGCTGCATGTTTTTGATATGATAGGGGATGTTTTTAGAAAATTGCTCATCAGTGTGTGGGTAGGAACGGCAGGCTTTTGGCCTAAACTCATAAATCGAGCAGTAATTATTTTCTAATAAGAAGGGACAGGGGGTTTGTTGAAGAACGGTGTCTTTATCTTCATCAATGGTTAAAAAATCGCGTTCAAAAGTAGCTACAGATAAACCTAAATGTTTGGCAATACGCTGTGCGTCTGTGTTGTTGACAATAGGAGGGAGCCCTTTACAACAGCCAGCGCATTCTAAGCAGTCCACGTGTTCAAAAACCTGTTCATGGGTTTGTTGGGCTAATCGATCTAAATGCTTGCCTTTGTGTTTTTGTAGCTTTCTGCCAAATTTTTTATGGGCTTTTAAGCTGTTGTCTTTTTTGTTGCGCCAGACCTCTAGCGCGTTGTTTGGGAAGGCCATTACTGGTGATTTATGGGACAGTTAGTGAATAGACATAGAAAATGTTGTGAGATATTAGAGTAATAAATTTGCAACTTTTGGGGACTTGATTAGTCTTTTTTATGTATCATTGTTAGAAACGTTCCAACTACTGTTGAGATTGTTTCTTGAATTGAGAATCGAGTTAAAAAGCAACCTCTTGGTCGCTTCTTAATCGTTTTTTAGAAGAAACGGCGTAAACTGCTTTTTAAATGCTCCTACAATTGTTACTTCATGCAATGGATTACTGCTACTGTTGTTGTTTTATTACAATTACCATTGGGTTGGTATGTTTATAATCAAACAGAAACAATTCCCCCTAGCCTTACAACAACAACTAAACCTAGCCCTATAGTTCCCGCTGCGGATCAATTTTTCAAATATTATGATTACATCAAGGGTAAGCGTTTAGCCTTGGTCGTCAACCATACTTCTATGGTTGGTTCTACGCATTTAGTGGACACCTTATTGAGTCTAGATTGCAAAGTACAAAAAGTTTTTGCTCCTGAACATGGTTTTAGAGGGCGAGCAGATGCAGGGGAGCGTTTGGCGGATAAAATTGATCCTCATACAGGCTTACCATTGATTTCTCTTTATGGTAAGAACAAGCGCCCTAGTTCACGCCAAATGGAAAATATTGACTTGGTGATCTTTGATGTGCAGGATGTAGGAACACGTTTTTATACCTACACGTCTACCATGACTTATGTCATGGAAGCTTGTGCTGAGGCAGGAGTCCCTTTGTTGATCTTAGATCGCCCAAATCCTAATGGACACTATGTCGATGGACCTGTTTTGGAAGCAGAGAAAAAGAGCTTTGTGGGCTTGCACCCTGTTCCTATTGTACATGGTCTAACAGTTGCGGAGTATGCGCGCATGATTAATGAAGAAGGTTGGTTGCGAGATGGAGGCCATTGTGAATTGTATCATGTAGAGTGTGCCAATTATAGCCATAAGAGTTTTTATCAATTGCCGATTGCTCCTTCCCCTAATTTACCCAATATGCGCAGCATCTATCTGTATCCATCTCTTTGTTGGTTTGAGGGAACAACGGTTAGTGTAGGGCGCGGTACCAATAAGCAATTTCAGATTTATGGACAGCCCAAAGCAGGACAAGGAGGCTTTGAATTTGTTCCTGAACCCAAAGCAGGGGCCAAGTATCCGAAACATGAAGATAAGCGTTGCGAAGGCTATGATCTATCCGAACTTAGCTTAGTGACCTTGCAGAAAGGCTCGCAATTAGAGTTAGATTATTTATTGGATTTTTATAAAACCTTATCTCCTACTGCTCAAAAAGACTTTTTTAAATCCAATAACTTTTTTGATCTTTTAGCAGGAACCACAAGCTTACAAGCGCAAATGAAAAGTGGAGCAGACGCGGCTAGTATTCGCGCTAGTTGGCAAGTTGCCCTCCAAAACTATAAACAATTGCGAAAGAAGTATTTACTGTATCCTGATTTTGAATAAGACAACTCTATGATCCAAACGGTACTCAATGGTGGTGTTTAAATACCCCCTTGTTTTGCTTCTCGGCAAATAAATTTGCGCAAGAGGGAGGCTTCTTATAGTGCATGTAAATCCTGTTGTAAAGTGTTTAGGCGATTGACAAAGACTTGGCAATCTTATGGATGGAATAAATCGCTCTTTTGTTCTTTTTTAGTGTGTCTCCTTCTTATAGAACGATTGAATCTCCTTATCTTGTAATTTAGTGGAGCATTTTAAGATGTTGTTAACATTATGAGAGGGAAAACTCTTTGAGGTCTATTTTTTTAAGTACTTTGCCTAAGGCAAATCAGATAACCTGCCCTCGCCTTTCCCCACAAAGGAGTTGTCTGTATTAAGCCCATACTTCCTCTTTTATTGTGACTTTTCTATACTTTGATAAGAGTACAGAAGCAAAAGAACCAAACGACATGATGCGTTTTACTGGCCTTCTTCTGTGTCTTTGTTTTGCATTCGCAACACAAGCACAGCTTGCCGTTCAAAAAGGATTGACGGCACAACAATTAGGTAATAACTTGGCAGGCGCCAACATTACCATTCTCAACCCGACTATTACAGGAAATACCGACCAATATGGTCTCTTTTCTTATGTGGGGAATGATTTGGGACTCTCGTCAGGAGTGATTCTCTCGACAGGGGATATAGATGACGCTGTGGGACCCAACACAGATGAAGGAACAACTACTGCTTATGGGCGTCCTGGTGATCCTGATTTAACAGCCTTAGCTGGTTTTCCAACCGAGGATGCTGTGGTTTTGGAGTTTGAATTTGAAGTACAAGGCGATGAATTAGAATTCAACTTTATATTCCTATCAGAGGAATACAATGAATTTGTGAATTCTGGGTTTAATGATGTTTTTGCTTTTTACATCAGTGGGCCAGGTATTGTAGGGCAGGAGAACTTGGCCGTTGTTCCAGGTACAACAACTCCTGTTACTATTAATAGTATCAACAACAATTCCTTTTTTCAGTTTTTTGTGAACAACGATAGTAGTGTGACCAATCAAGTCAATACTAGTTTTGATGGTTTTACAACACTGATGAAGGCTCGAAGAACGAATTTAACGCCTTGTGGAGTGTATCGCCTATCCTTGCGTTTAGCAGATGGCTCAGATGACCAGTATGATTCAGGGGTATTGCTACAAGAGAATTCTTTAGTGTCTAATAGTATTGCGGTTAACTCGGCTACCGTTAGTACCGATACAACAGCACTAGAAGGTTGTATTCCTGCCAGCTTTACTTTTAATTTGGGGGCAACGGCTAGTAGTGACTTGAACATTCCCATTCGCTTAGGTGGAACAGCGTTGAATGGGGTTGATTATGTCTTTATAGACTCTATTATCACTATTCCTAGAGGGCAAACTGCTTCTACTTTATTGATTAATGCCTTGGCAGATGGTATTACAGAAGGCCGAGAAACCATTGAATTATATTATAGTCCATCGCCCTGTGCGCCAGAGGATACTGTTTTATTATACATTGACGATGCAACACCCTTGACTTTTGATGCTATTGGTAGTAATCTGGGTTGTAATGGCGATTCGTCAGGCTCTATTGCTATTAATATTTCGGGGGGAACAGCACCTTATACCGTCACTTACATTGATACTTCTACAGGAGTACAACAAAATATAGCTGCTGCCAATCTCCCAATTACAGGCCTATCCGCAGGCGCTTATTTGTTACGAGTAGCCGATCAATATGGTTGCTCTGCTGATGCGGTTGTTGTTGGTGGTAGTTTTAATGCAGGACAAACCTTTTTACCTGATGGAACAGGGGTTTCTTATACCTCTGCGATTAACATCAGCGGCTTTAATACAGGACAAAGTTTAACGGCTGTCAATCAAATCAATTCGGTTTGTGCAACGATGGAACATTCTTATGCAGGGGATTTAACCATAGAATTGATTGCGCCTAGTGGGCAGGTCATTCAGCTCAAAAATGTAGGTGCAACAGGTTCTGGTGTGAATACCTGTGATATGGGAGAGCCGATTGCTTCGGGCCCTGTTGATAATGCCGCAGGAGCAAACCTAAGTCCTGGAGTAGGCTATCAATATTGTTGGACGAATACCCCAACTTATCCTACCATGGGCGCGCTTATTTCGCCTGTTGCCCCTGGTCCTCCACCGATTCATACCTTTACTACACTGGCAGGAAATACCTATACCGATTACTATTTGCCAGCGGGGTCTTATACGCCACGCCAAGGCTTTATTGGCTTGTTAGGCACTTCTTTGAATGGTAACTGGACTTTACGAGTAACGGATAATTTTGCGCAGGATAATGGTTATATTTTTGATTGGTCTTTGAGTTTACAAACGGATTTGCCTGATTCTATTGTGATTTTAACAGAGCCAGCTGCGCCTGTTATTAGTCATACTAGCACGGCTCCTTCTTGTGGCTTATCTGATGGAAGTATTGATTTGAATGTAGTAGGTAGCCACCCTCCTTTTACTTATTTATGGAGCAATGGCGCGACGACAGAAGATCTTACTGCTATAGCCGCAGGTACTTATGATGTCGTGGTAACCGATACCGTAGGTTGTTCTTATACTTATAGTGTGAATCTCTCAAATTCAGGAGCGGTAGCGGTGACAGCCACGGTCAATGGAGAAACTTGTGCGAATGTTGCCGATGGCTCGATTGATTTAAATGTGGGCGCAGGCGTCTTTAGCTTTGCTTGGTCTACAGGAGCGACCACGGAAGATTTGACGGCTTTATCACCAGGAACATATACTGTTACCATTACAGATGGTAGTTGTGTCGCTGTAGAACAATATGTGGTACAAGCTGCCCCTGCTTTGATTAGTGCGGCTACCCTGCAAAATGAAACCTGTGGGGATCAAGAGGGCGAAATTAGCTTACAAATTCGTGGTGCCCAAGGAGCGGTAACGTATCAATGGTCTACAGGAGACAGCACGGCTAATTTAACCGATCTTCAACAAGGTTTATACATTGTGACGATTAGCGATGCCAATGGTTGTAATTTGGTGGACTCTTTTCAGCTCATTAATTTGGTTGGAAATTGTATTCCAAGTTGTGATTTAAGTATTACGAGTTTTTTAGTTAGTAATGAAACTTGTGGGGATGCAACGGGGGGCATTGATTTGAGCGTGTTCAGTAGTAGTGGGCCGATTGCTTATGCTTGGTCCAATGGCGCAACTACACAAGATTTAAACAACATATCAGCAGGGAACTATACCATTACAGTGAGCGATGCGATTAGTTGTCAAGATACCTTAACGGTCACCGTTACCAACCAGACCAATGGTTTGGTTATTAATAACTTTAGTGCAACAGATGAGTTGTGTAGCAATAGAGCGGGAGCCTTAACCGTTGCTGTTTCAGGTGGGGCACAGCCTTATACTTATTTGTGGAATACAGGAGCAACAACGGCTAGCTTGTCTAGTTTGAATGCTGGTGCTTATACTGTTAGTATTACGGATGGAGCAGGCTGCCTTGTTCAAGGGACAGGGACCGTAGGAAATAATACGGGGGATTTAGTACAAACGTATGGTAATGCCGTGGATGAAGTCTGTGGAAATGGACAAGGATCAATTGATATTATTGCTACTAGTAGTCAAACCCCATTGACTTATTTATGGAGCAATGGTGCAACTACGGAAGACTTAGTTGGTCTGTCGGCAGGAACTTACCAAGCGACGATTACAGATGCCAGCAGTTGCCGTCTTCTAACACCAGTATACACAGTGAACAATGCTTCTGGTAATTTTGTGATGGATAACATAGATATAGATGACGAAGTTTGTAGTAATGGTCGTGGAGATATTACTATAGCTGTTTTGGGGGGACAAACACCTTATACTTATTTATGGAATACAGGAGCAACAACAGCTGTTTTGAGTAACCTCAGTGTTGGTACCTATACCGCCACGGTGACAGACAGTAATGGTTGTGCCTTAACAACAGGCCCTTTAGTTCTAAATAATAACAGTGGCAACTTATCCTTAGATAATGTACAGGTCTTGGATGAGATTTGTAATAGCCAAACAGGGGCCGTTAATTTAACGATTAGCGGTAACGCTGGGCCATTAACCTACAACTGGAATAATAATTCTACGGCGCCTAGCTTGAATAACTTAGTGGCAGGACAATACAATGCAACGATTACAGATACATTGGGTTGTATCGTTCTTGCTAATGCTACGGTTAACAATCAAGCAGGTTCTTTGAATATTGCTAATATGGTTGCTTCCGCAGAAACTTGTGGACAAGCCGATGGCGCAATTAGTTTGGTACTTGGAGGAGCAACAGCCCCAATCGTTTATAATTGGAGCAATGGAGCAACTACTGCTGCCATTAGTAATGTATCAGCAGGACAATATACGGTAACAGTTAGTGATGCTAGCGGATGTTCCGTTGTTGCTACTCGAACCGTTGGAGCGATTACCACCAATGGTTTAGCTTTGGGCACGCCTACTATACAAGGGGAGACTTGCGGCGATGGTTCTGGAAGCATTAGCGTGGTGGTAACAGGAAGCAGTATGCCATATACCTACTTATGGAATAATGGAGGAACAACCGCTACACGGAATGGTTTATCAGCAGGAGCGTATACTGCTACTATTACTGATGCCAGTGGTTGTAGTTTAGTCGCAGGACCTTATACTATTAATAACAATGCAGGTACTTTAGCGGCTACTGCCGCCACGACAGATGAACAATGTGGGAATGCAGGAGGAGCCATCACGATAACTACAATAGGTGGAACCGCTCCCTATACTTACGCTTGGAGCAACAGTGCAACAACTGCTTCTTTGAGTGGCTTGACCGCAGGATTGTATAGTGTGACGATTAGCGATGCGAATGGTTGTGCTGTGGTGGTGAATACTACTATTAATAATACAACGGGTGCCTTAGCCATTACCAATGCTGCGATTGTTGACGAGCAGTGTAGCAATGGCGCTGGAAATATTGCTATCACCGCAACAGGCGGAACAATGCCTTATACCTATGCTTGGAGCAATGGAGGGAACACGGCTACGATTAGTAATTTAGCAGCGATTAATTATACCTTAACTTTAACGGATGCCAACGGTTGTGCGTTGATTACTACTTATAATGTAGGCAACAATCCAGGGAATTTACAAGTGGCGAGTATTAATACAACAGATGAAAATTGTAGCGATGGGACAGGAAGCATTGATGTAACCCTTACAGGTGGAACCTTTCCATTAACCTATGCTTGGAGCAATGGAGCCAATACAGAAGATATCACCAACTTAAATGCAGGTGTTTATTTAGCAACCGTGACGGATGCGAATGCTTGTGTATTGCGTTATGGTGCTAGCCTTCAAAACAATGCTGGTAACCTTACTTATATGGACAGTGTTGTTGCCGCAACTTGTGGCAATACCAATGGTACTATCGCTTTGCAAGTAGTTGGTGGGACAGCGCCTTATACCTATGCTTGGAGTAATGGCGCAACGAGTGCGACAATTGTTGGGGTAACCGCAGGCAATTATTCTTGTGTGATTACTGATGCGGCAGGTTGTACTACCTATTACAATGGAAATGTTCCTAATCAAGGCGGAAATTTTGCTTTGCAAAGCAGTAATGTTTTGGATGATGTTTGTGGACAAGGAACAGGACAAATTACCGCTACCGTAGTTGGTGGAGGGCAACCTTATACTTATAATTGGGCAAGTACTTCTACGACAACTTGCTGTACTTATACCTTACGCTTATTAGACTTAAATAACAATGGTTGGGGAGGAAATCCCGTGCCTTCTGTGGATGTTTATGTTGGAGGTACCTTGTATGGTAACTTTACGATTCCTGTAGGACAGGGCAATCGTGTACGGGAATACAGTATTCCTGTTTGTACAGGAGATCTAGTAGAATTAGAATACATCGCTGCTGCTCAAAACGGTAACAATGCTTACTTATTATTGGGCAGTACTGGAGATACCTTATTCTCTGATGGTCCCAACCCCTTGTCTGGAACAATTGGCTATACAGGAACAGCCAATTGTGGCCTTGCTGGTCAGGGAACAACAACCTTATCCAATCTAGTAGCAGGGACTTATCTACTAACAGCAACAGATACCAACAACTGTACGATCCAAGATAGTTTTGTAGTGAACAACAGTGTTGGTTTACTAGGATCTAGCTTAGTTGCCTTACAAGATGAAACTTGTGGACAAGGCAATGGAGTACTTGATATCAGCTTAACAGGAGTGAACAATGCAAGTATTACTTGGAGCAATGGAGCCACAACAGAAGATTTAGCTAACCTCAATGCAGGAACCTACACCCTTGTTTTAAGTGATACCGTAACAGGCTGTACAACGGTAGATCGCTACACGGTGATGAATAATACCAATGGTTTATTGGTATCAGATACAACAATTACAAATGAAAGCTGTGCGAATGGGGCAGGAGCAATTGACTTGACATTGGCAGGAGGGGTAACTCCTTACTCCTTTATTTGGGACAATGGTGCAGGAACCGAAGATATTACAGGCCTTTCTGCTGGAATCTATACCGTAACCATTGTAGATAATGCAGGTTGTCGTTTAGTCGAAAACTATACCGTAGGCAATAATGCCAATGGTTTAGTGGCTAATACAACCGCAAGCAATGCCTTGTGTGGTAATGCCAATGGCGCACTAGATTTGATCGTGACAGGTGGTACGACGCCTTATACGTATACTTGGAGTAATGGAGCGACAACAGAAGATTTAGCAGCGATTGTTGCAGGGATTTATGTGGTGACGATTACCGATGCAACGGGGTGTATTTTATTACAACAAGATACCGTATGGAGTAATAACAGCCCCGCTAACTTTAGTGCTGTTGTTACCGATGCTTTCTGTGGAACAACAGGAGGAATTAGCATTACAGCAACAGGCGCAGTAGCGCCTGTTACATACAATTGGAGTACGGGTGCCACAACAACAGATATTACGGGTGTTGGTGGAGGCGCTTATGACGTCACGATTACAGAAGGTAATGGTTGTGTTAGTATACAAAGTTATGTGGTACAGAGTTCAGGTACTTTTGGGGTAGGAGATACCGTGATTGTAGATGAATTCTGTGGAAATGGAAGTGGTTCTATTGATCTGAATAATGTTGGTGCTCCATTTGGGCCGCCTGCTACCTTTGTTTGGTCTACAGGAGGAACTACAAATAGCCTTACCAATCTAACAGCAGGAACGTATACGGTGACCATTACTAGAGGTAATTTTAACCCTTGTACAATTGTAGAGACCTATATAGTGAACAATCAAGCGGGAGCAGTGAGTATTGATACGTTAGTCCTAACCAATGAAACTTGTTCTCAAAGTAATGGTACTATTGATGCTACGACTTCACCCGCTGGTTTGACCTTCTTATGGTCAAATGGAGCCACAATAGAAGATTTGACAAATTTACAAGCGGGAACATATATCTTGACAGCTACGGCTAGCAATGGTTGTACCGCCGTTGATTCTATTACATTACTCAATAGTACGTTTGGATTTGGTATTTCGAATGCACAAGTCGTGGACGAACAATGTAGCAGTGCGAATGGACGTATTGATTTGACGGTAGCAGGTGGTTCTGCCCCTTATACTTATTTATGGAGCAATAGTGCTACAACAGAGGATTTGACGAATTTATCAGCAGGAACCTACACGGTTACGATTACGGATAATACAGGTTGTATCGTGGTACAGAGTTACCTTATTAATAACCATACACTCAATAGTTCTGCTACAACAATCGATCAAGGTTGTACAGCGAGTATTGGAAGCATTGATTTAATGGTAACGGGAGGAACAAGCCCTTATACCTACTTGTGGAGTAATGCTGTTACGACGGAAGATTTGGCCAACCTCGCTGCAGGAACGTATACAGTTACAATTACTGATGCAGTGGCTTGTGTGGCGATTAATAGCTTTACAGTTGGAACGGCTGTGAGTACTGTTGCTAATAATGCGGTAGTTGTTCCCGCTGCTTGTGGTGCTTCGACTGGTTCGATTGACAATTCCCCTAGTGGTGGTGGGGCGCCATACAGTTTTGTATGGAGTACAGGAGCAACGACAGAAGATTTGGGCAATTTGGCTCCAGGTTCTTATCAAGTCACGATTACTGATGCGTTGGGTTGTAGTTTTGTAGATAATATAGTGGTATCGAATGGTGCTGGTAATTTAAATTATAACATCAATACCACGCCTAGTACTTGTGGTCTAGATAATGGTAGTTTGACTATACAGGTACAAAGTGGTACCGCCCCATACAGTTTTGCATGGAGTACAGGAGCCACTACCGCAACCATTAACAACTTGGCAGCAGGTAGTTATCGGGTAACAGTTAGTGATGCTTCTGGTTGTAGTTCTGCGGCTACTGCTAATATTATAGCATTGCCTGGTTCTGTGAACTTAGTAAGTGCCGATACAAGTTGGGCGTCTTGTGCGACCTGTAATGATGGTGGCATCGACTTGCTGATGGCAGGTGGACCTTATATATTCTCTTGGAGTAATGGACAAACTTCCGAAGATTTGGTGAATGTCTTGCCAGGGACTTATGGGGTAACAATTACTACTATCAATAACTGTCAATTGGATACCAGCTTCACGGTGGATTTCAGTGTAGGGATTAGCAAGCTTCCTAATTTAGGGATGCAAATCTATCCGAATCCAACCAATGGTCGTATTGTAATCGAATTTGAGCAAGTGCCAACAGAGGCATTACAGGTAGAAGTTTTGGATGTCTTAGGTCGTCAACTCTCCAAAGACAATTACACGGTTAATCAGGTACAACAGCAACAGAGTATTGATTTAAATACCTTGCCTTCTGCGGTTTACTTTATTAGAGTTAGTACAGATAGTCGCTCTAGTACCCAACGAATCGTCTTACAAAAAGAATAAGCAGTTTCTTCAGGGAGCTTTAGCTCCCTGAAGAAAAATTTCAATAATAAAAACAAGAATAAAAGGGGCGTGTTACTCCTTTAAGAACAAGATTGAAATACAGTCTTTCAACACCTTTATAAAACAGTACAATTATGATTCGAGTAATAGTCCTCTTATTAGGGCTAGGTATTATGGGATGGAGCAACTTGCAAGCACAAACCATTATTACGCTAGACAGCATACAAGATGTTTCTTGCCCAATCAATAGTGATGGAGGCGTTTTTATTACAGCCGTTGGTGTGCCGCCATTGAGTTATCAATGGTCCACAGGAGCAACAACCGCAGATTTGACAGGGGTTATTTCAGGGACATATAGAGTCACCATCACCGATGGCAACAATGCTAGTGTCGTTTCTAGTCTATATACTGTGAGTGCGCCTGCTGTACTTAATGTGAATACAGATACCATCATTAATATTTTGTGTGGTGGAGATAGTACAGGTGCAGTAGATATCACTGTGCTTGGCGGAACCGCTCCTTATACTTATCTCTGGCAAAATGGGAGTACCGTTCAAGATATTACAGGTTTGCCAGCAGGGCCTGTTGGTTTAACGGTTACGGATGCGAATGGCTGTGTGGCTTCGCCTAAGTCTATTCTTATCTTAGAACCTCCTGTTCTCATGTCTAATTTGGATAGCCTCCAAAACATTCTCTGTAATGGTACCAACAGTGGCAGCATTGATTTAACGAGTGGAGGTGGAACAGGAACACTTAGTTTTTTGTGGAACAATGGCGCTACAACAGAAGATCTTTCTGGTTTGGGTGTAGGAACATATACTTTAACGATTACAGATAGTAACAGTTGCCAATTGGTAATGGGGCCTTATACGATTAGTGAGCCTACTGTATTAGGAGTAACCATTGATAGTGTCGATCAAATCGCTTGTAATGGAGGCAATACGGGCGCTATTTACATTACCGCTTCTGGTGGGGTGACTCCTTATACTTATTTTTGGACACAGGGTTTTGGTGGAGAAGATTTTATTAATACCAATGCAGGAACGTATCAAGTGACAGTTACCGATGCGAATGGTTGTGTGGTGGTAAGTAATACGCAAGTATTGAGTGAACCAGCAGCATTGCTAATTGATACAGCGATTGTACAAAACATTAGTTGTAATGGGGTTTTAGATGGTTCTTTGGACTTGACTTTATCAGGTGGGGTAACGCCTTATACCTTTTTGTGGAATACAGGGGCAACCAGTTTAGATTTGAATGCTTTAGCAGCAGGCACCTACACTTTGACGATTACCGATGCGAATGGTTGTATTTTGGTGAGTCCTAGTTATACGATTGTAGAGCCAAGTTTATTGAGTTTAAGCATTGATTCGTTTTATAATGTAGGGTGTAATGGCTTAATGAACGGTGCTATTTTTACGACAAGTACAGGAGGGAATGCCCCCTATACTTATCTTTGGAGTAATAGTGCGAGCTCAGAAGATCTTGTTGGTCTTGGTGTAGGAATGTATAGTGTGACCGTAACCGATTCAAGTGGCTGTGTGGCTACTGCTGGACCAGTGACTATCGTGGAGCCGATGGCTTTGGCAGTAGTATTGGACAGTATTAATCCAGTGAATTGTAATGGCGATAGTTCTGGCTTTATTACGGTTAGTGTAATGGGAGGAACAACACCTTATAATTATGTTTGGGATAATGGGGCTACAGTAGAAGATCTTGTTAACCTGAATGGCGGAACTTATAACTTGTTTGTTTTAGATTCTAATGGTTGTGTCGCGAATGCAGGGCCATTTGTGGTGACAGAACCAACAGCCTTAGGAATACAATTGGATACGATTATCAACAACACTTGTAATGGGGCGAATGATGGACAGATTCTAATAACGCCTTTTGGCGGCATTACTCCTTATAGTTATGCTTGGTCCAATAGTGCGACAACCCAAGATATCAATACCTTGACACCAGGGGTATATAATGTGACAATGACAGACGGTAATGGTTGTATTATTACGAGTCCTAATTATACAGTAACAGAACCAAGTCTATTAGTTACCAGCTTAGATTCTTTGAATCATGTAAGTTGTAATGGAGCTGCTGATGGAGCAATTTTTACCAGTACAACAGGGGGCACGATGCCTTATAGTTATTTGTGGAATAATGGAAATACAACCGATTCGATTACAAATCTTAATGGAGGGGTTTACACGGCTACCATAACCGATGCCAATGGTTGTGTAGCCTTGTTTGGACCTGTAACAATATTAGAGCCAACGGCTTTAATGGCAATAGTGGATAGTATTGGTGTTGTTGCTTGTAATGGAGATAGTACAGGATTCATTATGTTTAGTATCGTTGGTGGCACGGCGCCTTATAGTTATGCTTGGAATACAGGAGCTACTGTACAAGATTTGACGGCTTTACCAGCAGGAATTTATAATGTAACGGTAACCGATTCTAATGGGTGTATAACGAATAGCTCATTAACAGTAACAGAACCAACAGTGTTAAGCATAGACACTGTCATTCTACAAGATGTTACTTGTAACGGGAATGCCAATGGAAGTATTAGTTTGACAGTTATAGGAGGCACGGCGCCTTATAGTTATTCTTGGAGCAATAGTGCCACCACCCGCGATTTGGTAGGTTTATCAGGAGGGACGTATACCGTGACGATAACGGATGCGAATGGTTGTGTGCTTGTTAGCCCAATATATACGATCAATGAACCAACCGCCTTGAATTTGTCTATTGATAGCCTTCAGAATATAACTTGTAATGGCGCAAATAATGGCGCAAATAATGGCGCTATCTACACAGGGCTGTCAGGAGGAACCGCTCCTTATACCTATAATTGGAGTACAGGAGATACCACTAGCTTTGTTGATAGTTTACCAGTTGGTAGTTATGATATTATTGTAACCGATGCCAATGCTTGTACAATCGCCATTATTGGGACGATGATTAGTGAGCCTGCTCCTTTGACGATTGCTTTAGACAGCATCCGTGCAGAAACTTGTGCGAATAGTGGGATCGATGGTTTAATTGATGTACAAGCTTTGGGCGGAACAGGGCCTTATACCTATACTTGGACGGATACCGCGCAGACAGTTGTATTGGCGGTAGGAGATAGCTTTACAATGGTGCCTGCTGGTACCTATAGATTGACCGTAGCTGATGCCAATGCTTGTGTCGCTACCAATGATTATACCTTAGGGACGGTTTCTAATATCCAAGCCAACCTAGATAGTTTTACAACAGCTACTTGTGCGAGTAATATGGATGGTGCCATTTACATTAGTGTAACAGACGGAATTGGAAACTATACCTACAATTGGAGCAATGGCGCAACAACACAGGATATTACAAATCTCTTAGGAGGAGTGTATACAGTAACCATTACGGATAGTTTAGGATGTCAGGCGGTAAAAGTATACAGCGTTGTGAATCCAAATTTGGTAAGGATTACTATTGATAGCACTAATGACGTAACTTGTTATAACGCACAGAACGGGAATGTTTTTGTGACAACTACTGGTGGGAACAGCTTTTTCCATACGTATAGTTGGAGCAATGGTTTAACGACCCCAAATGCCCTCAATATTTCAGGCGGAACTTATCGATTAACTGTAACAGATGCTAGAGATGGCTGTCAGTATATTTCTGATTCTGCCATTATTAATGAACCAGATTCCATACAAATTACATTAACTAGCGTTACTCCTGAAACTTGTAGAGGAAGTAGTCAAGATGCTTCGATTACAGTTGGTGTTACAGGTGGGACAATGCCTTATAGTTATAATTGGGCTTCTAATACTTCTACTTCTAATACTATTTCTAATGTAGGAGCCAGCACTCAATTATTATTGGTAATAGACGGGAATGGTTGTACCCAATTTGAGAACTTAACAGTACCTGCCTTATCTAGTCCAGTTGTTAGCTTAGATAGTGCACGCATTACTTCTTGTGCTGGGGTAGCAGATGGTTACCTTCGTGTGAATACTTCTGGTGGAATCGGAATGTATACATACAACTGGAGTAATGGCGATGTGACCAATGTGGCCGATAGTTTATTAGGAGGAGCATCTTATTCAGCTCTTTATAGCGTTACTGTAACCGATAGTTTGGGCTGTACAGGGGTAGGAACCTTTGGTGTTTTACAGCCTGATTCTATTGTCAATACTTCTAGTGTACTTGGAGTAGAATGTGATAGTGTAGATAGTGGCGGTATTCGTATCTTTACATCAGGTGGGACACTTGGAACAGGAATGCTTGCGTACCAGTATCGTTGGTCTAATGGAGATACGACTACTTTTAATGATGGATTGAGTCCAGGTTGGTACAACTTGACGACGACCGATAAAAATGGTTGTATTGCTTTGGATAGTTTCTTAATTGAGCAATCAAAACCTATTATTGATCCATTTATTGGACAAGCAGGAACGAGAGATACTACAGTAGATTGGGGAACCGTCGTCATTTTAGATGTTGGGAATGACCAAACATCTCAAGGGGTTACGTATGACTGGCAACATGTATCTGCTTTAGATAACCCTAATATTGATGACATCACGGCACCTAGTACAACCGTTACCCCTGAACCAAGCAGTAGTGGACAGTATCAATTCTTATTAACAGCTACCAATACTAATGATGGTTGTACTGATACCGCAAGTCTTTATTTGGAAATAGAGGTGCAACCTTTCTTGGGTATGCCTACTGCCTTTACTCCCAATGGAGATGGCGTAAATGATTATTACCGTCCAGCAAACATCGACCCTAGATTTGTAAAAGAATTTAGAATTTATAACCGCTGGGGGCAGATTATTTATGATGGAACGGACTTAGAAAATCAATGGGATGGTACTTTCCAAGGTCAAGAACAGCCAACAGAAATATATATGTACTACATCGATTATCAAGAACCAGGTCAAGAGGGGCGCCAGATTCGCGGAGAGTTTACGCTTTTCCGATAAGAAAAAATAAATAACCTTTAATAAACAAGGCTACTCTTTTGGAGTGGCCTTGTTTTATTTTAGAACTAAAAAAATCATTGTTAAACAACCTCACTGAAAAATATCGAATAAAATCACACCCATCAAAAAAATAAAAATCATAGTTAAGACACTTTACACCCAATGGAGAAGGTGTGAATGCTTATTACCGTCCAGCGAACATCGACTCTAGATTTGTAAGAGAAGCTAGAATTTACCTTATTTCGATAAAAATAGGAACGTATTGCAACAGATCAATAATGGACTCTTATTCTAAAGACAATGAAAGTTTTACAGAATTAAAAAATCTGATAAAGAAAAAAATGGAGCAGCATTTTTATGAAAACTCTCGTTATAGATAGAGCTTAGCTTAACACCTTGTTAACATTCTGACTCAAACCAATCTTTTATGCTACGATTTTTAATTGCATTAAGCAGCAGCAGTATACTAGGGATACTGCTCTGGTTCTATTACTCCTCGACGGCTTTTTCCCCTATCCAATTTTCTTACACTTCTATTGCTGACCAAATAAATTCTATTCCCGTAGCGTTGTTGCATCAGCACGATCATTTAGAGCATGATCATCATGCACACCAACACAACCACTCAGGACATGGCCACTACCATAGCTCTGCTTCTCATCAACACCAAAAAGATTTTGAATGTGGGACAGATGTACTCTTGAAACGCTTGTATAAACGCCAGCCTGCGCTTCGTCAACGAGCGATTCAAAGCGAGCAGTTGTGGCAACGACAGGTACAATCAGGCCAACAATTTAATGCAACAGGTGGCGTACATACCATACCTGTAGTTGTCCACTTAGTCCACAACAACGGCCCTGCTAATCTCACTAACCCCCAAGTACAATCGGCGATTCAGTATTTGAATGATGCCTTTGCGAATGTGGGGTATTACAATCCTGCTACAGGAGCAGATACAGAAATTCAGTTTTGCTTGGCGCAGCGCGATCCTTCTGGGAATGGCACAACGGGGGTAACCCGTACGATTTCTACCTTGACAACAATGGACATGAATACGGATGATGTAGCCCTCAAAAATCTCATTCGTTGGGATGCCAATGACTACATTAACATTTGGGTGGTAGACGAAATTATAGGAGGAACAGCAGGTTATGCTTATTTGCCTTCAGCTCATGGTAATTCTGTGGATGGTATTGTAATAGAAGATCGTTACATGGGTTTTACACCTAGTGAAACAGCCGTTTTAATCCATGAATTGGGCCATTATTTTGGGCTATACCATACATTTGAAAGTGGCTGTACCAACAACAGCTGTATGGCTGATGGGGATAAAGTTTGTGATACGCCACCTGATAATACAACCGTACGGCCTCCTTGTTCTGTTGCTACAAATTCTTGTAGTTCGGATGAGGACGATACCTCTACCAATAATCCTTTTCGTGCTACGGCTTTAGGTGGTCAAGGCGATCAGCCTGATCAAAAAGAAAACTATATGGATTATTCTGATTTGGCTTGTTATGATCGTTTCTCACAAGGACAAGCTGACCGAATGCAGTTTTTCTTACATGGTACACGGGCAAGTTTGTTGTTGTCACAAGGATGCCAACCTGCTTGTATTGGCGCTCCAATTACGGCAGCGTTTACACCTAGTGCATTGACAACAACAGCGGGAACGTCGCTTACTTTTACCAACAATAGTGCAAATGCCACTACGTATGAATGGTATGTAGATGGCGTGTCTTTTTCTACTGTTGCTACGAGTAGTTATAATTTTCCAACAGTAGGAACATTCTGGATTAAACTAGATGCCCGTAATGGCGATCCAAATTGTGCCCAAAGTGATTCTATTCAAATCACTGTTTTCTGTGCGCCTCCTTGTGGAGAGATCTGTGACAATGGCATTGATGATGATGGCAATGGTCTGATAGATTGCTTTGATACGACTTGCTCTTGCGAAACCTGTTCAACGGATGAAGGAAGCTATTGGTATTTTGGAGACAATGCTGGATTGGATTTTAATTCAGGAACGCCTGTGCGAGTAACTAATGGCCGTGTGCGTACTTCCGAAGCCAGTACGACAATTAGTGATGTGAATGGTAATTTATTATTCTATACGGATGGAAGTACGGTTTGGAATAGAAACCATCAAGTTATGCCCAATGGAACAGGTCTATTAGGACATCTGAGTACAGCACAAATCGTGGTGGTACCCAAACCCAATGACCCCGCCATTTATTACCTGTTTATTCCACCCATGCAAAACTTTACCAATGGGTTGACGTATTCCACCATAGACCTTTCTCAGAATAATAACTTAGGAGCAGTCACAGCAAAAAATGTAGCAGTGACTAATTTTAAAACAACAGAAGGAGTTACCGCTATCAAACATTGTAACAATAAAGATTATTGGGTAATTGCTAAAGAATGGCAGACCAATCGCTATGTAGTGGTCCCCATTACTTCAGCAGGTGTGAGCAGTACTTTCCTTTCTCAAAACATTGGTCGCGCACACAATAACATTGGCCCTAACCAAAATTCGAATGCAATTACTACCTTTAGAGGTAGTCCAGATGGGAATCGCCTAGCGGTACTTTTTAGAGTCGATCGAGGTTATGAGATCTATGATTTTGATAAAAGTACAGGAACCTTATCCAATAATACCTATTGGTCAACAACAAACAATACGGTTGCTTTTGGCTTAGAATTTTCTCCTAGTGGGCAGTATTTATACGCGTCTACTTTAGGGCAATGGCGGATTTATCAGTACGATTTAAGTACTCCAACGGCGGCGGCAATTGGGAGCTCAGCCTATCAAGTGACCAATGATACACGAGGAGGAACGATACAAATGGGCCCTGATCAGAAGATTTATCGAGCTAGGAATGGAGAAACGACTTTGGATGTTATTAATAACCCTGATTTAGCAGGTGTTGCTTGTAATTATCAAGGAAGTGCAATAAATCTTTCTCCCCGATCAAGCCGTCTAGGTCTGCCCAATTTTATCAAGGAATATGTAACAGCACCCATACAGAGTTTCTTAACAGGACCACAGTACATTTGTAATGTAACTAGTGCTAGTGTAGAGCGCTATACAATTTCCGATTATCAATGTAATATTGACACCGTTATTTGGGAGCATAATGGAGTGAATAGCATTAACAGTATTATGGACAGTGTATTGCTGTTGAATGCAGCGGTCACGGGTACGGATACCTTGATGGCGACAATTGTCAGTCCTTGTACTACCAAAACCGATACCCTTATTATTCAAACGATTATTGCACCAACGGTTGACCTAGGGCCTGATACAGCGGTTTGTCAAAATGGTTTGGTTAGCTTTAATATTGGAAGTGGTTACCAGAGTTGTATCTGGCAAGACAACTCTCAGGATTCTATTTTTACAGCAACAGAATCAGGCCGCTATTGGGTCACGTGTACCACTTATTGTGGAACAACTTATACAGATACGATAGAAGTCACTGTTGAGGTGTTACCTGTGGTTAGTTATCCCGATACTACCTTAAATGTAGGGGACAGTTTGTATTTGCCGACAGGCAGTACTGTTGGTTACGAACACCAATGGACGCCCAACCAAGATATCAGTTGTGATACTTGTCCATTGCCTATTTTTTATCCCAATGTGACCACGACTTATTATCACATTATGACCAATAATTTAGGTTGTGTGAGCTTGGATTCTTTTACAATTACTATTGTTAATAATTGTACGCCTATGGTGTTACTAGATAGTAGTAGTAATGCTTGTGGACTGACAGGAGGTTATTTGCAAGTACAGGGTAGCAATGGCTTGGCGCCTTATAGCTATTTGTGGTCTACAGGCGATACCACTAGTCTTGTTCAAAACTTGCTGGTAGGAGATTATTATGTGACGTTGACAGATGGAAGTAACTGTGTAGAAATAGATACATTTACAATTGTGGCTGGAACGACTCCGATGGTGAGTGCCGCGCAAGTAATTGATCCTATTTGTGGGGCAAATAATGGAAGCATTAGTTTAACAACAACCAATGTAGTGACCTATTTATGGTCTACAGGAGACACAACGGCTCTGCTTCAGAACCTAGGCACGGGAACATATAACGTGACCTTAACCAGTGCAGAGGGTTGTAGAACTCTTCTTAGTTATACTTTAAGTAATAGTAATGCGCCTACGATTCAACTGGACAGCTTGAAAAATACTTGTGGAATAGCGGATGGTTATTTACAAGTACAAGGGATGAATGGAAATCCGCCGTATGGGTATTTGTGGTCTACGGGCGATACGGTGAATAGCATTGCTAATTTATCTACAGGGGTGTATTATTTGACCTTAACCGATGGAAATGCTTGCCCTACAATAGATAGTTTTGTGATTGATACAGGCGTTGTTCCTCAAATAATAACAGCACAGATACAGGCGCCAACTTGTGGTCTACACAATGGACACATTATTCTTAATACCATTAATACACAAAGCTACACTTGGTCTATAGGAGATACAACGGCTATGATTGATAGTTTAGGATCAGGACGCTACAGGGCAGATTTGATAAGCGCGGAAGGCTGTAAGAATACTTTCTTTACGACGTTAATAGATACAGGAACACTACCTAATTTGCAACTAGATACCGTTATTGCCGCTAGCTGTGGTGCTGCGAATGGAAGCATTGCCCTAAAGCCACCTAGTACAGGAGCTCCTTACCAATACCAATGGTCTACAGGAGATACCACAGCCAGTTTAACCAATTTACCAGCAGGAACTTATAGTGTATTGGTGCATGATGTTAACAACTGTCAAGATAGTTTGGTGGTGGTTGTACCTGCAATTCCTACAGCGAATTTAGCAGCGTATATCAATACAATGGGCTTAGACAGTGCCCTTCTGAATGTAGGGCAATTGTTTACCCTCAACGCAGGTGCTGATGAGCGGGCGCAAGGTGTACAGTATAGTTGGTCAGTAGAGGTAATCCAAGGAGGTTTGGTAGATTTGGACAGTGTTAGCGTTCCAAATACAACAGGCATCGCGGTTGATACGGGCGATTATTTATTGATTATAACGGCTACTAATACGGCAGGTTGTAGCTTGTCAGACACAATTTGGGTAGAAGTGCAAGCCGTTAACTTTTTAGGAATGCCGAATGCGTTTACACCCAATGGTGATGGTAGTAATGACGAATTTACACCAGTAGGTTTATCCTTAGAAGAAGTGCTCGAATTCAGAATATACAACCGTTGGGGCAATATTGTCCATGATGCGAAAGAAGGGAAATTGGCTTGGGATGGAACGCATCAAGGCGTGATCCAGACATCAGAAGTTTATGTTTATTATTTGAGTTATCAATTGCCAGGAGAAGGAGTTGTGAATCTCAAAGGAATGGTAACATTGGTGCATTAAAAGGTGCCATCAACTTCTTCAAAAATATATCAGGGCTGCTCTTTAGGGCGGCCCTTTTTATTGCTTGTTGGAGCGCCGTATTTTCTCAAAAAGAGACATATTAATACAAGTAACCTTTGGCCTCCACTAATTACTAAAATCACCTTTCCATCTTAAGACATTTAACTGCTTTTTGCGGTGTGGCCATGCTATGTCTATTCCTAAATTTTCAAAGAAAAAGCTTAGCGATAAGCAACACCTTTTGGCAGGGATTATCTAGTTCTAGTACTTCTGTACCAACGCCCAGATCTTTCTCTACCAATGTTCGCCCACCAGCATGACCACGATCATCATGGGTTTGAATGTGGCGTGGCACATGGACAGCGGCATTTATACCAGCGTTATCCTAAATGACAACAAAGAGCGGCTCAACAAGAAGCTGTTTGTGTGCATTATTCGAGTTACCAACGACTGGGACAAAAGAGAGTACATTGGAGAGGACGTGTTACGCTAATGTGTTAAAGCTTGATTCATCAGTCTATAAGAGAATAAAGAAAAGGTTACTTGTAAGAATAGCCTTTTTATGTTTATTGCCAAACTTTAAAAAGAATAAAATCAGTGTGGTAATTATGATTGATTGGATCAATTTTTGATAAAGCTTTGATATATTCATATCCTGTAAATCTTTGTCCTCCCCAGACAACAAGGCATCCCCAGCCTTATAGATTTAGTGAAAGTCAATTTCTCTTTTTTATCAAACTCATTAGAACACAGTTTATGTTACGCACTTATTTTGTGTTGTGCTTGTTGCTGCCATTTTATGTCCTAGCACAAAAACAACACCCTGACCAATTTTATGCCCCTTCATCTGCAACAACGGCTTCTAATCTAAAAGTGATTCCAGCAGATTTTACCAACCATTATAACCAAAAAATGCTTCGCAGGCATCCTCGTTGGCGCCAACAAGCAGAGCAATTAGAACGTCTTTGGCAGCAAGAAGTAACAGGAAATGGGCGTTCTACGCCAGGAATAATACATACATTACCTGTTGTTGTACATGTTATCCATAACAATGGCTTGTCAAACATCAGTAAAGCCCAAGTAAGGCGCGGCATAGAGCAACTTAATGAAGCCTTTGCGAATACAGGTGTTTATAACCCGAATACGGGAGTGGATACAGAGATTCAGTTCTGCTTTGCGCACAGTACCCCTACAGGAGTATGGACGGATGGGATCAACTATGTCCAATCCAATTTAGCTATTATGGACCCAACAACGGATGACGCTGCCTTGAAAAATCTTGTTCAATGGGATGCTAACAACTATATCAATATTTGGGTAGTAGAAGAAGCCTTAGGGAACAATATTGAAGGGTACGCTACTAGTCCTGTTGCTCATGGGAGCAATAGAGATGGCATTGTCATTGAATGGCAAAACATCGGGCTAACAGCTTTTTTTACAAAAAAACTAGTGCATGAAATGGGGCACTATTTAGGGTTACTCAATCTCTATGATGGTGGCGGATGTGTCAATAATGATTGTACTGCTGATGGCGATAAAGTTTGTGATACCCCACCAGCAGGAAACAGTTTTAGGTCTAATAGCTGTTTTTTTCAAGTCAATACTTGTTTTGCGGATGAAGATGATACTTCTCTGAATAACCCTTTTAGAGCAATAGCCTTAGGAGGATTAGGAGAACAAGCAGACATGCTTGACAATTATATGAACGTGTTTTTGGTGGAATGTGTAGATTTTTTTACACAAGGGCAAGCAGATCGAATGGATTTTTTCTTGCACAATAGTAGAGCCAGTTTATTGACATCTACAGCTTGCCAATCTGCTTGTATCGCTACACTAGCAACACCTTCTTTTACACTAAGCAGCCCTACTGCAACAGTAGGTATTCCTATTAATTTTACCAATACAAGTACGAATGCAACTACTTATGAATGGTATGTAGAGGGCGCTTCTATTGGCACTAGTCTCCATAACAGTTATACATTTACAGCAACAGGTACTTATTGGGTCACTCTAGAAGCTAGAACAGGAAATGTAGAATGTACAGACCGAGATTCTATCTTAGTAGAAGTGTATTGCGCTACTGGTTGTAACGAGATTTGTGATAATGGAATTGATGACAATGGAGATGGATTAATAGACTGTTTAGATCCAACTTGTGCTTGTAGCACCTGTTCTGGCAAGGAAGGAAATAATTGGCATTTTGGGATATATGGGGCCTTGAACTTTGATTCTGGAACACCTGAATTAGTATATGGGAGTAATTTGACCAACTTAGAAGCTTGTGCTAGTATGAGTGATCCTAATGGCAATTTATTATTCTACACTGATGGCCGAACTGTTTGGAACCGTAACAATGACGTTATGGTCAATGGAGGAGGACTAGCAGGAAATTTTAGCAATAGTAATATCTTGATTATTCCTAAACCCAATGATCCTACGATGTATTACATCTTTATTCCAGATTACCAGAGTAGTTCTAGAGGGTTGACTTATTCAGAAGTCGATCTTTCTCAGAACAGAAGTTTGGGAGCAGTTACCAGAAAAAACATACGTTTGATGAGTGGCATCCAAACAACAGAACACATTACGGCCATCAAGCATTGTGATAATATCAATTATTGGGTAATGGTAAAAGAGTGGGAGAGTAATAATTATTATTCTTTTTTTGTCACCCCAACAGGAATTGCTAGCATTCCCTTTATTCAGACAATAGGACAAGCCCATAGTGCCGTAAATGGAGGCAATGCCAATATGATTGGTAATATGCGTACAAATGTAGCAGGGACAAAAATGGCGATTAACTTTTATGAAAGTCAAGGGTTTGAAACCTACGATATTGATCGTCGAACATCGCAATTATCCAATCCTACATATTGTGCAATCAATCAGCGTCCCTATGGGCTGGAATTTTCTCCTAATGGAGATTATTTATACCTCACGGTTGATAGTTCTTACCAATTCCATGATCTTTACCAATACGATCTTACATTATCTACTCCTACAGCAATTGTTAACACAGCTTATTTAGTACAACGGGCTGGAAAAGATTCCAACATAAGATTGGGGCCAGATGGCAAGATTTATCAAACGATTATTGATTCTTCTTATTTGAATGCGATAACGCAACCAAACAACAAGGGGATAGCTTGTGCCCATCAAGAAAAAGCAGTTGACCTATGGTTGAGTCGTAATTCCTATGGTTTGCCCAATACATTACCCGAACAAATGTTTGGTGCTCCAATAGATGTATTGACAGGGCAGTTAAACCTTTGTACGAAGACTACCCCAGAACGGTATCAGATTGTCCAAAATGTATGCAGTGGTATACAAAATGTGACTTGGCAACATTATGGACCTAATAGTATCACCAATACGACTGATAGCACCATTTTTCTATTGCCTACTATGATCGGAAAAGATACCTTGGTGGCAGCCGTCACAACAAGCTGCACGACGATTACAGATACCTTGATAATTACGACCAATGCCATTCCCGTTTTAGACCTAGGGGGCGATACCAGTTTTTGTCAAGGCCAATCGTTTTTGGTGGAAGCAGGCAATGATTTTGATAATTATCAATGGTCAGATGGCTCACAAGCGACTAACTTGACTGTTACGACTGCTGGACAATACTGGGTAGAAGCAACCAGTGTTTGTGGAGGCATCCAATACGATACAATTGTGGTTGATTTTTTGGTGCCGCCTATTTTGGGAGCCACAATTAATGGCTCAGGCATGGATCAAGCGACAGTTGTTGCAGGTAATTCTTTTAATGTAGAGGCAGGAGCTGACCAGAGAGGGCAGGGGGTACAGTATAATTGGACGAACAATGGGCAAGGGACCGAGCTGGTTCTAGATAGTTTCGCAACCCCCACAACTACAGGGGAAGCAACAGTTGGTCAATATGAATTGTATGTGACCGCTGCTTATGCGATTGGATGTGCACAAACGGATACTATATGGTTAACCGTAGAGGGGCCAGATTTTCTAGGAGTACCCAATGCGTTTACTCCTAATGGAGATGGTAGCAATGATGCTTTTGCGCCTGTTGGTTTATCAGTTGATCATATAAAAGACTTCAAAATTTACAACCGTTGGGGCAATTTGGTGTATAACGCTCCTAAAGGTGAAATGGCTTGGGATGGTACTTTTCAAGGAAAAGAACAACCCGTAGATCTTTATATTTACTATTTGAGCTATCAATTGCCAGGGCAAGAAGTGATGACATTGAGGGGGGAAGTAACCTTGATTCGTTAAGAGAGTATAGTTAGAACTAAAAATAGGGTCTATTGCTTCATGTAATAGACCCTGTCTTTTTTACTAGTAGTTCCACTATTATTAGCGGATTGTGGTAGTGGAGTGAGTGCGTGGCATCACTGCCTAGAGTTGGTTTTCTAAATGCTACCATATTGATGAATGTTTTTTTGCAGCAACTATGAGGATAAGAAAAAGATGCCTAATGCCTGAATTTAGCGTTTATAAGCAAATAACATTAGTACTGGTGTTGTCTGTATTATTTTTTGAGAATAGGGCCGATAAATCGAGATTGAACCCTTGCTGTGAGTACTCATAGAACCATCTACTTAAATTTAGCACAATTATTCTTTATACCATACGCCAAAAAAAGCTTACTTTGCATCTACCCGATTAGAATACTTAGCAAAAGAAGGTTTTTTGAGCTTTCTTTTTTAATGGAAGTTGCTTAACAGTGTATATTATTAGCTCCGCTGGTTTTTAACTCTTAAACAATTTCATAGTCTGTGCCCACCACTTTTGTACAGCAGGAACACAAAGAACATCATTTAATAAAAAAATTAGCTGCCTTTTGACCGAGCAACAACTCATAGAACGCTGCAAAGCCAACGACCGTCTGGCTCAAAAAGCTCTTTACGAGCGTTTTTCTGCCAAAATGTTTGGGGTCTGTCGTCGATATGTCAAAACGGTCGAAAACACCGAAGAGGTATTGTTGATGGCCTTTTGTAAGGTGTTTAAAAAAATAGACACCTTTTCAGATAAAGGGAGTTTTGAAGGATGGATTCGACGCATTATGGTGAATGAATCACTGATGTTCTTACGAAAAAATTATCGATTCAATGAACATAAAGACATCGATGCGATTCCTGTCAAAGCTGTTCAAGTGACGATAGAAGACGAGTTGGCTGCCCAAGATATTTTGCAATTATTGGAGCAACTACCAACGGGTTATCGCACCGTGTTTAACCTTTATGTAATAGAGGGATTCAAGCATCGAGAGATTGCAGAACAACTAGGAATTAGTATTAATACCTCAAAATCACAGCTAATTTTAGCCAAGAAGAAGCTACAAGACATGATAAAACGTTCTCAAAGAATGGGGAGTTAAATGCAGCTCCAATAGAGAAGGTAAGATTTAAAAAAAAACTAATAAAAGCAAACTTATCCTATGGAAATAGGGTTAATCTAATAAAGAAGTGCTTAAAATGAGAACTTCAAACACCAAGCAAATTTTTTAACGCTTATGAGCAGAGATGATTACATTTCTAAACTGTTTATAAAAAACCAAGATAAACTGGAGCAGGCTCCTTCTGCTGACTTATGGTCTAAGCTAGAAGCGGAATTGGATACGCCTGTGCCCGTGCCTACTGCAACACCTACGTTGCAGCCGCGCGCTTGGATGAATTATGCAGCGGCAGCCTCTGTTTTATTGGTCGTATTAGTGGGAAGCCTTAAATGGATGAAAGGTAAGCCGACTGTGATAGAAACACAAATGGAGCAACCTCTTGCGCTTCATACAGCGCTTCCTGAAGTAGCAAAAGAAGAGGCCGAACCTTATGAAGAATTACCTAGAGCAATTGGCAGTTCTAAAAAGAATAAGAGTGGCAACACCAATAACGCTAGTTTAGTAATAGAAGAAAAAGAAGAGGAAGAAGCCCGCCAACAGGAACAACGCATTGTAGAAGCAGTGCAAAAACGTTTAGTAGAAACCTCTAGTGAACCAGCAAAAGATGTAGATGACATCGCTATGAATGATATAGTGGTGGCCGATGAAGCCATCATGGAAGAGATTGAGTTAGTAGAAATGGCGCCTTTGCAGAATAGTTATTCTGGACCTGGCGGAGCTGGTGGGCAAGCACCAACGGTGAATTTTTATCAGAATAACCAAGTGGTCGCCCCAGATTTAAACTATAACAGTAATTCACTTCCTCAGGTTTCTAATACTGTTGATAACAATGCAGAAGTAGAGGAGGTATTGAGTCGCAATGCTAAAAAAATGAATTTGGCAGCAGCGGACAAAGCCGAAAGCGAAACAACTGTTAAGACAGATCGAAAAACAACAACACAAAAGAGTAGTGCTTACGGACGCCGTGGAAGTATTGTCACAAAGGCCAAAAAAGCAGATAAAATAAAGTCGCCAATGGCAGGCGCGCATCCACGTTTGTATCCTTTTGGATTTTTATTAGGGCGTTGGGATGATGATCATGAATTAGAAGGCCAATCGTATGAGATTTGGACCTTAAAAGATCGCAACACCTTAGTAGGTCGTGGCTATAAATTGTCCAAAGATGCAGAACGTGTTTTTGAAGAACGTTTACGCATAGAGTACAGAAACAATCAGATTTTCTTAGTCATGAGTTTTGAAGAGAACAATAGGAAGGTGGATTATATGTTGACTTCTTTTGATCAAGAGCGTTTTGTTTTTGAACAAAAAGGACGCTCTAAATACCCAGACAAGGTTATTGTACAACAAAATGGATTACAAGGATATTCTGTGACTATTTCTAACAGTGCCGATTTTTTAACGGCCGATCAACAACGTTATTTAGAACACCGCAATCGCGTTTCTAATGTGCGTTCTATCCGAACTTTACGTCAAACAGACTAACAAAATAAAATAATTTGATACAGAGGCAGTTTCTTAAATTTAAGAAGCTGCCTTTTTTATTAGAGGCAACGAGAAGTAGGGTTGTGCTATAATTAAAACAACTGGCTTAATGTAAGTGACAAAAAGTAATGATTAGTGGGATCTTTGGCGTTCGTGCGATAAAAAATAGCCGTTTTTTGATGTGAAAATTTTTTAGAGACGACTTAAATCCCTTGAATAGGGTGAAATGTGTATCTTTCCTCTTTATATTTGCATAGTTGTTTTTATTGAAGAATAGGTGATAACGAATAGATAGAATGCTGGAGAAGCAACAAAAAGAGCTATTACAACAATTAAAGGCCGATAACAAACAGGCACTAAAGGGGATATTTGATGAATATTACGACACCGTATTTCATGCAGTGTATCGTATTGTGACCGATCGAAATACAGCCGAAGACTTGTCACAAGATGTCTTTATGCGTTTATGGGAAAAACGACATCAAATTACCATCAATGGTCCTATTGGGGCTTATATCCGTCGTATGGCAATCAATGAAGGGTTGGGGTATTTGCGCAAGCACAAAAAGTACGGCATTGAAGAGATACAGGACCAACACAGCCCACTGACAACTAGTGGCGAAGATGTCTACATGGATAGTGAGTTAGAACAACAAATCCAAGCGGCTATTGCTACGCTCCCGCCACGGTGCAAAGCGGTATTTGTCCTCAGTCGTTTTGAGGAACTTTCCTACAAAGAGATTGGAGAAAAACTAGAAATTTCTCCTAAAACAGTAGAAAACCAAATCTCTAAAGCACTTAAAATTATGCGGGCGGCTTTGAAGGGATATTTAAGCTTTCTTTTGGTGGCTCAACTCTGGTTATAAATAGAGGATAGATAAGGAAGAAATAAAGTAGAAACTTTTTTTCTCAAAATAGTATTTCAAGTAGGGGCGTTGACAAAATGCCGCATCTTTATAGCAAAGAAGTTATTTAAACAAGGACCATTGCAGGCATCCCAAAGGGAGAGCAGTCAGTAAAGGAATAGGTATTCCTCCCAATTCGGGGGAATACCCTAATATTCCTATGAATAAAAAACACGCTCCCTTTCTTCATGCCCTCGATGTAAGCCATCAAAAAACAATGAACGACGAGAAAAGATATCTACAACTACTAGGAAAGGTATTAAGTAAAGAAGCTTCTAAAGAAGAACAGCAAGAATTAGAGGAGTGGGGGAAGCAAGCAGCTAGCAATAAACAGTTTATAGAAGAGACGACTTCTATCTGGACGAAAGCCGCCGCCTATGGTACCAACATAGCAACCAATAAGGAAACGGCTTGGGCTCGATTAGAGCGTGAAGTAGACGGATCTATGCCTTCCAAACAACTACGAATCAGAACCCTATGGTATGCGGTTGCTGCGGCTATACTCGTGGTGGGAATAGGCTTAAGTTGGTTGTACCAGCAGGAAGGAGTGTTGCCAGAGGTAAATAAATCTTATGCTCAAGGAGCTGTACTAAATGTTACCACAACAAAGGGAGAGCAAAAAGAAATTACATTGCCTGATGGCTCAACAGTTGTTCTCAATGAAGGATCTACCTTAAGCTATAAGCTGGATTTTCAACCTCGTTTGGTGAATTTAGAAGGAGAAGCCTTTTTTGATATTACAAAACAACAGGGGAAATCTTTTGAGATTCTAACCACAGAAACACGTACAACAGTATTGGGAACTTCTTTTAATGTTCGCGCTTACGCCAACCAAGCGACCGAAATTGCCGTTGTTACAGGTAAGGTTGCGTTTGAACCGTTGGATAATTCCAAAAAGGAACGTATTTTACTGCTCCCTCAAGAAATGGCTAGCCACAACAAAGAGGAAGGAATAACCAAGCAGGGTAACAGCAATAATGCATTGGCTTGGAAAACACAAGAATTACAGTTTGATAACCAACGTTTATCGGAAGTTTTATCGGTATTGGAACGTTATTACGGCGTAAGTATTGAAGGGAGTGAAGGGTTGTTAAATTGCCATTATACGGGCAACTTTAGCAAAGTAAAATTAGAGGAAGTATTAAATACCATCGCCTTTACCTTTCCTACAAAAGTGAACATTGAGAAAACAAACGACCAGTACGCTCTAATTGGGCAAGGATGTGACTAGTCGTTGACTAGAACCGTCTTTGCAAAACATGGCTTTATATAGACTACTATTGATAGGGGTGTTGTTGATGAGCTATGCTGTAAATGGGGTGGCTCAACCTGCGCAGTATAAAAAAATAGTACAGCTCCATTTCCAAGATATTCCCTTAACAGAAGTCTTACAGCAATTAAAAACAGAGTATGACATTCAATTTTCTTATAGTAATGATCACCTGCCTCTTCAACAAAAGATCAATTACTTTGCTCATAAACAACCCCTAAATAAAGCAATTAAACAGCTTTTTAAGGAAAATGATATCATCTGTGCCTACATTGGCAAGCAGTATGTTCTAAAACCTAACCTCGTTCGACAACGCAAGCGCAAAGAACGCAAAAAGCGCAAAAAAGAGCGCAGCACTCGTGAACAAGAAACTTTAGATCGAGAACGTTTATTTAATATTGATATTCATTCTCAGTTGCTGAGAAATAAACCCCCTGCTGTTGTTGAGGAACCCCAAATTCGCTCCACAAAAGAGATTAAACCCTTGACAGCTACCCGTATAGGAACGACTACAAAGCCTATTGTAGATTCGACCGATTTATTGCCTGACGCTAAGTTTAGACCTAAGATTCGCCCTAGAATTGCTCAGGTTTCCTTGTTCCCTTTTTTAAGTACCAATGGCCGTCGCTATCAGAAAGCAGTTAACATTACTTCTTTTAATCTCCTTTGGAGAAGGAACGGGAGTGTTAAGGGCTTGGAAATTGGTGGAATTGGAAACGACTTATACCGAGAGATGCAAGGCTTACAAATTGGAGGTTTTTTTAATAGGGTAGAGGGAGAAATGCAAGGTATACAAATTGCTGGTCTGTTTAACTTGTCAAAAGGCACCATAATAGGTTTGCAATACAGTGCAGGGGTTAATATGGGAACAGATGTTTATGGCATGCAAGGCACCATTCTAAGCAATGTAGCTAGAGATCTGTATGGATTACAATTTTCAGGGGTGAGTAATATAGCGACCGATGTTTATGGTTGCCAAACCAGTGGCTTCTTTAATTTTGCCAATGGAAAACTGTTTGGTTCTCAAATAGCAGGGCTAGGAAATATAGCTTGGGGAGGTAAAAGTGCTGTTCAGTTTGCTGGTTTATTCAACTATAGCGCTAAAGCACAGTTTCAAATTGCCAGTTTTCTCAATATGGCGCAGTATATTGATGGGGCCCAACTTGGTTTATTTAATGCAGCGAATAGACAACTAAATGGTTGTCAAATAGGCGTACTCAATCGAACAAACGAACTAAATGGTTGCCAAATAGGCCTTATCAATAGTGCTAATAAAGCCAATGGTTTCTTATTGGGTTTAGTGAATGTAGTCGATAGCATTCAGGGCGTTTCCTTGGGACTTATTAATATTGTCAAGCGCAATGGTTATAACCGAATCGAAATTGGGACAGGGGACATTTTATATTTTCAACTAGGTGCTAAATTTGGCTTGCCTCGTTTGTATCAGGTTGCTCAAGTCGGCTGGCAAGTGAATGCTGAAAACAATTATGTTTGGTCCGTTGGCGGTGGTTTAGGAACGGCATTGCCCTTGACCAAACACCTACAGACTAATTTTGAGTTGGTTCTTTCTAAAATCAATGAAGATATTTGGTGGCAAGGAGAGCTTAACCTTTTGCAACAGCTTAAAATTAACTTAGATATCAAAATACAAGAGCGTGTTAGTTTATTTATTGGGCCCGTCTTAAATGTTCATGTTTCTCGTTCTTTTAACACAGATACCCAAACCTATGGCTCTAATTTAGCGCCTTACACCCTCTTAGATGCTACTAATGCACAAGGAACCAACCTAAAACTATGGATTGGCATTGGTGGCGGCCTACGCTTCTAACAAAAGTTTTGTTTTTTGCTATAAAAAACCTTCACGAAAGTGTCGGATTTTAGCCCCCGTACACAACAATTTGGATGTTCTGCTATTTTATAATAATATTGCAGTACTTTTGCACTTTCAAGGCGAAGATGTAGCGGCATAGAATGCTCTTTTGAAAGGAGAAATAGCTGCAGAATTATTTTTTAATAAAAAGCGCCTTGTCTTTTAGAAATACACGGTGTGTAATCTAAAAAGTAACTTTACAGATCATTATAATTAAGAAATAAATGGCTATCGTAAGATTTACGTTTGAAGATAAAAGCATTCCAACCCAAGAGGTGAAAGGAATGGTAGGAGACAACATCTTAGATTTGGCAGAAGACAATGGAATGCACGTCAACAGTAACTGTGGAATGGTGTGCGCCTGTAGTACTTGTCATGTATACATTGAGTCAGGAGAAGATTATTTGACAGAAATTTCAGACCAGGAAGAAGATTTTATTGATCGTGCAATTAGTCCACGTATTGAATCTCGTCTCTCTTGTCAATGTAAAATTGTAGAAGATAACAAAGACACGGTTATTGAGGTATTGGTACCTGATCAATCAGGAATTATCGGCCACGAGCACTAGTCAAGTGTAGCGTTAACCATATTAAGAGCAATTGCTTTATTTTTTTAAGAAAAGAACAACATGAGTTTTGAGTTAAATTTGCCCATCAATTGGGAAGACCACGAGGATATTGCTATGGGTTTGTATGAAAAGTTTGGCGATGACTTTACCGAGTCTAAAATCTACCGCATTCGTTTTACAGACCTATTAGATTGGATTTTGAGTATCCCTAATTTTGAAGGAACAAGAGCGCAATCTACAGAAGGCCACTTGGAGCAAATTCAAGCAAAATGGGTTTATGAATGGCGTGATAACCAATAATCTAGTTCAATAACTTCTTCCTTTATTTTAATGCCTTTTTTGTATGTCTTTTATAGAAGAATTAGTAACCATTAATACCATTATTTTGGATGTAGATGGTGTTTTGACCGATAGTTTGTTGCATGTATTAGAAGACGGCAAGTTATTGAGAAGAATGCACACCCGTGATGGTTATGCCCTCAAACGAGCGGTTCAACAAGGTTATAGAGTCATCATTATTACAGGCGGTCGTTCTGAAGGAGTGATACAACGGCTCAAGAATCTAGGAATTACAGAAATTTATAGTGGCATACAAAACAAACTAGAAGTCTTAGACGACTTGATAGAAATTTATGGCTTGCAAGTGGCGACCGCTACTTATATGGGCGATGATCTACCCGATTATGAGCCGATGCGTTTGGTCGCCTTGCCTGCCTGCCCACAGAATGCCGCTCCAGAAATCAAAGCCATCAGCCAATACATTTCCCCTTATAATGGGGGAGAAGGCTGTGTGCGAGATTTACTAGAAAAAATCATGAAAGTGCAAGGTAAATGGGTGGAAACAGATGTGGTCAATCTGACCAAGGATAAGCCTTCCTTATAACACCACAGCAAACGTATACCAATAGCTATAAGCGGTTGTGCGTTTGTAGCAGGATGTTAACCTTTTAGATTATTGAGCGCTTATGTTAAAGATATTGGGAATTATATTATTGGTAGTTGTAACCTTCCTATTACTACTAATTGTTCTGATCTTACTCTACGTTTATAAGGCGGCTGTTTTTGGGGCGAAACCAAGTGGTGAAAAATTGCACGCTTATCAGCGATATAACAATTTCAAACAAGGGAAGTTTGAAAACATTCTACCGCAAGCAACCATCTTTGAAACAACAGATTTTATAGACGATTCTCTCCAACCAAAAGAGACGCGTACTCCTGATTTTGAACTGCCCATCATTCCGTTATCCAAAGGATCTTTTGATCAAAAAATCGCAGCACCACGCCTTACTTGGTTTGGTCATTCTACCTTGTTGATAGAAATGGAGGGGAAGAACATTTTAATTGACCCCATGTTTGGAGAAGCCGCTTCTCCTTTGCGGAATATTGGCGCCAAGCGATTTAAGCCAGGCCTTCCTTTGTCGATAGAAGATTTACCCCCCATTGATGTCGTGTTAATAACCCACGATCATTACGATCATTTGGATTATGAATCCATCCTCGCCATCAAAGATAAAATACCTCAATTTTTTATTCCAGTAGGGATGCATGCGCACCTAGAGCGTTGGGGAGTTGCCTCTAATAAAATCAAGGAATTTAATTGGTATGAAGAGACCCTTTTAGGAGAAATTCGTTTTGTATTCACACCTTCTCATCATTATTCTGGCCGTAGCTTGAACGATCGCTTTGCTTCTCTTTGGGGAGGTTGGATTCTGCAAAGCACGAGTCATAACATTTATTTGAGCGGAGATGGAGGCTATGGCCCTCATTTTGCAAAAATAGGCGCAACATATGGGCCTTTTGATTTTGCGATGATTGAATGTGGCCAATACAGTCGCTATTGGCGCCAAAACCACTTGTTTCCAGAAGAGTCTGCTAAAGTAGGAAGAGATGTCCGAGCAGAAATAATGATGCCTATTCATTGGGCAGGATTTGCTTTGGCAATGCACAGTTGGGATGCGCCTGTCAAGCGTTTCTTGGAAGCCGCCTCTAAATTAGAAATCCCTGTCACCACTCCTAAAATTGGAGAACCCATTATCTTAGATGAAACAACTCCTTTGCCAAGTAGCCATTGGTGGGAACATTCTGATAAGGCTTAGAAAAACAAGTAGTAGTATGTTAGAAACAGAACGCCTATTGCATCGCCCCTTTACCGCCAACGATATCGATCGATTTGTCGAAATACGCTCTAAGGCAGAGGTCGCTTATTATATTGGTGGGGCAACAGCCAATACAAAAGCGAAGTTAGAAAAACGATTGACCTATTATCAAAAAACGCATGAAACCAAGGGATATGGAATAGAAGCCATTGTTTGGAAAGCGACAGACAAGATTATTGGTTGGAGTGGTCTCCAACCAGTAGAAGAGACTCCTCACATTCAATTGACCTATGGAATTTCTTCAGAATTTTGGCGTCAAGGTATTGGCTATGAAACTGCTGCTGCTTGGCTACAATACGGTTTTGAAACCCTCCAACTGAAGCAAATAGTTGCCCTAGCTGATCCTAATAATACAGGTTCTTGTAAGATTATGGAAAAGGTAGGAATGCAACTAGAAGGCTTACAATTGTATAAAGGTATTGATTGCTGTTTTTATACCATTTCTAAGGCTGAATTTTCTATAAGTGGACTCTGAGGTCTAAAATGACGATGGGTCCAAAAGGTAGATGCCACAACAATTAGCACCGCAGGAACGACATAAATAGGATTGGCATACCAATCATTGAACAACAAAATTACCAAGGCCATAAAAGGCAAACGCATAATCTCAGAAGCGTATAACCACGGCTTCGCTTCCAAAATACCACTGAGGTTAACAATAGTATGCCACAAGACAGCCGTTCCAATCCATTTCTCTAGTGTTGTCCAACCCAAACCAGGACTAATAATAAAGGCCATTAAAACAAAGCACAACAATAAGTGACTAATAATGTATGGTTTGCTTTTGGCATAGGGATTACTTTGATAGCGCACCTGATTCTCTAAGGTAATCTCCTCATTAGGGACATATTCAGGAAGACCACGTGGACGCCAAGTAAGGGGCATAAACCAAACTTTGAGCTTATCTGTCCAATAAGGAGCAGCCACTGCCAATTCCCAAAGTTGTATATAATAGTGAAAATTAATCTTAATAGGATTCCAAGATTGAGGGCCATTGTACATTCCATAAACTACCTTCTCTTCCTCTTCTTCAAAAGTACCAAAGAGTCGATCCCAAACAATGAGCATTTCAGAGTAGTTCTTATCCAAGTATTGGAAATTAACACCGTGGTGTACACGATGATGAGATGGAGTATTAAAGATATATTCAATTCCTCTCCAAAACTTAGGAATTACTTCGGTATGGTGCCACAAGCTCATGAATAAATGTAAACCCGTCATCATATAGATGTCAAAGGGTGTAAAGCCAAGAATGGCCAAAGGCCACAAGAAGAGAAAAGACATTAATCGTTGGGTAACACTAGCGCGCAACCCTACTAAAATATTCATCTCCTCCGCCGAATGGTGAGGAGAATGGGCCGCCCATAGAATATTGACTTCATGCCCAAAACGATGGAACCAGTAGAATAAAAAGTCAATTCCCACTAATAAGAGAATCCCATTGTACCAGTGCTCCCAGTCTAACGGCAAATAGAAGAGTTGCGAGTTATCCCAAATCCATCCGTAAGTCATATAAACGGCGACAGCGACTAATAAATTAGTCGTTTGGTTGCCTAGGGCCGTTCCAAAATTGACCACCGATTCTTGATAACTGATGAAGTCTTTTTGGGTAAGTGCACAATAAATCATCTCTATAACGACTAGACCGACAGCAATAGGTGCTATCAAACTATAGATGTTTTTTTGTACATCGGACAGCTCGGCGGCATTGCCAAAGTCCGTTAAGAAATAAAAACAAAGTGCTATGGAAAGCACTATGAACCAAACAATATGTGCTGCTTTGATCATCTTGTAAACTATACTATGTTCGTTTCTAAAAAATTTAATAATCAAGATACTATTTTTAAAAGGAAAAAAAAGCCTAAGTGGAATAATAAACAATAGATGGCTCCAAAAACGGCTACTTTGCAAGGAGGGAGCACATTTTTTTGAGAAAAACTATCCTAAGGAGAAAAAGCTTTAGGAAGTTCTGATCTAAAATAGGCCTTAAGAATTATTTTTTTTCTATCTTTAATCAAGGAAAATCGCTTCCCAAAAGCCCAAATAAGGAAGCCGTTTCTCAAAGTGCTTTTATGCATTCTATGAACCGTTTGGGGAAACTCTAAACGGACTTTCAGAACGGCTCCTATCACCAAACAGATAAGCATTGGATACTTCTCAAAATATAAATCTGACTTCTAGGGAAGAATTGCTAGAAAAACAACTGACATTACAAAAAATGCAGTTTAACCGTGTGTTGGAGATTACACAAGCCATCAATGATAACATTCCTATTGATGACCTCTTTAACATGTACAAAGGTCTATTGACTTGGGAAATGGGGGTACAACAATTTGCCTTATATATTCGCCAAGAAGATCACTGGATTTGTGCCGCTCATGCAGGGGTTGATGAAAATCTATTAACAGAAGACATCGAACCGTACTTGCCAACAGGTAATCGTCGCCAGACCATCGAACGGCCTGATCATTCCTTGTTGTGTAGTTTTTCGCATGTCATTCCTGTTTTTCATAAAGAGTATGCAATTGCGTACACCTTTTTGAATGCCAATCAGTTGAATCTAGAAGAAATGCATGCCGATGGTTTTGAAATGATGAACATTATTTCAGCGATTACCAATATCATGGCGGTAGCAATAGAAAATAAGCGCTTGTTTAAGCGACAGCTTGATCAAGAACGTCTCAAACGAGAGATGGAATTGGCGGTGCAGGTACAAAATATGTTGATTCCACATGAATTGCCTAAGAACAAACAGTATGAGTTTGCAGGGATTTACCAACCGCATGAAGGTGTTGGTGGCGATTATTATGACTTCTTTGAAGTAGGGAAAGACGAAATTGCTTTCTGTATTGCCGATATTTCAGGGAAGGGAATTGCCGCCGCTTTGTTGATGTCTAACTTTCAGGCCAACTTGCAAACACTTGTTCACCGCAAGTACCTCAGCGTTAAGAAATTTACCAACCGTCTTAATACATTGGTTTTAAGAACAACACAAGGCGACAAATTCATCACCTTTTTTATAGCGCGCTACCATGTGCGTAAAAAGCGCTTGCGTTATCTCTGTGCAGGACACAACCCGCCTTTTATGTATATGAATGGGAAGATTCGTCGCTTAGATAAGGGCTGTACAATTTTGGGCGCTTTTCCTAAAATTCCAGAAATTGAATTTGGAGAGATCTTCTTAGATGATGACGCCTTATTTTTCCTCTACACAGATGGTTTAACAGATTTGCAAAATGAAGAGCAAGCGTACTTTAGTGATGAGAAAGTAGAAGCATTTATTGCAGAGAACAAAGATTTACCCGTAGAGGTTTTTAACGAAGAGTTGATGAAAACAGTCAAAGACTTTAAAGGCAAACAGCCTTTTCCTGATGACATTTCTGTTTTGAGTGCTCGCCTATTTGTTAACAAAGAGAAAAAGCCCACAGAAGCACCAAAAGAAGACAAATAAAGACCTTTTTATGACATAATAACCGCCTATAAGGCGTTTGAACTGCCTTTTTGACTGATTTTAGCACTTGGCGCTACCTTTGCAAATAGCTAAGTACCTCCATATTGAGGCATGATTAAATTTCATAGGTTATGTTATTGCTGTCCTTATTATTGATTGCTTTTGTTACCTATTTTATCTGGAAACCTTTTCTAACCTTGGCTCCTGCGGCTAGTTATCAAGCAAAAAATCCTTCTCAACAGGCGTTTGAGAACTTGCAACAACAATTTAAGAAACGTACTTCTCAAAATGAGCGCCCGAAAGAAGGCTATCAAGGGGGAGAGTACATTGATTTTGAGGAATTATAAGCCATTCTTAGCGATTAACTACCCTCGCATCATCCACCAAATTAGACACATTATGGGAACTTTGTATAACAACAAGGCTTTCTAAACAATAACTGCTCAATGCCTTTAGAGGTGCTGAGCAGTTGTTTTTTATAGAACCAAAACCACTACAGTTAATGCCTCCTTTCTTACATGTTAAACAAACTATGAAAACTAGTACTTTGATCCTTGGATTGTTTATCAGCCTTCTTTTTATTATAAGCTCCTGTACGACCAGTGGTGATCGTGAATCAACATTAGAAGAAGGATTCCGATACAGCATTTGTACGCCTTTAAATCCTGCTATTATTGAAAAGGGAGACATTGCAAAAGAAGATATTATGAAAACCCTAGAAGCTTTTCCTTGGCAAATGTACTTGCTACAAATGACAACGGTAAGCGATGCTAGTGAAATCTATTATTCTCCTTCTTTAGAGTTTGAAAATAAAGCGAATCAACATGGAATTTTAGCCTCCGCAGTCGGTGCTCCTGACCAATATGAGTTTTATATCTTTTATAAGAAACCTCCTACTCAAAAAGGTGGAGAAGATGCTATTATTTATCTAGAAGGGCAAACAAAAGAAGACGTTGTTGCTTGTGTGCAGGCCTTGATAATAGGCGATCAGGAGTTTTTGGATGCTAGATTTGAATAAATTTTTGTTGATAACAGGCGCTCAAAACTTAGAGTGAAAATATCTTCTAATATAAAAGTAGAATCTAATGAAAAAAACATTCCGATACAGTATTTGCGAGCCGTTGAATCCTACTATTGTAGAGAAAGGTAAGATAGAACAAGAAGAAATTATTGCTACCCTAGAAGCCTTTCCTTGGGAATCCTATTTATTAGAAATGAATCAAGCGGAACAAGCAGCCATTCATTATTCCCCTTCTTTAGAATTTGAAAACCAGACGAATGAACAAGGGCTTTCTATTTCTGCGGTAGGAACACCAGAGGAATATGAGTTTTATATCTTTTACAAACGCCCCAAAGCATTGCTAGAAAGTGGAGTCGTAGACAAGGATTATTGGAGCGACTTAACAGGACAAACATTAGAAGATGCAAAGATTTATTTGGAAGCTTTAATGAAAGACGATCAAGTATATTTAGAGGAGCAATTTACGCCTTCTAAAAAAGAACCCCTCCAAAATACAAGAAGACAGAACAGAAGATCAAAACGTTCCTTCTTTCAACGCCTAAAGCAATTCTTTGCTTAATTGGAGTATTGCTATTCCCAAATAAATCATAATAAAAAAAGAATACGGCCTAATAAAAAATGCCATTAATAGAGCAAAACAAAAAAGTGTTTGTTTTTTTGACAAAAAATGTGTAGATTTAGCAGAATTTTTAAACCACAACTTTTAATTAGGAGTATTGGTTTACATTTGAATTAATAAATCAAAGAAGGGCAGGGCAGCCAGTACCTTTTACACAAGACAGTTAGCATGGTAACGATTTTAGCGCAGCAATTGAAGACATTAATAGAGGCCGTTAATACTTGGGATAAAGCTTATAAGAAGGCAGGAAAAGAAGTAAGTAAAGACCCTAAAACCTTAGCACAAAAAAAACAATTAGAAACGTTGCGAGCCTCTTTGATTAATTCTGTCAAGGAAGCCCATGCAAAAGAACAAGGAGAAGACAATGACTTTGCGCAATTAGAGGCGCAAATGAAAAAGATGGAGGCGATCCGAAGAAAAGGGAATAAAATACTCAAAACTAAAGACCTAAAAGCGTCGATGATTTTTGTGTCTCCAACAGAGTATGAACAATTGGATGCGTTTCGATCGGAGTATTTTATTTTTCAGAACTTGTTTCAGGGAAGTGAGATCACTGTACAAGACCTTTTTGGCCAAATTACCAATGAATATGATCAACGAGCAAATCAATACTACCGTAATTTTGAGGCAATTATTAAGCGTCTAGGAATTTTGGAAGGGGCGGATTCTTCTACAAATGATTCCCCAATAGAGGACGAAGTAAATGTTGTTCCTACAGAAGAGATGAAACCACCAGTAGAAGAGGCGGATACGGTTATAGAAGAGACGTTGCCAGAGACCAATTCTGGATCCAACAGTACTATTCCTGTTTCTGATGATTCTACAAGGACAACGGACTTGCATTCTTCTGATGTTACCGTGCAAGAATGGTTACAACTGCAAAAAAGCCTTGTTGGAGTTTATAATCAAGCGGAGGCAGTTTATACACCAGCTTCTCAAAATGCAGGAGAAGATTTGATTGTATTGAATATGGCAGAACACGATCAAGTATACGCCTTTATCAATCAATATGAAGATTTTAACTGGAAGTTTGGAAAGGGGGAAACTCTTGCCCAGCAAGAATTTGAGCAATTGACCAATAATTGGGCAATGGCTACCCAGCAATTTTTTGAGCAAGTCCAAGAGAACATTACTCGTATCAAAATCACGGAAACCCATTCTACTCGATTGGTTAATCCTAAACCTACTGTTAATCATAATGTAGTAGACCAAATTACAGGAGAAGATCCTAAGTTAGGAGCGGTTTATCAAAAAACAGATCGCTTTGTTAAAAATGAAGAAGGCCGCCAATACGTTCAAAAAGAGGTGAAAGAAGAAGACTTATTCAAAGTAGGAACAGACGATAAAGATAGTTCGGGGATTGATCCTTATGACATTGTTCAAGGAGCTTTAGGAAATTGTTATTTTATGTGCTCGCTCTCTGCGATTGCTAATTCTAAAGGTGGACCAGATAAGATCAAAGACATGATTACTGCCAATGGGGATGGAACCTTTAGTGTGAAACTCTATCGCCCAATCAATAAACGGAGTCAAGAAGAACTACAGAATAACATTAAATCTACTACCGTAGGTTTTGAGGCAGTAGAAGTTGTTGTAGATGCAACTATTTGGTACAATAAGAACGACGACAGCGCTTTGTATGCTCGTTCTCAAGATGAGAATGAGATGTGGCCTTTGATCCTTGAAAAAGCTTATGCGAAGTTGATGGGAGGATACGATGAGATTGATGCTGGTTTCTCACAAGAAGCCTATGCTGTTCTAACAGGAACCCCAAGAAGAAGCTATGAGTTTTCTGATAACAACGAACATGCCGTGAAAATGATCGTGCAAGCCGCCCAAGAAAAGAAAGGAGTCACCTTGGCTACGCCTCCCAATATGGCCGCAGAATATGCCTTAGATGAACAAGGGAATAATTTGAAAGGAAACGCAGGAGAGTTGATTATGATCACAGGAAAAGAAGATGGCGCAGAGCGCATCGTAGCTGGTCATGCTTATGCTTTGGATAAATTGGTGGGTTCTATTGAAATTGATAGCAACGGCCAACTGAAGGGGGATGCCATCATACACTTGATTAACCCACACGGAAAAAACCACATTAAGAAATTACCTATTAACAGCTTACAATTGTACTTTTCTAGAGCCGTTGTGGACTATTAAGTACCGTGTAACAGAAGTTAATTTAAAGTAGGATTTAAAGAGTTAACCTTATTATAGTGTCGGTTTAGTTTTATTCGAGCATCATCTTGAGTAAATTCCCAATTAATTTTAATCGCCATCTTTGTTCGTTTTTTAAAAAAAGTTAAGACTTGATGAGCAACTTCATTAATAGAGCAAATCCTTCGATTTAATCATTGTCTAGATAGAGCAGAGGATTCAGTTTCAATCATATTCAGCCAACAAACACGGTTAGGAGGGAAGACAAATTCAAATCTTTGAGCCAATGCACTGGCTTGCTCGTCATTCATATG
>JBOEFW010000078.1:13652-15960 GCA_050633105.1 Aureispira sp. | reverse complement strand
TGGTTCTGACAAAAAGTTAGTGGAGAAATTTAGCGGGCTAAATGCCGATACTAAGTTGAAGTCAGGTTCATAAAGGCTTGCTTTTCATTGATAAAAAATTTAAACATGCTCTTAGCTAACGCGTAATGTGTTTTTGTTTTTTATAAAAAAACAAAAAAATGACACTTCTCTAAAAAAATTAAAAATCCGTTGCTTTATTCTCCCTTAAAGGTGGTATTTTGGGCGTATTCAGGAGCAATACTTTTTCTCATTTTCTTGAATACCAATTCCTTGCATTTAGAGCTTTTTTCTTTAAATCTTATTACAATTACTATTATCTTAAAAACTGATGCACAAAGAGTTATAGAAAAATAGATTCCATAGGTTATCTTTATAACTCATTGACAAATAGTTAATTATACCCCAATTAGTTGTTTTATGGTTTTTATTTGTAAATAAAAACCATTTCTCCCAATTATTCCCCCTATAAAATTCTATGTGGACACCTTCATTGGTTCCAACATTTTATTGTATATTGTAAAGGTAATACCAAGTAAAAAATTTAGTATCACGTTTGTTCGCGAATTACCAGCAACTATCCATTCTTTAGTTTTCACAAACGCTCATCTAGTATTAATCCGCAAATTATGAAGATAAGAATCTATACAATTCTACTTGCTTGCTTTGGATGTATTGCAGAAATTAGCGCAAATGATATGCAGTTAACAATCGGCGAAGCATTATCGATTTCTGCTGATCAAAAAATTCAATCGCAACGTGTTGCAAGGATCTATATGTCCTTGTGTAATAATATGATGGAGCCTAGTTTTTATCAAGAGCGAGATGTAGCTATAGCTCTGTTTGATGAGCAATTGCGCAAATTGGGACTTTTTACTCCTAATGAAGACATTAAGTACAGCATAGAACGCGTTCGAAAACTTTGGGGAGAGTATAAGAAGATCGCAGAATGGTCTATCAAGAAAGATGCAGGATCTAAACTCTTGAAATTATCAACAGGCATTCTACAAGCCTCCAATGCTTTATACAACTCTTATCTCAATTATCAACGCTCTCAAACAACAGAACAAGCCAATAGTGATTTAGTAACAATTAATGAGTACCTCAAACGCAACATCAATCAACAAGTTTTGGTAGAACGTACCATGATGTATTATTTGGCCGAAAAACAAGGCATAGAAGCACAAGGTACCAATGCAACCTTCAAAGAGGCTCAAAAGATATTTTTACGCATGCTTAATATTCTAGCTAGAGCAGAAATTAGTTCTGCCTCTATTCGTCAAGATATTGCTACCGTTCGCCAGCAATGGAGTATACTAGAATTGCACTTTAATGCGATTGATCAAGAGCAAGATTACATGAAAGAAATGTTCTACAGTGCTAACAAAATTACAGCACTGCTCAAACATATTGCTAAGAACTACAAAGACCTTTCTATCAAGCTCAATTTAAGTTATTCTTTAAATGAAGCCATCAGTCAAACCATTTTAGTGCAGAAGATCTCCAAAGCATACATCGCTAGTCATGCCAATGAAGCCTTAAGTTATCAATACAGAAAAGAAGTAACAGAAGGGATAGAAATTTTTGAAAAACGCGTCAATTCTATGTTACATACGGCACAAACAGAAGATATTTCTGCTGCTCTTAATGTGGTAAAAATCATGTGGAAAAACTACAAGCGTTTAGTCACCGATTTTGAGAACATTGATGAAATGAGCAAAATTCGTCTTATGGAGTTGTGTTACATTGTATTGGCCTCTTGTGATCGAGTAACAGATGAGGTAGAAATGTATGCCAAAAGCATCCCTGCTTATATGGCTCTTTGTATGAAAGATGACACACCACTAGAACCTTCTATGGACATTACTTATCTGACCCGTACTGCTAGTACAATGGCTGGTTTATCAGAACGCACCTCTTTGTACTTTATGATGAAAGTAGCCAAAGTAGATCACGATTTATCCTGCAAACGTCTAATAGAAACCATGAACACATTTGACAAATATTTTGCAGAATTAAGTAACTCTAATCTCAATAGTACTGCTCTACAAAAATTATTAGAGAGTTGTACCATTGAATGGGTATGGATTAAAAGTGCTTGTAAAAGTGCAAAGGAAGAAGACATTACCTTGATGTTAGAAAATGCCAACCAACTGCGTAAAAAAATGATAAAAGCAAGTATTCTCTATGAACATGAGATGAATGACATGTTTTCTCAAGATGTAAAAGAACAAGCTCCTACCGCTTCTTCTGGTAAATAAAATAGTTCTAACCTACTTTTTACATTCATTCCACAACCAAAAACAGGTTT
>JBOEFW010000078.1:0-13580 GCA_050633105.1 Aureispira sp. | reverse complement strand
AAACCTGTTTTTGGTTGTGGAACATAGTTTTTGTCTTTTTTCTAAATGATTAGAAGTATCATTGCACATATTGGCAACATCACTGCTTTATCTGGCAGGAATTCACCCTTAGTTCTATATTCGTCATCGTAAATTTGCACCAGAACAATTATTAGCCGTTATTCAATACTTTATAAAAAAACATGAAAACAACATTACTATTTATTATTTGTTTATTTCTCCAAACAAATGCTTTTTCACAAAACTTATTTCAAAATAGTAAATTTCAAGATGGCGTAACGCATTGGCATGTTTTGTTAGAAAATGCAGATGTTCCAATCAAAGCACAAATAATTGAACACAGTAAAGATTATGGACAATATGGTTTAGCCGACAATTATGTAAATACAAGTTTTGTAGAATTAGATGCTAAATCAGCCATCCAACAAGAAGTTGCTACCACACAACAAAACAACTATGTTTTAACATTTGCCCATGCACATCGTCCCGATGCTGGTAAAAAACAGCTAATCGTTTTAGTGGATCAGAAGGTTGTTTTTACAAAAACTATTGATAACAATAGTTCCGTAGGGATTTTTAAATATGAGACCATTCATTTCACTGCCCCTCAAAATAATAGTAAAATCAGTTTTTATGCTGTATCTTTATCAGGTGTTGAGGATCAAGGTATTCTGTTAACAGATATATCTTGTGAAATGGCGGCAGAAATTAATTTATTTGACCAAAGAGAGCAAAAAACACATTAATACGTCCTTGTTTTTTCACTTTCATTTATTCCATATTCTAACGCAAAAAAATTTAATAAAAATCCCTTTAGATAATGAAAAAAGTTTCCTCTTTTTCTTTTGCACTTTTGACGGCTGTTCTTTCTTTTACTGCTTGTCAAAAAACAGATGATAACAACTATAGTGTCCCTACAACATACAATTTTGAGAATGTCTTTTACGAGGGGCAAACTAGTCGTATTCTAATGCTAGACGATTTAGCAATCTATGCCAAATCAGCCAGTGCTCCTAACCACCCTCAATTGAGCGCAGTATCTATGGAAGCTATGTATGAAAACAATACTAGTAATGGCAACCCTTTCACCAACCCAGTTTTAGCAGGAGCAACTAAACAAATCAAAGATAAGGTAGAGACCTCTATGCAAAGTGCCTTTGTTGATTATATGGTTGCCTTAGAAACCGCTAGTCAACATACCCATATGACCGCTAGTCCTGGCCAAGCAGGCATTGCTACTGACAATAATGGTAATACTTATTTACTTAACACCAACGGGGTCGAATTAGCACAAATTATTGAAAAAGGACTTGCTACAGCTTGCATGTATCACCAATCTTCTGTTGTTTATTTAGGTGCTACTAAGATGAATGTGGATAACAAAGCAATTATTGACGGAAAAGGTACCAACATGGAACACCATTGGGATGAAGCCTTTGGTTATTTTGGTGCCCCTGAAGATTTTCCAGCCAATACATCTAGTTTAAATTTGTGGGCCAAATACTCTAACAAAGTAAGTCCTTCTATTGGCTCTAATACAACCATCATGAATGCTTTCTTGCGTGGTAGAGCAGCTATTTCAGCAGATGATTATGATGTGAGAGATGAGATGATTCTTGCGGTTCGCAAGGAGTGGGAAACCGTTCTAGCGGCAGTTGCTATCTCTTATTTTAATGACGCGAAGAGAGCTGGTAACGATAAAGCTGCTTGTTACCATTATCTTTCTGAGGCCTATATCTTTACTAAAGGAATTCAATATGGTTTTAATCCAAAGATCGCTTCTACCGATTTAAATTCTATTTTAGAAAATTTGGCAGGTAGTGCAGATCCTTTGACTGCTAATTTCTACAATATAACGGGCGCTAAAATTAATTCTGCGATTAATGCCTTAGCTGCAACTTATACAGAATTAGAGTCTGTTAAAGCTTCTCTATAATTTGTCTTCAAGATTACAGATCAATGCACTTTACCTTCTTTAGCTAATGAGTTTAGCTAAAGAAGGTACTGTAGTTTAATACGTTCCTCATCAATTATATTTCATAAGATTATGAAACTAACATTTACACTTTTCTTTCTTTTTTGTGGACTCCAAATGGCATCTGCTTGGACAGAATTTTCGGGTAACATTCGTGGTATTGTGACCAATCAAGAGTCGGGACAAGTTATTAGAGGCGCTACCGTTAAACTAGTTCCCTTTAATGATAAGAATAGTAAGTTCATGGAAAAGTCCTTCTCTCAAGATGCAGGAGAGTTTTTGTTCAATGACATTAAACCAGGACTTTATGATTTAGAATGTAGTGCTTTTGGCTTCAAAACGACCCGATTAATAGGGGTTCAAATTCGAGAAGATCGAACTAAACTTGCCTATTTTAAGATGGAGCGTGGTTCTGCGGCTGAAATCATGGAAATCTTTACTTATGCTGCTTTAGAGGCCAAACAAAAAGCCTCTACAGAAACCAGTACTGCCAATAAAGAATCCCTAGAGGATGCTCCCGCTACGATTTATGTCATCACCGCAGAAGATATTGAAGACAATGGTTATATGAGCTTAAATGAAATTTTAGCTGATATCCCTGAATTTGAAATACAATATAGAAGCAATGGGGAAGTTAACAATATTGTTTCTGCGCGAGGTATCTATGGTAATGAAAAACTATTGATTCTAAAAGACGGGCATCGATACAATAGTATGGTCAGTACCAACTACTCTTTAATGGAAAACTATGGTGTTCGCTATGCTAAACGCGTGGAGGTCATCTTAGGACCAGCATCCGCTCTTTATGGTGCTGATGCCTATATGGGCGTAGTAAACATTATTACAGAAAAGGGTAACAATAGAAAAGCGGCTAATCTAACAGGAAGCTATGGTAATTATAATACGACCAGCAATGCTATTGCAGTAGGTGGGGGAACAGATAAAATTTCCTTTGCACTAGATGTTGGCTTTTTCTATACAGAAGGCGCTAACTTAAATGAAGCCTATACCGACGAATTTAGATTTTACAATCGTAATTACTTAACTAATGGTACCATTGTAACAAGTCCATTTCAGCCAGGGGCGACTCAAACCTTACCCATAAAGCCTTTTAGTATGGAACGACGGGCCTTCTATCTCAATGCGCGCTTTGATTATAAAAAATTCAACCTGAATGTATCCTTAAACAGAGAACAACATAATAGTTCTGTGGGTACTCTTCCTCAATATTCTCCTTATTGGCTCTCTTCTATCATTGGGACAAGTATTATTAACATCAACCTTCACCAAGATTATGCCTTCAAAAAGGGCAGCAAGTGGTCTGCGTCTACTGATCTCACCAATTCTCTAGTTGCTCGAACGCCAGGTAGTAATTTTGTGAATAGTTTCTCTTCTTATAAAAAAGCTTATAAAGTTGGTGTTGATGTAGGTGGTCGCTTACGCCAAATGGTTGGTTTCCGAATACATAAAAAGCATTCTATTACAGCAGGAATAGAATTTCAACATTCCACAGCTCTCCCCCAAACCAGTGATTTACCTCGTAATTATGATGGTATTACTGCTTTGCAAACAATTAATACCGCAGAAGAAGATATTTATTATTTAGGAACCAATTTTTTAGATACTGATAACAATAGTTTAAAAATTTATCAAAACTTCTATTATCTCCGTCGTTTCATTGGAGCAGGCTTTCTAGAATATAGAGGCAATATCGGAGATAAACTATTAATTACTGTTGGAACACGTTATGATCAAATCGTTGATATCAGTGAATACGCTCGTAGAGAACCAAAACCTGTGGTATCTTATTTCAATATAAGCCCTAGAGTTGGCCTCGTTTATAAGCCTTTTAAGAACTTCAATGTTAAGGCATTCTTTGGTCAAGGTTTTTTGCAACCTTCTCCTGAGCGGAAGTACGACCATTTTGGTACGTTCTTGCTTGCAGATGATCGCAATAGTATTAGAGGTACTTTTTGGAGAACGCCTAACCCTAATCTAGCTCCAGAACAAGTTCAAACAATAGAGCTATCTACCAGTTATTCTAAAGGTGATTTCACAATAGGTCTCAACAGTTATTATAACACTATTCTCAACCCAATCACTTATGTCTTGCAGTTTAGTGATCAAAATAATCAACTTAACTTCTTAGGTATTCCTATTGAAACGGAAGAGATTAGTATTAATGGCGAGGACCCTATTATAGCCTATGGAACAACAATAAATGGAGCTTATCGCCTTGTTTATGGAAAAGAGGAACAATTCAAAATTAGATTTAGAGCAAGTTATAGTTTTGCAGATGGGCATATTACTGGTTCCAATAACATCCCCTACACAGCTCGACATACTGCCAAAGCAGGAGTTTTATTTAAGTATTACAATTTCTCTCTTAGCAACAGTTTCTTATTTCGCACAGAAAGCTACAGCAACAATATAACTGATTCTGATGGCAATACCTTCCAATACCAAAGCGTACCTTTTTTCATTTGGAATGCATTTGCTCGTTACAAAGTTCTAGATAAGAAGAAATTAAGCCTTTCTATTTTTGTCAAAGTCAACAATGTGCTAGACAATCGTTATTATAATGTAACAGACAACACTAGTATCGCCCTTGGAGCTTCTCCGCAAGATCCTATTCGTTTCTTAGCAGGAGTATCGTTCAACTTTGGTCGTAAGAAGTAAATTATTCTAAAACGGAAAAACTTCGGTTGGACAAAGCTTTATATTAAAACACCCATTTTCTAGCGTAATTGCCAGAAAATGGGTGTTTCTTTTTATATACATCAAGCGTCAACTATTCCTTCAATAATGTTGGATAAACGCCTACATCAAGATGCCATCTTTAGAACGTATGCTAGGAGGTAAATCGGTCTCTCCAAGCATCTCTCTCAAATCATTCTCGATGGTCCTACAAAGCGACAACATCGGTATATCATTCGCCATTCCCTGAAAAGGATTTTCAGAATAATCCCCTATAATTTCCATCATAATATAGACCCAGCCAATCAATACAGTAATTGGAACGGCTAAAGCAAATCCTAAATCCCCTACTTTCATTAATTCAGGAATCATACTAAAAGGCAAGAGACAAAGAAATATACCGATAAAATAGCGGCTAATATTAGCATATTGCCTAGGTAACGGAAATTTTTTGAGGCGTTCGAGCTTTCCTTGATGCACATAAAAATCATACAGTAATTTCTGTAGCTCCATGTGCCTAAAGTCATCCATCAAGTTCTTTGCTCTCAACTCTGCTAAATCTGCCCCTTGATAATCAATAACATGAGTAGCTGTATTTTTATAGGCCATAAGAGGGTCAAATTCTTCCTCAGGAAAAAAACTACGCCAGTCAATACTTTTTTCTTCTTCCGCTATGAGGCCTACCCCTGTACGGCGGCGGTACTTATTGGCAATAGTTCCCACATGTCCACGTTGGTTGGCATGTTCCCATTCGACCACTTGTAACAATTGATAACGCAATACATACAACCAGCCAATATGTCTATACAATAAGCGTTTTTTAATGGCTTCCAATTCTTCCAAAGGAAGGTCTTCGGTAGTAAATTGGTTGCTGACATAATGTTTACAATAACTGCCCCAAGCTCTACTACTATTCACTACAGCCCCCCATACCTTACGCGCTTCCCACATCCGATCATAAGCACTGTTGTTCTTAAAACCAATATAAAAGGCAACCGCAGTACCAATAACAGAGATGGGCAACCAAGGAATACTAAATTCTATATAGCCATAATGATACAAAAAAGCAATACCTGTAGAAACTGTTGTCAACCAAATCAAATGATGGCCAGACCAAAAAATCACTTTTCCAATTCCAATGCTCTTAGACGTAATCATCTTTATTGTCTTTTAAAAGGTGTAATCAGGATAAATTTAAACCTCATTTTTCTTAAGCACTTGTTCCGCTCTCTTATTGCGTAAGGCTTCATTGCTGTCTACAAATTGGCAAATAATTTTAGTTGCTTTTCTTGGATTAACCATGTGATAAAGATGTTCTCTAAACAGATCTGTCTCTTCCATATTGGTCACATCAATTACGTTAACATTCGCTGTTTTATGAAGATGTGGAACAAACTTAGCAATGGCATCTTTTTTACTCTTTAGAATAAGAATGGGTACTCGATGCTTCGCCATATTCGCTAGAGATTTTTGTCCATCATGACCAATAGATTCTCGCAAAGCTGCATGTACCTGAATCGCAAATAACTTAGCAGGCAAACGATTCAATGCTCGTTCAATTGGAATACGATCCAAGTGAGGCAAAGAATCTAAATTACGCATAATACGCATGATGCTTTCTTTAGCAACAATCCAAAGACGTTCGCGTACATTCGATTTTTTATGAATAAGCCATTCTGTAAACACTAAACCGCGACGACGCACTCCTTTTCGAGTGTCAAAAGGAAGAAGGCGACGTAAGGTATAAAGCATCGTTTTTCCACCAATATTATTTCTAAACTTCACCGCAGGCAATAACACAGAATCCAAAAATCCAATATTAGCATGTTTGGCATGTTCTGGAAAAAAGGGATTCGCTCCAATACGTCCACAGAGATAGTTTTTAATCCCTGGGAGTTTATCGTAATCTCGATCCATCAACATGAAATAGGTATTGCCCATAGAATGGTCAAAAATATAAACAGGATGTCCCTGTTCTCCAAAATGTTGTACCACCGCATTAATGTTCTTTACCACGTGTTGTGAATAAAGCTTAAAAGGCAAATCATGAGGAATTGATCCATAATGCATGGCCGCACCAATGTATTTACTAGTCGGCAAAGCCGCCAAAATACCATCAAAAGAATTCAATCCTAAAAAGCCATGAATCAACAAGATGACAGGTCGTTTATCTTCTTCCGATTCCTTATAAGGCTTCGCTACATCTAAGCGAATAGTACTCACGCCATAAGGCGTTGGTCGCTCTACTTCTACTTGTGGCCAAGTCAGCGCACGGTCATCAATAAAAACCGTCATTCGATCACCTACTCGATCAATATAACGCAAAAAGCTAGGGCTCTCATTTGCTTTACCTAAGCGATGATACAGCCATGCTAATGGTCGGCGTTTATCGGATTTGGTTGCTAAAAAGGCAATTCGTTTGGCTTTGGACAAAAAAGTAGGTGTTCCAGTGATCTCTAACTCACCGCTATCGTGGTCTTCAACAATAACAACGGGTTCATTTGAATCAAAAGCAATAGAATTACGAGAGACTCCCGCCACTTTCCCCTTGGGGTCAAAGCTCAAAAAAACATAATCAAAGCCTTGTTTTTTATTCTTTTCCAGATAGGTTTTCAGGTTATTATTAAATCCCTCTGCATAACTCTCAATATCTTCTCGATTAAGGCTACGCCCTAATATTTGGTCTTTATTAATCATACTTCGACGCAGCATCTTTGTCAATAAACGCTGTGCATCCATCACTCCTTCTAAACCACGCTGGCGCATGAGCTTGGAGTTAGTAAAAGTAAACCGAATCAGGGAAGAGTTTTTAATCTCGTGATAATGCTCAAAGATGTACTCATAAGCTCCTGCAGGAGATTGTCCATGAGCCAACCCTACTAAAAATTTTTGACCTTGTTCGGTAATTTTATTAGCGTAATCAATAAAATCTTGTCCCACTGCTTTATCAAAAGCCTCTGGTGTACGAAAGTATCGAGTCTTAGGGACTTGATAAGGGGCATTTTTATTAATCTTTTGGGAAGAGAAAAGGGGCTTAAACTCAAAAGATTTATTCTTAGTCATGTTTGTTATTACTGTTGAAACTGTTTGGGACGTTATAAAATATATCTCTCCTTTTACTACCGAAGGTTGGGACATACCATCGTTATTACTAATTGAAGTTGTTTAAGAGTTGAAAACCAGTGGAGCTAATAGTCTAATGCTGCTATGAACCAAATTTTACTACGTGAGGCCTTGGGCGTTTGCCTTGATTAGAACAAAACTAGTACTCATGATCAACGTCATTCCATTTTTAAACAACTTCTAGTTATATAACCGTTCGTTTTAATCATTTTTTTAAAAAGAAAAAAGTACTGCATCAATTTTACTAAAAACTGGCTATTATTGATCCAAATCCTGGGTAGGAAACTGTTGGTACAACATAATTTTGCCATAGACATTCTGTTGCTGTTCCTCTGTGAATTTTTTCATGATTTCTGATAGTTCATCTTCAATCTTGTACGCAATTCCTGTTTCTTCTTCCATAAACCCCCTAATTTTCTCACGCAAACGACGACGATTAACACGGATGTGTTCTAGTTGTTGTTCTTGTGATAAAATACGCGCATGTTGTTGTTCAGGCGTTAATGCATCATCATTTAAGTTGTCAAAACTCATTGTTTAACTATTTAGTGAGCAATAGCTTTTCCTGTTTTATCTAGAAAAGTTACTCGTTTTTCATGTTCAATATTCATGGTGGATTTGCCCTTATAATCGCTAATTTTTCCCGTAATACAGAGTTTTTTTCCTAAAAACTCTATTTCAGGATCATAACTAAAATTCTTGATATTGGTCCCCCAAATGGAACCCGAGAAGGTATGGTTGGGGAATTTAGCATCAAAATTAAAAAAAATAGAGCCGTTTTTGATCTTTCGAGCAGAAACAACGGTTCCACAAACACAGGCTTTTTTGTTGACAAACAAATCTACTTCTTGAGAGTTTAAGGTATTCTTTGGACGTTCCTTTACCGTCAAAGGTTTTTGGGTACTAATCTCCCCTTCTTTTTTCTCTTCCCAAAGCCCAAAATCAGAAGCCGCTTCTAAACGACCTTCTAAACCATCGTCCAAGGCCGAAAAGAAATCTAATCCTGTTTTGGTTTCTATCGCATCTACAGTTGTCGAATAGGCTACTAAAGGTTGCCCACAAGCTCCATTGGGCATCAAAAAAGCAATGGCTTTTTCTTCTCCTGGAGTCAAATCCAACACTAATTTATAAAATTCTTTGGGAATTGCCACTATATTAGGTCCTTGAGTAATCGTTGGTAAGCCCTCCTCTAATACAGGCCCTGTCACCACATACAATTGTCGTTCTTTGGCCCATACATGTCCTCTTATAAAGCCTTCGAGTTCAGCCCAGCGTTCTCTATTCAATTCTGGACGTTGTGGAGCCATATTAGAATACACATACGATTCACTAATCGCACGTTGTGACCAGCGAAAATCTGCTGAAGGCGCCAAATGTCCCCGATCATAACCACTGTACCAATAATCTGCCTTTTCAGCCGTTTGTGTGGACACCAAGGAGTCTTTTCTAAAATCATTGGTTCGAGACAAGTTTCCTTTATTAACCGCAGGAATAATGATATGAGCGACCCAATTCGCTTGTTCGTATGCTTCATTATAACTCAATAACAAAGCACCATGCTCGATTACTTCGTCCTTGCAGGTAGTAGGAACTTTGGGCAATCCTATTGCCTTTAAATCTTCGCGAATTTTCTTTAGACGCAGACGTTCTAAGGAAGTGATTACTTCCATTTGACGACGCTCTAAGTCTTCACTTTTTTTCTCTAACTGGTCAATTTGTACAGCAGTTGAGCCCTGTGCTTGCAGGTTTCCTGCCCAATACAAAAAAAACCAACAACAGCTACCTAATAAAAATTGTTTATTCATGGCCTATTTCAACAGTTGTTGTGTTTGTGAAAAAAATCTCCTTATAACCCTAAGAATCAATACTTTTACAAACATTAAAAATCATTCCAACACCACCAGCAATACTGTTTGCTAGCCTTTAAAGATACACTTATTATGACAAATTAGGAAAGGAGATTCTTAAAGCGCCTTATAATTTATGTTTTGTTAACACCAATATTGTTCAAACCAGCGCCTTTTCAACAAGCTTCTTTATCAAGGACATAGCACAAATAATTCCAAAATAACATTTTTCATATGCTCATTTCATAGTCAACACAACAAATAGACCTATTCTTTTTTCCTATTTAAATTTGGATCATCTTCAGGAGCAAAATTTATAAACTTCCCCATTGTTCCTTGAAAACGAACAGATAGACTTTCTCTATTTACAATAGAGACAAAATTCACTACCTTCGCCCAAGTAGGGTCAATTTTAGGCGTTATCAAGTCTATTTTCTCTAGTTTTTGAAAGACAACTGGTAGGAATCCCATGTCGTGTAGATTGATTTTTTTGGCAAAACCACGCAAAAAAAACCCCTGAAAAGGGTCTGTTGCCAATGCCACTTTTTCTAACCCATGGTCTTTGGCTAATCGATAGGAATAATACAAATTTTCTGAACTGTGCTCTGCGCGTTCCTCTGTCAGAATATGCGTTTTATCGACGCCCAACGCCTGCGCATAGAGCGCCATAATTCGAGCTTCTATATAAGGAGAATAAACAGCACTACCTGAAAAGATAATATTTTTGGCCAATCCTTTTTGGTATAAATATACCCCCCAATGAACACGCATTTTCATAACCTCACTCCAAGTTCCATTCTTAAAAGGAACCCCAGGAACAATAATAGCATCATAAGGTTCTTCGTTGACATAACGCTGAAAACGTCGCTCTGCTCCCAATCGCAGACAACAACTAAATAAAATAAGAGCCCAACCTAAGTAGACCACTTTTTTAGTAAGAGCGATTAATTGATGCATGGTATCTAATGTTTATTGGGAGATCGTGAATAGATTCCTTGATTTAAAAGGTCCTTGTTGAATTATTAACCGTTAAAAATTAAACAATTCAGCTTTTTTTTGTTCACTCCTTTCCATCCAAAATGAGGTTCTATCCTCTAAAAGTTTTGAAATCCAAGTAGAAAAGATTAAAATAGATGCTTTACAGACCAGCCGATCAACTATGTACATCAAAGCTACTTACGCGCTTAATATTTTTGTTGCCTATCACCCTAAAGATCAGGATCGTTTTGAGGAATTCTGGAAACAACTAGATTTACTCAATGCGCACAACAAGGGCTATTTGTTAGAGAAGGTTTGGTACAATGGCAGTGATCTTTCTCCTGAAGGCCGTCTAGAGATTCATCATTTAACTGAAGCTGCTGATATTGTGTTGTTATTGTTATCTGACAACTCTATTATCTCTCCATTTTTTCAATCTAAACCACTTAAAGAAACCTTAGAACAGCACCAACATGGGCGCAGTATTGTTTTACCAGTTATTCTTAATACTTGTTGGTGGGAAGATACCATCTTCCGAACTTTAGAAGTTTTACCCAAGGCTGGGTTGCCCCTGTATGAAGACAACAACATTAAGAAGGAGCTTTACGAACAAGTTTTGGGCAGCATTCAACAAAAATTAATGTTGGTACGCCAACAAAAGCTGGCCTTAGAGGAGGCCTTTGATCAGAAGGTAGAAGAAGCAGAGCTTATTTATGACCATTGGGAACAAAATCCCGCACAGCTTCGAAGTGCACTACCACTCTACCAAGCGGCCCTTGCCTATTGGCGAGAGGGTTTTGCTCCTGACCGCAAAATCATTGAGGCACGTATTGAAATTTGCCAACGCGAAATCGACTTTAGGCACTACGCGAAAGCTGCACAAGAAGCTTATAAATTACGCGATTATCAAACGTGCTTTTTTAATTGTAAAGACGCCCTTAGTTTGCGGGATGATGCCGTTGTTCGAAAGTTATACCTGAAAGTAAGTGCCTATTTAGATGCCCAAGATTGGGAAGAGCAACACGCTCCTTTTGCACAACGCTTAAAAACGGCTCAAGCGCATTTTCTAGCGCTCAATTGGTTGGCCGCACAAGAGGGGTTTGAAAAAGCGATTGCCCTACACCAAAAAGATTTCCAACCAAGTATTGCCACTTTAGAGCGAAAAATTGCCATTTGCCAACGCGAACATTTGATGGAAGCCGCTTTAGAAAGAGCAGAAGACAAACGCCTAGTACAGGATTATAAACGCATGGCTGATATCCTCCTAGACAGCGTTCAACAAATCAACCACGAGGCATTATACCAAATGGAATACGCCCTCAAATTACTAGAAGACTTAGAACAAGTTACGGTTTTCATGGATGAAAAAACCAAAAAATGGGGCTTTTTGCATCAAGAGGCACAACGCGTTCTCATCCCCGCTAAATACAATGCGGCTTATGAATTTACAGAAAACCTAGCAGGCGTTAAAAAATGGGATCGTTGGGGCTTTATTGATATTGAAGGAAATGAGGTGATTTCTTTTCAATATGAATATGTGACGCATTTTCAGAATGGTATCGCGCAAGTCATTGAGGTTGGTGGTTCTGAACCCTATTGTATCAACCATCGAGGCGAGCGCGTAGAAGCTGACGTTATGGAAATAGAAGTTCCTGTCGATGTTCCTGATGAAGCCATTGAGAAGTTGTTTCCTCCTGAGAATAAATAATTTTTTTTAAAAAAGTGTACCTAGGTTATACCATTTATAAACACCTTTCTAACCCTTATACTTTATGTTAAAAAACAGCATGTTTTATTTAGTTATCCTGACTTTAAGCATCGGTTGTAGTTACCTAATGAAAACAGAATTTGTGCCCTACTTCGATCATGATGAAGTATTGTTGATTACTTCACAACAGACAGCAACTATAGATACGCTTCCTGTCAATCAGGAAACTTACCAACAGTTGATTCGTTGGTTGAATGTCAATGACAAATGGTTGCGTGGTGGAAAAAAGTCCTATAAGGACATTGTCTTTTCTCAAGAGTCTTCTGAATTTTACTTGCGTTTTTCAGAAAATGGGAGTTTTGTATCCGTTAGAGGGCTTTTTGATAAGGTGTCGCATGGTAATTTTTCTCCTGTTAGTTATTACCAAGAGATCCAAGAAGGAGAATTAAACTTCTTATTGGAAAGGTAGGTTATAAGGCATGAATCTTTATTATAAATCGATAGAAGACCGCCTTTCACTATAAAAATTGACTATGAAAACCTTTCTTAGTAGCTTACTCTTTTTTTGCGGTCTCCTTACTTCACAAGCACAACCATTAGAAGAAGCCACTACTTTCCAATATCGAGTACAAGTAGATTCTTTGGTCTTCAAAAAAGGAAATAGTAATATTTATCTCCATCAAGTTAATCCAACGATATCTGCTGGTTACGCCATTCGACTGTTTCGTAAAGAAGATTTTAGAGGTGATACTTTAGTGTTTGAATTGCCTATAAAACATTATGGAGCACTGGTTGATACGGTAGTTTTTGATCTGGTTAATACCACCACTAAGCATAGGATGAAGGTCGTTTTTAGCGCCACACGTACGCCTGCTCTTGTTTATCAAATTGATTTAAAAGAGTTTATTTATCGAGACGATGTAGATGGTGCTTTTTTCTTCGATTTAGTAGAAATTGGAGCCTTATTAGAAGAACAAGATCGTGTACAATGGAACGGTTGTACCATTCAACAAACAATATCCAACAAGTACTATAAAAACATAAGCATCCAAGTAAACGAAGTAGGTATGGGTAAACCAAAAGGTTTATTCCTCTATTCTTATAGAAAAATACAAGCAGGAAAATTAAAGGGTCCCTATGCTGATTTAGTCGTTAAAGATTTTTTTAGTGCTTCTACCAATAGTGCTTCTGGTCGATTAATCCAGCATCAAAATCGACACCCTGCCCCTAAAATCATCGCTCAATACAACTA
>JBOEFW010000077.1:0-40033 GCA_050633105.1 Aureispira sp. | reverse complement strand
TTAACTTTTTATACTGTATAAGAAGGACACATTAATTCTTACCAGATCATTCTTGAATCTTTGTTTATAATGCGACTTGTTTTAGTGATCAAACCGACTTTGAGACTTGGGAAGTTAGCGACGACAAGATTCAATTTCATTGGACAAAAAACATTGGAAAAAGAGGGATTGGAAGACCAGAGATTACAGCTCATACAATCGGTGCGGCTGTACAGGAATATACTTATGCTGCGTATGAAGCCTACGAAAATAAGGTAGATTCTCTTTTTGAAGACGATTTTGCTTTGTTTTTGTAACCAGATGGAATGATGAAAATAGATACACTCAATAAAGCTTCAGAGGCTTGGTAAAACTACCAACCCCCAGCATGATCATCTCCTCGACGATCAGCAACGCCTTCCAAACGTCCATCAGGCAATTGCAAAACGGCCTCTACTTGACCAATCGCAGCGCGTTGTTCTGGGTGGTGGCCTAGTTTTTTTAACGCCACTAACTGTTCTGCGGAAAAGGCTTCTTCTTCATAATACAAGATATCAGGATACCATTGAAAATGAAAACGAGAGCGTTGTACAGCGTCTTCCAAAGGCAGTTTAAATTCTATCACATTGGTAATCACTTGGAAAACGGTTGTAATGATTTTGGAACCGCCAGGACTGCCTACCGCCAATAAGAATTGGCCGTCTTTTTCTACAATGCTAGGTGTCATGGAACTAAGCATCCGTTTGTTGGGAGCGATGGCATTGGCGGCATTGCCCAAGAGCCCAAATTGATTGGGTACCCCAGGTTTAGCACTAAAATCATCCATTTCGTTGTTCATAAAAAAGCCTGCTTGTTCAATCACAACTTTACTACCAAAATTAGAATTGATAGTAGTGGTCACCGAAACAACATTGCCTTCTACATCTACAATACAATAGTGGGTAGTTTGATCGCTTTCTTTGGGGTAGGGCGTGCCGTGAGAAATGCTATCACTAGGAGTGGCTAAGCTGTCATTAAAATCCGACATTCGTTCATTCGCGTATGCTTGGCTGGTCAAACTAGCCATTGGAACAGGATGAAAATCGGCATCTCCTAAATGCTCCGCACGATCGGCATAAGCACGACGTGCAGCTTCTGTGATCACATGAATGCTGCGCGGATCGCCATAGCCCCACGTTTGCAGGGGATAAGGCTCCACCATATTAAACAACTCTGCCAAACAAATTCCACCACTAGAAGGAGGAGCCATGGACCAAATGGTATATTCCTTATAAGGAATTTTTACAGGCTGCCGCCAAATGGCTTGATATTTTTTAAGATCATCATGACTAATGATTCCTCCATGTTGTTGCATGTCTGTTACGATCAAATCGGCAGTTTTTCCTTGATAAAACCCTGCACGGCCTTGATTCGCAATGCGCTCTAACGTCGCTGCTAAATCCGTTTGCTGTAGATTATCGCCTGCATTCCATACTCCTTCAGGAAGGAATGCATTAGATTGTGCATTAGCATGCTCAAAGAGTGGGCGAAACTCATTGAGGGTATTCGCTTCTCTTTCTGTAAGCCGCAACCCTTGTTTGGCTAGGGCTATTGCTGGTTGCACTAAGCGTTTCCAAGGCAAGCTACCAAATTTTTGATGCGCTTCATATAAACCTGCCACGGAACCAGGAACACCTGACGCTAAATGTCCAATTAAACTCAACGAATCCACCACATTTCCTTGGTCATCCAAGTACATATCACGGGCTGCTTTTTGAGGTGCTTGCTCTCTAAAATCCAGCGTTTGCACCTTGCCTTCTGCGCCTCGATAGATTAAGAAACCACCACCGCCAAGATTGCCTGCTCTTGGATAGGCCACGGCTAAGGCCAAATGTACGGCAACCATTGCATCAATGGCATTTCCTCCCTCTTGTAGAACGTCTAGGCCCGCTTGGGTGGCTAAAGGATGGGCAGAAACAACCATCGCAGAATCTCCAAAAGCTTGCTTTTGAATCGGCATCAGTGCTTTAGGTTCCAAACTAGGTTTACAGGCGGTGACTCCAAGTGTTAATAGAAGTAGCGCATTCCAAAGGTGTTTGTAAGAAGGCATAACAGGAAGATTATGGATACAAAAATTATTCTTCTAAGAAAGAAGTTAAAGGGCTACTAGCAGAAGCATGATTAAAAGGACTAGCCAAGCGAGCTTCAAAGGCCATACGCCCCGCTTCTACACCTAGTTTAAAGGCTTTAGCCATTTCTATAGGGTTGTCAGAGACCGCAATAGCTGTATTGACCAAAACCGCATCCGCTCCTAATTCCAAGGCTTTGGCCGCATCCGAAGGACTGCCAATGCCTGCATCTACAATAACAGGAACGGTAGATTGTTCGATGATGATTTCTAAGAAATCAATGGTTCTAATTCCCTTATTACTACCAATAGGAGAACCTAAGGGCATGACTGCTTGCGTTCCAACTTCTTCTAAGCGTTTGCACAACACAGGATCTGCATGGATGTAAGGCAAGACAACAAAACCTAATTTGACCAACTCTTCGGCTGCTTTTAAGGTCTCAATGGGATCTGGTAATAAGTATTTGGGATCAGGATGAATTTCTAATTTCAACCAATTGGTTTCTAATGCTTCTCTCGCCAACTGTGCTGCAAAAACAGCATCCTTTGCCGTACGTGCCCCTGAAGTATTGGGGAGTAGGTGCAAGTGAGGATGATTAAGGTGGGTTAGAATATCATCTTCCTCGTTGTTGATGTCTACGCGTTTGAGGGCAACGGTTACCAATTCGGAACCAGAGGCCAGTAAAGCATCGCGCATTAATTGACTAGAAGAAAATTTGCCTGTTCCTGTAAATAAACGAGACTGAAAGGTTTTATCAGCTATGGTTAGTGCTTGCATGATTTAAGCGATTGTAGTTTAAACAAGGGAAAAGGGATTCTTACCTAGAATCTCCTCTAACTATTTCTTGGGTAACTTGATCTTATCTTTTTTCGGTACTTTTCTTGAATTCAATGCTAGAATCAGTGGTGCTAACGATCATTTTGTCTTCCTTGATCATATAGGTGTTCTTACCCAAAAGCATGTCTTTGAGTAATGTGCCATCTTTGCTATCACAGCATTTTCGAGAACAGCCAAAGCCTTTTTTAATTTCAAAAGCATTTTCCATAAAACTAACGCCTCCTGAGCAACTATTAACATCTAATTGGAGAATGGCATTCATGGGCTCAAAGAATAAAATGTAAGGTTTGGTGAACGCAGTTGATTTGCCATCACTGTCTAATGCTCGGTAATTTACCGCTTCCCAGCTACTGCCAACTAGGTTGTTTTTAGGTTGGAATAAGGTAAGAACTCCTTTTTCATGAGAGAGTTTTAAGACACCATCAGTGATTGAATAGTGTAGTGGCCCACCTAAGAATTTAGCAATAGCAATGCCTGCTTCAGCATCACAACAAGCTTCTGTACAGCTCATGAGTTTATCAATGAGAATACTATCTTTTTTAATGGTAGAATTACTACCACATTGATTAATGTCTAAAGATAAACCGATGCTTTCTGACTTAATATCAAGGGAATAATATTTTCCAGGAAGAATCGTTTTTTTATCAGTGAGATCAAGGGCACTAGGCACCCATACACCTAGTAGATCTGCTGCTGTGGTTGTTGTCGTAGATTCTTTTTTGTCTCCTTCCTGTTTATTGCCATTGGTTTTTCTGTTACAAGCGAAAGAACCGATTAACAATAATAGAACAAATAAAGTATAGTAAGGTGTATTTTTCATAAGTGTGAATTTGTTGGATGTATAAACGTTAGGAGGTTATTCTTAGCGCCCAAAATAAGCATTTGTGTTTAAACCGATAGGAAGTCTGCTTTTTTATTAAAAAAGTTAAGCCCAAAATGGAGTTTGCCTACAAAAAAAGACTGCACTCTAGGAGTACAGTCTCTATTCTTTATCTTAAAAATTTATTCTTATAAAAACTAGTCTTTACAAGAAAAGGCGATTGATTATTAGATAATCAACATGGCATCACCATAACTAAAGAAGCGGTATTCTTCTTTAATTGCTTGTTGGTACGCTTCCATGATTAAATCATAACCACCAAAAGCGCAAACCATAATGGCTAAACTAGATTTTGGTAAGTGGAAGTTCGTTACCATAGAGTTGGCAATACTAAAGTTGTAAGGAGGAAAGATAAACTTGTTGGTCCATCCTTCAGCTGGTTTTAGCATTTCAACAGCAGAAACGGCGGATTCAATAGAGCGCATAGAGGTCGTACCAATAGCACAACGCTTTTTGCCTGCTTTGATGGTGGCATTCACCATATCACAAGTGGGCTGGTCAATTTTGAAGTATTCCGCATCCATCTTGTGTTTAGATAAATCTTCTACTTCAATGTTTCTGAAGGTACCTAAACCAACATGCAACGTTAGTGTTGCAAAGTTAACCCCTTTAATTTCTAGGCGTTTCATTACCTCAGGGCTCATGTGCAAACCTGCTGTAGGAGCAGCAACCGCTCCTACTTCAGAAGCATAAATAGTTTGGTAACGCTCTTTGTCCAATTCTTCTGCAGGACGATTGATATATTTAGGCAATGGTGTATGTCCTAATTTGTCGAGGTGTGCTTTGAATTCAACATCACCACCGTCATATAGGAAACGAATAGTACGGCCTCTAGAAGTGGTATTGTCCACTACTTCCGCCACTAAGATTTCAGCACCATTCTCATCGTTGAAATACAATTTATTACCTACGCGAATTTTACGAGCAGGATCTACTAGTACATCCCACAATTTCATGTCGCTGTTCAGTTCCCGAAGTAAGAAAACTTCGATTCTCGCCCCTGTCTTTTCTTTTTGACCATAAAGACGTGCTGGAAAAACTTTTGTATTGTTTAAAATAAAAGTATCCCCATCGTCAAAAAAGTCAAGAATATCGCGGTAAATATGGTGTGAAATAGTGCCTTCTTCGCGGTTCACTACCATCAAACGGGATTCGTCTCTACGTTCGGTAGGATATTCTGCGATAAGCTTCTCTGGGAGGTCGAAATTAAACTGTGATAATTTCATTTTTGAGTAGTCTATGGTAGTATGATTTTTAGAAGGTTAGGCCTATTAAAAAAGTACATTAGTAATAGGCGAATAGAAATGTCTTGACAATGATTGGCAAAGATAAAAATTCTTTGGAGGAATAATAGTACCTTTGTCGCTAATTATTAACAGAAGGGTAGAGAGATTGTTGTTAGGGGGATTTAATAAGTCGTTTTATGTTTGAAAATGATGCAATGAAAATTTACGACTATAACCATCTCTTGTTTACTTTCTATTAGAATTTAACAATGTTACTCCCTATTGATTTATTACAATATCAAGATCGTTTACGCCTTAGCTCTGATAAAGGAGTGGCTTATGTACATTGCCTTATCCGAAAGAAACCTTTGGTGTTGACACCTGAAGAGGTGATAAGGCAGCTAATGTTACATTACTTAATTGAAGAAAAACAATACCCCAAGAATAAAATTCGCGTAGAAATGGGTTTGGTGGTGAACACCATGAATAAACGCTGTGATATTTTGGTCTTCAACCAGCACGTAGAGCCTGTTTTATTAATTGAGTGTAAATCTGCCAAGATTAAGATTAGCCAAAAGACCTTTGAGCAAATTGCGCGTTACAACAGCACGTTAAAAGTACCGTATTTGTTGGTGACTAATGGTCCTCATAATTATTGCTCTTGGATTGACCAAGAACAGAAAACTTTTACTTTTTTGAAAGCAATTCCCAATTACGAAGAACTGCACCAAACAACAGGCGTTACCAATTACCAATCGTTTTAAGAAGCTATTGTCATTAGGACAATATACCGTTTACAAGTTGTGTTTATAGTTTTTTGATAGAGAGAACAACGTCTCTGAGATATGGAAGATGCAATGGTCTTCTTTTTTAATTTTAAGAGATAAAAAAGAGAAGAGCGTTGTTTTATAGTATTAGAACAAAAAATATCAAGACAGGCGTAGTTAGAGAGCTCAACTTTTTAGTTAGCTTTGCGCCAAAATATAGTAATTTTCACCTAAACGCATAACGCGTTTTAAAAAAATTCATACCAACAAAATGAACAATAGATTCAAAGCGTTAGAACTATTATCCAATCGCAAAAGAGTCCAAACGACTCCATTATCTGGCAATGTTTCTGAGCGATTTGCTTGCAATGTTTTTAGCAAAGCAGTCATGAAGCAGTATTTGGCTCCAAAATCCTACAAACAATTTGAACGTCTGATGCAAGAAGGCCAAAATTTGGATAGAGATTTGGCCGATCATATCGCCGAGTCTATGAAAAAGTGGGCGCTGAGCAAAGGGGTAACCCATTATGCACACTGGTTTCAGCCATTAACAGGCCGTACGGCAGAGAAACATGATTCTTTTTTTACCTTGAATCATGAAGGAGAAGCCATTGAGGAGTTTACAGGAAATGAGTTGGTACAACAAGAACCAGATGGCTCAAGTTTTCCAGGGGGAGGATTAAGAAGTACTTTTGAAGCCCGTGGTTATACCGCATGGGATCCTACTTCTCCTGCGTTTATTTTTGATGTCAATCAACAAAAAACACTGTACATTCCTACCATTTTTGTGACGTATGGCGGCCAAGCATTAGACTATAAATTGCCTTTGTTGAAATCACAAGCTTACTTAGAAAGTGCGGCAATTGATGTTTGTCACTTGTTTGACAATCAAGTCAAGAAGATTTTTGTGACCTTAGGTTGGGAACAAGAATATTTCTTGATTGATGAAGCTTTGTACAATGCTCGTCCCGATTTAATTATGACAGGACGCACCTTGTTAGGGCGTTTGTCTCCTAAAGGACAGCAGCTGGATGATCACTACTTTGGTAGTATTCCAGAGCATGCTTATGCCTACATGACGGATTTAGAGCAGGAATGTTACAAACTAGGAATTCCATTGCGTACCCGCCATAATGAGGTGGCGCCAGGGCAATACGAATTTGCACCAATTTATGAAGAAGTAAATATTGCGGTAGATCACAATCAATTGTTAATGGATGTGATGGAACGTTTGGCAATTCGCCACAAGTTGCGTGTTTTGTTCCATGAAAAACCTTATGCTGGCGTCAATGGTTCTGGTAAACACAACAACTGGTCAATGTCTACGGATACAGGGAAGAACCTTTTATCACCAGGAAAAGAACCAGGCACAAATTTACAATTTTTAGCGTTTTTTGTAACTACTATCCAAGCGGTTAATAAGTATGCTGATATCTTGCGTGCCAGTGTTACTTCTGCTTCTAACGATCATCGTTTAGGCGGTCATGAGGCTCCTCCAGCAATTATTTCTGTTTTTATTGGAGAAGCTTTAACACGGGTGCTTAATCAAATCGAAAAAGGAGAAGCAACAGAAGAAGGTGTTTCTGCTGTCTTGAATCTATTGGATCAAATTCCTAATTTGGAGTTGGATAATACGGATAGAAACCGTACTTCGCCTTTTGCCTTTACAGGAAATAAGTTTGAGATTAGAATGGCGGGCTCTACCGTGAACTGTGCGGCTCCTATGACTGTTATGAACATGATTGTAGGAAAACAATTGCGCGAATTCTCACAAGATGTACAATTACAACAAGAATTTAACGGAGCTTCTAGAGATAGTGCGATTTTGACCGTCATCAAAAATTATATCCAAGAATCTAAAGACATTCGTTTTGAAGGGGATGGTTATAGTGATGAATGGAGAGATGAAGCGTTGCGCAGAGGATTGGGCAATTATGGCGATACTCCTAGAGCTTTAGAGGTTTATGATAAGAAAGAAACCAAGGCGTTATTTGAAGAGTCAGGGGTTTTGTCTAGAACAGAATTAGAAGCGCATTATGAAGTACAATTAGAGGCTTATTTGCTGAAAATGCAAATAGAATCTCGCACACTAGCAGAAATGTGTGTCAGCCAAATTTTGCCCGCGGCAATAGCCTATCAGAATGTGTTGTTAGAAAACATCAAAGGCCTTCAGGCAGTTGGATTAGAAGCAACCGCTTATACGGCACAAATGTCCTTGGTTAAAGAAATTTCGGAGCACATTAATATTTTAAAGCAACAAAGTAAAAATATGCGTGATGAGCGTATTGCTGCTAAAAAACTGTCTGTTCGAGAGCGTGCTTATGCTTATTGTGATGTGATTAAACCAATCATGGAAGAGTTGCGAAATGCAGCGGATGAATTAGAACCGTTGATTAGTGATGATCTCTGGCCTTTGGTAAAATACAGAGAAATGTTATTTTTAGGATAAACCAGTCACATGTCTATATCCACAAGTTATAAAAATTGGTTAAAAGGGGCAATGGCAATCGTCATTGTCCTTTTTAGCAGTTGTTACCAAGCTATTCCTGTAGAAACGCCTTTATTAAGTGAAGAGGAATTGATTCCAATTCTCAAAGACATCCATTTAGCCGAAGCGGTATTGACGGAGGTGATGAATAAGCAGGAAAAGGACAGTTTAGCGCGCTTGTATTACGCGCAAATTTTTGCGTTGCACGAAGTAGATACCGCTAAATTTGATCAAACAATGAATGCTTACATGACAGATCCGCCCGCATTGGATTCTTTGTATGAAGCCGTAATTCAAGCGTTGAGCGAAGAGAAAAAAGCTGCAACAGCAAAGAAGGAAGAACCTAAGTCTCCAGACAATTAGGGCAAATGCCTGAGATCGTGAAATGAACTTCCTGAGCGAGATAATTAGGAGGAAGTTGATAGCTGGGCTGTATCTGTTGTAAACAGGTGAGTTGTTGGCACTGTGTGCAACTAAAATGCAAGTGGTTGTGCTGATGGTTTTGTTCTTGGCATTGATGGCGACAGCGCGCGTATTTGACGACTCCATCGGTATTGATAATGCGATGAATAAAGCCTTCTTCTAGAAGGCGTTCTAAGACTCTATAAATAGTAACTCGATTACAAATAGCACCTAATTCCGCTTGGATGTCTTTGTGAGAAAGCGCTGTAGGCGTTTTTTCTAAGAGTTCCAAAATTTCTACTTTAGCTGTTGTTTTTCTAGTCGCTTTCATCGTTGCTTATGGCTAATTAAGTGTTTTATAGGCTTTATGGTGGTAATACTTAGGACGTTGATCGAGCCGTACATGCAGCCAATGTATCCCTAAACCAGAAGTGCTCAACCAAATAGGCGAAGAGTGTGCTTTTACTTGTGTTTGCATCTCTTGACCAACCCTTGCCCACAACGCATCCCATTGTTCGCTGGGCGCATTGCGAATGAATTGTCCCAAATGTTGATAGCCTTCGTTGTATAAGGTGCTGGGACAAGGAACAATCAAGGTAGCATTCTTTCCTAAATTGGCAAAATGAACGATTAATTCTTCCTGTTTGAAATAGTTGGCGAAAGCACTTTTGTTGGTTTTTAGGCCATTAAATGCATCGGTGCGAATAATAACAAACTCATAAATATCGGTTAGTGTTGCTTTGCTAATGGGTTTGTTCTCCCAAAAGAACCCCAAAAAAGGCACTTCTTCCAAAATTTTATTATAAAACGCCCGAAAAACCATACTGTTTTGCCACAAGTCAATAACTTCTTGTACCGTCAACCAATTTCCATCTTGTTGGATTTGGAAATGGAAGGTGCGTTTGGATAGTACTTTTTCAATGTATTGAAACATGTGGTGACAGGTTTATACTTGTATTGAGGCCAATTGAAAACGGCGTTTTTATTAACAGCTTTTCTTTGGGCAAAGTTTCCCCCCATTTTTTATAGTTCTTTGTCAACCATTTTGGAGAATTGGGGCGCGATTGCTTAATCATTTAAATGTAATTGTCTCTTTAGTTGTCTTAATTCTCCTTGCACAATATCTTTTACTTCTAAGCTTCGAGATGAAAGGTTCTTCTATTCCTTCCTTTTTCGCATTAATACATTGGCGTTGCCTCCAATTAAAGCCCCCAAAGCCTGCAACGCTATCGACTCAATACGTTTGTTTTTCATGACTACAAGCTTTGATTTATTCTATTAACTCAACATCTGGTGCTTTAATTCCAACTTATCCAATTCATTGGTAAACAAGGTATCGGCATTAATTCGGCGATTGCCAGAGTCTAATTGCAACTTGATTTTATTGTTGCCATCTAAAAGAGTAACAGAGAACTGTTGTTCTCCTTTGAATTTTGTGCAAATTTGATCCAATTGTTTGATTAGTAGAGGGGTAAGGCGTTGGATGGGCAATAAAATATTAACGCCTTTAATTTTGGTATTACCAATTTCCTCTAGCAGTTCAATCTCGCTGATACGCAATTCATATTGCGATTCATCTCGCCAACTGCGTTGGTATTTCCCTTTGATATAGAGTACCATATCAGGCTCTAGTAAGTGGCGAAATTTCAAATAACTCTTACTAAACAAACCAAACTCTAAAGTACTGCCTTCACAGTCTTCTACGTTTAGAAAGCCAAATAAGCTTCCTTTTTGACTAACACGGTGGTTGACAGAGTTAACAATGGCAGCAATAGCCACTTCTTGATCTTTAAATTCATCTAAGCGATTAATCGTTTTGGTGAATTTAGAAATCTCTAGGCGATAATCATCTAAAGGGTGGCCACTTAGATAAATACCTGTTACTTCCTTCTCATGCTTGAGTTGTTCCATCAAACTCCATTCTTGGAATTCTTCAGGTGTTTTGGGTTCAGGCATGGTTTCGTCAGCGGCAGAAGCTCCAAAAAGGGAGAGCGCCATTTCTGCTTTCTGTTTTTGATAAGCATTGCCATAACGAAGGATGGTTTCTAAGAAAGTAAGCTTGCCTTCAGGCTTGGCAAAATAATGAGCGCGTTCTATACCAAAGGCATCAAAAGCTCCTGCATAAGCTAAACTCTCAAAACATTTTTTGTTCGCAACTTTAAGATTGATACGACGAACCATGTCAAAAACACTCTTATAAGGTTCGTCTGTTTCTCGTTTTGTTTCTAAAATGGTTTCTACGGGGCCTTCTCCAACACCTTTAATTGCAGAGAGTCCAAATCGAATTTTCCCTTCTTTATTCACAGAAAAATTCATGTAACTTTCATTGACATCTGGACCAAGCACCACGATGTTTTGGTGGCGGCATTCTTGCAAGAAGAAATTAACTTTACTAATGTCCTTTTTATTGTGAGTAAGAACAGAAGCCATAAATTCCGCAGGATAGTGCGCTTTTAAGTAAGCGGTTTGGAAAGCAACGAAGGCATAACAAGTGGAGTGGGATTTATTAAAGGCATAAGAAGCAAAGGCTTCCCAATCTTTCCAAATCTTCTCCACAATAGTAACGTCAGTATGCCCGTTTTTTGCACAACCATCTTTAAAGGTGGGCCACATCTGATCAATGAGTTTTTTCTTCTTTTTACCCATTGCTTTACGCAACATATCTGCTTGTCCCTTCGAAAAACCAGCTAGTTTTTGGGACAGCAACATAACTTGCTCTTGATAGACCGTAATACCATAGGTTTCTTTCAAGTATTCCTCCATTTCTGGCAAATCATAAATAACTTCTTTGCGACCGTGGCTTCGATCAATAAACTCAGGGATGTAGGCCAATGGGCCAGGGCGATACAAAGCATTCATGGCAATGAGGTCAGAAAATTCTGTGGGCGCCAGTTCTCGCATGTATTTTTGCATTCCAGCGGACTCATATTGAAACACACCAATGGTATCTCCTCGCTGAAACAGCTCGTAGGTTTTTTTATCATCCAAGGGGAGCTCATCAGGATCAATATCCACTCCATGTTTGGCTTTGATGATTTTACAGGCATCTTTGATAATGGTTAGGGTTTTGAGTCCCAAGAAATCCATTTTCAGTAATCCTGCATCTTCTGCAACAGAGTTATCAAATTGAGAAACCAATAGATCGGAATCTTTGGCTACGGTAACGGGAACAAAGTTGGTGATATCATCTGGCGTGATGACTACCCCACAAGCGTGAATCCCTGTATTTCGGATAGAACCCTCTAATTTATGAGCATTCCTAATCATGGTGCCAATCTCCGTATCTTCCTCGGCGAGGTCACGGAATTGGTAGGCTTTTTCTAACTCTTCGGAATTGAGTTTTCCTTTTAATTTAGGGTTTACATCATCCTTATGTAATACCTTTTTGAGGGTGGCAGAAAGGTCGTCAGGGAATTGCTTTTTGACAATATCAACTTCCTTTCGCTCAATATTCATTACTCGCCCTACATCCTGCAAGGATGTTTTGGCGGCCATAGAACCATAAGTAATAATTTGAGCGACTTGATTTCGCCCATATTTCTCAATAACATAGTCCATTACTTTAGAACGCCCTACATCATCAAAATCAATGTCAATATCGGGCATGGAAACCCGTTCAGGATTTAAAAAACGCTCAAACAGTAAGTCGTATTTAATGGGGTCAATATTGGTAATACCCAAACAATAAGCAACGGCTGATCCTGCGGCCGAACCACGGCCTGGCCCTACGGAAACGCCCATGCGCCTAGCTTCTGTGGTGAAATCCTGTACAATTAAGAAATAACCTGGGTAACCTGAATTACGAATAACATCTAACTCAAAATCTAAACGCTCAGTAATGTTAGGAGTGAGGTTGTTGTAACGCTTTTTGGCGCCTACATAGGTGAGGTGCCGCAGGTATTCATCTTGTGTTTTAAATTGTTGTGGTAATGGGAAGGCAGGCAATAAAATATCACGTGCTAAGGTTAGTTTTTCTACTTTATCATGAATTTCTATTGTATTGGCAATGGACTCTGGAACGTCTGTAAAGATCGAGTTCATCTCTGCCTGAGATTTGAAATAAAAGTCAGAACTAGAAAACTTAAAACGCTTGGTGTCGGCTACTAAAGAACCTGTATTGATACACAACAACATATCGTGTGCAATCCAATCATCTTCTTCCACATAATGGGCGTCATTGGTTGCAATAACCTTGACGTTGTACTTCTTAGCAAAACCAAGTAAGACTTGATTGACATCTTCCTGACTGACTCCACTTAAAGTACGTTTGCCATTTTTGAAGATATCCAGATCTTCTAGCCCTCTGTGGCGTTGAATTTCTATATAATAATCCTCTCCAAAAATATTGAGCCACCATTTGAGTAATTCTTCCGCTTTTTCTAAGTCACCTTCAATAATGGCCTGTGGAATTTCTGCTCCCACACAACAACTGGTAACAATTAATCCTTCATGGTATTTTTCGATCAATTCTTTGTCAATACGCGGAAATTTGCTGTACAGCCCTTCCATAAAACCTAAAGAACAAAGCTTGCATAAATTCTGATAGCCTATTTGATTTTTGGCTAACATAAGTTGGTGATAACGGCGATCGCGCTCTCCTTTGCTTTTGGAGAAGGATTGCTTGCGGCGATCATCTACCAAATAGAATTCACAACCAATAATGGGTTTTATGCCATGCTTTTCCGCAGAGGCCACAAACTTAAAAGCTCCAAACATGTTTCCATGATCGGTTAGTGCCACTGCTTTCATGTTGTCATTAGCAGCTTTCTGCATTAGGACATCAATATTAGAAGCACCATCTAATAAGGAAAATTGGGTGTGAGAATGGAGGTGTACGAACTCAGGCATGTTGTTGCTTTTAGATAGAAGTAATGGTGAAAAAACTTCTGTAGGAGTGGCCTAATGTTAGGTGGATCAAGGTCTTTTTTAAATTAGTGCTCATTAGTCACTAATCCAACTTCTAAGATACAATTTTTTTGTCTAAATTGCTAGTCCTGCTCTAGGCTTTTGCAATAATTTGTTTCTAAATTAGAATAATGGGCAGCAGTCGAATTTATCATAGAATTACTAAGAAAACTTGTTCGAATAGAAGAGCGATTCTTTATAAGAAGAAGACAGGTAGAAGAACATAAGATTAGAAGAGAATGAATCAAATCAAATTTTGGCTGGGCAAGATACTAGGAGCGTTAGTAGGTGGAATGATTGGAGGAGTCGTAGGCGCTATTGTTGGGTTGTTATTGGGGACGTTGTTGGATAAAATCCATCAGGATGGTGGGCAGTTGTGGCTCAATAGAAGTGCACCTAACTCGATTGATGGGACGGACCCCAATGACTTTATTATTGGTGCTATTTTGTTGGCAGGAGTAATTGTTAAATCAGATGGGGAAGTAGATGACTTGGAATTAAGTTATGTGCGTTCTTTTTTGGCCGAACAGTTTGGGACGGCTCAAATGGATGACTATTGGCACATTCTCGAAAAAGCAATTGAAGAAGAATTTGACATTAAAACTACTACTCAAGAAATTCGTAAAACCACCAGTTATGAAACAAGGTTACAATTGGTGTATTTTCTATTTGGAATAGCCAATGCGGATTACACGATTGACGAAGCAGAGATTTCAACCATCAAAGTAATTAGCTTGCACCTAGGCGTAGAAAACAATGAATTTGAGTCGATCAAAGCAATGTTCTACAAAGAAATGAATGCTTATTACACCATCTTAGAAGTTCCTCCATCAGCGAGTGATAGTATGGTGAAAGCGGCTTATCGTGAAATGCTCAAAAAGTATCATCCTGACAAATTAGAACATCTAGGAGAAGGCGTGAAACAGGCAGCAGTAAGTAAATTTATGAAAGTCCAAAAAGCTTACGAAAACATTAAAAAAGAACGAGGATTCTAATAAAAATGCCTATATTGATGTACCTACATTAAATTTAAAGGTAGATAATGAACTAAAAAAGCACAATGGTGTTTGTAGAGGAGTACTTTACTTAAGTAACTTCAAAAGCAATAGGTACTTATGAAAAAATCAAGAAGAAACTTTTTAGGAAAACTAGGCTTGGGTTTGGCAACAGGTCTAGGACTCGGCTATAAGGGCATAGCTAAAGATGCTCCACAAACAGCACACAAAATGGAAAAAGAACATCCTGTAATTAACACAGAAGCTTTAGGCTTTCAATGGCAGACGGCTGATCCCTTTTTATTCTGCGTACATCATGATGATAAATTCCCAAAAGGAACGGCTACAATGGGACCAGAGTCGTCTTTGTTGAAGGGACGAAATATAGGGCAAGATTTTCTATTAAAGGATGGTTGGCGCATGTATCATGGAGAGACCGTTCCAGGCTTTCCAGGGCATCCTCATCGAGGTTTTGAAACCATTACCGTGGTGCGCAAAGGGTGGGTAGATCATGCTGATTCTTTAGGTGGTTCTGGGCGTTATGGAAATGGTGATGTGCAATGGATGACTGCTGGAAAAGGTATTCAACACTCTGAAATGTTTCCTTTGTTGGACCAAGAAGAGGAAAACCCAATGGAGTTGTTTCAGATTTGGTTGAACCTGCCCCGTCAAAATAAAATGGTGGACGCCCATTATAAAATGTTGTGGGGCAAAGAGGTCCCTAAGTTGACCTTTAAAGATCAACAAGGGCAAGAAACATTGGTAGAGGTTATTGCTGGTTATTTGGGAGAACATCGTGCCCCTGCACCACCGCCTGATTCCTGGGCTGCCGATCCCGCCAATGAGGTAGCTGTTTGGAACATAAGAATGGCTCCTAATGCGACTTGGACGGTTCCTAAAAACAATACAGGTATTAATAGAACTTTGTATTTTTATGAAGGAGAAGGCTTAGAGGTTAGCGAAAAAACGATCGCCCCTTATCATGCTATAAAAGTACATGCCGATCAAGAATTGGTGTTAAAATCTGGTGCTAGTGGCGCCAAAATTCTGATGCTTCAAGGACGTCCTATTAATGAACCTGTCGTGCAGCATGGGCCTTTTGTTATGAATACTCGCCAAGAAATTCAACAGGCCTTTGCAGAATTTCAACAAACGCGTTTTGGAGGTTGGCCTTGGTCTAGATATGATCAAGTACACGATCCTAAACTAGGACGTTTTGCGAAATATGGTGATGGCAAAGAAACCATTAAACAAGGATAGGAGTTTCTCTTCAATTATTATAGGTATTCCAAAAAGCATTCTGACTAAACGGTTAGAATGCTTTTTGCTTATAGGAGCTTGTTTGTTAGGAGGATTAATAGTTCGATCCTTCGCTTAATAAGGATTAATTAACTTTATTTGCAAGACTATAGAACCAAGATTTAAAAAGCCTGTTTTGCTTTTGGCATCGCATTTGAATATAAGAGAGTCTAGTAATTATTGGAAAGATTGCTAGGGAGGATTATTCATCTTTCGATCCAATTATTTATTCACATTCAACCTACGTTTTTACGTAACAATTATATTGTATGAAAATTGTCACTCGCATTGTTAGCCTTTGTATGTTTGTTGTCTTGATGGCAGGCGCAGTGTATGCCCAGCCCAAGCAAGCTTTTGTGGAAAAATCAGACCCTGATGCGGTCAAAATTCTACAGAAAATTCAGAAAATTTATGGGGAGTACGATGGTATTGCATTGGACTATACCTTGGAAATGGAGTATGGAGAAGACAAAGAAGTCCAAAAAGGAAGCATTTTACAACAAGGAAAAAAGTACTTTATTAATAATAATGGAAACCTCATCATTAACGATGGAAGTACCGTTTGGATGTACATCAAAAAACAGAACGAAGTTCAGATCAATGATTACATAGAAGAAGACGATGATTTTACGCCTACTAAGATTTTTAGAATGGGGGAAAACGATGACTTTGTTTATGTGATCACAGGAGAGGACAGCCAAGGCTACCACATTGAATTTAAGCCTCGCGATCGAGATTCTGAAATCAAGAAGGTCCGTTTATTAGTAGATCGTTCTCAGACAACCATTAAGTCAGTAAAGGTTTTTTCCGAAGATGGAAGTCGTATGACGTTCTTAATTAAAGACATTGAAAATGTAAAACCTGCGGGCAGTAGTTTTATCTTTAATAAAGCTAAGTATCCAGGGGTGGTAGAAATCGACTTGCGCGATTAGAAAGCACCAAATGCCAATATAAATAACAGGCGCTCCTTCTAGGAGCGCCTGTTTTGCTTTTATAGGGCTTGGGATGGAAGAATATTACTAAAAAATCAACTTTGGGCTCTGTATAGAGTCGTATAATAATAGGGTATAGAACCCTGCTGGATGTTGAGTTAAAGAAAGAACTTGGGCATTTTTTTTGGATAAAAGCTTATATTTGATAGACTTCATGGATCTACAGATCTATGTATTTGCACTGTGCGTCCTATAATAAAAGCTAAATGAATCATTTATTGGAATTGATATACCTCGTGCTAATCTTGGCATTGAATATTTCTTGTGTTGAAAAGCAATTGCCTGAAAAAGAAGCCCATCAATCAGCATTGACAAACGTATCAAAATTGGATGCTTTAAAATTCAATTCTGGTATTCGAGCAATTCTTCAAGACAGCAAAGGCAATTATTGGATAGGAAGCCACCAAGAAGGTGTTTGTGTCTTTGATGGAACTTCCTTTCAATACTTTACAGAAGCTACTGGATTGATGAATAACCAGGTTCGTACGATACAAGAAGATAAAGAGGGGAATATTTGGTTTGGAACAGCAAATGGTGTGTGTCGATATGATGGAATAAAACTTACCAATTACCCAACGGAGGTTTATGCTTCCATAATAGGTTGGCAGGCTATAAACGGAAATTTATGGTTTAATGCGGGAACGAAGGCAGGTGTGAATTGGTTTGACGGTCAACATTTGAACTACTTAGCGTTCCCTTTGCTAAAGAATAAAAGCCTTGATAATTCTTATGCCGTAACGGGTATTTCAAAAGATAAAATGGGCCATGTTTGGATCGCAACCTATGCCGCTTTATTTAAATTTGATGGCAACATAATCCATACTTTTGATGGAAAAGAGCTGGAAATAAAAAAGGAAGATAATTTACATATACGCAGTGTGTTGGCTGATTCAAAAGGACGAATATGGATTGGTAATAATGGTCTTGGCGTATTGCTTTTTCAAGAAAATTCCGTTATCAATTTTTCCGATAAAAATGGATTGATACATCCCAACAGTAGTAAAAATGGAAATAGGTCTCCCGCTGGAACTTTGGAGCATGTTTTTGTTATCACAGAGGACGATCAAGGAAATATTTGGTTTGGAGATCGAGATACAGGTGCTTGGAAGTTTGATGGAAAAACTATGACAAACTATATTGTAGATGCCCAACTTTCAACGCCAATGATTTGGGATATATATTTGGATAAGAAGAAACAACTGCTGTTTGGGATGGCTAGTGGTGGAGTTTATCAGTTTAATGGGGAATCCTTTGATCGGTTATTTTGATAGTCATGGGAATTAACTACCATATTATATTTTTTTGCAACTTAAGCAGAAAGACTATAATGTAAACTGTTTAGTATGTACAATTAAATCCGAAAGGATAATCATAAAATGAGATTTCATGCACCTTCAATATTTCATCATCAATACGAATGAAATTAACAAAATGGCAGTTCAGCCTCTTCCAAGAAGACAAAGGGATTACCATGAAATTATGTGGCTAACAAATGGTACTGCGGAGTTTATTATTGATGGAGATCAATTTAGGGTAAATGCAAATTCATTCTTTATTTTTCCAAAGGGAAGAACACATCAATTCCTTCCAAATAAACAAGTAGAAGGACATGTTATTCGTTTTTGGAGAGACCTAATTGATGAATTTCCTCGTTTACTATTTAGTAAATTTACCGATGCATTAAAAATTAAAATTGATAAGGTGAAAATTAAGAGATTTGAATGGTTCTTTGAGCTCTTTCATGATGCACTCAACTCTTCTTCAAAACCAACGCCAGTAATTATGGTGAAGCGCTAACTAATGTTTGTAAGAAATTTCAAAATTAGAAAAACTGGAGTAATAGAAGCTTCTCTTGATGTGGATCAAGTGAATCGTCGGGAGTTCTTTTTTGAGCTCTTAGCGGAGTTAATACAGCCGCGCCTGGTTGGAGTTCTTGAGTTGAATGGTAGTTTGTATAGGAAGCCCCTCTTAGTTTGATCTAGGAGGTTTTTTTATCTTTATTGAATTGATATTGTTTTTATTTTGCTAAGTTTTTTATATCTTCCATATATAATATTCTATATACCCAATTGTTCTTCATTATTTGAAAAATAAAAAAGCAATTTAAAATGAGTCAACCAAAAATTTTTATAGGTTCTTCTTCAGAAGGAATTAGAATAGCAGATGGAATAGAAACCAACCTAGAATATGATTGCACCTCTTACAAGTGGTCTAATGTATTCAAATCAGGAATGTCAAATTTAGAAAACTTAATAAAAGTGCTTGAAGATATGGATTTTGCTGCTTTTGTATTTTCTCCTGACGATGTATTAAAGATGCGAGGAACTATTTATAGTGCTGCTCGGGATAATGTAATTTTTGAATTAGGTTTATTTATGGGATTATTAGGGAGGGAACGTACCTTTATTATTCATCCAAAGAACCAGACTAACTTTCATTTACCTTCAGACTTAAACGGAATTGGAATTTTACAATACAATGAATCTCAAACGAATTACAAAATAAAAACTTCAATTATTTGCAATGAAATTAGAGATATAGTTACAAAACTTGGAAAAAAAAACTAAGTGTAGGAGATAAAAAGGGGGGAGGAGCAGTTTTACCTGGAGAAGATAAATTAAAGCATATAAAAGATAATTTATTGCTATCTAGAGACAGGTTAAATCTTGTTAAAGTTTTAGTAAAGGCAAAGCGAGTTAATAGTCAAAAATCAATCACAGAATTGGAAAAAAAATTTGGATTGAGAAGGAAGTTAGTAGTTGATTTTCTTAAAGAGTTAGAGGAATCGAAGCTAATTGTAAAGCAGAAAGAGAATAGAAAAGCTATGTGGATGTTAAGTAATAAGGGAATAGAAGTCTTGGGGAGGTTTTAATAAGTAAAGAGCCTGTGCTACAACTCTGTTTTTCGTCACGAGAATGACGGTTGGGAGCACAAGTCTGTCGAGCTTACTCAATTTTAATACTAAAGAAATATCCTTTATTTTATGATTCATTAACATTAGGAGATAGATGCTTATCACGCATCTTTTTCTATCTTTTAAATTATTCATAATTTATGTTGAAATGTTTAAAATATAAGCTATTGATAAAAATTGAACTTTTCTTGAATTTTTTTTTGCATAAAAAACTATTTGTTAAAAAAATGAGGCTCGACAGCCTTGTACAGATTATATGCTATAATAACACATTGTGTAAGATAATATTGTGTCAGATTAGAAAAAAAATAAAAAAATATTATTAAAAATAACGAATTGAAGAAGGATGATTTCCAATTATAAAAATTAAAGGGTAATAAAGAAGAAGGATTGAAACTTAAAATAATAGATGAAATCATTGACGATTCACTAGAATTAATTCCTCATGATACTTTGGAAGCATTTCAATTTGGACAAAAAACAAAACTACAACTAAGAAATTTAAGTCTAGATTCAGGTAGCAAAAAGCCTCTTTCAGTGATCAACTGAGAGAGGCTTTTTGCTATTCCGAGTGGAACCATTTATCCCTAAATAAGAGCGTCTACCAACTTTCTATAGTTAGCTTTTCAACCAAGCTTTTGACACCTCTTCATGACCAAGAGTTTTGTTCTATCCACTTTAACAAATTCTTTCTGTTCAGCCTCTTTTGTAAACTAACCAAATCGCTAACGTCCGTTTGCTGCAAATACTTATCCACTTCATCCAAAGAGTACTAGTACAATCTTTTTAAGCTCATTTGATGGCGGCAGAACACCTCTAAAACTCACCCAAAAACTACCCCCAGAAATAAGCACCAAGTCCTCCGCAAAGCAGCGCAAAGATCACTGTCAAAACAACCGTACTCCATTCCAAATAGTCTTCCTCCTCTGTAGCTAAAACCCCTAGATTCGCCTCTAAGACCTTAGAGATCTTCCAACCTACTGTAGCATCAAATAAGCCCACTAGAGCGGAAATAGAGAGTGCTGTATAGAAAGTACTAATAGAAGCGGCATAAGCAGCGACAACGCCAAAAATAAGCATGGATAAAGGAGAGAGTAAGCCGTAATTGAATTGAAATTGACGGGAAGCAATGGAACCTAAGCTATCTACTACTAGGACGGCTAGGAGGCCACCTAGAAGAATGGTATAAATGGTCATGGTGGAGGATGGTTTGGGAAAGTTGGGAAGAAGTAAAATACTATAAATAAAGAAAGCGTCTAAACATAAAGTTTAGACGCTTCTTATTTTAAATGGGTACCTGATGGGGTTCGAACCCACGACCCTCGATACCACAAACCGATGCTCTAACCAACTGAGCTACAGGTACCATTTATCTCGAAAGCGATGTAAAGATACATCAAGCTATTGATCCGTGCAAGTTTTTTGCTTTTTTTTTACTTCTTTTTGGAAAGAAAATCTCAGTCAATTTGGATAGGATTACTTCAAGTGTTTGAAAACCAAGGCATCGAGTTTTTTTACTTTTTTTAACTAAATAGAAGTTTCTTATTGATTATTTCAAAAAACGGACTTAAAGAGAAGGTAATTGGCCGTGAAACCCTCCAAGTAGAACTTTAAATCCAGTTGTGCTTTTATGGATTTGATGATCAGAAAAATTTTATTGCGGACAAAAACAATACAATTTTTAGTTGTATTGGCTAAAATGTCGAGCTAATGGACGAATTCACTAATGTAATTTATCAAAAATCAAAAAGAACTCTTCTTTCTTATTGGTAAACAAATCGTTGATGTTTCCTTCAGCACAATAGTGCCAAGTGATTGTATGAGGGAGTGGACAACTGCATTGGGAGCAAATTTGGATGCTTAACGGCGTTTAGGAATCCAGGCCCAAACCATTTCTACTTCGACTACTTGTGTGCCAACGGAATCTTTGACGATGACAGGGACTGTTACGTCTCCTTTTTCAGCGGTTTTGAGGTGTTCGATTTGTGCGGCGTCTAAGCTGGCTACGGCATGCTGTTGGCCTTGACTGCGTTTGAGATAAGTTACCTGCATACTTTTGAGCAGTGGAATTTTATCATCAGGGACATTCATGCCCACAACCATACCCGTTGCTGTTTCTGCTAAGAGAGCTGTAGCGGCGGCATGTACTTGGCCGATGTGGTTTTGAACTTTACGCTTATTGGCTAAAGTAACAATGACTTCTTCCGCCTGCATTTTTTCAAAACGAATCCCTGCGGTTCCTATAAATTTTACCACATTGCCCAGCGTGAGCGAAAGGGCAAAGGGTTGTATAAATGGAGGGAGTTGGTAGATGTTTTTAACGATTTTGGATAACCTATTCATATAAATAACTAGCTTCTATGCTGTAATCGTCTTCTGAAAGGAAAACAATGTCCTGCGTTTGGTTGATTTTATAATGTTTTTTGGGCAAGTAGGTTAAGTACTGCTGCGTGGTATACACTTGATTTTTAATGTTCTTAACGACTACAATAGATTGTACGGTATCGCCAACAATTTCAATGTCTAAGACTTGGGTACTTAGGTTTTCGTCTTTACATTGATAATGTAATAAGAGTTTATTTCCATTGTAAACAGAATCAATACTGTATTGATCGCGCCAAGAGGGCTTATTAATATCACTTTCTGTAAAGAACGTCAATTCACGTTCCCAATCTTCTATCGCCACTTTCTTACTTTCCTCTTGTCCATTTTGGCGAATGGTTTTTTGAACGTTTACCTGTTGTGCTGTTAAGTACGCGACTTCTTTTTTGAAAAAGCCTTTTAAGTCAAAAAAAGCACCTGCCGATTGATCGGAGTTATTGATGGTTGGTACAGCACAGGAGGCCAAGAAGAATAAGCTAATTAGATATAATAATCGAGTGGACATAACTATAGTTTAAGAAGGGATAAAGGTAATACTATACAACAGCTAAACCCTATTTTGTTCAAAAATTACAAGAATTCGAGGGGGAGAAAGCAGTTATTTAGAAAGAATCCCTGTTTCTAGTTAAAATCAGCCCTTACATATTGGCAACAACTAAGAATTAAAGGTTAATTTGTGGTTCAAACCAAGTTGTAATTTCATCAGATGCGCCTAAAATTTCTCAAACGATCCATCAAAACCTTACCCTATCTTACTCGTTTTACCTTGTTAGGGGGATTGGTCTTATTTATCAGTTTATTTTTTCCCAATCGCTTAGAGTTTGATTATGACTTTGAGCAAGGGGAGCGTTGGCGCCATCACGACATCAAGGCACCTTTTGATTTTCCTATCAAAAAAACGGATGGGGAAATGGCAAAAGAACGCGCAATTATTGCAGCAGAAGTGATTCCTTATTATCGCTTGGATAAAACTTTAGAAGCGACTCAACAAGAACGTTTTCGGACTGTTTTTAACGCTTCTTGGAATAATAGTGGAAGTGTTGACTCTAGCCACTTAGAAGATTCTAGCCGTTATTTGAAGTTTGGGCGAGATGTCATTGACGAAATTTACACCACTCGTCTTATTCAATTGGAGCAAGAGGCGATAGAGAAAGGAGAGGACTTTGTCTTTCAATTGTTAGACGGCAATGTAGATTTGGGAGAACATACTTTGGAGGATGTTTATACAGAAAAACAAGCCATTCAATGGCTCGTAGACACCTTGCACCAAGTAGAGAACCGCCTACCTGAATTTAAGTTCTTGTTTAATGTTTTAGAAAAGACGATTGATGCGCCGAATATTGCTCTTGATAGCAGCATGACGGCCAAGAAATTGCAGGCCGCTTATAATAGCATCTCTCCTTATCGAGGGATGGTGAAAGCAGGGGAAGCGATTGTGATGCGCGATCGTCTAATTGATTCTGTGGCTTACGCCAAAATTGTTTCTTATCAGGATAAGTACAATCAAGAGATCAACCAGCATAAGAACAGTGTTTTAATTTATCTGGGGTACCTTACTCTTACAATTGTACTGATTGCGATTTTTGCTTTGTTTGTACAGTTTTATTCTCCTAAAGTCTTTAAGAATTGGCGTCATTTATTGTTGGTGGTATTGTTAATTGCGGCTTATACTTACCTAGCTGATGTAGTTAATAACATCCACATTTTAGACTTGTATTTGATACCGTTTTGTATCATTCCTATTATTATCATTAACTTTTTTAACCCACAGTTGGCACTGGTTACCCACTTGATTACAATTTTGTTGGTAAGTATGCTGTTGTCCTTGGATTATCATTTTATTCTCACACAAACCTTGGTGGGAATGGTAGCGGTTATTACCAAGCTCAAAACAAGGTATTTATCGAATTTCTTTATCTCTTTGTTGTATATAGGAATGGCATATTGTGTGGCGTTTTTAAGCTTAGAGATTATTCATGCAGGAACGATTTTTCCAGTCGTAACAGAGAATGGGACGATTGTAGAAGAAGGGGTCCGCTGGCACATGTTGCGTTGGCTTTCTTTTAATATTTTCTTGACCCTTTTATCTTATCCACTTATTCCATTAATAGAAAAGGTCTTTGGTTTGACCTCGGATATTACCTTGGTAGAATTATCGGATTTGGACAAACCCTTGCTCAAAAAACTCTCGATCAAAGCGCCAGGGACCTTACAGCATTCCCTTCAAGTGGCCAATTTATCAGAAGCGGCAGCAAAAGCCATTGGCGCCAATGCTTTGTTGGTGAAGGTGGCGTCCCTCTACCACGATATTGGTAAGATGCACCAACCGCATTATTATATTGAGAACCAGAATGATATTAATCCTCATGATCAGTTGAGTCATCTGGAAAGCGCTAAAATCATTATTCAGCACATCACCGAAGGTGTGCGTTTAGCTAAAAAACACCGATTGCCAGGCGTTTTAATTGATTTTATTTGGACCCATCATGGCACGACTAGGGTAGAGTTTTTCTATAGAATGCATAAGAAAGAGCATCCTGATCAAGAAGTCGATCCTGCTTTGTTTACCTACCCAGGCCCTAAGCCGAGTACCAAAGAGCAAGCGATTATGATGATTGCAGATTCTTTAGAAGCGGCTTCTAAAAGCCTAAAATCGCCAACAGAAGAGGACATTAATAACTTAGTAGAGAATATTATTAAAGGGAAAATTGCGAATGGACAATTGCAACACACCAATCTATCTTTTAAAGAATTAGAAAAGATAAAAGTGGTCTTTAAAAAATTGCTCAAAAGCATGAACCATGTTCGTATTGTCTATCCAGAGGATTCTAAATAATAGTAGAAAATTGTTGCCAGCTACTTTTTATCCTTAGGAGTAGTGGTTGTCATTACACGACGATACTTTAGAACTTTATCAGGGGGATCTTTGACCAAATCATACTATTTATGGCTATTAAATAGGAGTTCGTTAATGATACTAAAACAGGTGCATTTGGTGTGTTTGAACCCATAGTTATCATCAATAGGCTTGATTTATAACTCTCAAGACTTAAAACTACTTAATTGTACTGATTTTTCTTCAACCTCTTCTTAATGTATTTCCAAGCGTTTATTGACTTGACTCGAATGTCAGGCCGCACTCCATTTTTATCAATTTTATAACCATCAGAAGTATAGTAAGTTGCTGTTGGAAGAAAGAGACTAAATTGATTTTGAAGGGCGAAGAATTCGCCACTAAGCATGGCACCAGCCGTTTTTTCGCCTATAATGGTTGCTCTTTTAATTTGTTGAAGGCCATAGACAATAGGCTCACAAGTACTTCCTGTATATTCATTGGTTAAAATATAAAGGTTGCCAGAGAAGACTTGCTCCTTAGGAATAACCTTTAAACAGATTCCTTCTTTTTTATGTACATCTTCAATTAAGAGTGCTAAGTTTGCTTCTGAGAACGTAGAAAAATTAGAATATTCCTGAACAGTAGGAAGCATATTGTGGTTGTCAAACCATTTTCTAGAGAGTAAAACCCCACCATAAAAAGTTTGCTCAACAACATGTTGAGCAAAGGCTAAGCCAGGGGCAACGGAACCTCCTCCATTGTTTCTGAAATCAACAACCAAATGTTGGTAGTCTTCCTTTTTGATAATGGCCATAAAACTATCAATCTCTGCAACCGTCCCCAAGAAAGAGGCTATATCTAAGTAAGCAGTTTTGTTTTTTGTAACTAAGGTTAGTTGGGGCTTTTCAGGGGCATCCATTTCGAATGTTGCTTCTTTTGTTAAGTAGAAGTGAGAGAAAGGAAGTTTTTTTCCAAAATGAGAGAAGGCTATAATGAGCTCTAAATCTGTTTGGATTCGAGGCAATAACGCTTGCATTTTTTGTTGAAACCTAATCCATTCTTTACCTTCTAACAAGGTGGAATCATAAATATATTTTTGAGTGCGGTTAATCAACTGTTGAAAAATAGCAGGATAATCATTTAAAGGAAAAGAAGGAGGAGAGGGATGCCCCGTAATAGAGGTCGTATCTTGATCTATGGAAAGAAAACCTTGTAATTGCTGGTGGGCAATGATTCCTTCTAATTGAAAGACTCCTAGTGGGGAATTTAAAGTACCCTTTATAGAAATACTATCAGGATTATCTCTGATAAGCATGGCTTCTCCACGAGCATATAACAAAGACCCTTGTGGATTAAAATAGGGCGTGAAAATTTTCCCAAACATATAATTGATCTCACCTAAAACTTCCTGTGCAGCATTCTTACGAGAATAGGCAAGGAAAGAGCTATCAGTCAACTTCATATCCATGCTAGTGCTTAGGCGCCCTACGTTTGGGAGTTCAAATTCTACCAACCATTGATCTTGCTGGGCATGAATGAGGGAGCTAAAGGTTACAATAATTAAGAGGAAAACTATGTTTTTTATCATAATGCTTGTTCTTGAAAGTAGGAAGATAGACTAGTGGCTAAAAGTTTAAAGCTGGTAGATCCAAGAACGTTTAGGGAAGAAAAACAGTTGGTTGGAGGTGGACTCCTTTTGTGACGACTTAATCTAGTGGTAGACATAAAAAAAACGCTAGCCCTTGTGAGCTAGCGTTCTATCTATACTAGATATTGTCTTTTGTAATTTATAGGTGAATCACCTCATCGTAAGCCGCTGCTGCTGCTTCCATAACCGCTTCACTCATTGTTGGGTGTGGGTGGATGGCCTTGACGATTTCCATTCCTGTTGTCTCCAATTTACGAGCAACAACTGCTTCCGCAATCATTTCTGTTACATTGCTTCCAACCATATGGCAGCCTAAGAATTCACCGTATTTCTTATCAAAAATAACCTTTACAAATCCTTGGTTAACACCAGCTGCGCTAGCTTTTCCAGAGGCAGAGAAAGGAAACTTACCAATACGCAATTCATAACCTGCTTCTTTTGCTTCGGCTTCCGTTAGACCAACAGAAGCAATCTCAGGAATACAGTACGTACAACCTGGGATGTTACCATAGTTGATGGGTTGTGGGTGGTGTCCTGCGATTTTTTCTACACAAGTAATCCCTTCTGCACTTGCAACGTGAGCTAAAGCCTGTGTGGCTAGAACATCACCAATAGCATAAACGCCTTCTACATTAGTTTGGTAGTAATCGTTTACTTCTACATGACCGTGTTTGCTGGCTTTGATACCCAATTCTGCTAGGCCAATGTTTTCTGTGTTAGGAACGGCTCCTACAGCAGACAAAACAACATCACAATCCAAGGTTTCTTCTTTGCCTGTTTTGTTGTGCTTAAAGGTGACTTTGGCCCCTTTTCCGCTTTTATCTACTTTAGTAACGGCAGTACTAGTTTTGATGGTAATTCCAGCCTTTTTGAAAATCTTCTTCATTTCTTTAGAAACATCCTGATCTTCTCTAGGTAGAATGTTGTCCATATATTCAATAATGGTTACATCAGTTCCCATCGTATTGTAGAAGTAAGCAAACTCAATTCCGATGGCACCAGACCCCATAACTACCATTTTCTTTGGTATTTCTGGTAAAACCATTGCCTCGCGGTAACCAATGATTTTTTTACCATCGATATCCAAATTCGGCAATTGGCGAGCACGGGCTCCTGTCGCAATAATCGTGTGCTTGGCGCTATACTCTTTGGTATTGCCTTTGGCATCGGTTACCTGTACCTTTTTGCCTTTGACCAATTTGCCATCGCCCATTAACACATCAATCTTATTCTTGCTCATTAAGAACTTAATGCCTTTGCTCATCTTGTCAGCCACTCCTCTAGAGCGTTTGATAATAGCAGAAAAGTCGGCTTCTGGTTCGCTAGTTTTGATACCATAATCAGAAGCATGGTTGATGTATTCAAATACCTGAGCGCTTTTAAGCAATGCTTTTGTAGGAATACAGCCCCAGTTGAGGCAAATTCCACCTAGGGATTCACGTTCTACCACAGCCGTTTTTAGACCCAACTGTGCCGCGCGAATTGCCGCTACATAACCACCAGGACCACTTCCAATAACAATTACATCGTAGTTCATAATTTCGAGTATTTTTTATAATTTAAGTGTCGCTGCATCGAACGCACCCTATTCTTGGTAAGAATAAGGGCTCTTGCAGTCTCCATTTTTTTGAGTACATTTGTTTCATACCCTAATGCAGCCACAAAGGTACATTTTCTCTCCTATAGTGGCGCAATTTTGTCGTAAAAATCTATTCTATCACACTCCATAACAACAATTGTTGTTTGCCTATCTCAATACTATTCTATTATGGCTAAATTATTAGAGGAATTAACCCCTGTTTTAGAAGATTTTATTCGGGTACAACCCTTATTTTTTGTTGCTACTGCTAAGGCCGAAGGTCGGATTAATTTATCGCCCAAAGGAATGGATACATTTAGAATCTTAAATGCCAATAAAATTGTATGGCTAAATTTGACAGGAAGTGGGAATGAAACGGCGGCCCACTTGGCCGAAAATCCAAGAATGACCATTATGTTTTGTGCTTTTGAAGGCAAGCCCTTGATTTTACGCTTATATGGATCTGCGAAAGTGTACCACGAACGAGACGAAGCTTATCATCAATATATTGGTTTGTTTGAAGCCGATGCAGGTGCTCGTCAAATTATCACCATGGATATTGATATTGTACAAACTTCTTGTGGGTATGCAGTGCCATTGATGACCTATGAAGAGGAGCGAACTATTTTAAGAAACTGGTCGCGGAAGCAAGGGAAAAAGAAAATGGAGGAATATTGGAAGACAACCAATACCAAGAGCCTAGATGGGGATGACACCTATATTTTTGAAAATAAAGGTTAGAAGGATAAAAAGAATTTTTTTTAATAAAGATCAATTGATAGGGAAACAGATGGAGTTTATAGAGAAAAGGATATTCAAACAGATCCTAATGCTTGTTTTGTTGGGGATATTGGCCTTTCCAATGGATTTGGAAAGTAAAACCATAAGCCTCCCTATCGCCAGTCAACAAGTGGAACAGGATGTTTCGACGGCACCACCTGCCAAGCGTAAAAAGAAGTACAAAAAACAAAAGAGAAAAAGACGGAAAAAGATTTTTAAAGAGCATCAGAAACATAGCCCGCCATCTACGACTCAAACAACATGGGATGCAATGATTGTATTAGAGCCTGTGATTAGTATTATTGTTATACTCTCTTCTTTAGGGGGCTATACGTTGTTTTTGTTGAGTATATTTATTGCTAGCTTCGCTTCTTTCTGGTTTTTAGGAGTTGTAGGATTTGTTATCATTCCAATTATATTTGGTTTTTTTGCACTATTATTTCCTGATGCTTTTGTCAATCCACTTCCTGCACTTTTAATAAGTGCGGCAGTTCTAGTTTATGGAGGAGTAGTGGCGAACTTAATTATAGGACTAGTTTTAGGGATTTCTGTGTTGTGGATTCCTGCCGTCATTGTTTTGGGAGCTGCTGTTTTAGCTGGTATAATAGCCCTTTTTGCTTATTTATGGGGTTGGTAGTTCGTTACTGTTAATGAGAAGAAGGAGGTTAAAATGTTTTGTGTTTTAACCTCCTTCTTCTCTTTTAGTACAGGACATTTTTTTATCACAAATAGCTTGTACACAGCGCTCTTTTACAATAAAGAAACCACTTTCCTAAGATTGAACCATCTTAGCCGTTTTTTCTTTAATGGCTTCCTTCGCTAGTTGAAGCGTGTAATCCAATTGCTCGTCAGGAGTCAGTAGACTATTGTCAACTTCTATGGCATCATCTGCTTGGCGTAAAGGGCTGTCTTCGCGGGTAGAATCAATGTGATCTCGGCTGAGTAAGTTTTCTTGCACTTGATCAGAGGTAATATCCTTGATGCCTTTGCTTGCCCATTCAGAGAGACGGCGACGGGTACGTTCTTCAATAGAAGCCGTCAAAAAGAACTTCAATTCTGCATTTTTGAAGACAACGGTCCCAATATCACGGCCATCCATAGCAATACCGCCTTCTGCTCCTAGACGTTGCTGTAAAGCGACCATTTTGCGACGAACGGCAGAAATGGTCGCAACAGGACTGACTAATTTAGAAACGCGCATACTGCGAATCTGCTTTTCTACATTTCTATCATTGAGAAAGGTATGATTCATACCTTCTACCATTCCAAAATGAATATGGATATTGTCCAAGGCATGGGCAACAGCCGCTTCGTTCTCTAGATCAATATTATGATCCAAAAAATAAAGCGTAACAGCACGATACATGGCTCCAGAATCAACATAACCATAATCGAGTGCTTTAGCCAATGCTTTGGCAAGGGTGCTTTTACCACAAGCGGCATAACCATCTACAGCAATAGTAATTTTAGTGGTAGACATAAAGAGGAATTGAGTAGCGTTAGAAAAATAACAGAAAATTGATTGGTGCCCAAAAGTAAGAAGATTCCCTTGAACTTGGGAGTTCCCTTCTTTTATTTTTCAGAACAAAAGAGATAAACAAGAGTATGGCGCTTACTTGAATTCTTTCTTAGCAAAAGAAAAAGAAATCTACTAAAGTTTGCTGTGCTTGTTGTTTAAATTGTTGTTTTAGTTGATCTTGTGCTGCTGGTTCTGCTATTAATAGTAATAATTGAGGTTGTATCAATTGATCTATGAAGGCGGTTGATTGTAAAATCTGTCCATATATATTGTGTCCAATTTTTTTAGGATTGTTGCAAACCCAATGAAAAGGAATGGCGGCTTCTTGTAATAAACGGGCTACAGTTTTTCCTTTTTTACCTGCGCCCCAAAGAACCAATGGTCGTTGTTCTTGATAATGTAAGCGCAAAAAATAGTGCACTTTGAGCGGTAGAAAGGAATTGTTGGCATAATGAGGATCATGGCGAGACGTGCGCTCAGAAGAGTCGCGCCAATGATGTAAGATGGTTTGGGAGGGCAGGCATTTTAGCCCTGCTTCATAGAAACGGAAACACAAATCATAATCTTCTGGATAACGATTCGGAACAAAAGCCTGACAGGCCTCTAAATCCGCCCGATGCACCATCCAACAAGGAGAAGGAATAACACATTCCTTGTACAACGCTTCAAAATTAGTTCCTGTAGTTGTTAACCCATTGAGCCAATTGGCATAACGGCGATAGCCTTCTCCCAATGCCTGCGCACTAAAATAATGCACTAAGCCCGTTGCTAGGTGGCCTTTTCCTGCAGCTTGTAACTGTGCGCTTAGATGGGATAATTTATTAGGAGGCATCCAATCATCAGCATCCATACGGGTGATGTAGGTTCCTTGGGCCTGTTGGTATGCTAGGCGCAAGGCTGCAATAATTCCTTTCCCACGGTTGTTGTGAACGATAATTCGAGCATCTTTTTGAGCGTACGCTTGCAAAACCAAGAAGGTATCATCTGTAGAGTGGTCGTTGATGGCTATTAGTTCCCAATCGTTGCTGTCTTGGGCTAAGATAGAGTCCAAGCAATCTTGTAAATAAGGAAGGGCATTGCGTACAGGCATCAATATACTGACGCAGGGGACTTTAGAGGGTAGAGGCATCAGTGAAGGTCTTCCAACGTAAATACTTAGAGGTTTTCCATGCTCCTGTATCAGGATTGATATACAAGTATTGTTTTAGGTTTTCTAGTGCCATGGCATACACGAGTGTTTGATCTTCTAGTGGTGCTTCTTTGGTAAAGTTACTTTCTGTTTGAGAGCCTTGCAAGAGCTCTTTAGCAATTTTGTCACAGGCCGCTTCTGTAATGCGTTGTGGTTGTTGAAAAATACCATAAATGTAGTTAAAGGTGACTAGCATTAAGATCAACTTTTGACTGGTTAACTGTTGGCGCTTTTCTTCTAATGTTTTATAAATTTCAGCTAAAGTAGCTGCTTCTCGTTCTAGTAAAGCATGGGTTATAAAACCTTCTAGAATCTGTTCAATTTCAGCTAGTTTAGGACAGGCAGGATCTACTGCTAGTTCTATTAGAAGTGGCAGCCATTCTAGTTGTTGCAGTAGTGCTGCTTCTTTGTTGGAATGGAACGTTAAGACTGGGTCATAGGCCCATAAACGAATACTTTCTTGGGTAACGGAAGGTAGCAGTGACATGTATAGAACAGTTCAAGAAATTGATGAATAAAGTCTAATTTTCAGCAACTTGTTGTTTGGATAAATTTAATACGATGTTCCAGAGGTGTTGATAAGGAATGATTTCTAAATCATTAATATGGCCTCTGTAATGCATCATTTGTGTCTCCAGACGATCTAAGTATTTGAGATGGACTCCAATTTTATCATAATCAAATTGTGCTTTAGCTAATTGTTGCAAGAGGCGAATAAATTGTAATGTACGATAATGCTCCTCAGGCTTTAATAAGCGAGCAGCATAGTCGCGTAAACGTTCAATGCGTTCAAATGCTTTCCCCCACTGTTTTTCTTCTAATAAGAATAAAGTTTGGGCAATAACTAATACAATGGTAAATATACGTTGTTGTTTTGGAAAAATGATAGGTTCTTCCAAAAAGCGTTTCACTCTAAATTGTTTGTAGCGTTTTGGCTTGGTACTATCATGGGGATTTTCTAACCAACGGAGAAAGCATAAGTAGGCCTCAAAGGAGTTCCATTTAGCGGCCTCTAACTCCTCCATTGTTTTGAAACGCTTGTCAGAATATACACGACGGAATACATCATGTGCTTTTTCATAGGCTTTTCCATGAAGGGTTAGTAAAAGATAGAATTCCATGAGGGCTAACCAAACTGGATGTTTTTCGAATAGATTGGCATAATACTCAGCTTGCACGTAGCCTTCTTCAAATTGACCTAAATGTAGGAGGGCTAACAATTTTTTCTGGGCTAATTCCGCCATTTGATCTGCTCGATAGAATCGAGGATGTTCCTCCACATGAGCTTCGGCCTCTAGGCACAACTCATAGACTTTTTGGTAATTTTGTAATGCTTCTTGATAAAAGACATTGGCTAGGAAGCAATTGTAAAAAATAATAGGAGAGTGGTGCTGTTCTTGTAAGCGATTTAGAGCTATAGTGTGCTCTTCTATACGTGCTAAGTAGCGCTCTAATTTATACATGGGCAAGTGCTGCCACATAGAAATGCGTTGGAAATGTTCCTCTACTTCGATCTCTGCATGGAGAACAATATTGTGTTTTTTGCAGAGTGTATTGTATTCCTCATAGGCCGTTTCATTGCCTGCTTTAGAGGCGTGTTGGCGCAGAATACGAGTGGTATTAACAATGATGTCTGAAAAGTTGAATTTGAGGGCTACCGATAAGATATTACGTGCCAATTGCGCGCCTGTTTCTTCTGCTTTATTGGATAATAAAATCTTGACCAACGTCCAATCTCTATGACAACTGTAATAAGCCCTGTTATAACTAGACGTAGCCGACTGGTTAATGTCTAAAAAGAAAAGAGTATTCAATAGGCGTTTCTTAAAACGCGATTTTAGTTGGCGATACTTGTCATCAGTAGGCCGTCCATCATAGAGCAGTTGAGCTGCTTCTTGATCGGTGTGTAGAGAGCCATTCATTAACAGCTCATAAAAATCATTAAATCTAGAGTTTTTTTGTTTGAGTGAATGGTCATCAAAAATCTCTATTTTTTTAACTTTTTTCTTAGTAACAATTCTGGCAATTTCAAGTAAATGTTTCATGCGGATTATTCTCGAAGTAAAAAATACAATAGGTATAGAGGTTCAGTTTAGCCAACACAATGAATGTCATTGTGGCTAGGAGGGAAAAGGGGGAGTTACTTTAATGAAGTAAAAAGTGTAAGTTCAAACATTTAGACAGAATTGCCTTTAGAGATGGATGGGAACCATACTCAACAATTCCTGAAGTTAAAAGGCACAAATGGGAGTTGGGATACTTCAATGTACTAATGTCATATGCTATCTACATGTAATATAGAATATTTAGAGCAAAATATAAAGCTTTTAGGCAGTAAAGTATAATTTAAAATAAAAAAAAGCGCCTATATTGCTAATCACAATAGGGAAGTTTTTATTAAAAAACGCCCCCTTATACGGTGCTCTGATAAGGGGGCGTTTTTTAACTGAAATTTAAAGGTCACCTGTAGGAACAGGTTCATTTTGATCAGGCTCAATGTATTCTCCAAAAAGATTGGCTCCAGGAGTTTCGTACCCCAGCATTATTTCTGTAGAACCAACACTGTGTTGTTGGAAACTATTTAACGCGATATCAAAACCAATAAGAACAGGAACTTTATTATCAAATAAAAATCTTGCTTGGAAAGATAAAAAGGCAGGCGAGCGATAGAATAAACCAAAGGCCACTTGCTCTTTTAACAGGTGTAAGGTCAATCCGCCGTCTACTTGAGGAGTTGTTCCTTGTACATATTTGACCATAATAGAAGGCTCTAGAACCATCTTTTCTTTGGCTACAGGGATTCTGTATGATCCTGTTAAAAAATAGTGGCGGTAACCAAAGCCAACCAAAGAACGTCCTTGTGTCATTCCGCCATAATCAATGCGTGTTTGTAGGAGGTTAGGAGCAGAAAAACCAATGCGTAATCTTTTAGTATAAAAATATAAGCCAAATTCTGCATCAGCACTAGTTACCCCTTGGTCGGCATTAACAACAGCTTGATCGGTTGGGTTGATGAATTGGATTTGATCTGTGCGAATTGTATTGTGGACAATCCGCCCAGCCAAGCCAATAGAAAGCCGCATTTTTCGATCAGCTAGAGGAATATGAAAGGCATAAGAAACCTTACCTCCCCAACGAGCACTTGGCCCTGTGATGTCCCCAAAAAGAACGGCTCCAACTCCATGTAAGTCCTTAATAAGTCCTTGATAGGTCAAGCCAAACGTTTGTGGGGCACCAGGGAAACTTACCCATTGCCAACGGTGAAATAAATTAAAAGAATGGTTGCCTTTAGAACCAGCTACAGCTGGGTTGATGAGAAAGGCATTGCTGTTGTATTGAGCAAACAAAGGATCTTGCTGAGCAAAAGCCATCTGACAGCTCAACAACAGCCCTATAAAAAGTAGAAAAAGTTGTTTCATAATGGTTTATTTTTAGAAAGAAGGCAGGTTATCCTAGGTAGAATGAGGATAACCTGCATTTCTCAAAATTATCGAATAATAGTCACCGTACCTTTGTAAATGGTTGGGTTATCCAATAGAGGGTCGTCTACGGCAACAATGTAGTAATAAGTGGCGTCAGGCAAGTCTTGCCCTAGATTCGTACCATCCCAAGTGCCATCATAATTTTCTGCTTCAAAAACCAATTGTCCCCAACGGTTGAAGACCTGAACACGGTTGCTAAACAGATTTAAGCAAGGGATTTCCCATAGGTCATTGACTCCATCTCCATTAGGAGTGAAGCCTGAAAAACCTGGAATACAATCGCCTACTTCTACCCAAACAGAAGCGGTATCTCTACAACCTGTTGTATCGGCTACTTCCAAGGTATAGTAGCTACTAGTGATTGGTAGAGCTGTTGTAATCGGAGCCATTGGATCGTCTAATCCTACAGCAGGAATCCATAGATAACTACTGATATTACCTGTACTATTAGAACCATCTAAGGTAGCCGTTTGACCAACCAACATATTAGGAGGGGTGGTCACACTGACAATGGCTTCTACACCAACAAAGATGTCGTCTATACGCGTAGAATCACAACCTAAGTCATCAAACACAACAACAGACCAAACATCTCCTGCATTTAAATCTAAGACTAACGAAGCACCAAAGCTTGTTCCTTGTACGGTTTCAGTGCGTGTTATGCCATTAACCGTAATTAAGGCGGTATAGTCAGCAGCACCCTGTGTTAAGACGGGTAAACCACCAGCCATAACTAAGGTTGTTTGTGCATTGCCAATCGAATCACAATCGTAACTGATCGACCCCCCTATACCACTTAGTGAAATGGCTACATAATTAGGATCCGAGCACAAATTGCCACAGTTCGCAGGGTTCCAGTTAAAGACACCACTGATGCTGTCTACAATAGCACAGCGGCTGTTGTCAGTGACTACTGCTAACCAGTTGTCTCCATCTTGTACAATAAAGTTATAAGTACTTGTATCTCCTATGGTTCCTGGCAAAGGTACTTGGTAACCAGAGTTGCCACCACCTGCTGTTCCAACAATGGTCACTAAATAATTAGAGCCATCCACGGAAGGTTGTCCACCACTTACTTGTAAGGTGACTACAGCCGTTTGGTTTGGGGCACAAACATAAGGAAGTGCATTGATATCCAAGGCCAAACTGTTGTAAACAAAGGTACCTGATAAGCTATCCGCGCAACCATTGTTATCAATAACAAAAACAGACCAGCTATCTCCGTCAGCAACATCAAAGCTGTATAAACCAACATCTTGTGTCGTACTGCCATTCTGACCAGCAATACTAGATCCACTAGTGGTAACTGTATATAAACTGCTATTAATGCTAGGAGCACCTCCTGTTAAGAACAAAGTAACTCGTGCTGTTCCATCCGAATTACAACTATAAATAGTACTGTCTACAGGATTAGGGAATAACTCTACTGGCATCATCATACAAATGGGACAGTTAGAGGTATCAAAAGTATAGGTTCCCATTAGTGTATCAGAACAACTGTTGTTATCAAAAACAACTACATTCCACGTGTCATTATCATTCACCAAGAAGGAGAAGTTAGCAGCACCGCCAATATTCCCAGTAACAGGTACATTTTGGAACGTTTGACCAAGAACTGTTGATCCAAGCGCATCCACTAAGTAATCGGAGCCATCAATACTAGGCTGACCACCATTGAGGGTAATTTGTACTAAGGCTGTTCCGTCACTGTTACAGGTATAAGCAAAACTGCTTGTAATTGGATTTAAGGTACAGTAATCAGGACAGTTGATAAGGTTGTAATCAAAGGAGCCTGAAAGTGTATCCAAACAACCATTACTATCCGATAAAATAACCGTCCAACTATCTCCATCCAATACACTAAAGCTAAAGCTTGTTGGTGTTGGAGTTCCTGCACCAGCAACGGTATAGGAACCATTACTAGTTGGTGTATTCGTTCCACTGACAATAGCCGTGTAATTTTGGCCTGCGGTAGTAGAAGGTGCCCCTCCATTGAGAGTAAGTGTTACCAAGGCAGAGTCACCACCTGGATAACAGGTATAGATGGAACTGTCCACAGGGTCAGGTGTAAAGAACACAGGGTTATTAATACAAGGGTCCAAACAAGGAGTGGCATTAATAACAACGGTTTGCCCACAACCTACTTCGTCAACTACCATAATGGTAAAGACCCCCGCAATAGCAATAGAATAACTAATATTAACACCAGCAGCAACTTGTCCCATAAGGACGGTATCTCCAGCTGTATCCGTCATTACATAATCAAATAGACTACCATTATAACTTGGTAAACCTCCTGTTACAGAAAAGTCAATAACACAGTTATTAGAGTTGTAATTATCCGCTATGAGTACTTCTGATAAGAAAACAAAAGCAGCACCGTTTTCAGCACTAGCACTTGGACAGAGTAAGGTTCCCCAGCCGTTGGTACTATCAGCCATTGGGCTAACATAATGTACTTGATTAAGAGCAATAGGATTAGCACCATCATTTACCCAGTAAGGAGGGCGGTTATATACCGAATCAATAAAGGTAAAGTTACCATTGATAATAGAATCAGGAATGTTCACACTATCTTGCACAACATAACCAATATCCAAACAACCCGCAATACTAGTGGTCGAATTACCTAACCCATCCAACATTACGCTAGGATAGAGGGTGTCATTGTAACAAACATATCCTGTATCAATCGACATGAAATTGAACGTGTCATCATTGACGCTGTATTGAGCGTCTCCTGCATAGACTTCAATTTCGTTGATGTACTCAATGATATATTGTCCTTGATCGCCAGGGCTGCTTCCATCCAATTGAATGGCATATAAGGTGCCAGGCTCTAAGCAGCAAATGCTAATAATGTCGCCATTAAAACCAGTAATACCACTGAAAATAGGATCAATTAAAGGGGTGTTTTGGGTGCCATCTAGGGTATAAGTAGCAGGCTGTAATCCTCCATAACAAAGCGTGTCTTGGAATAAAGGATAAATGGCATAGTTCAAAGAATCTAAGCCAATGTAAGCCCGCAATTTGATTTCAATTACGCCTGAAGGGGGGACTTCAAAGTAATGCCAAACCGTTTGGTCGGCTCTATTAGCGGCAGAAGGATTTGAAACAGGTTCTCCTGCTAACGTTTCAATACAAGCATTGGTATTGTCTCCTGCTACAGCTGAAAATGGAATCGTTTGATTGGCAGGCTTTACAGGAACTCTAAAGAGTGTATCGGATAAAGCCAAACATAGAATATCATTAGGTGGAGGGTTATTGGCTGGATCATCTAAACTTGGATCGTAGACCCAAACCTCTCCTTCATTAGCAGTCGTGGTAGAAGATGGATCAACCATACCATAATAAGTATAGCCAGGTTCCAAACAACGTTCCATGATAATAGCGGTATTGTTGGCACCACTACCTGTTCCACCACCATCGGTATCAGCAATCTGATCGATGTTAGAACAAAATAGATCACTTGGTAGACCTGGTGCAAAGCGTGTATCAGGAGCATATAAAGCAGTATTTTCTACCTCGTTAAAAACAGCATTATCAAGATCTGCTTCAAAGTAAATACGACCACTAGAAGCGGCTGTAAATTGTATCCACATACTACCATTTAAATTGTTGCTAGTAGTTGGCACATAGTCATACGCTTTAAATTGACTGGCGTTGGTTCCTGTATAAGGCGCGCCAACTTCTTCATCACTTGTTCTACTGCCTCCAAAGAAGGTACCTCTAGAAAGTTGAGTGGAGAAGGGCAGTCCATTGGCTTCTGTGCGAACCACAGTAGATTGAGCATCTGCGGTCACATCTGTTCCTTGACAAGGAATATCATGGGGTAGATAAGGGTTACCACCTAGATCATCAATGCGCAAACTCACATAACCACGTTCGTTGTTGTCGTCTGTTGTAATTTGGATGTAATAAACTTCTCCCGCGATTAAGGCATGACCATCGCGTGTTCCTGGTAAGGCATTGCCTACTGTAGAGAAATGTGCAGTAGCTTTGTCATCAAATGGAAAATCATCTCGTGAAATTCCTTGATAAGAAAGGTAATTGAATTTTGATTTAATGGGATTAAGAAGGGCTGGAAAGCTAACCCAATTATTTGTACCATTATTACAACCAATGCCATCTGCTGCATGGTACAACATTAGGTCAGTAGGAAAGTCCGTTTCATTCAAATCAGTTTCAATACGTACCTGTCCAGATGTAGGCGCTGTAAAATAGAACCATCCTGAACCATGTGCTGTGAAATCCCCTTCTCGAGGCTCTCCAGGTTCTAGTGGGTAATTACCACACCACGAAAATTGTTGTAAAGGCGCGCCTACTGCTAATGGCAACGCATCACAAATCAAAGGCTCTATAGGCGTTACCACCAAAGGAGTTACTTGTACCTCTACGGTGATTCTGTAGGTTTGATTACAATTTCCATTAGAACCAGAGGCGGTAAAGGTTTGAGGAGCGCTTGTTCCTGAAGCAGGAACAGGTAAGGTTGTTGTTTGTATTCCTGTCTCCCCTTGTCGGCCCACAATAGAAACACCAAATCCGAAAATAGGCTCATCTCCTTCATAGGCTGCCCAATCAAATGTTAAGCTGGTAGGAACATCCCCCGTACAAACATATTCATGGTCAAAGAATTCCCCATTAGTCGGTTCAAAAACACTGTTAGGTGTTGTACGAGTGAAAGGGCCATTGTTTCCGCCAACAACCGCATAGTTAGAGCTAGGGTTAAAAAGACCACTAAAGGCCCCATTGGTAACAATATTAGGGTTGTTGTTGGTTAAGCCTAAAGTATTGTCAACAACTTGGTATTCCCACATAAAATCACT
>JBOEFW010000076.1:0-14395 GCA_050633105.1 Aureispira sp. | reverse complement strand
CTCGTGTTTTGTGTTAAACATCCAAATAACAGCATCGGTAGTAAGTATTTAAGTGTGAAAGCTATGTTTTGAAAATTAAATATAATGTCCGCGTGTCCTTTGGTTTGGCTACTCTATAAATGAACTTTATATCATGTCTTTTATACTAAAAGAAGCTTTAGAGATGATGCGTAGTGGCGAACCATGTAAGGTGGAGTTTATCACTTTAGACGCTTCCAGAAAAAAAGGGGGTGAGTTACGTGTAGAACCTAATCTTATTCTCTCTGGAAGCAGTCATAACAGGCAGCAGCACGGTACTATCACTATGAGACGAGCGAATGATAGACCTGTGACTATTCACAGGAACTTAATAATGAAATTGAATGGAGAAGATGTCATCTAGTAAACCTTTAGATGGAATAGCTAGCGCATTAGGAGGTAAAATAAACACCGTTTACAAAAACATTAAAGGCGCTTTAATAAAAGGCTCTTATGCTAATGATGAGAATGAAGCTTTAGATCATGCTAAATGGGGTGACGATGATTCATGGCCTATTCATGCGCGTAAATACATTAATGAGAGCACTATTCTTAGTGGATCTATTCCGTTTAAGGCTGACATGCTTACAGCTGGTGGGGTAGCTGTCGGGAAAATGATAGAAGGAGATGATGGTGAACTTTATTTTAACGAAATTATTTCTGATGAGTTCGAATCGTGGAAGAAGAAATTTGATTTTAATTTATTTTTATCTGAAACTGCTTTAGATTTAGTGGCTTATGGTAGCGCTTACCCTCAAGCGTTGATAAACAAAACTGATAGAAAAATAGGTGCTCTTGTTACTAGCGCTTCTAGGGCTTGGAATTGCAGATTAGGTAAGCAGGATAAAAAAACAGGAGCGTTTGAAACGTTATTTATAAGTACCGATTTTCAGGAGTCTGGAGGATTGTCTACTGATAACGTTCAAAAGATTCCTTTGGTGAACATGCTGTTTAATCCAGCGCAATGGATTAAGGATAGGAGAGACAAAAAAAATCAGTTCGCGTTTAGATTATATATACCTGATTTAGGTAATACTTACTATCCTTTACCCTTTTGGTATTCCTGTGTGGATAATGGTTGGTATGAAGTGTCTGCTAACATAGTTAACCTACGAAAAAATATTCTAAAAAACAGCGGCCAGATAAAGTATCAATTTAAGATACATACTGATTATTGGGCTTTACGGTTCGGTAGTGAAACATGGGGGGCGTTTACGTCAGAGGAAAGAGAAGCTAAACGTAGGGAGGTTTGCAACGCGTTTAATGATTTTTTACAAAAACCTGATAACACGCAAGCTTATCTAATGACGGGCAAAGTAGATTTCGAGCCGCATATATCTACTGATAAGGTTAAAGATTTAGTGGAAATTATACCTATGAAGGTGGAGTATCCTGAAGGTGTTTTTTCTCAGGATAGTCAAGAGGCTAGTACTCATATGCTGGCGGCAGGGGGTGTTCACCCGAGTACTTTTGGCGCGACTCCTTCTAGTAATTTAGGTGGAAACGGAGGAAGTGATATGCGTATGGCGTATAATCAGGGAGCTTTACGAATGAGATCATACCAGGAGCTTATTACAAGGCTTTTAGATATAGTTAGAGATGTGAACGAATGGGATCCGAAATTAGTGTTTAGGGTTAGAAACAGTATGATTCAGACTTTAGATATAGGTGAGCATTCTGCTCCTACCGTAAATGGTGCAAGAAAACCTGCTAGCGATAGCGTAACTGAACAATAATGAGTACATTTTTTAACGATATAGAAGAGCTTAGGGATGTGATTTCTGTTCCTTCTAGTTTGGATTTAAGCATTCTTACACCCGATCTAGTGAAGGTGCAAGAGGGTGAATTGAAAAGTATTTTAGGCGTTGCAACGCTTAATCTAGCTTTACAGGATTACACGACAAATAACTCTGCTGTCTACGGAGATCTAATTAAACACTGCCAGCGGGTTTCTGGAGCGTTAGCATTTTACAATGCTTTACCTGTTCTAAATGTGATTATTACAAACGGAGGTTTACAGCAGAACGCAGCTACGGATGGAACTGAAGCTGCTACCATGTGGCGGACACGTGATTTTCAGAATAAGCTTCTTAAAGATATAGGTGTTTATTATGATCAGCTTCTGAGTTATTTAGATGAGAATGAGTCATCGGTGAATTTAGCACAGTATTTATTATCAGCTGAAAGAAAAAACTGGAAAAGTAGTTTTATTTACAGTCCTAAGCAGGCTAGTAAATATGTAAGCACAAAACTGAACTATTACACTTTATATACTATGGCCGCTACTATAGATAGAATTTCCAGAAAATACATTAAGGAATTGGTTTGTTCAGAGTTGTATACTGATCTTATCGAAAAAAATAGAACGAGAACCGTGTGGGGAGTTTATGAGCCTCTTAGAGAGTTAATAGAAGAGGCTGTAATTAATTTAAGTTTAGCCGCTGCGGTGCCTGAGTTACGTATGGCTTTTGATGAAGAGGGAGCTGGTCTATTATTTAATAGAGTGGAAAAGTCTGGAAATAGTTCTTCTACAGATGAGCCCGCTATTTATAAAGCCATAACGCTGTGGAATGCTAACGGAAGTTATGCCCTCAGTCAGCTTAAGAAAGAGCTAAAGAATAACGTTACAGATTACCCTCTATATGAATCTAGTTTATGTAACACCTCTCCTACTGAACGAAAAGCCTTTAACGCATCAGGAAGTGTAGGGAGTTTTATATAATAATCACCCAGAAGAATGGTTTTATAAATAATTATGTTACATTTGTAACATAGTTATGGTTGAATTATCTATTTCATATAAGTCTAAAGTTTACAAAATTAGTTTACCTGAAGGATGGAATGAGTGCTCTATACATGAAGTAGACGTGCTTATGTCTACCTTTTTGTTTTCTTCTAACGGAATTACTATAGCCATAGATAAATACCTCCGTAAACAGCATAAGCTTCCTAAACGTGTTATCAGATCTTTTATTAGAGTGGATTTAATAGCTGAAGCGCTATCATTTGTAACATTGGAGCCTCTTTACTCTCAAGAAATCACCCCAAAAAGGATGGGGCTAATAAATGGTCCAGGGTTACACCTTAGCTACATGATAATGAAAGATTATGCATTATGTGGAGTTTTAATGAATAGAATAGATCTGGAAGCAGAACCGAAGATTTTGAGAAAAGCTTTACGGCATTTGTGTAGCATTACATACAAGAGTAGGTATGTTCTATTAACATCTGATAGGATTTGGCACTGGTTTACTTGTTTTTACAGAACTAAAACTATGTTAAAGGCTTATTTATCACTTTCAGGAGCATTAAGGTTCATAGCAGAGCAGTACCCTAATTGTCATATTTCAGATGGAGTAGGATCAGCTCCTACTCTTCGTAATTCAGAGTCATTCCTGAATAGCTTAAGCGGTGGAAAATTTGGCTCCAGAAAAGAAACAGAACTTTATAGAATTAGAAAAATATTACCGGAAATGGAAGAGTTAGCAATTAAAAGAGCTGAGCTAAACTTAAAGGATAATGTATAGAAGGAGGCCGATAGGCATTCTCTTGAACGGATAGTATAAGATTTGTAAAAGAGATTAAGAACGAAATAAAATAAATAAGCAATGAACAAAATAATAAAAAAACTTAAAGAGTACTTTGGTTTATTACTAATAGTATTAGGTATTCTATCGATATTTTATCCAGCAGTATATTGGTTTATAAACGATGATTTAACAAAGATGCAAGTATTTAAAGACGTTTGGTATGTATTGCCATTATCTGTTTTTTTATTAGCATCAGGAAATTATTTAGCAGACACAGACCTTTTATAAATTTTATACTTTGTTATGTTTTAGTTGCGCCCTAAAGCGTAACACTTGTGTACTAATTTGCGCAATTAAACATAACNNAACTACCAAATAAACCCTATTAACCTCAAACCCACTAATACCAACACATCCAAATGAAAAACTTAGGAATTTTAAGAAAAAACCTAACCTATAAAGGTTACGCATCTAACACTATTAAAGTGTATATGCATTACGCTGAAGAGTTCCTGCAGCGAATAGGAAAACCACCTTCACACATTACCGTAACAGACATACATAGTTACCTAGTGAATCAGCAGTACAGTAGCACCGCCCAGCAAAACCAAGTGATAGGAGCTCTAAAAGCATACATGAAATACGTTATGAACGTATCTGATAATACTTTAAACAAAATAGAGCGCCCCCGCAGAGCTAAAAAACTACCTATGGTAATAGCAGCCGAAGAAATTAAACGAGTACTCCCTAACATCACTAATCTAAAGCATAGAGCTATATTAACCTTAGCGTTAGTAACAGCACTAAGAGTAAGCGAGGTGGTCAACCTTAAGATGGCAGACATAGACCGCCATAGGATGGTGCTTACAGTAAAAAACAGTAAAGGATTTAAAGACCGTCAAGTACCCATAACAGAAAGCCTACTTCAGCTACTCACTAGGTATTACCATAAGTATACTCCCGTGGAGTATCTGTTTAATGGCGCCACCGGAGGAACGTATAGCGCCACCAGCTGTAATGCTTTAGTAAAGAAACATTTTGGAAAAAAGTATCACTTTCATAACTTACGCCACAGCGCGGCTACTATCATGCATGAAAACGGCCTAGATATAGCCACACTAAGTAAAATACTAGGTCATAACCAAGTAAAAACCACTATGATTTACACTCACATAAGCACTAGTACTGTTAGTAACGCTGCTAGGTTTATGGTTAACTTTTAATAAAAAACTAAATTGATGAAACTATTAAAGAGATTATTTAAAAACGAAAGAGAAATTATTCAAGAAATCCACAACTCTTTTGATAACGCACAAGAAAACCTATTAAAAGAAGCGGAGGGAATTATTATGAGCCATTCTAAATGTCTAAACCCGAAAGCAGACAGGTTGGAAAAGTTGGGGTTTAAGAATTGCGAAGCAGTGGTGCAGAATTTAAAAGCTAAAAAACAATTAATATCCTCTAAACAAGATGCAGAGTTAGTCAGTTATTACAAGCATACTTACCCTTTATTAAAATTTCTGAAAGAGGAACAATTAGATTTTATTTGCAAAAAATATCGTTTAATATATGCTCCAGTGGAGCGTTATAAAAAAGATGTGCCAGAGAAAAATGTAACTGAAATAGAAAATGCGAAACCTCTATTAGATAATGATAGACCGCTTAATCTGTTTACCGTTAAAGTAGAAAGTGTGTGGCATGAAGCACCTGAAGATTTAAAGTTAATACTAATAAATGGATTTACTGTGCCTCACTATCATTTCAGTGTTCGCCCTAGTGATCGTGAAATACTCAGACTAGCTAAAGAATATGGTGGGTATAAGGGTAATTACAATGGATACACTGTTGAAGGCGGCTGGATAGGGACTATTACTGAAGTGAATAAGGAAGGATTATTTATAGCCGCACCACATTCACATTTTGATTTAGAGAAATTAAAAAACATTGGATATGGGTTTATGAATTTCAAAATAACTGAAGTGGAAGATCCTATTGTATTTAGATATGTAAAGGGCGGTGTTCAAGTACTCAGTAAATGGGGGTTAGAATCTTCTGATAAAGTATTACTGAACGAAATATTTAATTAGAAAATATTCATCACCTAAAAAAGTGAAATACTAGGTCATAACCAAGTAAAAACCACTATGATTTACACTCACATAAGCACTAGTACTGTTAGTAACGCTGCTAGGTTTATGGTTAATTTTTAAGAGAATGGAAAAAGAAAATTTTTTTTATTTGTCATACGGAGACTCCCAAGGTTCCGCTTTAGAAGATATAGAGTCTATTAAAGATGCTGATTTCAAAATCAGAATGAAAGAAACGTACACGCTAATTGAAAATGGTGAACTTTACTGTGAGATTGTAGACGTAGACTTATTTAACTCTAGCGTTAAGCATGTATCACTCCATAAATATAATGCCGCTGAAAATCTGGTGACTAAATGGATGGACGGAGATATAGAAAGAATCAGATTTAATATTGGAGTAATGTTGAGAGAGAAAAACGGATATCTTTCCATGGTGGGTATCTCTCATCAAGAGAATGATTTCCTGAGAGGGTATGGCTTCAAAATCAAGCAGAAATCACCTAAAAAAGTGAAATCATAACACATTATCTCAGATTCATAAACCAGCTAATCCAAATATTTAACGCAATTTTGTAAATGACTAGACATTTTTGAGAAAACTCAGAAATTCACATTTATAAATAAGAGTTACTATGGTGCTGCCATAGGAAACCACTGGCTTATCCATTTCTCGAAATGTTTAGTCACACCTAAGGTAACTCGCGTTAAAAATTTTCGATATGACTAAAGAAAATTCAACACAAAAGCAGCTTCCAGGAGAAGCACATTCATTTTTACACACCTTTACTAATGCTAACACAGCTGATATGGTAATGGAAATTCACACTCATATGGTAGGCTCACCAGGTTACGGTCAGCTAGATGCTATAGATAGAGTAAACCTCTCCTACTTCCTGCAGGAGCTTTACCGCTTTCAGGAGGTATTCAGAAACATAGAGGAACATCTTTCTGAAATTCCCTTTGCTACGCAGGAGTAATCACATTTATGAAGTTTAATATGAAAGCCTCTGCTAATTCAGGGGCTTTTTTTATGCATTGCTACGCTTAAAAACACACCCTACACATTTAACTATTCTTAAAATCTGTCCTTTGGTTCAGCAGCTTTCAGTTACATCTTGCTGCTATGTATAAAGAATTACAGGATTACCTCATAGCCTTAGGCACTAGTCATACAGACATTACGGCTACACTCCTATCACATCAGCTGACTAAGCAGCAGGAGTATCACTCTCTCACAGGCAGCATACTGGAGATAGACGGGCTTACTGGTAAACTATCAGGGCAGATAGGCAGCAGCATAGACGCTACGCAGTACCTTACCATATCTATAGGCACACTATTTAAAGATTCCGAAAAAAACAACCTCACCACCGAGGGTTACCACCGTGCGTTAGACATATCCTACACTATACTGTTCGAGTTTTTAGCCAAACTAGAGCATGATCTACTGGCAGAAGAGTGTCCTATTCACACCCTAGACTGGGGCTCCGTAACCACCTATGAGGCAGAACCCACCGTAAACACATGGGCAGCAGCCACCGCTGTAATTCCATACACTATAGAAAACGTAATAAATCATAACCCACTGAAATGGCAGTAGAAATCCTTAACTCACCAGCACCTATATCCATATCAGGAAACGAGGCCGTATTTAGAGTGTCATCCACTAATTACCCTACACAGCAGGCGGTAAACGCTAGGTTTATACTCACTTTTCTGGGTACCGTAAACCCACCGCTAGATGGAGACAGTATACTATTTACATTTCTAGATAACACAGAGACCATAACCGCACAGCTCACCGCCAGACCCACACCAGATGATAGCGGCTTAGAAATGGAGCACCTATCAGGTGTAGGCAGTCAGTACTGGCTAGAGCATATGTTTCTACCAGCACTACAGGGTCATCCTGTGCTTACGGAGTATTACGATTTCCAGTGGGACGGAGCTCTAATAGTAGACGCTAAGTACCCGGGAGAAGGATTCGTACCGGTTATAAATGCAGATTTCAGCATCACACCGCTTACTATAATAAACGGATCAGATTTTCAGGCAGAGCCTAATTTCTCACTGCGCTACAGAGTTCACGTAAGCACCTACTTAGGTTCATCAGATTATGAGTCGGGGCCATGGGCATACATTACACCTCCAGCCACAGGTTCAGCTATGATAGATGTAGCGCCTATGCTACATGATCTTATTACAGATATAGACTCAGCATTATATGCGCCCATAGCACTGCGCAAGTCTACCCTGTCTATGCGTGATTATAAAGTAGAACTCTCTGAAGTATACGGAACCACCCAGCTGCTTAATGATAAGGTTATACCTCTAGCTAAAGCATCTACCTATTCCACTCCTCAGAAAGTCATAAAAGGCAGAGAGCCTATCCGCGTATGGTCTTTAGATAAGTTTACCTACAGAGTAAATAAGTGGCTAGGATTTCAGGGGCTCACCAGAGAAATGCTCTTCAGCACCGCAGCCACAGTAAGCGTAGCCCTACCGCCATCTACATCATACGTAACCACATTAAGGGTTACACTATTAAAAACAGATGGCACGCTACTTACTAATAACCTATGGATAGATACCTCACTAACAGCAGACACAGAACACTTAGTAAGCATTAAAGCAGGATTCACCGCACTAGGGTTAGAATCACTAGCACCTATAGAAGAAACAGTTTACTATACATTACAGTTAGTCAGAACGGGACCAGATACTGATATAATGAAGATCTACCCTAAGAAAAGAAAAAAATTCCATACAGAGCTGCGTTACATCAGCGCCTACGGACTGCCAGAAACCATGCTATTCGATGGAGAACAGGAACAAACCAGCGTAAGCACCGCTAGCACCTACCAGAGTCCACGCCCCGCAGGAATAAAAGAGCGCTACCACACCACTCAGCGACACTCATTCCAAGGAAACGACACCCTGAAGCTACACACAGGCACACTCACAGAGCAGCAGTCAGCAGGCCTATGGGAAATCATACACTCACCACAAGTGTGGGTTATAGAAGATGGAGAACCTATAGCAGTAACCCTAAGTAATACAGAGGCGCTTAAGCTCACACTAAACAGATCTGGAAATAATCTACTAGGTCAGCCGCTAGAGTTTACCTATAACAGAGAGTAATTTGCGTTGCAAAATCAACTTTTCTAACTTTTTAAGTGATTGTATCGAACTTTTATGTTACATTTGTAACATTATTTAAAGCATTTACGTAACCCCATATGTAAAAACACACTGAATACAAACCAATTAAAAAAACAACAATCACCTAATACGTTAGAGCCATGAGTTACCACGAAATTCAAATACTAGATCAGAACGGAAAGCAAATCACACTTTTCGAATCTTCAGTGTTTCCTTACAGGAAAAAAGAGAAGATAACTATAGAGCTACCCACTCGTCATATGACTGGAGTGATTAAGAAAATCACCCACGAAGTTCATCAGAGAAAAGGAGACCCTAGAACTTCAGCCACTCTGCTGTCTAATGTTTATATCCAAGAAATTAAAAACCCAAAATAAAATGAATACCAAAAAAAGTTTAATCATCATCGGAGGTTTAGCCTCTGGAAAATCTACACTACTTAAACAGGTCGCTTCTCTTTTTAAAGAAGATAAAGTAGTTAACTCTCACGTTTCAGAAAAAGACATGATCTTAAAATCTAAGAAGAGTTTAAAGGGGCTTGTCAAAGGAAAGAAGCTCATCACGTTTGATGGTGGAAGTATAGAGGATATAGAGTCTTTAGAAACTGGAATATTAGATTTAAAAGTCAAGACACCTCCTAGAATTTACTCTGCTAACCATAACGTGTCTTTATCAGACATAAACACAGAGTTATTTAGTGTAATCTGTGTAAACCATCACGAAGCTGCTTTAGCAGCTTCGTAACTAACCAATTAATCATGGAATTACAACTTTTACAAGTCATCACCTTAGGAGCAGTAGCGGTAGTAGCAGTAATAGCTGCTGCAGTTAGAGATACATTAGTAGATGACTTCATATCTGCAGTAAAAATAGAAGACATGGTTCACGGAACCAATCACGCGGCAGCACTACCCAGTAAAGCTCGCATTTACTTCTCACCATCACCGCTAGATATAGATTATTACCTGCTCTCTAACTCAGAGCCTATCAATTCACCTAAATATGTAGTGGAGTAATGAGCGATTTATCTATAGGAATGATTTGCGTATCAGTTTGTTGGGTGGCTTTAATGATAGCACTATCTGTTATCCACAGGGAATAATTAACCATTTGTAATAAAGAAATAAAAATGCTAACAGCTTTAGAATATCAGTATAATAAATTAGTAGAGGAAGAATTAGAATCTCCATCTCCTGAGCAGTTCATGAAATGGGTAGGTGAATACAGAACCACGCCTCTTCAGGATGAGCTTAAAAATTTAACACTTACTCCAGAAGACATAGCAGTGTTCGTTCAGTGGATAAAAATGATGATTTTATCCGAACCTATAATCATTCAGCATAGACAGTGCCCTGTAGTAGCAGAAGAAGATATACTGCGTGGATTACAGCTAATAGGAACTAAAGAATTAAAAGCTTTAGTAGATGATAGAATTAAGGCAATTGAGGTAGCTCGGCAGCGTGAAATGGAAAACGAAAAAAAGGGACCCATTAATAACTAACACTTAAGAAATGAATGAGGAAATAAAGTGGAGTGATTACGAAAGTAAAATACCGTTATCAAACAAGATAATAGATAAACTATTTCCGAACGCTACTCCAACGCAAAAACTAAATAAAAGCGGTGTGGTAATTAGAATTTTACTAAATCATAAAAAAAGAGTCCAATAACCATTAACACTTAAAAAAAGTGATCACCTTCCAAATCATATCACCATCAGGCCAGTTACTACCACTAAAAGGAGTAACCGGTGACTTTCTATTCCAGCATTATAACAGCGCTTTTAAATTTGATGAACTAGAGTCAGCCTACGCACTAGGGCTAGAAGCTCCATCATCTGAAAATGCACACGTGTTTCAGCTAGCCCACCGCTGGGAGGTAGAAGCACAGCAGAGCGTTTATAATGCCCAAATGTTAGAAGATGGAAATGTGCTTTACACAGGTATCATCACTACCCATGAGCATAATACTCAGGGTGAACACAGCACTACAGAGTTCGACTTTATAGTTTCAGATCTGGTATACCTCACTAAGGATATGACCATAAAAGACTGTTGTAACGCTATCATACCACTAAGGTTAACCACAGCAGACACAGACTTAAGGCCAGCCATTACAGCGTATAACCAGCTAGACTATCCAGCCGCAGCGGTTTACTTTCCCGTAACTGCTAACCCAGATTTTTATGGCTCTGAAAACGAAGCTTTCCTTGGAGTAAGTAACCCGTGGAACTCTGTAGATGCTGAGTTTATGCCCGCTTCTGAACTTGACGAAACCACGCAGGCATACATAACCAAGTATAACTACGTGCCTGATGTATATGTAATGCGCATACTTAAAGATATAGCGGAGCACCTGGGCTACATCATCAAAGGTACAGCCATTACTGACGTGAATCAGCACTTTTGGCTGGTGAAAGGAGGCCTAGCGTTAGATAATGTCTTAGACTCTAACCGAGTTTCCATTAGCAGGCTGAATGCCATGTTCAGCTTCTTCGGTGATAATGTCTCTGGAGGCAACCCATCAGCTAGTGGTCATGTACTCATGAATACTATTAATGCAGATAACACCTCCACAGATCTAAATATAGCTAACGGAGAGCCGTACACCATTCCTGATGAAAGTGCGCGCCAGGTAGTAATTACATACACCACGCGGTTCGGCATTGAAGATACTATGACGTTACATTTCAGAACTAATGGCACCACAGGCTTAGGAGGTGAGTATGTACATACATATAATCCAGAGCCTAACGGCACCACCACTAACACTTTTAGTTTTCAGATAGCACCTACCGCTGGAGATGTAGGTTCTACCATGGGCTTATATATAGAGCACACAGACGCAGGAGGAAACGGACTTATTCAGTTTCATGACATTACTATAAACATATTCCGTGTAGCAGAAGCCACACAGAACCAAGGACTCACACAGTTCAGACTGGGAGACACCCTACCTCCTACTCCTATATCAGCATTTTTACTAGCATATAAAAACACTTTCTGCACCACGCTACATATAGATAGCCAAAAGAAAGTGATCACTATGAACTACGCTAAAGACGCACTATCTAAAGCACCCATAGCTATAGAAGATGAGAGAGTAGTAACAGACTTCAAAAAAACACCAAAGAACCTCACTGCATATAAACTTACATGGGGAACAGAAGTAAAAGAACCTAGCCGTTACCTTGGGGAGTATCCTGCATTTAATCAGCTACCAGCCGCGCAGCTAAATAACACCGCTTTAGTAACCTCAGAAGCATCCTACTACAGCTATGAGTACCTGCCAGACGAAGGCACACAGCGCTGGGTAAAAAAAGAAGCCTATTTAGACTCTTTCACCCTAGGAACAGGAACAGAACTCACCGAGTTAAAGCCAGAAGTAAACATTCCAGAAATGCAGCGCCAGCAGTTTCCAGAAGTAGAAGGAGAAACGCACCCTACGGTGTTAGTTCCTTTAGTAGAGTATCAGGGAGCTAGTCAGTTAGCAGGTATGCCAGCAGACACAGACCACGAACTGTTTTTTCTACTAAAAGCAGGTATGCAGCCCGTACAAACTACAGGCAGCGGCACCACTCCTACCTACCCTATGGCTACCACCACAGGAAGAAACATATACGGAGCACACACCATGGGAATATGGCGCAGCAGATCACTGCTGTGGGGAGGTCAGCACGGACTAGCTAAAACATTTTGGGCAGAGTGGATTGCACTCATGGTCCATTCAGAGATCATAGAGGTAGACATTAACCTACCACTAGCCCTAGAACAAGGTCAAGACCTTAACCAAACGCTTCTGTTAAGAAACCAAAAACTACTACCTGTAGATGTAGTAATAAACCACCAAACCAAAGAAGCACCCACCACACTAGTAACCCGAAAAATCCAAGGAGAAAACCTCTAGTGGAGAGTGATTAATTATATAACTGAAAAAAATGAATGATAAACTATTTAAATCTGATGCTAAAAGTATTGTAGATATTTTATTCGAGGGTAAAGCATTTAAAGATCATATTACTAGAGACGATATGAACTTGATAGAAGATCATGTGCATTATATGTTGTCCAGCCGGTTTAAGTCCTATGTAAAAGGATTAGAGCTGCAGCAAAGGATAGACGCTGTTGAAAATTAACCATTCACCATTTATAATTAACCATTAAAAAATATGACCATTTTATCCACCAGAGAAAAAGAAATAAAACTCCATTACTGGCGTAAAGCACAGGCACTATTAGAGCCTACCAGTTTTGAGTATGAAGAGAAAGCCAAGGAAATAAAAGCCCTAGCAGAAGAAATTGAAAAAGAAAGAGCCATCATAAACGGCACTTCAGAATCATAGCCCAACTAAAAACCCCAAATTACCATGAGTCAAGAAAAAGAAAAAACCCTGGAGAAGTTTATTAGATGCCAGCAGTCGGCTAAAACGTTACTAGGAGCAGACTACATTACACGCATCCAGCCCAGGAAGGATATCCTGTCCGCAGTAATGAAAGAAAACCAAGTAAAAGAGGTGCAAGCCCTACTAATCCTTTCACAGAAGCCTGCATACAAAAAGGATCCAATGGGCCAAGTATTATTCATGGCCGCCTGCGCAGAACTCATCCAAGATAAAGTTTCGGTTTAAATAAATGTTCAATGGGCTATTCACTATATTTTGTTGTAGCATTAGTTAATTATTATGAAGAATCCAATAAAAGAAAACAGAATTGTAAAAGACCACACTTTCGCTTTAAGGCTTTTAAGCTTTGCGTTAGATTCTCAATGTGGAGACGCTAGTAGTGAAGATGAAAAAGAGAGTATGATTAGTTACTCTACAAGCTTGCTTAAATACCAAATTGAAACAGTAACCGCTCAAAATGAAAAAGACTACTTAAAACGATGTAACGCAAAAGCAAAACTTAAAGAAGGTTTAAAGTTTTTAGGTAACGGGGCGGTGGGATAAATTGAAAATAAAATGGGAAATGATAAAATTTGCACTTGTATGTGCCATAGAGAAGGAATGAGTATAATGCATTGTATGCCTTGTTGTGAATACACTTACGAAACTTATATAAAACCAAATGGCGAAATAGATATGGATAGGTACAACAAAATAGTTAAGGCATACAAAGAGCGTGGAGCAAATGAAGCCTAACGGATAGTTGTATGATTAGTTTGTTTACGGAATTTAAAAACAGAAATAATGAATATAAAAAAGATTGACAAAGAAACGGATAATGGAGCGTTTGAAATGGCTTTTAGAGATGGTAATTGGGGATTAAATCCAGAACAAGTATTGCCATTAATTAAAGCACTTATTAAGCGACACAATGAAACTACTGAAGTAATAAATAAATTAATTATACAACGTGTTAGCAAACGCAGTGAACTGTTAGCTTTTTTGGATTGGCACTATGAAGATGATATTGCAGACCAAAAGACAAAAGAAACAATAGTTGACACATACCTAAGTAAAAGCTAATTGTTGCTAACGCTCGGCACATGGTGTCGTTTCAATGCACTATGTGCATTGTTCTGGAGAGTTCTTTTCGGACTCTCTACGACATCATGTGCCGAGCGTTCAAGAGGAGGCCGATAGGCATTCTCTTGAAC
>JBOEFW010000075.1:0-50168 GCA_050633105.1 Aureispira sp. | reverse complement strand
GGTTTCAAGAAAGTAGCCCCCTGTAAAAATTGAGAGCCGTCACTAAACGTAACCTGAAAGGTATTGTCGTTACAACTAAGACCTGTTTGTAATTCGATCACTCTGTCTTTGCCATTGACTAAAGCGCTACCAACCGTAAATTCTACTTCAAAATATTCTACATTGGTACTTTGATAAATAAAATCTTCTACTCCCATCATGACGCCTGCTCCTTTGACAGAGACTCCACCATTAATCTTTTTTAATAAGCTGCTCAGGTCATATCCTTTATAGTCAAGATCTTTCATGTTGACGCTATTAAATAATTTTTCTATATCTGTAACAGCCATAAAAGTGAGTCTAATAGTTGTGGTTGCACTACCACTTTCATGTGTTTCTGTTTTTCTAATTTTTGCGTTGACGAGTTCCACTTTTGATTTAGATTCCTTATTGCTCCCCTCCTCCACAAGGATATTTGTTGGAACAACTGTAAGAATATCAAGGAGTTTTCCATCCTTAGAGATAGGGTAGTTTTTGTAAGCAAGATCAACCAATAGTTTTTTTCTATTGGTATGCTTTTCTATTTTGGAAGAACTAATAACGAGATCAATTCTTAAGGTATCTATTGTTATTTCTGGGATAAGGAGTTTCTCTTTTCTTTCAACACTTTTGAGTAAGGCTTGTTGGATTTCTTCTGTAGTAGGCAATAAAGTGTCTAGCTCTTCATTAAAGGCTTTTACCGCATAAGGCCCATACTGTAGACGCCATTGTCCAAAATAATTAGCGACTCTTTCCTTTTCAATAACTTGTAAGAGTGCTTTTTCCCAAGTGGTATTTTTTAATTGGTCTAAGCGGGTCTTTTCTCCATTTTGTTGGAATAAAATCTTTAACAGATCCTCATAAAAGAATAGAGTAGAAATACCTTTATTCGATTCTTCCTGAAATAACTCTTTAAAGTTCTTTTGCGCTTTCTCTATGACAATGGTATAATTCTTAGAGAGTACAAAAGCATCTTTAACACTTTTTGTCCATTCTATCAAGTGCTGTCGAATCGTATCAGCATCAATATCAATATAAGCATCATTAACGGCGGCTGCAATTAGAGCAGCACTAGGAAAACCCTCTTGTTTATCTTTCCAGAATTCAAATTGCTCGTCATACCAAACGCTTTTACTCCCTAAATTTTTGCACCATCGATTCAATTGATCTCTGACATCTTCCATCTCATAATAAGGTTCAGAGGATAAATTCTCATTAACAAAAGCCCAGAGATCTTTACTGATGGGGGTGTTTCTAGCATTATCACTATCCAAAGCAGTACTTAGGTTTCTAAATAACAGCTTCATGTCCATATTAAGCGTATCGGACAAACTTTGGGGGTTAGTAATTTTGATGGCGTTAAGTTCATGTCCTAATAAAGACGTATAGTCAACTACATATTTTTGATATTGTCTCTCAAGCTCCTTTTGCTCTTTCTCAAGCTCCTTTTGCTCTTCTTCGCTTTTCTTATGAACTTCTTCACTAAATTCAGCAAGCCAATCCTCCAATTCTCCAGCAGACATCAGAAGTGGATTTAAATCATCTTCTTTTAGCACTTTGTAAGAGTTTTTAGCCTCCTTATATGCTTGGTTCAACTCTTTTTTCTTACTACTAATATCTGTTTGAAAGCCTTGAAAAGCTTTTATGAGAGCGGCTCTAATCTCAGCAATACTTGCTTTATCTTGTTCTTTTTCTAAAGCTAGTAATTGCTCTTTGATTTTATTCCAAAGAATTATAGAGATCGGAAATTCTCCTTTTGGAATTTTACTAGAGAGTTTAGTTCTTAAGCTCTTTATATTTACTTCTATGCCATTCGAACTTTCTACAGAAAGGCTATTAATAAAGCCCTCAATCCAAGCTTGCACGTATTCTACAAAGGTCTTTCTCCCAATATCTTGAACACCAAGCACCCCATAAACCTGCTCCACAATAGCCAACTGTTCTGTCGTTAAGGCGGTTTCAAGGGATAAATTATTGCTCTGGAGCAATGTTTCTAAGGCCAATTTTTTAGCAGCCAATTGCTCTTTTATTTCTACTTTAGTCATTATTGTTGTTGTTTGCCAAGACCATAAATTGTTTTGACTGAAAAAGAAAAAAGGTAGTAAAACAAGGTATAATCTCATAGTTATTCCAATTATAAAGGGTTTATTAAGCAAGAGGTGCAAACTCATACTGTTGCAGCAACTGTTCCATTTCTTGAACCAACTGCTCTAGTTCTTGCTGTACTGCTGGGACAGCTGTAAGGGTTGAATCAGATGGGGCTAACCCTGCTAAAGTTGTTGCTAGGCGAGTTTGTAAAGCCAATGCTTCTGTTGCCTTGTTGTCCCCGTTTATCTTTTGTTCTAATTCTAATAGAATACGCTCCAATTTCCCTTTTAAAATAGATTGTTGATAAGGATCGTCACTGGCTTTGTATTCTTTTAGCGTCCGTTCAAAAACTTGCTCTATGCTGGATAAACTACTGTCCTCATTGATGTGTTGGGCTTTGCCCGCTTCCATTTCTTGTTGGACTTTTTTCTTGAAGGCAAGCATTATTTTGCCCATTTTATTATAAGCTGCTTTGAGCTTTTTATCGCCTTTAGTCTTGAATTCTGCTTGAAGAGCAACCACCCATTGGTCAACTTGCTTTAATGTCTGGGCATAATATTCGGCATTGCGGGTACCATTACTATTCACATAATCTCTATTCACAAAAGATTTAAAAGCATCATAAACTTCTGAATTAATTCCTTGCTTGGTGTAAGTCACTTCTTCTTCCACCAATTCACTATCCCCCGTTAGGTTGGCCGTATCCTCTTCCAATGCACCAATAATGATGTTATTGACTTTTCTTTTGGACCAGAATCCAGGGTTGCTTTTAGAAATAGGAGCCTGTTTGAGAGCCTCCACCAATGGTTTTGACTTTACCTTCATACCTTGCTTTTCAGGAATAAAGCGCAGTATGTTATTGGCGTCTAATAGCGCCATACCATAAGATAGGTTAACTTTTTCTGCTGTTTTACCTGCTGCGACAAACGCTTTTCGGATAGCCAGTTGTGTGCCTAAGAGCAGTAAACTTCCACTTCCTTCTTTTGCTTTTGTGAAATAACCTAAGTGTAAGAAATAAGGTACTTGAATGTCTTCTCCTTTTTTCACCGCTTCTTGCAAGACTTTTAAGCCTAACTTGATGTCTTTGGTGACAGACGATTCAAAGGCACGAAGTGCTTTGTCTTGTTCGCTGGCTTTTTTAATAATGGATTTATCAGCAGGTTGTTGATCAAGAGCCTCCTGTGCTTTGGCATAAGCCTCCCAATCAAAGAGTTTAGCAATCTTACTTTTTCTCATATATAACGTATTCTTAAAAGTATTATAAGCAATAACTCAAAAAGAGTATTTGTTGTTGCATTAAAAGGCTAATATAAATCTTTTAGAGTAAAAAAGCAAATGTTTTTGAAAAGTAAGAAGAGCAAGTAGGGGAGGGGTATTGCAATAAAATTTCCAATTGTTGCAGTAAGTTTTTAACCGTTTGATCCTTGGGATGACGTAGGAGATATTGTTGATAATAACTCTTGGCTTTAACCAAGTTGTTTTTATTATTGGTAGATGGATCTGCTTCATACAATCGAGTGTATAAGAGTCCCAAAGCAGTCAATGAAATATCTTCATAGCCTTTCTGTTGGACCAAAGATTCATACAATTGAATGCTGCGACGGCGATTGACATTTTGATAAGCAGCGGCTAGTTCTTGTAAGACCTTATTGCTTGTAGTATTGTTGTTATAAGCTTGTTGCAAAGTGGTGAGTGCCTCTGCATTTTTGTTTAATTTTTGTTGAAAACGAGCACGTTGTAACAGAATTGCTTCAGCCTGAGCTTGTGCAGGCGTTGCTTGGGACAGTATTTCTAATCCCAATTGATAAACGCGCTTTTTCTCTGCCAATTGAGCTCCTGTAAGCAATAAGTCTAAGGGGAGATCAACTCGTTGACTCTTTAAGGCAATGATATTGCGTTTTAGTAAATTGACATCTCTATTTTTGATGGCGTAAGTAGATTGTTCTAAATAAGCCAAACTATATCGTGGATGTTGTTTGATAAAAGCTTCTGTGCTGGAAATAGCAGCCGTATAATCCTTTTTTTGAGCAGCTGCTTGGCTCTGTTGACGAACTGTCTGATAGGCTTGATAAGGGCTGTCTTGCGCCAAAAGAGCAAGTGCGAAACTGTTGAGCAATAGGAAAGTAAACAATCGAAACATGGAAAAAAATTTAAAAGCTAGCAGATAGATTTATCTTAGTTGGTCTTCTTTGCCAAAAACAAGTGCATGAAAATAAGCATTTTAAACAATTAATTGACTGAAAATTCCGTTCTTGTTGCGCTGATAAAAGTAAATTTCTTCTTGTTATAACCTTGTATCCATTTTAACCGCTTACAATAATAATCAATGAGCATTCAAAAAGTAATACCCTTTATACTGCTGTTACTAATAGGGTTCGCCTGCAATTCTTCTAGTGCCACAACCGTGCGGCCCAAACTATTTTATGGGGTGTGGAAAGTGGATGCCTTTAAATTTAGGGATGGAGATCGTAGGAAGATAATGCCAGGCGCGTATATGGGCAACCCTCAATATGAATTTAATAAAGAGGGGAAACGCATTAAAACCCTCAACGAAGAACCTGCTCCACCACCTGAAATTGTTACCTATGAACTCAGAAATGATAGCATCTTGTATCCTAAAGATTCTAAATTACCTGCGGTTCAGATTTTGAGATTAACAAAAGACAGCCTAATTTTGCGTAGCGAAAAGCTAGATTGGCATTTGTATAGAGGAGAATAAGCCTCTAAATTGTTTTTTGGTATGGAAATAGAATATCAAGTTATAAAGAAGGCTCCCCAGTATACCAATCGCCTTCTTGACTTTATCCCATTGTTAGGAAAAATTACACAATTTTAAAAAAGGATAAAGTGCTATCTTTGAAACATTGAAAATAAGCATCATGCAGAAATCATTTAAACTAACTATTCTTTTGAGCCTTATTGCCTTATTGTGGGCGTTGCCTTCTACACAAGCACAAGATAAGGACGACAAAAAAATCGCTAAAACATTGGTCAAGCAACGTTCTTGGAAATGCAAAACACTTAGAATTGATGGCCGAGAGGTCAATGTACAAGCTATTGTTGGCGATGTAAATATGGATTTCTTTGTGCGGAAACAAGAGCGCAAAGTAACCGTAACAGATAAAAAAGGCAATGAAAAGAAGAAAACCATCAAGGAAAAAGTAAATGTTTTTCAGATGGAAATGGGAGGAAGCGATCGCATCTTTAATTACAATATTAAACAAGACTCGGTACAATTTGTAGGCCTCAAAGGATGGAACGATTATCGAATTGTTAGTGCCTCCAAAGAAGAAGTTGTACTAGAGCATGTATTAGATGATAGTCTTATGCGTTGGATTATGGTACCGAATGAGGAAGCTAAGAAGGAAAAATAAAAACAACTCTGGCTTTATGAATAAAAGAAGGAGAAAAACAATTGTTTTTCTCCTTCTTTTATTCATAAAGCCCCCCTGAAAACATACTTAAAGAACCGTAGAGGCTCTCTTGCGGTATCGCAACAATAATTCAACAAGGATTAAAGGAAACAACCAACTCCCCCAAGCAAATAAGACATAAACATCAGCCCCTTGTAACTGCCAATAATACGCGCCTAAAAAAGAAAAAAAACGTAAAAAAAAGGCGGAAGTTGTCAACGCAAAACTACGCCACATAAAGGCTTGATGTCCTTCCCAGTTGCCTTGTACCGCCAATCGCCAAGCACGCCAAGTCATTCCTGCCCACAAGAAAGAAAGCAGCAAAAAACACAACCTTCCTGCCCAACCTCCTAAAGCTAGAAAAGCCATGACAAAGCCTGAAGGAGCCGCCCCTAATAAAATTAATAAGACATAGCTTTTGCCCAATAATCGATGCAATCGACTAGAATAACTTCTCAATGCTGGCCATAAACTCCAACTGCCTAATAATAAGACCAAAGGGCTGCTGAAAATATGGAGATAGAGTGCAGGCAAAAAATAAGCATAGTGTTCTGTCCTGCTTTGTAAGAAAATAGAAGGCGCTTTCCAGGGAGCAAAATGTCGAAGACTACCCCACACCAATATTAAAACAACCAGTGTCCAAAAAAATAAGAAGAAGACCCAAAGGAGCTGCAAAAGTCTAGTTTTAACCCGCATAGTTTCCAGCTTCATATTGGATCGCCCGCAATTCTTTTTCCTTTGCTTTTAAGGTCTCTTGATAATCCAATAAAAACTGCGCATTGCGTTTTTCTAGAGGCGAAAGCAAGTGCTCTACATTCTCTTCTGTGGCTTGATACCACGATTCTTGTGCAAAGCGCTCTTGCCATTTCTTACTCTTAAATTGATAGCCATGACGCGCATAAATCTCATTGCGCATATACTGCAAATCCTCTACGGATAAATGAGCGCTAACTTCAAACGAAATATATTCTTTTTCTTCCAATGCTTCAATTTCTTCGTTTGTTAAGGAGCGAGCAAAACAACCTTTAAAAGAGGCTTCTGTGAGCGGCGTATACTGGCTAGCAGCATATTGGCCTTGTGTTGCTAGTAATTGTAGTTTTCCATCCTGTTGTAGGTGATAATACCGATGAATTGTTTGATAAGAATAATCTTGTTCAGGTGTTTTCTGAACTTGAGCGACTTCAATGGTATCAATCCCCACCAAGCGAATTTGAGCAGGGACAGCGCAAACAGGAAATTGTTCTAGTGTTTGTATAAGAATGCTGTCCACAGGTTGATAATTTTGGTTCACAGTGACTACCGACTGCTTATCATCATGATAATCACGATTCTCTACAAAAGCCTGATTGAAGGCGGTCAAAAGTGTGGTGGTATGTTCTGTTTCTAAGGTTTGGATATGCGCTTCTGTATTTGTCATACCCATGTTTCCGCTTTGATGAACCCAATGGTATTCATATTCTGGGGCAATATTTAAATCATATAAATAGGAAGGAAAAACCAAAATGCCATTGCTTTTTAAAGAGGATTGGTCTTGTAATAACTCCTGAACGCCTACAAAAGGAATAATAGAGGAGGCCTCTGCATCAAACGCCCAATTTTGTACTAAATCTTCTGGCTGTTGCGTTAACGTATCTTTACTGCCATCTCCATACAAGACACCAAATAGATTTTTTTGGCGCCAATAAGCCCAAGTATTTTCCGCCTTGGTCGCAGGATAAATGGCCTCGTATTTTGCTTGGAGTAGAGCTACTCCCTTGTGGTCGTATAAACCATGTTTTCCTTGCCATTCTACCTCAAATAAGTTTTGAGCAGTAGCGCCCATATTATAAATTTTATCAAATTTGATAGGGATTAGCACATCATTTTGAGCATTTACCATGCCCATTTGATAAGGACGTGTTGCCCCATTAGGCAAAGGTTCTTTTTGCGCTTCTTGCGACCAATTGCCGTTCACAACCACAAAGTAATAAGCTTTCTCAATACATAAACTATAAGCGATATGGCTGTATTGAGAACCATATTGTTCTTTAAACTGTGTGGTTGCTTTATAAATGGATGCTGTTGCTACGGTAGAACGTTGTATAGCGGTAGGTGGAGCCGTTTTGGAGATCACTTTGGGGGGAGCGATAGGTTCAGGTTCAGGGGTGGATGGCGTAGAACAAGCAAGGATACTCAATAAAAAGAGTAGGAATAAGAAAGAGCTTTTCATGATAAGAAATAGATTACAAAGAGTGAAAATATACCCTCTTTAGAGCATTTAAATAAAGCCTTTTATAAAGACTTCTATTGGAATAAAGGAAATAAAAGTGCTGCTTGTAAAATAAGTATTTATTCCTGATTCCGACTTCAAATTCCACCCTCCTCTATGCATTATCAATAAAAAAAGCGTTAGTAAACTATTTTTTTCAAAATAGTTTTGAAACTTCCGTAAAAGTTTCTACTTTCGAATTGTTGTTACTAAACAATGGACAAATTACTACCCTGCTCTACGAGCAAGATTGTCCAGCGTTATGGAATATAATTGATTGATTTTTGGTGATTCATAGGTTTGTTAGAGCTCGCTTTAACAAACCTTTTTTTATGCCCTAATAGTAATTAACGCTTTTTCTTCTTGAGTTTGATAGCACTACCTGCCTCGCTAATAAAATCACCTTTCTTGATGAATTCTTGTTCTTTCATGTATTTATAAGCAGAATTAGGAGCAAAACTAGTGGTCAAGATTATTTTAGTAGCCTTATTATTTTCAATAGGAATCAACAGTTCATGGTCATCAAAAACGACCGTAATAGAGCTTACCTTTTTGCTGTTAGGATATAAGTAAAAACGAGGAAGGTCCGTATTCTTAATACTATCTCTCAAGGCCTCTGAACCCACTACTAATTGGCGTTGGCGTTGTTCTAGTAATTTTAGACCTGCTTCTCCATCGGGTTGAAAGCTAGCGGTTTCATCCTCATTTAAATAAATAGCACTAATATTAGTAGGACTCTGATTTTTGCCTGCACTTTGTACAAGAAGTTGAATGCCTTCTCCCTTCGCTTCTTCTATTTCTTTTACCTTATAATCGGTGAGTTGGTATTCACTAGTGAGAATGACTCGACCACTGCCTAAAGGGCGCCAATTACCCCGTGTTTTGCAACTTGCCCACCCTTTTTGATAATCATAAATAAAAACGCCATCTCTTCGTAACTCTAAATCAATCGTTGTACCTGTTGACTTACTTTTGTAAGTATAAGAACCTGTTTGAGCAAATGCTACTGTCCAAGAGAAGACAAATAAAAGGAGAGTAAGAATTGGTTGCATGATCTTGTTGTTTTGGTTAATTAGTAACAAAGTTGTTTAAAAGGGCTTTTGTAGAACTTTCGTTTTATAAGAACCATAGGCTCAACGTAACTACTTATTGTTCTTAAACAACTTCAACGTTCAAATATGAGCAAAAAAATGCTATAAGAGGATGATTGAACGCGTATAATAACGGCAAGCACTACAAGGAGAGTGCTGTTTGGGGTCTATTATGCTGAAACTATGCCAAACCTTGGACATTCTTTTGAATGCTGCTGTAATTGATGCCTACAAACAAGGCGCAGAGTAGAATTCCTACCAACCAGACAATCCAGTGGGGGAAGAAACTCAATTGATAACCCTGTTCGGCTAAACTAGCAGTAACGGCATATTTCACAGGTAATAACAAGGCAAATACAGCAACTACAACGACTCCAAAACGTTTTAGAAGTTGATTGGAAAGGGTAGCCGCAATGTCTTTTGTCAGGTAGCCTAATTGCAGTAATAGGCGAATGTCATGGCTTGATTGAGCAATGAGTACTTGGAAATTCAATACAAAAACAAGTAAAGCTAAACTAACAATGGTCAGTCCAATAGCTACTAGTAAAAAGACCAAAATAAACAAGGAGCTTTTTAGCTCACCCCCAATTAAACCTCCTTTGGATAATTCATAACCTTTCTCTTCCAAGAACTGTTCTAAATTAACATTATAAGGATTATCGGTCGCTGCAATCAATTGGGTAGGGTCTTTGGCCTCTTTTTCATCCCCATACATACTATTGGCATACTCCATAAAATTGGGTGGTACCAAAATAGAATTGACATTGGGGGTAAACCCAGCAACATAAGCCTCAAAACGCTCACTACCGCCTTTGCCTGCAATGGTTACTGTAAAATCAACTAGACTAATGGTCTTAGCAGAAAACTTAGGCAGCCCTTGACTTGGAGCAAATCCAAAATTGTACAAAGTCAAGTAGTCACTGGACAAGACAATCGGTAACGGTTCTCCTTTTTTCCACTTAAATAAAGTGGTATCCACATCTAAATAGGAGACAGGCAAGGATTGGAAAAATAGCAAGGTTCTAAAACCCAAACGTTGGCTCGTCAAGGAAACCTTAAAGGTATTGGATTCAAACGCGTCTACTCGATTAAAAAACGGTTGCTCGCGCATCTCCTCTAAATCTTCTTCCGAAAACGCCAGTTGATTGTTATAATTCTTCTCAAACGATTTATTGAGCACCAAGAAATTGTTATCTCTGGCCCCCTTGGTAAGCGTTTGCACGTCTAAATACACCTGCAAGGCAAAGAGCAGGAGGAATAACCCAATAAAAATACCAATAGAAGCCCCTAATAATTGCCAAGGGCTGCGGTTTTTCCATAAGACTTGATGCAACATAAATAGACAGTGGTTTTGGGTTAAGTCTTCTTAAAATTAAACATAACGACGACGAACAAGCTTGACAAAATCCTTAGCAACAGGGCGCTTAGCCTTGTTCATCCAATCATTTTGTGCAATTAAATTTTGCTCAATATACTGTCGTGCTGCATCAAAATTGACTCCTTCATTCAGGGTTTTGATCGCCTGTTGAAATTGTCCAACATCGCCACCAAATAACTCATTGATGTATAAGAATTTCTCATTCAATCCCAAGGCTTTTTGCAAGTCGTCTAACTTAGAAGCGCTGAGTTTTTGTGACAAATCGGTTGCTGCTTTATAACGGAACAACGATTCATAGGCTTCTTGGAAGCCGTCTTCATTCAACCCCTCTGCTGGTTCTTGTACCACAGGGGTAGGTTCTACTGGCGCTGGTTTGGATACCACTTCAGGCGTTGGTGTGATTGTTGCCACAGGTGGCAACGGTTCCTCTTCTTCCTTAGGAGGCGTCTCTACAATAGGAGTAGTTTCTTTGATAGGAGCCACTTCTTGTTTAGGCGTTGGTTGCTCTTGTTTGGGAGGTGTACTTTTTGTAGCCGTTGGTGTATTGAATACCAATTTAGGACGCTTTTTACTGGGCTCTACTGGAGTTGGTTCTGGTTCTGGCGTCACTGGAGGAACTGGTGCGACTGGAACAATCACTTCTTCCTCAAAACAAGTATCGTACAAGGTGCGAATAGACGCTAAAAAAGCATCGCGATCAACACGAGATACAATCGCTTGATTTTCCATTAAATAGGCGTAAAAGCTGTTGACTTTATCTAGTTTTTGTTTTACGTTTTGTAAATTCATAAAGTGGTATCAATACTGTTTAGTAATCAAATTTTGTGAAAGATAAGTTTTTTCAACGAGGTTGTTTAAAAAAGTGTTGTTTTAGTCGTTGAAAGGACTTGATCGTAAGCGGAAGGAATATAGAAGTTGTCTTTAAGCAAGAACTGTTCCTGCTTGGTTTTGAAGGTTGGGAGAGGGGAAAAGAAAAAATCCCTTGTTAGCGTTTGTAACAAGAGAAATTTAAGCTTTTGAGAAGGAAATTACACTAGAGGAACATCGGGGGAATCCAATCCCATCTGCTCTGTAAACTTATTAGAAAACACCTTATGTTTATTCAAGTCATTGTATACTTCTAACCATTCTTTGAGTTTGGGGTAGCGACTTTGTAGATTGTAATTAGAGGCATCTAATGTTCCAAAATTTAATCCCCAATGCATTCTTAGTTTGGACTTATATTTTTCTAGCATGCGCTCTTGAATTTTGTTGAGGGAATATTCCCAATGTTTAGTTTTTAACAAACAAGAGATTTCTATACAAACAAAAAGGTCTGTGTTCGCGTCGTTACTCTCTGGATCACAAGCAGTGAAAGGAGACAAATAAGCCTTAGATTTGCCAACAAAGCGAATGCTTAAAGGAGCTGTAATGAGCCTCTTGTATCGCCCTTTTCGTTTACCTAATTCTTCTATAATAGAAAGCGTATCATCAATCGCCTCTTTGGTATATTTAAACGGCAAGATCATCTCCAAAGCTAGGCCTTTTATGTCTTTTGGACGAGGAGTAATAAATACCTTATCACTTTGGTCTATATAATGATCGCGATCATGCATTCCTTTTAAAGCGGTTTGAAGTAAGTTTCTTACTTTTCTCCAAGCTCTAGCATGGGTTAAACAGGAGGTAGAAACGGTACTTAGTAGTTTACAAGTGGTGGCACAAGTCAACCAAAAGCTTCTTTTTCCTTCTCCATTAAATACTTTCTCTGTTTGAGTCGTTGTCATTCTTCTAGTACGAATGCAAGTAAACGATCCATTTGCTTTTTTGTAAGGATTGACCAATAAATTAAAGTCAATGGTATTATCTTTAGACATATAGGCTTTGTAACCTTGTGCTAATTCTGTTAACTCATAGTCCAGAGTAGACAGTTGTCTGCTTTCTTTTAATAGATGCTTTGGATCCACTTCCATCACAACAGAATAAACAACGCCCATACAAGCCATATTGACTAGAACACTATAAAAATATTGATCATCTTGGATTAATTGGATAGAATTTGCTGTATTAGGTTGATTGAATGCTTGGTTATATTTATCAGGGTTGGTAATGCCATTATTGGGTTCAATTCTTAAGAGTTCTCCATCTCTAGCTACTATTAAGATAGATTTAACCATATCAGGGATAGGCCCTATATCATGTCTAGAGCCATGAGTAGAGCTAGAGATCACCCCTAACAACGTTTGCGCACTCCACGATCCCATTGTTTTCAGAGCTTTTCCTGCTTTAAAAAGTTGGTGATTTAAATTGGCAATGGAGATACCTGCTTCTGTCTCAAATAAATTATCAGCAGAGGGATTGTTTAAATAACTATATGCCTCGTTTTCTTTTTTTAAGAGGGCAAAAGGATGATCCTTATCAATAACAGCATTTAAATGGTTGGGCAAAATAATGTAATCTTCCTTAGAAACCGCGGTTATGGTAGAGTAGGAATGCCCATTCCCCATGAAACGAATTTTTGCACCCTGTAGTTTTGCTTGCTGAACAATATCTTGAAGGGCTAAAATGGAATTGGCCTTGTTATATGTTCTAGCTGGCGTGTAAACACAGTTGTTAATATCATTAGACCATTGCATGTTTTCTTTATAGCTTCCTAGGGTTTCTATTGCCCGCCCCCTTTCTTGATATAAATCTATAGTCTCCTGTTCGATTTCTGCCTCACTGTAAATAATTTGATCTTTGTTTTTTTCGTAATAGCGTTCTGCTACGATAATAAAATCGTCCGTATGTTCTTCCAAATAGTCTAAAATTGCTTCTTGTTCCTCTGTTAAATTGGGATCCATGTCTTGAGACATATCTTCAGATAAACTTTTTAAATTAATCCCTTTGTTTGTTCTTTGGCTAGCAACTTTTTCAATTAGTGTTTCTAGTTCATTTTGAATCTTAGTATTCATCTTTATTGATCGTTTGGTGATTAAAAGGATAAGTGCTGTATTGCTTCTTATTCAAATTTACTGGAAGAAATCATATATGATTTGATGGACATTATCTGACTGTACAAATTGCCTGTCAAAGTTTTTGGTATGCATGGAAGTAATAGATTGGTAAGGATGAGGACCACTTTTCTGCTCTTCAAAACCAACTACCCAATCGTGTTTAGAGCCTAGAATACACTTAATAAGATTGTCCAATGATTGCCCTCCTATGCGTTTGAAAAAAACATTGATTAAGGTTTTATCCCAATCTGCAACAATGTTTTTTAAGGTGGTAGAAGAAGATTTAAAAGGAGCATCCAAGATCTTTTTTAGTGAATCAGAATTGGGGGTCATCTGGACACATCCTGGTTGGTTAAGGAAGAAATCTGCTGATTCTTGTGCTAGAAATGTAATTAGCTTCCCTACAGCAGAAGGCATAAAATATTGCAGGATGGAAAGGGCTTTTTCTATATAGGCCGCCTTGGTAAAATAACCTACTCCTTTGGCAGGAGAGAAGTTTAGAATTTTACCAACTTCAAAAGCAGGATTATCATCACAGGCCAACCACTTGGAAAACAATCCACCTCTACTGAAGCCTAAAATATCAACGGGCTCTGAAAAGCGATTAGCGCCAATTAATCGATACAATTCCTTACTGTTGTCAAAGACATCTCTTGAAATAGTTGGATGATCAAAGGAGATGATTTGTTGATAAGAGGTATGCTGAATCAATTGTTGGAGTACCGTGCCTTGTTTGTTGTATAATTGCCCATAGGAGCCAAACGTATCAGAAAATGTCCCATGAAGAAGCAATAAGGTCTTATGATTGAAATTGAGGAGCTTTTTTTCTTTTGTAGGACTAAAACAGGCTTCACAAAAGGTATTTTGAGTGGCATCAAATTTCCAAACAGCATATTTACTATCCCCGAGGCAAGGATGTATTGGTCTAGCAATGTTACTTCTTAGTGTTTCTAAGCCTGAAAATTGTTGTTGCTGCTTGCTCTTTGTCCACAAGTTAATTTGATTTTTAGCTTCGCTAAATAAATCACTAGCAATTAAATCATGTCTTTTAAATGTTAGAATTTTGATCACAAAACTTGCCCCATTTTCTTTTTGTTTGAGGATCAACTTTCCACTTGTTTCGTCATAATCAATATTGAACTTAGGGTGAATAGGGAGGTAATAATCTTGTCGATCTTTGTCTTGCTTTTTTTGTGGCAAAACAAATTCAATAATAGAATTAGTGGGACCAGAAATATCGTGCCCTGCCTGCTCATAATAGACTAAAGCCCCTTCATTTGGTTGTATAAACAGTGTTAATCTTAAGGCAGGCATTTCTTGATAAGTGCAAATTAATTGGTCGATGTCAAATAAGACCTCATCAAGATTTATCGTGCGTTCTAGGACAGAAAAATCCCCCTGTTTCGCCAAGGGGTTTATAGCCCAAATATTTCGAATTTGCTCATTTGGACTTTCTTGATAGTGCTGTATTCCATATTCAGAAAAATGAATTTTCCCTTTTAAGTCAAGGGCTTTATTTTTATCCTTCCAGCCTAGTGTTCCCCAAGTATATTCAGGGGTAGCAAAGGACTCTTTTTGAATTTTAAGGGCTAATTCATTGACCATAGTATCATTGTGTGCATTAACTGCGCTCCCAAGCAGTAGAAATGATTTATTATCTGTGGTGTATAAGTTGGATTGGAATCCCTTAATTGGATCAAGGGCGTTTTCGAAATTATAGGTTTTCATAGTTGATTTGTTAAAAGATAAAATGTTGATAAATAGTATATTATGACTAAAGTTGTTATGCGATTTAAGTGTTTTTTTACTACTTGAATCGTTCGGAATTGCCCTGTTTTTTGTTGACAAGCAAAATTGTAGCTAAAAGGACAAGGCTTTCTTTTGCGTCCAATAGGACTAAATCCCTATTTTCCGAAGAATTGGAATAAATAATCGAGGACTGGCTCATGAAGTAAACAAGTTGTAAACCACGAAGTAGCAGCGCAACTAAATAGCCCCTTACTTTGGTTATAATGTACTAGGGAGGGTGCCTAACGCTGTAGTTTGATTTCTAATTTTTCAAAAACAGACTTAGGGTAACAGGCTAGAGCATGCTCATAAGGGTTATAATCAGACTCTCCAGCAAAGTGTAATCCAGCCATAATGGTGGTAGCTCTTCCTTCTTTTGCAATCATCCAGACTGCTCCTGAATCACCAGGCGAGCTAATTTCACCATCCGTTGGTTGGTGTGATGGGTCCACCCCAATTTCAAAGCAACCAATTTCTTTGACACCTGTATTGCCTGGATAATTGATTGCTAAAACAACACCTACCCGTACAACCATCCCATGAGTAACATTAGTTGTTCTTCCACTTTTGATGACTAGGTCTCCATATTCAGGTTCACAGAGTTGTTCTACAGGTGTTCCAAATTCGTAGATGTTTTCAGAATAGCCTCTCCCTTCAATAGTTGAGATGGCACAATCTCCAGCCCTCCCTAAATAAGAGCGAACAAGTGTTCCTGTTTTATTTTGATTAATCCTGTTATCATCATAAGGACCAGGCTGTACAATCATATCCCCTATAGTTCCATTATCTCCATGCAGTACATGCCAATTACTTAGGATATAGGGAATGTTATTGTATTGATCATAGACAATACAGCCTAGTGTTCCTGCTGTTCCTTTGCGGTTAGAGATACTAATACCAGGGAGTATAGGATCTAATTTTATTTTTCGTTCGTTCACTTGTACATCTTCTACCAGTTGATAGGAAAGGTTGTAGTTTCGTTCCAAAACATCTGTGGAAATGGAGAAACCATGAAGCTCAATTTTTTTGGGAATCTTTGTTGAATTTAAATCTTCTAAACTGATTCCTACTGTTGTTTTGGTGTTTACAGTGAATTGTAAGCAGCCTTCATTGGTGCGTTTTCCATTTTTAATTTTCCCTCCAATACCAATCGAAGAAATATTAGGATCTTTCAAGAATTGAGAGGCATTGGAGCGGATGTAGGCTGTTAGCAGGCTTAGCTTTTCTTTACTGAGATCAAGTTTGTTTTTCATAATAGAAATTATTTTTAGTTAGAAATAAGCATGGGAAGGGGGATTTACATTTTTGGAACTGCCAAAAAGTAGTTTGGATGACTGGTGGTAAATTGGTTGTTGGAAGAGGGAAGGGAGCTAGGAGTAGTGTTGGTTACTCCTAGCTTTTTGGAAGAGAAGTTTATTTCTTTTTAAGAGGAGTTATTCTTGCATAACCAATATAAAGATAGGTTTCCTCTTCATCGATATCGTCTTCAAGCTTTAGATGAATTTTTTGATCTTCCATCAAATAGGTTTGATTATAATTAGGAGCATCTTCTCTAGCCCTAATATCATCAACTCCAATGATAGATATATGAAATACTTCTTCAAGAAGTATGTCCAAATCTGTTTGATTTGAATTATCTTCCTGAGCTAATCTTATTTTATCGCAAAAATCATCAGTGGTTTTTACAAAGCCACCATGAATATCTGGATCAGTTGCTTCGCCCTTGAATAATACTTTAGAATAAACAGGAAAATGAGCAGGATTTGGCTTGGTAAGATGAGTAATAACTTGAGCGGTTAATTTATTGTTATTGTCTTTATCTATGTATATGGATATCTCTACACCTGTATACAGTGAAAAGGCGTCGCTTTCACCATTATTATGCATTAAAAATAAATCATCGTTGGCGTGACGGATTTTTTGCGGAAGCTCAAAAGTGTTAATCATGGTTCAATTTATTTAATGTAATTGCTTACTCTATTTTGGCTTTTCAGCATTACGCCATTTCTATAAAATTTATAAGCGTTCAATTACATTGGTAATGCAATTTAGACCTCCTCTTCTCCAAATTAGCGGGATATAACTTTCTTCCAAACAGCAAACTTTAAATCCTAAAGTAGACCATTTTGCTGCTGCTGCTTCATCATAATATTTCAAGTTTGTCCAATTTCCATGTTCTATAACTCTACTAGAATCGTCGATTTCTAATTTCTTCCTAATGTTTTTTTGTTTTCTAGCACTCATAGAAATGGAGGAATAATCAGAAGAAGGGCTTCCATAAGAGGGGAACCAAACTTGTTTGGTTTTTACTGAAGAGTTAGTTGCTTCTGTTATTTCAACTAGACAATTATTGTAGGCTACCCAAAACCATTGTCTGTGTTGTTTTTTTGGCGTAATACGATCTTTATAAGATAAGATTAAAGGAATTTTAGCTACATTGATTGGTACATTTAATTTTGAGGAAAGATCTTTTTCTAATTTTTGAATACAGGTATTAATAGATTCTTTCATTTGTTGTAGCCAATGGTCTAAGGCGTCTAATAAATCTGAATCTGCATTCGTTCTAACTTGAGGAGTTATTTGAGGTGCTCCAACAACTATAGTATATGCTGTTCTATCATCATTGTAACCAGCAAGTGTTATAAACATGTCAATATGTAATAAGGGCTGTCCCAATGTTGTTTCTCTTCGAGATTTAGTGTGTTTTAAAGGCGGTAATTGGTTATAGAAACCATCTTTAAACGCTTGTTTCTTACCAAACTTAGTTTTGACATTAGGCATATCATAACCAACAAAAATAGGTTCTAGCCCAAACCATTGTTTATAATAAAAGTCATGGTCACTAATCCCCACTAAGAGGAAATCTTCTCCAGCCAAAATATTTCCTCCTTCAAAAGGAAGTCCTGTTTTTTTGACCTTGACTTTTTCTAGGGTATTTGATCTAGTTTGAAATGTATTAAGGCGAGTTAGCGTAGAAGAATCGCCACTATCAATGGAGCCTATAGCCCAGTAGATGAAATCTTGTTCATTCTCTTGAACTTTTAGTGGGTAAAAATGATCTTGTGCCCATACATCTAAATTCTTATCTATATCATTTGTCTTTACTAAATGTATTTGAGGTTTTGGGTGAAATTTTTTCTTCAATGCAAGAAGTTTCTTCATTTTTTCTCCTGTATGAATAATTATAATTTCTTGAACAGTATTTTGCATTTTTAGTGTGACTTCTTCTATTATGGGTAGAAGATTATATGCACGAACTTTACAATACTCAGGGATTGTAAAGACTAATGTTTTGATTTTTCCATGAGCTGATGAAACAGGTGTTGATTTAGTTGTAGGAGGAGAGTCTGGGGGAAAATATCTGAATAATTTTTCAGATCCACTGTGTAATGTTTCTCTTTTGGGGCATTTGAATTCATAAGGCAAAATCTTCAATTCAAGCATTATAATAGTATTTAGAGGTTACAAAATCGATTCTATAGTAGCATCCAATAACACAAAATCATTAGACACTATGAGATCCAATGGGGCATTGGAAATAGGGATATTTATTGTTAATAAGAATAAGCTACGATAGCCTATATGTTTAAAAAGCGTCTCCATTTTTTGGAGAAAGAATGCCTCCTTAAAACCTTGGGGGAAGAGAGAAGGGAGTATAGAATGAATTGGTTTGAGTTGCTGTATAATGTTTGAAGGGGTTAAGGTTGTGGAATTGGTTTCCATCAGAAAAAAGAAACTTTCAAAGCCATTTTGGGGCAATTCCTTGAAAAGGAAATCAATAGAGAGCCTTTTTAAAACGCGTTCATTGTTTTTTTCTATAAATGTAAAATGATTTGAAATTGATTTTAATGTCTTGGGTATAACAATGAATTCATTTTTTTTAGGATTTTTAGCAAGAATTATTAAAATGATTAAAGCAGCGGGATTGTAGAACTCAGGGAATGTAGTGGCGATGGATTGTTTAAGTCTTAATTCTTTGATATAAAGTGTACAGTGCTCTTTTTTCATAGGGTAGTGGAGTTGTAATTCCTTGCTGATAACTCAAATATAGATCAAGAATCAAAAAATATAAAACCAACTTTTTCAAAAATGTAAAATCCCATTTTAGAAGATGGGTAATATCCCAAACCGTCCTAAAGAAAATAAAATGGCTTCCTCCCTTGAGTTATTTGAAGTAATTAAATCCCTAACCAGTAATGAAAAGCGGCATTTTCAACTGTCTACCAGTTTGCAAAATGGCAAGAAAAACTATGTATTGTTGTTTGAAGAAATGGATGCGCAGGAAGAATACAACAAGGCACAGATTTTAGAAAAATTAGCGGAGTATAAGTTTGTCAAGAGCTTGCATGTAACAGAAAATTACTTGTATAAGCGCATTATGGAAAGTTTGCGTGCTTTTCATGCCGATAAGTATGTGACCACAAAACTGTACAAACTATTAACCGATGCGGAGATATTGAATCGGAAGGGCTTTTATAAATTGTCTATGGAAGTGCTAAATAGGGCGGAAAAACTGGCGTTAAAGCACCACAAAAGCTTGATCTTGGCAGAGATTGCCCCTCGGAAAATTGAATTGATTGTAGCGGATAGAGAGAAGCACTTAACAGAGCAGTTGGAGGAGTTGTATGAGCAGAGTCAAGGGGTGTGCCATCAATTGCAAGAGGAGAGTACCTATGTCTATTGGCACCATTGGTTGGTTTTGGTGTTTCGAAAGTGGCGCGACCCTAAAGATCCTGTTGTTCTTCAAAAAATGGAAGCTATTTTTCAGTCAGTGACACAAAGTGCCTTTCCAGAACAAGGAACCTTTCAAACCCAATGTTATTATTACACCATCCAAACCTTGTATTACCAGTTGACAAAACAATATGAAGTGGGCAATGTCATTCACGCAAAAATCTTAGCGCTTTGGGAGGACCATCCCAATATGATTAAAGAACAATTGTCTGTTTATATGGCACGTTTGGCCAATTATATAAACAGCAGTTTGACCTGTCAAAAAGGGGCGCTGGTGTATGTTTTAATTGAGAAAATGGAAGGATTGAAAGTAACAACTTTTGATGAGGCAGGGGAGCAGTTTCAGAATGTTTATTTTTATAAACAATTGCATTACTTAAATGCACAACAACTAGAGGAAGCAGAGGCTTTAATTCCTGCTATTAAAGATGGCTTGGAAAAGTATGCTTCCAAAATTAATCCTGCACGACGCTTGGCTTTTTATTATAATTCTACCATTACTTATTTCTTACTAGAAGACTATCAAGCAGCAGCAGATTGGCTCAATAAAATCTTAACCATCACAAAAACGCATGAGCCTAGAAAGGATATTCAGCGCTTTGCACGCATCTTGCAAATGGCTATTTATTATAAACTATCGAGCTATGAAGTTTTAGAATACCTCTTTAGAAGTGTGTATAGAAATAAAAAGCTAAAAGAGGCGATGCATACCTTTGAAAAGGTGACGCTTGATTATTTTAAACAACTCCTAAAAACACCCGCGAATTCTAATGCAGAAAAAGCATTGTTTCGGTCGTTTCAAGAAGAATTAGAGCAATTGACCGAAGCGGAACAACAGGTCACGGGTTTTGAAGAATTCTTTATTTGGGTCACTAGAATGTGTCGCTAAACATTACCAGTCTGTTTGGCGTTCCCAATAGTTTTGATTCGTGACCTCCTCTAAGACTGATAAGTAACTTTGGTAGCGCAAGATGCTAATATCGCCTTCTTCAACGGCCGTTTTGACCGCGCAATTCGGTTCATTAACATGCAAGCAGTCGCTGTATTTACAATGCTCTGAATACTTGAAAAATTCTCTAAAATTGTGTGCAACATCCATGGGCTCCATATTAATGAATCCCATCTCCTTGATGCCTGGGGTATCAATGATGCGTCCCCCCCCTTCTAGTTCGTACATTTGTGCAAAGGTAGTGGTGTGCATCCCCTTGCCTGAATAATCAGAAACTTCTTGGGTGGTGATTTCTAAATCAGCGTCTATTCGGTTGACCAAAGAGGATTTACCAACTCCAGAATGCCCAGATATAAGCGTGGTTTTGCCTTTTAATACGGCTTTTAATTCTGCTATGCCTGCTCCTGTTTCGGCAGAAACGAGCAAGGTTTCATAGCCAATTTCTTTGTAAAGTGCTTTTACACCCCCAAAGATTTCTAAGTCTTCTTCTGTACAGATATCCGACTTATTGACAATGATATAGGTAGGAATATTGTGCGATTCTGTAGTTAATAAGAATCGATCAATAAACCCAGGTTTGAGCATAGGAAAACGAATCGTAACGATCACAAATGCTTGATCGATATTGGCCGCTAACAAGTGCATGTAGTGTTTGCGTCTGGTCGATTGGCGCAAGACATAGTTTTCTCTAGGGTGGAGTCGGGCAATCATGCCTGTATCGAGCCCTTTTTCGGGATCCACGCCTACCCGATCTCCTACGGCAATAGGATTAGTTAATTTGATCTTGCCTAATCTAAATTTCCCTTTGATGCGGCAAGCCATGGTACGACCGTCTTCTAGCAGTACGCTGTACCATTTACCTGTTGATTTGGTTACAATTCCGTCCAAAATATGTATTTATATTAGTGTGGTAGTGTGGTTGATGAAAATATAGTTGCACAACTGCCCCAAAGGGCAAATCGTTCCCCAAGATAGGGATTAAATTTTTAGGAGATTAATTAGAGGGGATAAGTAATTGTTCTAAGCAAATAAATACAAAAGAGGGGCGCAATTGAACATTAGTCTACGTTCTAGAAGATTTATAGGGACATCTATTTTTAAACAAGTACTAAAAATACTACATTGAGGAAGATAAGGTATCCTTATTTATGCTACTTGTCCCTAATTTCAATAACTGCCCTAAAACAACCTAGTGGTCATCAGATAACTAGGGCATCGGTTCACGTCATTAAAACATACTGTTCATGCCACAACACGTTTATTTATTCTACACAGAAGCCAATGCGGCCGAAGCCCAACAAGTCAGTAATGATCTTCAAGCACTTCATATTCCTTGCAACAAGGAGGCCTCTGCCCATGATAAAGTACAACAACTGCTGCAAGATCCAGAAGGTGTTGCTTTATTGTTAGTGAGTGATAACTTCTTAAAGGATTTGACCCAAACACGTCATCTAGAACAAGTACTAGAAGAAGTGCCAGCAGAGCGTTTATTATCTGTTATTACACATGGTCGCCGTCCCAAAAAAGGGGAGCCAGATCGTCAAGAGGTCTATGCTACGCGCATCAAGACCCTAAACGATGTGATGTACTATCGCGATTATTGGTACGAGACTTGGATTTCTTTGCGCAAAGCTGCCAAAGGAATGGAAGGGCAAGAATTGGAGCAACTTAATGAGCAGAAAGAAATTGCGAAACGCTTGTCAGTAGGGAATATTTCTAATCACATTAGAAATATTAATCAATCAGAGCCGATCGAATGGGAGGTCTTGTCTGAAGAAGATTATGAAGTACTTCGAAAACGAACAGGGGTCAAGCCTGATGAGAATTATACACCAGAAGAACACATTTCGCAAGAAGCGACCATTCCTACCATTGATTTGCCTATTGAAGAAGAAACGCCTCCAACTGTTGAGCCAGCGGTAGAAGTGCCTTCAGAAGAAGTGGTAGAGGACAGCCTGGAAGAAACGGAAACAGAGACTCCTGTTGAGGCAGTAATTTCTTCTAGTATTGAAGAAGAGACCAACAAACCAACAACAGAGGAAGAAGTTGTAGACGAAATTCAGCCAATAGACTCCTCTGAAGAAGAAGCTTTGCAAGAAGTTGCTATAGAAGAAACGGTAGAAGAATCCACTGAGCGTATTCCAGTAGCAGATATTACACAAACAGAAGAAGAGGAACCCTTTTCTTTGGAACAAATGGAGAACCTGGAAAGCCTCAATGTAGAAGAAATCTTAGCAAAACATGACATTGAAGAAGTAGACAATGTGGATGTCTTATTTCATATTGCAGAGAGTCAAACAGAAGATGACGAAGATTTAGCTGCACGTCATACTTATGAGCGTATTTTGAGCTTAGATCCTTACAATGGCCGCGCGTTGATTTGGTTAGCCCGCTTATTAGCGAAGCAAGAAAATGTAGAAGAGCAGGTGGAAGCGGCTAATTTTTATAGAAAAGCCATTATGGTTAATGATGATAATCCTAACTTATATTATGAGTATGGATTATTACAAAAAGAAGAAAAATCTTACCACAAGGCAAGCGAATCCTTTAGAGAAACTTTGCTTTTGGATGAACGTTATGAAGAAGCTTATTTTGGTTTGGCTCAATGTCTCAAAGAAATGGGACGTATTGAAGAAGCAAAATCGAATTATCTTCAAGCATGTATTTTAGATGCAGAGCGTTTTGAAACTGCGGAAAATGATAACTATTTCAAAGTTATTCGGGAACGCCAAGAGGAAGAAGAGCAGGAAGTAGACGAATTAGATAACGCAGTGTTAGAAGTGGAAGAGCATCCCAATGCCAGCACTGTGGTGTTCGTAACAGGAGCCAGTTCTGGTATTGGTCGTTCTATTGCAGGGCAATTTGCTTTGAGTGGCTATAAAGTAATTATGGCTGGACGTCGTACAGAACGGCTAGAAGCGCTCAAAGAATTATTAGAAAGCCACCTAGCAGAAGCAAAAATCCATTGTTTGACCTTGGATGTACGAAATTTAGACGCTGTTAAAGCAGCAGTGGAAGGATTGCCTGAGGGCTGGAAAAATATTGATATTTTGGTGAACAATGCAGGTTTAGCCAAAGGTTTTGGGCCGATTCATGAGGGCGAAATCAATCATTGGGAAACCATGATTGATACCAACCTCAAAGGTTTATTGTATGTGAGTCGTGCGGTGACTCCTGGTATGGTTGCGCGTCGTAAAGGCCATGTTATTAATGTTGGATCTGTGGCAGGTGTAGAGCCTTATGCTGGTGGAGGCGTTTATTGTGCGACCAAAGCGGCGGTTGATTCTTTGACCCGTTCTATGCGTTTGGATTTATACCAACACAATGTGAAAGTAACGGCTGTGCACCCAGGTCATGTAGAAGAAACAGAGTTTGCAGAAGTGCGTTATGAGGATACGGCGAAGGCTAAGATTTATGAAGATTTTAAGCCCCTGTCTGCTAAGGATGTTGCGGATACGGTGGTGTATATTGCTACTCGCCCAGCACATGTCAATATACAAAATGTCTTGTTGTTTAGTACACAACAAGCTTCTGCTACCAATGTAGATAGAAGTGGAAGAGGAGAATAAATATAAAAGGTATTACTTAGGGAGCGTCACAATGGTCGTTCCCTTTTTTTGTATGGTCTCTTCAATTTCATCATACGCCTCTTTATAATGATAAAAAGGAATATTGGGATAGAGGTGATGAATGAGATGGAAATTCTGGCTCAGTAAAAAGGCGGAAATGCCTGGAATATTAATCACCCGCGTATTGAGATAGCGTTCCATGTTATCATGAGGATGATGAGGGAGCCAATCAAAAGCAAAAGCCAATAAGGCTTGCGCTAAAAAGGCAGGCATGACCCACAACATAATTGGATAAAACCAACCAAATTGATAAATTAAGCCTCCTAGAAGAACAAATAAAATACTTAGTACGATATAACTAATCCACAGCTCTCGACGAATTTTCTGCACTAATTTTTTATCGGCCAGCAGCAAACGGACGCCTGAAAAAAGATAAACAGGAAAAACGGTAAAGGAGTGAAAGATTAACGAAAAAAGGTGCTTGGAGGCCAACCAATGGTCAGGATCTTTGTCAGGATCATTGGTATGGGCATGGTGCTTAAAATGTATGATCTTAAATAAATAAAAAGGCGCAAATAAAGTCCAACTAGAAGCCCAGCCAATTACTTCATCCAACCATTTTGCCGAACTACTTGTTCCTGATACATTAGAATGAGCGGCCTCATGCATAGAGGTAAATAGAAAATAGGCCATTATAGTATTGATAAAAATAGCCCAGCCAATGGCTAGATGACCTTGTACCGCTAAATATACCACTCCAAGATACACCATTAGTGCTCCTACGGTTAGCACAATGGTAGGGTAAGCTATACGGCTCGTATATTTTTTTCTCATTTCACTAGCAGCACTCATAACACCTTATTTATTGCCGTTTTTAATAAAATAATCTACTTGGTAGATTGCATCAACAGACAAAGATAATTAAGAGTTGGTAGTTTTTTGCGGCTTTTGTGCAAAAAGCCTGTTTGGTAGGGTAGAGGGAAGTGTATTAACCAGTGCTGTATAAGGTGTTGGTCTGGAGGGAGTAGTTGGATGGACGATTCCCAATTGAAGTGCCTATTAGGCACTTCAATTTTAGGAATTGTTAGGTTGATCCACTTTAAAATAAGGGTCAGAACGATGGATTTAATCCCAAGTTCTGGTGGTCATTAAGCGGGCAATTTCTATAATAGTTTTGGTGGCAGATTCCATCGATTCTAAAGGAACATACTCAAAACGGCTATGGAAGTTGAGGCCTCCTGCAAAGATATTAGGACAAGGTAATCCCATAAAAGAGAGGCGAGAACCATCTGTTCCGCCACGAATAGGGCGTGTAATGGGTTCTAATCCTACATTTTGAATGGCTTCTCTTGCAAGCTCAACAATATGCATAACAGGGCGTACTTTTTCTGCCATGTTGTAATATTGATCGGTCATTGTTAGAGAAAAGCGATTGTCATAACGCTCGTTAAATTGCGCTACAATGTTCGTCATCAACATTTTCTTCGCTTCAAATTTTGCTTTATCATGATCGCGAATAATATAGCGCAAAGCGGTTTTGTCTACATCTCCTTCTATCGACAATAAGTGATAGAAGCCTTCATAATCATCTGTTTTTTCAGGTACTTCCTGAGCAGGTAAGGTTTTGGTGAAATCGGCGGCCATATACATGGAGTTGATCATCTTGTCTTTGGCTGCTCCAGGGTGTACGATTTTTCCTTGAATGTCAATGGCGGCATAGGCCGCATTAAAATTCTCATACTCAATTTCACCAGGTAGAGAACCATCCATCGTATAGGCCCATTCTGCGCCAAATTTTTCGACATCAAACAAATCAGCTCCTTTGCCAACTTCTTCGTCAGGAGTAAAACAAATACGAATTTTACCATGCTCTACCTCTGGATGTGCCAACAGATATTCCATTGCGGAAACAATTTCTGTTACCCCAGCTTTATCATCGGCCCCTAATAGGGTGGTACCATCTGTTGTAATAAGGGTCTGTCCCTTAAATTGTAACATTTCTGGAAATTCACTAGGGCGTAAGACTAGGTTTTCTTGCTCATTAATGACCAATTCACCGCCAGCATAATTTTCCCAAATTTGAGGATTACAACCCGTTGCCGTAAAATCAGGAGAAGTGTCAATATGTGCTACAAAGCCAACGGTAGGGATTTTTTTATTGGTATTGGCAGGTAACGTAGCCATGATGTAACAGTGTTCATCCAAGGTGACATCACTCAATCCTATCTGTCGTAATTCTTCCGCAATTTGCTCGGCTAGAATGAATTGTTTGTCCGTACTTGGGATTTTATCCACGCCAAATTCGGATTGGGTATCTACTTTTACATAGCGCAAAAAACGCTCTAGTATTTTATCTTTCATGCTGGTGTTATTGGTTAAACCATTTTTTATAAAAAAAATAAAAAATCAACGATCAGTAAGGTAAAAAAATGTGTTGTCTTTTATGGATATTTTAGTCAAAAAAACGCGCTTTGTAAGGGCTATTCTTCTAAATAAAGCCCTTTGTTTTAAGAAACAACTACTAGTTATAGGTGTACTTAAAAGCTGGATGCTTTGCTTTTTTATAAAAGAAACACGCTAGTTGCAGTTTGTTTTTAAAATTAGTAATCTTTGTAATGGAAATTATAAAATCGTTTTTTGTGTTCTATGGCCTTGTTTTAAAAGGCATTATAATTTGAAATAAAATTAAACTAAAAAAGAAAAGAGCTTAAATGTTATTGTTCCCCTCTTGTTCATGCTCTATTATTGTATCACCAACAATAAAATAAGGCTCGACACAAGCCTACTAAACAATTAACAAGTAACATTTTAATAGCTAACATTATGATTTCTAAATTATTTCAACTATCCTTTCTTGTGAGTCTCCTAATAATGGGGAGTAGCCAGTTGACACAAGCACAAGGGCCTTGTCAGGTCGCTTTTTCTCAGATTGATTCTGGCAATACAGTTTATTTTAGTGCCATAGATAGTGGTACCTTTAACCCTTTATATGTTTGGACGATTACTGATGGAAACAATAATACTACAACAACTTTAACTGGTGCGAACCCTATGTTTACTTTCTCAGGGGCTAGTGCTTTCCATTATGTTTGTGTGACAATGACTGATACAGTATACAATTGTCAAACGTCTTATTGTGATACTGTAATGACGAGTGGAGCGAATAATCCAAACAATTGTAATATTTTTTACGGTTATTCAGATAGTGGGAGCACAGTTAATTTTCATGTGGTAGATAGCAATAGTTTTAACCCTTTGTATGTTTGGACCATCACTGATGGAAACAATAATACTACAACAACTTTAACTGGTCCAACTCCTGTACATACTTTCTCTGGAACAAGTGGTTCTCATTATGTTTGTGTGACGATGACCGATACGGTATACAATTGTCAATCTACCTATTGTGATACTATTGTATTAGGTGGAAGCACGACCAACTGTAATAATACTTATGCCAATTATACCACTGTTGTTCAGGGTAATGCGGTTACTTTTTATGAGAATGCAACTGGTTTTGATCCTAATACAGTTAGCTACATATGGAGCTTTGGTACAGTAGGACCTATTACCCAAGGAACTTTTCCAGCGGGCTGGAATACTATTTGCTTAATCGTGTCGGATGCTAATTGTACACAAACTTTTTGCGATTCTTTTTATGTGAGTCCAACAGCTTGTAATGGCGGATCTGTTAGTATAACTTCTTCTTATAGTACTAACAATACGGTTAATTTTACCAGTACAATTACTGGTGGTAATGGTGGTTATACTTATAACTGGAATTTTGGAGATGGTAATTTGCAGTTTGTTGCCAACCCAACCCATACTTATGGTCCTCCTTATGGTAATTATGCAGTTGTTTTAACCGTTCAAGACAGTTTTGGTTGTGTCTATACGAGTGTAGATACTGTTTCTGTAAGTGCTCCCATTGTTAATTGCACCATGAATGAGGTGACGTTGACGTTGAACCATGATAACTATGCAGGAGAAACGTCTTGGGATGTTGTTAATAGCTCAGGAGCAGTTGTGGCTAGTGGAGCGTCTTTCTCTTGGATGAACAATACAACTACTTATGAAACCCTATGTTTGCCTACAGGCTGTTATACGTTGAATATTTATGACAGTTGGGGAGATGGTATGTGCTGTGCTTATGGCAATGGTAATTACAGCTTAGCGGATACAGTAGCTACGCTCTTGATTGGAACAGGTAATTTTGGTTCTATTGATTCTAGAAACTTTTGTGTAGGTGGAGCGACTAATCCTTGTGGAAACCTTAATTATACTACTATTAGTCACGTTTTGGGGGCGAATGGAGATGTAACTTTCTCTACGAATACAACAGGAAGTGTACAACCTTTTATTTACAGTTGGTTGGTTGATGGCAATGGAGTCGCTACAACAGCTAATCCTCTTGTCACTTTGACCAATGGCGTACACAGCTACTGTTTAGTGGTAACGGATTCTACTGGTAACTGTACCGCAACAATCTGTGATTCTATTCTGATTACGAATGCAAACACAGGACCACAGGGTTGTGCAGGAATTGTACCTGCCATGAACATTGTACAAGACTCTATTGATCCTTATCAATTGTATCTACAACCTGTTCTTAATAATGTTACAGTAGGATCTTCTTTTATCTTTTATTGGAGCTTTGGTGATAACAGTGGTGCTTTTGGGAATCAAGCCGCACACAACTATAACAACTATGGTTCTTACAACGTATGTTTTGTAGCAATTGATAGTGGGTCAGGTTGTATTATCAACTATTGTGATACCATTACATTGGATTCTACAGGGAACTTTAGCCGCTTTATTAATAAGCCAGGCTTTAGAGTGAATACGTTAGCTCCTATTCTAAATACAAACATCAACACTACAACAATTGAAGAAATTGCTTGGAAGGTAGAATTGTACCCTAACCCCGCTCGTTCATTGGTCAACTTACAATTAAATACACCAACGGCATTGAATGGTCAAGTAAGTATTGTTAATGTGACAGGTCAAGTGGTTGAACAACAAGTACTCGATCAAGCCGCAGGTAGTAGCCAGTTACAATTATCAGTAGCTAGTTTGCCAGCAGGAGTCTACTTTGTCCGCTTAGAAACAGCAACAGAACAACAAACCTTAAAATTCATCAAAGAATAAACGCTGCACAGCAGCAACAATATAACCTATTGCTAACAGTAGGATATAGGGTGTGAACAAGAGCCAGTGTTTGGGGAAACACTGGCTCTATTTTTTTTATAAACCATAAAAGAAATTTTGAGCCTAAAATAGATAGTTTTCTATTGGTTTTTAGATTGTAAGATCTTGTTAACTATGTTCTTTTGAATTTAAAAGAACATAAAATTAAAAATAAAAGCCTTAAAATGTTATTGTTACTTTTTTGCAAGAGTTGTATCCTTGTATTATAGAAAATGAGGGAACACATAAGAGCTCCTCTCAACCAATAAATATAACTTCATTGAGATTTTTCAATGAATCAAAAACTGTCTTTTAGTAGACTGTAACCTATTGTTTACAATAGGATATAGGGTGTGAATATGGCCAAAGTTTGGGGAAACTTTGGCCTTTTTTTGTGCCTATAGGACCTCCTTTTTTAATAAAAAATAGTAGCGCTTGTATTTTTGGGCACATTCTTGTTTCTACTGATGGAATATTATATTTGAATAGATAGAAGGGGGACATAGAACTTCCTTGTTTTGTATTCTGAATACCACTTTCTAGAAAAAAATATTATGAGAACAACAATTACTTTATTATTATTTCTTGGCTTGTCTTGGACAACGATCGCCCAAACTTCCCCTATGTCCAATCAAGCTTTTTCGGAAGCGTTGGAGCAATTAGAAGATGAATTTTCAGCAACCAATCGCTTGCGTTTGGCAGAAGAATTAGTAGATAGAAATTATTTGTCTACTCATCAATTAACCCAGCTCTTGGACGAATTTAATTTTGAGCGAGAAAAAGAAGACTTGGCTAAACGTGCTTATGGTCATCTTTCCGATCAACGTAACTTTCATCAAGTCTACTCTAACTTCGATTTTGATGCAACAATAGATCGTTTGAAAGGGTGGACCAACAGGCAATCCACTAATAGAGGAGATTACAGGGGAAACCCTTCCTTGCAGCCAGGAACTATGGGGGCTGCAAGTTTTGAGCGGGCATATGATAGAATAGAAGACGCTTCTTTTGATAACGAACAATTGCCTTTAGCACAAGATTTAGTCGATGATAACTATTTGTCTGCGGCTCAAGTGCGTGACCTTGTTTTGTTGCTAGACTTTAAGACTAGTCAAGATAATTTGGCTAGATATGCTTATCCTAGAACTGCTGACCAGCAGAACTATTCTTTAGTGGTGGAAGCCTTGACGTTTATGTCTAGTAGACAGGCGTTGGAGAACTGGCTTAAAGAACAACCTGTGACCACTTCCAATAATTATGGTTATCATAATAATGCACCAACTGGGAATACTGGTTATCATAACAATGGGTACAATAATTATAACAACAACCAGAACAATAACTCTGATTATAACAACAATGCCTCTGGCTCTGCGATTCTATCAGATGTTGACTTTATTAATATTCAAAAGCAACTGAACCAGATATCAATGGATCGAGATCGTTTGGCACGTGCTAAGGAGATTAGCGATCAAGTGAACTGGAGAGCAGATCAAGTACGTGATGTAATGGAGCTATTGATGTTTGAAAATTTGCGTTTAGATTTTGCAACCTATGCATATACCCATACCGCAGATGTTCAAAATTATTATTTAGTGAGAGATGCTTTATTAAGTAGAGATAAGCGTCAACAACTGGTGACGTATGTTCAGAGTCGTGGTGGGATGCTAGATATGGATTTTCCTAACAGTGATAATCCGCCTAATCCAATCTCCCCAACGAATACCAATACCAATCAAACCCCGCCTGTTACAACGGGAGGAGTAAATGTTCTTTCTGATCATGATTTTCAAATGTCTAAGCAAGCAATACAACAATACTCTTCCGACAACGATCGTCTACAGGCGGCAAGATCTGTGATAGAAGAACAGTATGTGGTGAGTAGTCAAGTAGCGCAGTTAGTGGTGTTATTTGCTTTTGATGATGTTCGCTTGGAATTTGCCAAATATGCTTATCCTAAAACACAGGATAAAGAAAATTACGAACAAGTCGTGGAGTTGATGCAAAACACTTCTAGCCAAGAAGCTTTACGCCAATACATTCGTGCCTATTAATCGTTGAAAAGGCGCTTTAAAAACATCTAATAATTGGCCTGAGGGTTTTATTAGGAGAGCGGAAAATCTGCTCTCCTAATAAAAAAAGAGCAACAGGGAACTATTTTGAACAATAGTGCATTACTCCTAGCATAGAACCTAAAACCTACCTAGTCTATTCTTCTCTTTCCAATCCTTCTAACATGAAAGCAGCGTTTTTCTTAATCAGTATGATTATTGGCCTTCTCGTAGCGAATTCTACCAACCTAGCAGCACAAACTAAAAAGATTGCTTGGCGCAGTCATGGCGGAAGCGATATAACATTTACGTTTGATCTGCCTGATGAATTTGGATTGACAGAGCCAATGATCTATAGGAAAACCAATAGAAAAATCCAGAGAGATAGTATTACCACCACACCAGATTCTTTAGCCGTTTGTAAGCCATTAACTCCAACAACACCTGTCGTATTGGAACCTGTAGCAACTCCAAAGGAAAAAGAACAAGAAAGACGGCAGAGACGCAAAGCAAAGCGTCAGGAAGTCCGCCAAGAAATTAAAACCCTCAAAAAAGAGTTAAGAGAAGAACTAAAAGCGGATGTGAGTGCGGCGAATACAACAGCCATGACTACTGCGGCAATCCTTCCAACTCCAAAAGGAGCCACGCAATGGCTTTGGTTATTGTTACTTCCTTTGGCGGCAGTATTTGCGGTAAGCCTCCAAAAGCCCTAGGCAATGGTTGCACCAAGATGGACTACAAGAGAACGCTTCTTGTTGTATGTAGGAATGGTTTTTACTCTTTTATTTGTAGGGACTACTCTAGGGCCACTACAATGGATTCCTTCTTTGCGTCCTTGGCTCAATCATAGTGCAGAACTGGCGGTACAATGGAGTGCCCGTGTTTTTCTTGGACAAGCGGATGATTTCTACTCGCCTATAAGTTCTGATGCCTTAGGTTTATTGATCCATTGTTTTAATCTGTTAATAGTTGCTTTAAGTCTAGGCTTATTACTGTTGTTTAGAACTCCAAGAGAGGGAGAACTGGATCAATGGTATTATGGTTTACGCACATTTTTAAGCTATTATATTGCCTTACAACTCCTCTTGTATGGCTTTAATAAGGTCTTTAAATATCAATTTTATCTTCCAGAACCCAATACTTTATATACAACAGTAGGAGAAACTCCTAGAGATCTGCTGTTTTGGTCGCTGATGGGAACAGCTTATGGGTATACTGTTTTTGCGGGACTACTAGAGGTACTCGCGGCTCTATTATTACTCTTTAGAAAAACACGTTTAGTAGGGGCGCTTTTAGCGATGGTTGTCTTGACCCATGTTGTTGCCGTAAATTTTGGGTTTAATATCTCTGTCAAGGTCTATTCTCTTTTCTATCTGTGCTTCACAGGAGTGATCCTATTACCTCATATAAGGCGCCTGTATGCTTTCCTAATCAACAACCAATGGATGCCTACTATAGATTGGCAGCCGAGCTATAAAAAGATGCCTGTTAGAGTAGCTTATGCTAGTCTTAAAACGGTGGTGGTGGGATTACTATTGTTAGAAAGCCTCTATCCTTATTTTCAGGTGAATAATTTTAACGACGATTCACGAGCGCGCCCTGCTTTTCATGGGGCGTATCAAGTAGAATCGTTTGTGCGAAATGATAGGAGCTATCCAGACCGAAGCATTTACCCTGATCGCTGGCAGAGAGCTTTTGTTCATCGTAGAGGCTATTTTATTGTTCAGTATATGAATAACAAAACGCAAGATTATCAATTGGCATACGACCAAGAAAATGGCGTTTTTGAATTTATTCATACGCAGACTCAACAACGGAGTGTGGTGGATTATGACCAGTTATCGGATGGAAGTTTGCGTTTAACTGGGGTAGTTGATGGGGAGCGATTAGAAGTTTTTCTCAAAAAACTAGATTGGCAGTCTTTGCCCTTGCTTCAAGAGGAGTTTCATTGGATAATTGATCAAATAAATCCTCGATAAAATAGTGCTTCGAGTAAAAGGCTTTCAACTTGAATTTGAATTTCTAAAAAAAGTTCCTTTAAATAAAGAAAATTATAACACTGATAAACAGTTGTTTATGTTGGAGTTGGCCTGTGGTGGATTATTTTACCTTGTGCTGAATATTAAAGTTGGCACGCTTTTGTAAAAGTATTACAGTAACCAAATGAAAGTAATACTTCCCAAAAGAAAATAGATTGGAGGGTGTAATTCTAGACGTAGAGTAAAAACCTCCCCCAACTTTAAAAACATAAATCGCATGAAAAATATACTCTATATAATAGCACTGTTACTTAGCACTACTTTAGTTCTTTCTGCCCAAAACCGTGAGCCTTTAGCGTCCACTAAGAGTGGTAGCCAAGAACATTACGGTAGAAATGATTACAACAACAATAATGGCCGTCGTGGAAACAGCTATAACCACCGTTCTAGTGGCGATACCCGCAGAGGAGGAGACTATAGAAATAATGGTCGTAGTTATGGAAATAATGGTAATAATGGCCGCCATGGTGGAGGATATTATGGTAACAATAATGGACACCATAGCAATGGACACGGTCACAACAATGGACATGGACACCACAATACAGGAAATGGTTATGGACATCATACAGGCAACAGAACTTGCAATAGTGGACATGGTCAAACTGTTAGCAGACGTCACGGACACCGTTATGTAGGATACTGTAACTACAACAACCACAATTATGGTTGGGCACCTGTTACCATCTCTGTTTTTAATGGTTGCCGCCAACGCATTCGCCACTGTGGATTTGAGAGCGACCGTGTAAGAGAAGCGATGGCTTTTGTAGATCACCATTATGTAAGTGCCAATCAAATTGCTGACATTATGCATTTTTTCAACTTTGAAAGCTCTCGCTTAGAATTCGCAAAATATGCCTTTCACAGAACTTGTGATATTCAAAATTATGGAGTAGTATTTGGAGAATTAACCTTCAATTCTAGTCGCCGTGAATTGGATTGTTATATCCGTGATTATCACTGGTAAATCACTACAGGAAATATTAAAATAGTCTTCTTAAATTGTTTTGTAATAATTTGAAGATCAAAAGAATAAAGCTTAAAGGGTTCCTTTTTTAGGAGCCCTTTTTTTATTACCTTACTTAGATTTTTTTTTCTGAAAATAGTTCCCGAAACGATTGGTTTGGCACACTTTTTCACTATTTAATGACAAGAGTACGTACAATTTTCTATTGGTTTGTTCGTTGCTTATCGCTTGGCCTATTAAACAACTTTTGTTATACTTGTCTATTAACAAAACGAATGTGTTTCAAAGGAATAAAAGATAGCCAACAGAATTATAAAAAGCACGTGGAAAATGGAAGACATGAACTCACTTTCCTCAATTTTAGACAGGTACAAAAACAGTGGTTTCTAGGAACTGATGTAGGACCTATTTTTACTCATTTTTAAAAAAAAGTAGATATTATGAAAGCATTTCTCTACGCATGTTTGTTACTGGTTGTTGGGGCGCTCTGGCCCACACAAGTAGGAGCACAAGTCAATGGTGAATCCAGGATGGGCAATGGCGGGAGCTATTGGACCTTTGGACTCAATGGCGGTGCCGCTTGGCAAGACAGTGACGTTAAAGCTCGTTTGGGTGGCGGCTGGGGTTTTTACTTTGGGCATAGCCTATATAATCCACCAAAATCTTTCTTCTCTGTAGATTGGCGTTTTCGCTACATGAACACGTATACGTTTGGGCAAAATGCAAGAGATACAGAGCTGGGAAATTCCGTTTTTTCAAACGCTAACCAATTTACATACCGTCCTGATAGTGCAGCATTTGCACACAATCATTTTACGGCTTTTCATGACTTATCTTTAGAAGTTCGTCTCAATTTTGAAGAATTGCGCCGTCGTTATCGCGTCCTTTTTTCTGTTTATGGAGGCATTGGTTTGGGCATTTACGGAAGTAAATTTGACCAATTAGATTTGAATGGAGATCAATACGATTATTCGGATTTGGATTATGGACAATCGGATCGTGCTGTTCGTCGAGATATTATCAATTTCCGTGATGGGGAGTATGAAACAGCTTCTAATCCAGATGGTTCTTTTTTTGATGAGAATATATTTCGCCTTGGAATTATGCCAAGTGTGGGAGTAGAGTTAGGGTATTGGTTTACGCCTTATTTTGCCTTAGCTATTGGACATCGTACCACTTTCACCTTACAAGAGAACTTTGAAGGAGTTAATATTAATAATAATAAGGATATAGAAGGGTCGATTCACCACTATACTTCTTTGATGTTACACTGGCGCTTGCAGACTGGACGCTCAAAAGTTTCTTGTCCTGAAATCAATTTCATAGCCCCTGCTAGAAATGGACAACAAGTAAGCACAACGCAAGCAAACGCTTTTATTAAAGCGAATGTAAGCCATTTGAATAACCAGCAAATTACGGTAACTGTCAATGGTAGGGAAGTGAATTCTGTTGTGTTTAATAGTTCTGCCGCTACTGTAGAGGGTAATATCCGTCTTAGTTCAGGAGAAAACCGTGTTGTGGTAAAAGGTAAAAACTCTTGTGGTTCAGAAGCACAGGCGGTAAGAATTATCTATAATCCAAGTAATAATAACACCAATACCAATACCAATACCAATACGAACACCAATACGAATACAAAACCAGTTAGCCGTCCACCTGTGGTGACTTTTACCAATCCTTCTAATACACCAAGTAACAGTAGTGTTAATCGCATTAACCTTACTGCTCAAATTCAAAATATTACAGGGCGTGATGGAATTGTGTTTACAATCAATGGTCAACGAAACACCAACTTTTCATTGTCTGGTACCAACTTTAGTGCTAGTAATGTAAACTTGAGTGGAGGTCAAAATGTATTTACAATTACAGCAACCAATAGAGATGGTAGCGATAGTAAAACAACGATCGTTAACTATGAGCAACCTAACCCAAGACCTATTGTGACGATTACCGCTCCACGAAGTAATCCTTTTGTGACACAAAACAACAGTGCAACGGTTACTGCTATTATTAATAATGTTAGTAGTTCACGTGATGTCAGTTGTACCGTAAATGGTCGTGCTACTAGTGCCTTTACTTTTTCTGGGACGAATTTTACTTTGTCTAATATTGTTTTGAATCCTGGTAATACAACTGTTGTCATTACAGGGCGCAACAATGCAGGACAGGATAGTAAAAGTGTCACCATTGCTTACGAGCCAGTAGTACAAACACCTCGTCCAGTCGTTAACATTACACAACCTAATGTTAACCCATACAATACCAACAATCCACGGTTAGATCTTCGTGCTACTATTTTGAATGTAGACAACGCAAGAGACGTGACCTTTACACACAATGGAAGAAGAGTGAGTACCTTTTCTTTCTCAAGGAATAACTTTGTCGCCAGTGGAATTATCTTGGCAGCAGGGAGTAACACTTTTGTTGTTTCGGCAACTAATCGAGGTGGATCAGACAGCAGAACAACAGTTGTTGTTTTCCAGAAGCAAGAGCCAGAACCATCGGTTGTTATTACGACACCAAGTAGTAATCCAAGCACAACCAGTGCTACAACCGCAAATGTACGTGCTACGATTACGAATGTAACAGGAAGAAACAATGTTCGTATGACGATAAATGGCCGTGCCAATACTAACTTTTCTTTTTCTGGTACTGGTTTTACAGCGAATAACATAAGCTTATCACAAGGTAACAATACCATAGTAGTGAGCGGATCAAATAGTCAAGGAACAGCGACCGCAAGTACCACGATTATCTACCAAGCGCCACAAGAGCCAGAACCATCGGTTGTCATTACGACACCAAATAGAAATCCAAGTACCGCAAGTACTGCTACAGCAGATATTCGTGCTACAATCATGAATGTAATAGGAAGAAACAATGTGCAAATGACGATTAATGGTCGTACTAACACTAGTTTTTCTTTCTCAGGCAATACGTTTACAGCGAATAATGTAGGTTTATCACAAGGTAATAATACGATTGTGATTAGTGGAAGCAACAGTCAAGGAAAAGCTACAGCAAGCACTACTATTGTTTACCAAGTAGCAGAACCAGAACCATCAGTTGTTATTACGACGCCAGCACGTAGTCCTTCTAGTACTGCCACAGCGGCTGCTAATATTCGTGCTACGATCATGAATGTAACAGGAAGAAATAATGTAAGCATGACCGTAAATGGTCGTGCGAGCACTAATTTTTCTTTTTCTGGAACATCGTTTAGTGCGAATAATGTAAGCTTATCTCCAGGTAACAATACCATTGTGGTGAGTGGAAGTAACAGCCAAGGAAGAGCAACAGCAACTACAACTATTGTTTATGAGTTAGGAGCACCTCCAGTAGTACAGTTTACGAATCCTACTAATAATCCATTGTCTACTACTCAGAATAGTATCAATATTGGAGCAAGAATTACTAATGTTAACAGTAAAAACGATGTTTCCTTTACTGTAAATGGAAGAACAAATAATTTTACCTTCAACAATGGTCAATTACAAGCCAATGGAATTGAATTGAATATAGGTAACAATACATTTGTTGTCACAGGCCGTAATAATGCAGGGCAGGATAGTAAGACTACAGTTGTAGTTTACCGTCGTGCTGTACAGCCACCCACTGTTAGTATTACGATACCAAATCAGAATCCAATGTCTACGACTAGTGCTTCTTTGGATCTATCGGCTGTTATTACCAACATCAGTGCTGCAAGTGGAGTTACCTTCACCGTGAATGGCAATCGAAGTAATAACTTTACCCTAACAGGAACAAGTTTTACAGCGAACAACATTAGCCTAAGCGCAGGGAACAATACCTTGTCTATCACTGCTGTTAATCAAGCAGGAAGTGCTACTGGATCAACAGTCGTAATTTATGAAGTGCCTGTGGAGGAACCCGCAGTAACGATTACCGTTCCACGCAGCAACCCATTTACAACACAACAAGCGACTTCTACTGTTGGCGCTACTATTTTGAATGTAAGTGGTCGTAACAAGGTACAATTTAAAGTCAATGGACAAGTTGTGAATGACTTTACCTTTACAGGAACCAATTTTGTAGCCAATAATGTCGCCTTGAACATAGGAAACAATACCATTATGGTAGCGGGTTCTAACAGTCAAGGAACAGCAACTGCTACTACTGTAATTGTTCGCCAAGCACCTTTGAAAAAGCCAGCGGTACGTATTTTGGTACCAAGTGCCAACCCTGCTACAGTGATGATGAATACTACTAACATTACGGCTAATGTGCAACATGTTTCTAGTAAGAATAATATGAGTTTCTTTGTCAACGGACAAGCTTCTACAAATTTCACTTTATCAGGTAATACCTTTACAGCGAATAATGTAAATCTGCGTACAGGGAATAATAATATTGAAATTGTTGGGCGTAACGATGCAGGAAAAGCAAGTGCTTCTACCGTTATTGTCTATCAAGCACCAAAACCTCCACGCATTACGATTGTCGCTCCTAATCAGAATCCACTAACAACAACGAACCAACGCGTAAACATTACAGCTACAATTTTGGAAGTGAGTGGAAGAGGGGATATTCGTTTCCAAGTGAATGGACAAAACAATACCAATTTCAATTTCAGTGGAACACAGTTTACAGCTGTAAATGTGGCCTTAAATGCTGGAAGTAATACAATTACCATTCTAGCTAGCAATCCACAAGGGAGAGATAGTAAATCAACGGTAGTTGTTTATGAAGTACCCGTACAGGAACCTAATGTGACGATTACTTCACCAAGCAGTAATCCATTGAATACACAAGCCAATAACATTACGATTAATGCTACAATTATGCATGTAGCCCAGAAGAGTGATGTTGGTTTTAAAGTGAATGGACAGACGGTAAGTAACTTCCAATTCAGTGGAACATCATTTACAGCGAACAGTATACCATTGAGACCAGGCAACAATACATTTGTTGTGACAGGAGCGAATAGTACAGGAACGGCAACAGCAACAACCAATGTGATTTATACTCCAATGGTTCCTCGTCCTACTGTATCTATTACAAATCCTGCAACAAATCCAACAACGGTTGCTACAGGGAGTATAACTGTTCGCGCAAACATTCAGAATGTAACAAGCAGAGCTAATGTTTCTATGACCGTGAATGGTCGTGCAGTGAATAATTTTATGCTATCTGGAACCGTGCTCCAAGCGAATGGAGTCGCATTGAATCCTGGAAGCAACAACATTATTGTAACCGCAACCAATACAGCAGGAGCAGCTAGTGATTCTAAAGTCGTGACGTATATGTCTCGTACAACAGGTGGTAACACTGGCGGAAATACTGGGCAAACTGGTTCAGGTTCTTCTGGTGGTGGAAATACTGGTGGTAGTAACAGCGGAAGCTCTGGTGGAAGCAATGGCGGAAACACAGGAGGGGCTAGTGGATCTAGTGGAAAAACAAATTCAAGTAGCCCTGCTACAAAAAAGTCGACCACTCCTCCGCGTACAACACCAAGTACCAACCAAAAAGCAGGCAGCTCAAAATCAGGTAGCTCAAAATCAGAACCTACCAATAAAGCTGTTCCTATAGAATCAACAAGTAAGAAAGGTGGAACTACCAAGAGTAGTGGAACCAAAGAATCTACCCAAAAGAGTTCTGGTAAAAAAGGATAAACTCTATAAGAACGATTCTTTTTACGCATAAAACTTAGGGCGCCTTTTCCAATTTGTTTGGGAAAGGCGTTTTTGCTGTACTATACATGTGTGTGGAGTATAAGAGGAGGGGAGAATAGGTGGTGTTATGATGGGAAGAATAAGGAAGCGGTCGCGTTTGGGGCACTCATAAACGGAATTGAACAATAGTGGATTACAAGGTGCTCTGGTCTAACTATCAGTCTATCTCCCACAGAATCTAACATTATAGAGTAGGAGGTTACTAAACAAAAAAAATAGCAACCAACTTGATGTTGATTGCTATTATCTATAGTAGATTGACCTAGAGTAGGCCAGTAGTCTTAAATTCTAGATAGAAACTCACCGATGTTACCAACAACACCATGTAGATATTCATAGTTAACGCTGTAGAAGATTTGCTTGCCTCTACGCTCATGCGTAACAATATTAGCCAAGCGCAAGATGCGCAAGTGCTGTGAGGTAATAGATTGCTCTAAACCTAATGTATTGTAAATCTTGTTAACGTTGATATTTTTGTTTTTATCAATGAAAGCAAGGATTTGCAATCTTAAATCATGAGTTAATGCACGCATTACTTCTGCGGCATACTCTAATTTATCTTCGTCTATAATTACTGTTTGATATTCCATTGTTAAGCGGATTTTTATGCAAAAGTTAAAAAATGAGAACAATTATGTTGAACAATAACAGAGCTGATCATTGCGATAGCTTAAGGGACGTATTGTTTAACTATTGTAAATGAAAGGGTAACTAGGCAGCCAATTGGTCTACCAATACAGATACTTCAGAAAGACGGTCGTTGTTCAAAGTATAGTAAATAAACTTACCTCGACGTTGTGTCAAAACGATACCTGCTTTACGTAAAATAGCCAAGTGCTGAGAAGCAACAGACTGCTCAATGCGTAATTTTACATAAATATCTGTTACGTTCATTGTTTCATTCTCACGTAACAAGTCTACAATCTTTTTGCGTAAGTCGTGGCTGATAGCACGAAGAATTAATACTACTTTACGCAATTCAGGATAAATTAATTTTACTTCCTGCTTTCCATTTTTAAGAGTGAATACCTCTGTTTTTGATTTTGCCATAATAAGAATACGGTTACAAATTTAATTAAAAAATAACAACTAAAACAAACGATTATTTGATTCATAAAATGGCAAATAATGCATTTGTTATACATTACACTAATGAAAAATTACAGAATGTCTCTTTTGCTGTAGAGTACATTCGAACGATAGGAGGAACCATTAGCAAAGACCTAATATCGTTTAAGGGGATTGTATGCTGTCAATAAATCTTGGCATCACTTTTTATAAAGATCCATCAAGTATTGACATTAGATTCACAATAAAAATGGGGCGTTTGTGAATCGAGCGTTGTAATGAGAACCAGAGATAAACTCTGAAAATAAGCGGCGATTAAAATCATGACTCAGCTTTTCTGAGGCCGCATAATTACTATGTTATCTTTGTTAACTAACAGGGAGTAATATTTGATGGCACAAGATATAAAAAAATCACCACTAGGTATAAAAAGTATGTTTTAATTTTTAGAAAATGTTACTTTTTTTTGCATTTGGGCGTTTTTGACGGCTAGAGAGCTCTTTATTGCATCCTATATACTTTTTGTAAGTGTTAGTTTAGTTTGCTTTATCTAGCTGTTGTTAACATTAAAGATAAAGTAAGTAAAGCATAAATGCCTTGCTTAAAACAATAATTATACCATATTAAAATAATAACGGCAAGTTTTGGATAAAAAATGAAATAAGCAAATGATTTATAAGAAAAAAGCACCCAATTACTAGAATTGAGTGCTTTAAGCATTAACTTCTTTCGAGGTTAACTAAAGAGTAGTGAAAGTTAATTAAACTTCCGCTTCTGTATTTTCTGTTTCAGCTACTGTTTCCTCAATAGGAGGATTTTTGCTGTCTTGGTATTCTTGTAAAATGACTTCAAAGCTTTCTTTAGTGCTGTCAATCATGTCTTTACCCATACTGTCAGAAGCCTTTTCTAGAATGCGCTGATCCATCAACGCTTCAAAACGTTTGTTTACTTCTTTTTTATCAGATAGGATGCGTTCTAACATATTGTCCATCATCTCTCCATAAGGAGGAATTTGGTAGTTGAAGTAGCCTAAAATCTCTGAGCGAGTCATATCTTCTACATCTTGGTAGTTGACTTGAATCTCATATTGCTCTGCCAATTTCTCACGGATCAAAGACCAGTTGGTATTCTTGATAAACGCTTCAAAGTCTTTGCTAACAAAGAACTCCTCTGTGATTTCAGGATTATTCTCTGACAACCATTTTTTCAAGAAATCCAAAGGCAAGTCTAACTGGTTGTTTTCTAGTAAGAAATCAAAAACCAAGTTACTATAGTGGTTCAAAGAGCTTTGTTTGTACCCTTTGTAAATTTCACTTTTCACTTTTTCTCTAAATGCGGCTTCATCTGCAATTTCCTCATCAGGGAACAATTGCTTGAAGAATGCTTCGTTTAATTCAGCTTTATCAACGCGTTTGATTTCTTTGATGGTCAAACGGAATTGGTTGTTGATTTCTTTTGCTTCATCTTCGATGGCCAAAACATGCTTACGAATGTAAGACGCTTCTTTGTTTTCAATCGTGAAGATGTCAAAATCAAAGGTATCACCAATAGTAGCCGTCAATAAATCTTCTTTAAGACTATCATTGGCTAAATCTCTTAGTGCTAAGAACGTTTCTTCTTTAACGACACCATCTGCTTTTATAGTGCCTTCCGCATCCAACTCCTGTAAGCTGATGGCCAACATATCTTCTTCCTGAACGTCAGTGATATTGTTTTGGAAACCTTGGCTATGTTTTCTACGTACTTTTTCGATCTCCTCTGTAACTGCTTCCTCTGTGACAGCAATGTCGTAGAAGGGGAGTTTGTTATCGGCAGAAAGACCTTGTACTTCAAATTGAGGGGCTAAACCAACTTCAAATTTAAATTCGTAATTAGCAGGCTTACTGATCTGAATGTTCAAATCTTTGTCCTCAATAGCAATAGGATTACCTAAAACACGTAAGTTTTCTTCCTTAAAATAGTCGTTTAAACCATTCCCTATCGCTTCATTGATTTCTTCCATCAAAACCGCGTTGCCAAACTTGCGATTAATGAGGCTCATTGGTACCTTCCCAGGACGGAAACCTTTGATCTGTGCTTCTTTGCGGTATTTTTTGAGCTTAGTTGTTACTTTTGATAAGTAATCTTCTTTAGTAAGCTCAATCGTTACGATAGCATTTAGCTCATCGACATTTTCATGCTTTATCGTTGGCATTGAATAATTTTATTTTAAGGGATAAAAAAGTAAAAGTGCAAGCTGAGAATCATGTGCTGGTTCAGCGATTCGACAACTTGCACTTCCTTACGAATTTTTTTGGTGCGGGTGGAGGGACTCGAACCCACACACCTTGCGGCACTAGATCCTAAGTCTAGCGTGTCTACCAATTTCACCACACCCGCGCTTTTAATGCGATGCAAATATACGCACATTTTTATCTAAGAAGCAAATTTTTCTTTAAAAAAGATTGCACTTTTTTTGTTCTTTTAAACTAAAGAGTTTAAAAAGAAGAAGTTAGGTCAAACGTTGAATGTGCGCTAACTGGTGAGTACACTGTTTTTGGTGCCAAATCCCTTCTTTTGTTAATGGATCAATTCTCACCCAAGCAGAGGCATGAACCAGCGTATTTTGATCTAATAATAACCCCACATGAGTAATTTTTCCTTTTTTATTCTCAAAGAAAGCTAAATCCCCTCGTTGATGTGCTTCCCATGGGATCGTATTACCTAGTTGTGCTTGTTGAGAAGCATCTCTAGGGAGGGCTTTTCCTGCCATTCTAAAAGCAATTTGCATCAAGCCTGAACAGTCAATGCCAGAACAAGTTCGACCACCCCACAAGTAAGGCGTATTAACAAAAGAAAGAGCCGCCCGACAAGCATCGTTAGGAGAGACTGTTTCCGAAACGGGGGCATATTCATAAGAAGGACTTCCCATATAGCAAAAGGAATGGCGCTCCAAGTCCCAATGCGCTAAATTTGTTTGATAACTCAGAAAAGGCCGTTCATAGGCTTCTTTATTAATAAAATGTACCTGATTGTTAGCGATCCAACCTTCATATTGATCGTGCTGGCTACAAATGTAACTCCATTCCGTTTGCTGTTCTAGAATGGTGTAGGTCTCTTGAAAGAGCAATTGATTAACTTGTTCACTGCTGTGTTGAGCCGCAGCACGAATGGGAAGACAAGGAAGTTGTACTTGGCCAAAAAGGGAAGAAGGACTGCTCATAAGAAGGAAGAAAAATAATATGGTTAGGAATAGATTTGTGGGGCTGGAAATTATTGGGGAAAGAGGGACTAATTGTGAGTGGCATTAAGAATTTGCTTGACAAAGATAAAAAAGAATAGGCAGAAGAGAAGTTGCTGTATTTTTAAGAGGTAATAAAGAGGATACCAATCAAAAGTTAAGAGCTTGTTTTTATTTATAGGAAAGGCATAGGAGCAGGAAGGATTTAGTATTTTGGTGGAATGGCCCCTAATTTATTGCAGGATTAATCCAACAAATTATGACTAAAGTAGCAGAAAATCAGCTCAAAGTAGCCTTGGCGCAGATTGCTCCAGTATGGCTCAACAAAGAAAAAACCTTAAAAAAAGTAGAACACGCCATGCTAGAAGCTGCGCAGGAAGGAGCAGAACTAATTGTTTTTGGGGAAGGTTTAGTACCTGGTTATCCTTTTTGGTTGGCCTTGACGGGGGGAGCCGAATGGAATAAAACGGTAGTTAAAGAATTGCATGCCCATTATGCGCGGAATAGTGTTGTAATAGAAGCGGGAGATTTAGAGGCGATTTGTGCGCTGGCACGAACCCACCAACTAGCGGTTTATTTGGGGATCATTGAACGGCCACAAGATAGGGGCGGCCATAGTTTATACGCCTCTTTGGTCTATATCAATGCACAAGGCGAAATACAGTCTGTACACCGCAAATTACAACCAACCTATGATGAGCGGTTGACTTGGGCACCTGGAGATGGTAATGGATTACAAGTACATCCACTAAAACAATTTACAGTAGGTGGGTTGAATTGCTGGGAAAACTGGATGCCTTTGCCTAGAGCCGCTCTTTATGCGCAAGGCGAAAATTTACATATTGCAGTATGGCCAGGGAGTGAACACAATACCAAAGATATTACTCGATTTATCGCTAGAGAAGCGCGTTCATTTGTTGTATCGGTCTCTTGTTTGATGAAAAAGAGCGATTTTCCTGCCGATACGCCTCATTTAGAGCATATTTTAGCGAATGCTCCTGCTGTATTAGCGAATGGTGGATCATGTATTGCTGGACCAGATGGCGAATTTATAGTACCACCAGATCAAACAACCGAGGGAAACATTTATCAGGTATTAGATTTCAATCGGGTGTATGAGGAACGTCAAAATTTTGATCCTGTTGGACATTATTCCCGTCCAGATGTTACCCAATTGCAGGTCAATCGAGAAAGGCAGAGTACCTTGAAATTAAAATAAGCCTATTGATTAGTTAGGAAGATAAGCTGGTACACCAGCTTATCTTCCTATTATTTATCCTCTAAATCCTTTGCCTTCTTTGACCAATTGCGCATAGGCTTTGGCAAAATAGGTCAAGATAACATCAGCCCCTGCTCGTTTGAAGGATATTAACATTTCGGGCATGGCTTGTTCAAAATTGAGCCAACCATTCTGACAAGCAGCAATTAACATCGCACATTCTCCACTGACATTATACGCTGCAATCGGAATATCTGCATATTCTTTGAGTATGTGAATGATATCTAAATAGGGGAGAGCGGGCTTGACCATCAAGTAATCTGCCCCTTCTTGGATATCTAGGCTGGCTTCTATTAATGCCTCTCGTTTGTTGGCAGGATTCATTTGATAAGTCTTTTTGTCGCCAGCTTTAGGAGCAGAATCTAAGGCATCGCGAAACGGGCCATAAAACGCGGAAGCATATTTAGCCGTGTAAGACATGATAGAAACATCTAAATAACCTGCCTCGTCTAATTCTTCTCGCATAAAACCAACGCGGCCATCCATCATATCTGATGGCCCTAGAATATCGGCACCCGCTTGTGCTTGTGCAACGGCCATTTTTCCTAAAATAGGCAAGGTTTCATCGTTAAGAATGATCCCTTCAGAGACTAAGCCATCATGTCCATCAGAACTGTATGGATCCATGGCCACATCAGTCATTAAGCAGATCTCTGGAAAGGTTTCTTTAATCTTGCGCAGGGCGTACAAGTAAAAGTTCTCTTCCGCATAACTATAACTGGCTACTTTATCTTTTAAATGCTCCTCTACAGCAGGGAATAGCACAAAAGTACGCAAGCCTAATTCCAAACATTCTTCGATCTCTGGCAGCAATTTATCTAAAGACCAGCGATAATTGCCTGGTAAGGAAGGGACTTCTTCTTTCTTATTCTGACCATCATACAAAAAGAAAGGATAAATGAGGTGTTGGATGTCTAATTGTGTTTCCTGAGCGTGAAAACGAACAGCAGCACTTTTACGATTGCGTCTAGGACGTTGGTACATAGTGATAACAGATGTGTGAGTGGTGAATCAAATTAGGAGAATAAACTGGATTGGAAATAAAAGAACCAAATGAAACAGTAGATGACGGTAGGAACCATTATACCACGAATAAACTCTTCTTTATACCGCTTATTGGCAATATAGGTTGGTACTAAGTTAAAACAAAAAGCCATTAAGACTAAGGTGCTTTGCTTGAAGCCTGTCCAAATAAATTTATCATTACCTGTAACACTTACCGAGTCAGAAAATACCAAGGCGTGGTCTAGGTAATACAACACAGGAAAGGCAATTAAAGGAATGATTAGGCCCATAATAAAGCCATTCATGAATTTATTCTTTAGCATAACATAAGGATATAAAAATGAAAAAAAATGTCCATTAGTAGTAGGGGGGTATTGCATACCCCCCTACTACCAGAACATTCAAAACGCAAAAAAACGCCAAAAGTTACAGGCCAGTTAAGTGGGCCAATCCTGGTAAGGCATCGTACTGCGTTAGATCGTGCATGACAGGAACAACAGATACATAGCCATTTTCCAAGGCCCAAACATCAGACTCTTCTCCTTCATCCAGATAAACATATTTTCCTTTGAGCCAATAATATTTGCGGCCCATAGGATCAACGCCCTCTTGGAAATCCTCTGCCCAGTGGCCTTCTGCTTGACGGCAAATTCGGATGCCTTTTATTTCCTCAAAAGGTAATTTCGGAATATTAACATTGAGTAAATTAGCTTTGCCTAAACCCTGCTCAAGCGTGCGTTCTACCAACTGGCGAACAACTTGTTGAGCGGCTGAAAAATCAGCATCAGCTGCAAAATCCAACAAAGAAAAACCAATAGAGGGAATTCCTTCTAAGGACGCTTCCATAGCCGCCGACATGGTACCAGAATAAAGAACATTGGTCGAGGCGTTAGAACCGTGGTTGATGCCTGATAAACACAACTGTACAGGGGTGTCTTTAAGCACAACATACTTGGCAATTTTGATACAATCGACAGGGGTTCCAGAGCATTCGTAAGCCTCTACCTCAGGGCCAAATAGATCTACTTTACGGAGGCGAATAGGGTCTTCTATAGTAATAGAGTGCCCTTGAGCAGATTGAGGGCTATCAGGCGCTACGACTACTACGCGTCCATAATCTTTGGCTACAGCGATAAGGTTGGCAATGCCACCTGCTGTGATTCCATCATCATTACAAATCAAAATAGTTGGTTGGTTGGACATGTTGTTTTGCTAATTGATAAAGGTGTAAGAATAATACTTTGTAGAGCAGTTACGCGGCTTTTCATTTTTTAAAAAACATCATTGACTAAGCGGTTTGTCTTGTTTTAACCTGTTGAGATATGAAAAAAAGATAGACTGATAATCAATTTAGTGCGTTCTTATTACAGAGTAAGGAAGAATGTAGAAGATTAAATCTCTTCTAGAAGTGTCGTAAAATTATAAAAACTACCCTTACTATTCGTCATATCCTTCAAAAGTTCTTAAAATTGGTACCTGAAGAAGAGAGGGCTTATTGGAATAAAAACCCTCTATAGTTGTAACCTCCATTAAACAAGCAAATTATGAAGACCGTAAAAGAACGTCTACACCGATTGAGAAAAGCAATGGCTGACGCACAAATTGACGCTTTAGTCCTGCCTGCGAATGATCCGCATCAAAGTGAGTATGTGGCCGATTATTGGAAAGTAAGAGAATATTTTTCAGGCTTTACGGGTTCGGCTGGCCTCTTAGTTGTCTTGGCAGATTATGCCGCTCTTTGGACGGATTCTCGTTATTTCATACAAGCTGAAAAGGAATTAGAAGGAACAGGCATAACGCTCCATCGTTTAGGGCAACAAACGGCTCCCGAGCATCTTCATTGGATGATAAATACCTTGCCAGAAGAAGCAACAATAGGCATAGAAGCGGCTATGTTTTCTGTGCACCAAGTGCATCAGTTACAACAGCTAGCGAATAGCAAATCTATTCAAGTAGTTCCTGCCAAAAGTTTGATTGGTAATGTATGGGCAGATCGGCCGAATATGCCTGATAGCGTAGCTTATGATTTTGATATAAAATATAGTGGTGTATCTCGTGAAGACAAACTAGCGCGCTTGCGCGACTTTATGGAACATCGTGGGGTGGATTTCTATTTTGTAAGTGCTTTGCATGAAATTGCTTGGTTGCTTAATATCCGTGCATGGGATATTGACTTTACACCAGTGGTTTTATCCTATTTATTAGTAGGAAAGGAGGGCGCTACCTTGTTTATAAAAGATTATAAAGTGCCCGCTTCACTCCAAAAACAATTGGCTGCCGCTGGAATTCGCCTCCAAGAATATGGAACGGTCGCTCATGCTTTAGGAGTGGTTCCTTCTAATAAATTAGTGTATGCTGACCAACATAGCTTTAGTTGGGAATTCCAAATGGTAATGCATCAAAATCTTCTTCTAGGAGATTCTGTGATTACTCCTTGGTTATCAATCAAAAATCCAACAGAAATTCAGCATTTCAAAGAAGTCATGGTGAAGGATGGAATTGCCTTGATACACTTATTTCGTTGGTTAGGGAAAACAGTGATAGAACGTCCTGTAAAAGAAACAGAGGTCGCAGAAGTGTTGACTAAATTTAGAAGTGAGCAAGAAGGATACAAAGGCGATAGTTTCTCTGCTATCGTTGGGTATGAGTCCAATGGGGCAATCGTTCATTACCATGCACAAGACGAAGATTGTGCTTGGATTAAGAACGAAGGAATGTTGCTCTTAGACAGTGGTGGGCAATACATCAATGGAACAACGGATATTACTCGTACCATCCATTTTGGAACGCCAACAGCGGAGCAAAAGAAGCATTACACCTTAGTTTTAAAAGGAAATATTGCCTTGCAGACGGCTCATTTTCCCAAGGGCGTTTCAGGCGCACAATTGGATACCTTAGCACGTTTGCCGCTTTGGAAAGAAGGGCTTAATTATGGACATGGAACAGGACATGGTGTTGGCTTTTTCTTGGGGGTGCATGAAGCCCCTCAGGGCTTTGCGCCTAATATCAAGAGCAGTAGAGGCGCGACGCCAATTGAGGAGAATACCGTTTCTTCTAACGAGCCAGGTTATTATCAACCCGATGGTTATGGTATTCGTATAGAAAACCTCATGCAATGTGTTCCTTCTGATAAGAATCCTGATTTTTTAGCCTTTGAAGTGTTGACCTTGTTTCCAATAGCGACGAATTTAATTGATATTACCTTATTAACGGATAACGAACGCCTTTGGATCAATCGTTATCACGAAAAAGTATATGCGGCATTATCGCCAGGATTAAGAGAGTTAGATCGCTCTTGGTTGTGGAGTCGTTGTCGAGCTATTTAATAGATTATTAGTTGGTATTATTGCTGGGTCAACTCGACGGGGCAATAATACCAATTTTTCGCCTACTTAATACCGTGTAACAGAAGTT
>JBOEFW010000074.1:0-107178 GCA_050633105.1 Aureispira sp. | reverse complement strand
GCTTTCGTGATTTTAACCTGGCGTCAGAATCAAAATACCCTTGCTAAAAACCAGCAATTAGTCCACCAATTATTAGAGCGCGAGTTGCTCCTTAATGCCCAAAAGTTGGATTATCTAAAAATGCAAATTCATCCTCATTTTTTATTCAACACTCTCAACACCATCTATGGATTTGCGCTACAAAAATCCGATTATACCGCAGAGATGATTCTTAAATTGTCTAATTTACTAGACTATCTCTTGTATCAATCCAATGAGCCTTTGGTGGAGTTAAAAGAGGAAGTACAGCACATTCAAGATTACATTGCCCTTGAAAAACTACGTTTCCAAGATGTTCTAAGTATTAATTTTGAAATAGAGGGAGCTTGGGAAGCGATCTTAACGCCCCCCATGTTGTTTCTTCCTTTTGTTGAAAATGCTTTTAAACATGGCACCATTCAACAGGGTATTTTTGAAGTAAAAATAGCCCTGCGTGTTAAAGCCAAGCATATTCATTTTTCTATGACCAATAGTAGAACTGTTCTTGCTGTTCCTAGTAGAACGCCAAAAGGGATTGGATTAAAAAACATTAGGAAGCGTTTAGATTTACTCTATGGCGATCAATATAGTTTAGAAATAGCGACCAAAGGAGATTTATTTTGTGTTAACCTAGATTTGAACCAACAGCAACAATAAGTATGACCTTACCCATTCGATGTATTATTGTAGACGATGAACCAACAGCAAGGGATATCTTAAAAATTCATCTATCTCAAATCGCCAACATACACCTCATTGCCGTTTGCAAGAACGCCGTGGAAGCGTTCCAAGTAGTGAGCACCCAAACAGTAGACCTCATTTTACTAGACATTAATATGCCTAATATATCAGGGCTCTCTTTTGCCAAGAGCATTTCTAGCCAACAAAAAATTATTTTTACAACTGCTTACCGCGAATTTGCAGTAGATGGATTTGATTTACGAGCGGTAGACTATCTATTGAAACCCATTTCTTTTGAACGCCTATTGCAAGCGCTTGAGCATTATACCGCCATTCATCTTCCAGTACAAGAAAAACATCCTCTACCTAAAATAAGCGCACAAGAAGGGTTCATTTTTGTTCGTTCTGACCGAAAAATGGTCAAAGTTGTTTTTTCAACTATTTGTTATATCGAAAGTTTTGGCGATTACTTAAAGATTCATTGCCCAAAGCAATCCATTCTCACTCGTCAAACCCTTTCTAATATGGCAGTACAATTACCTCCCACACATTTTATCAGAATTCATCGTTCTTTTATGATCAATATCGATCGTATTGAATCCTTCTCCAAGGATCAGATAGCAATGATGGGGCAATCTCTCCCCATTAGCAGAGGTTATAAGAAAGAAGTATTGGCTTGTTTGGAGGCCATGAAATAACACGTTTGCTAGGCATCTGAGCAAGTATAATTAAAAGGAAAAACCTAGTGTCCTAAGTAAATCAAAACAATTACAATAGTCAACGTTAAAGTCTTTGCAAATATTAGGAATAGGAACACGCTTTTTAGACTGTTGACTAAAAACTTCTGCTGTAATCAAGCAAACAGAATTTCCGCCATTTTGAGCAGCTACACAATGAGCCAGTAGCCAAGCATCTGCATTCGTTACTTGCATAAATTCATCTTTAGCCTTCTGGTTATAAATTGTACTTGCATTCACATGTTGTACTAAGGTTTGATAGGCTTTCACAATAGTTTGTGTTTGAGAACTAATACAATAGTCTTGAAAATTAGCCTTAAACCATACAGCCAAAAGATCTTCCCCTCTAACAATTTTATTCTTTACCTCATCTATTGTCCTAATAATACCTTAACCTCCTTTTTGAACTAAAAACTCCCAAAAAGGCATAGCGAAATCAAAAGAATAGTAGGTCCTATAGGGAGCTATAAAAATATTGGTATCTAATAAATAAATGGTAGTAGGTGATGCCATTACTCCTTTATTTTTTTGAGATAAATATCGTACGTTTTAGCTTTTAAACCAGTTAACCTAAAGGCATCTGTTGGCCGTATTTTCTCTTGTAATAAAGAAGTATTAACTAATTCGAAAAAACGATTACTTACTCGATAAGGAACTGAACTGTAAAAACTACCTCCCTTCCCTCCTTTAGTGGTATTTTTTTGATTTTTGTAATGACTATAGAAATTAAAAAATTGCTGCTTATCTATCATTTTGAGTTCCAACAATCTTCGTGCGATAACAACTTGACTAACTTTAAATTTCCGTGCTAATACTTCATAATTCCCGTCTTCATAGTAGTTTTTCAAAAGCTCTTTCGGTACTAAAAAATCAGCAGCAACTTGGTTACAAAATTGCTCTATCTTATTACTGTGTTTATCTACTAAAGAAAAATCAAAAGAGGCACTTTCCCCTATCAACACATGAGTAATTTCATGTATTAACGTAAAAATTCTACCAGCTATAGCATCTTTACCGTTGACAAAAACAAAGGGAGCAATTTCGTCGTACAGTACAAAACCCCTAAACTCCTCAACTTGTAATGTTCGATGGGTGTTATTACCAACAACTCCATTTACAATTACAAAAATTCCAGCCTTCTCCGTTTGCTCTACTAAATACTTAAATGCCTTTTGCCAAGTGGGCATTTTACCTGCCCAAGTTTTTGACTCTATTCCTAATAAAGTATAGATCGCCTGTACAACCACCTTGATAGGGTCCTGTGTTTTGTATTTCCCTGCAAATGTCAATGGTTCAGTGCCGTATTCAAGCAATAAATCTTTTGCCCAAATTTGCCGTGCTTCCATCATATTAATAACGGTTGTTAAATTTTTAGAAGGAACGACTTCCTCCTCCTCTTTAACTGTGCGATAATGTGGAATTTGCGTTTCTTGGATAGGCATCTTCTCTAAAAAGAAGTATCCAAAAGGAATATCAACTGTTTTAGCATAGTTAATTAACTGTTTAAAGGTAGGTGTAATAGTTCCATCTAACCAAGCAGCCAATTTTGGAAATTTGACAAAAAGAGCTTGATCCAACGATTCAGTTGTCTGCCTAAGAATTTCTCTATTAATATTAGATACTCGCACAAGAATTGGATCTGGTCTATTTTAAAAAATAAGTCTAAGCTTTACTAAAATACGATAAAAAGCTCATAAAAACAAGTTAAAAAATAGCCTCACGAATAAGAAGCGTTTATGCTACCCCCGTTTCTTCCGCGAACTGCTTCTCTTATTTTTATGATAATTCTTCTTAAAAGATTTACTTCTTTTTTGAGCAGGAGCTGCTTTTCTATTCTTAGTATTTGCTCCTTTAGGTGCAGCATCGGTCAATAATTGATTGACTAAATCTTCTCGATCTGCTTTCTTGAGAACGCTCTTAATCCAACGATGATTTTCGCGCTTATACCAGAAGAAAAAGCGGTGCTGATCACGCTTTTCGTCTTCAGCCTTAGGCGTGAAGGTAGGCTGTAAGGTGTAAGGATGATAACCCGAATAATAAATAACGGTTGCAACAGTCATTGGAGTCGGCGTAAAGTCCTGTACTTGTTCCAATTGGAAACCCATATCCTTGGTTTCTGCTGCCAAATTCGCCATATCTTCTAACTCACAAGCAGGGTGGCTAGAGATGAAATAGGGAATAAGTTGCTGTTTCATATCATGCTTGGCATTGATGCGCTCAAACATTTTTTTGAAGGAATGAAAATGTTTAAAAGATGGCTTGCGCATAATCTTTAATACATTATCAGAAGTATGTTCTGGGGCAACTTTCAATCGGCCAGAAACATGGCGTGTAATCAGCTGTTCCGAATACGCTTCCAAATCATCTACCTCTGCTTTTTTATTAAATTCTGGCACCAACATATCATAACGAATCCCTGAACCAACAAAAGCTTTTTTCACTTTAGGGTTGGCATCTACCGCTTGGTAGATCTCTGTCATCGGGGCATGAGAAGTATCTAGATTACTACAAATTGTAGGCGAAATACAAGATGGGCTAATGCATTTATCACAAATGGATTGCACCTTGCCTTTCATTCGATACATATTGGCAGAAGGCCCACCCAAATCACTAATATATCCCTTAAAGTTCTCGTCTTCTGTAATCTTATCTACTTCTCTGAGAATGGAATCTTTAGAACGGCTGGCAATAAATTTCCCTTGGTGCGCAGAAATGGTACAAAAACTACAGCCGCCAAAACATCCACGATGCATATTGACCGAGAATTTAATCATTTCATAAGCGGGGATATCTCCTCGCTTATTGTATTTCGGGTGCGGTTGGCGGGTATAGGGCATGTCAAAAGAAGCATCCATTTCCTTTTCCGTCATCGTCTGGTAAGGAGGATTAATAACCAAGGTCTTCTCTCCTATATCTTGTAAGAGGCGATCAGCTTGCAACTTATTAGACTCTTGCTCTATGTACTTAAAATTACTAGCAAAAGCTTTTTTATCTTTTAGACAAACCTCATGAGAATTTAAGGTTTTATCTTTCCAATTCTTATTCTTAGGCAACTGTCCTTTATCTACTAAAAAGGCCGTTTGAGCAATCGTTTTCAGAGAAGAAAACGGTACCCCTTTGTCCAGTAGGGTCACTAAATCACGTAGCGGTTGTTCTCCCATTCCATAGACTAAAATATCCGCTTCCGAGCTTTCTAAAATTGTTGGTAACAACTCATCTTTCCAGTAATCATAATGCGTCACTCGACGCAAAGAAGCCTCAATTCCACCAATCATTACAGGGGTATCGGGGTATAGTTTTTTTAAGATTTTAGAATAAACGGTCGCCGCGTAATCTGGGCGAAAGCCACTTTTGCCACCAGGACTGTAGGCATCTGTAGAACGGCGGCGGCGATTGGCCGTATAGTGATTGACCATAGAATCCATACAGCCAGAGGTCACGCCAAAAAATAAACGGGGCTCTCCCAATTTTTTGAAATCGCGCAAATCATCTTGCCAGTTTGGTTGTGGTACAATAGCCACCTTATATCCCATACTTTCGATGATGCGTCCAATAACAGCCCCTCCAAAAGCAGGGTGATCCACATAAGCATCTCCGCTAAACAAAATAACGTCTAGCTGGTCCCATCCGCGTTTCTCTACTTCTTTCCTTGTGGTAGGTAACCAATCAGTAATTTGGTGTGGCATATCGTCTGTACTTTAAGCGCTTTTCAGCAATTGTATTGGATAATCTGAAGCGCCATTTTTGATAGCGATACTCGGCAAATATACAACACAAAGGCCATATCATCAAGCCGCTACCTTTAATGAGCGAAATAATGTCTAAAATTCTGATTATAAATACATTTACTCCACTTTTAAGTTATTTTCAAAAGAAGTTCTAACAAAACCAAAGATTCTTTTTACGCTGGATTGACATAGAGGCGCTTCTTTGTTGAACAAAAATTGCTCAAGAGTTGGGCTTCACTGATGAAAGTCATTGGAATAAACTATTCAAGAAAAAATACCAACAGGCTGCTAAATCCTTCAAAAAAAGCATCAAGCGACTCTATAATACTTCTTACGGCTTACAAGTAATCGTTTCTATTCTCCTAGTTTTTAGATGAATATAACCACATTCGTTATTGTCTTTTTTATAATAAACATATCCCATTCTAGCATCTTCTAGTATCAATTGGGTATAATCGATAGGTACACAGGTTCTAAAATATTGATCAATGATGCCTTGACGACCATCTACTTCTACTAATAATAAGACATCTTTGTTGGGTGGGCTAATCAACGTTACCTTATCAAAAACACGTTCTTCTAAATGGCCGTCTTGAGGGTCAAATAGATGCCATTTATCTTTTTTATTTTTTAACGCTAAAACATCTTCGTGCCAATCAATTTGAGTGCACTTCACAGGTAAAATTATTTTGCCATTCGTAGCAATTAAACCCCATTTATTTTTTGTTTTTACCAAAACTACATCCCCCATCAAGCGAGGCAAAATAGCATCAGCTTCATAGCGCAAACTGCCATCTTTATAAAATAGCCGCCAACGATAACTCATCTCACTTTGTCCCAACACATAATCTGTTTGGTAACGAGTGACTTCGTAGGTCTCTGAATTAAACGCTGTTCTATCTAAATAAAATAAGGTATCATAAAAAGGGTTAATAAGCCATTCCGCTTCTGAATCCTTCATTCCCCAAGACCCCATATCATCCATAGAAAGATAGCTTTTTGTATCTCCTGTTTGGGCAAAAGTTAGGGAAGTCATACAAAGGCAAAATGCCAATGTGCTGTATAAAAAGTTCATTCGTATTTGGTGTTTATATAGTGAGTCAATCGACTCTGTTTGTTAGGGGTAGGTCTTAACTAACAATAGTTTTAGGAACAGACTGCTTTCATATTGCAAAGGTATTATTTGTATTATAAAAACACAATATTTCATTAATAATAACAACAGTCTCTTCTAACAAGAACCATCTCTATTAACACCAAAATCGGTATAAAAAATCCAAGAAAGCGAACTTTATTTTCAAATAAGTCAAAAACAAGCTTCCAATCGATAAACTATTGGTGTCGATAATGGATAGTCACTGCATATTCTTTATCTAGAGAAGTGACTGAAACAGGTGTGCCATTTCTGGGCAAGTGTATCTGCTCTATCTGAGACATCAACTCATCTCCTCCAAAATATTTATGAAAAAATAAGACATCATACCAATGTTGGTCTTTTTTCCCCTTTCCAACAATCCATCCTTGAGTATCTAAGGTATGTTTTTGAGAAGGATCAGCATTATGTTTGAACACGGTATGTTCGTAAAATGGCACTTGATCTCCTACAAATCTAAGGTGGATTGTCGCAAATTCCTTCCTATAACTGCTCCAATGATTACCATCAGGATCTTTAGGAGGATATTGGGTAACAACAAAAGAGTCTAGAATAATTTGATAAGGGGAGTCCTCTCCCCCCTTTTGTTCATTACAAGAACTTGTTGTGAGTACATTGATTATTAAAAAAATAGAACTACATAAAAGAAAAAAATTCACAACACTGTATTTAAAAGATAGAAGAATAATGGTAACAGTGGGGCCTTTTCTTATTGTTCTTCCCTCTTGTTTTTCAATCATTTGCAGAAGAAAGCTAAACAAAAAATACTTTTGTACCTTTTATTATCCCTTTCCAACAAATTTCATGCTTCCTTCTTTCTGTTTTAGAACAAAAAAAAATAAAAAACTCAGAGGTTGAACTTTATTCAACATTACTTAGTTTAAAAAACAAACAAAGTCAATTGATTTTTGTAATTTCATCCTTATAAGCAAACCGTTTGATTATTTTTTCACCGTAAATACCTTCCTCTATGTACTTAAATTTGGATCCTAATTTTACGCCTTATGGTGCGAGTGATGCCTTAACCTTTCAACTCTTTACTTTCTCAGGAGGGGAGCCTCATTTTAAAGTACTAGAAACGCTAGATACGATTAAGGCGATTACCATTACTCATCGGATACGTTCCTTTAATGATATGGGCGTCTTACTCCTAGCCGTTGATGCGTTACAAAGAGCGGGTGTAAAACAACTGGAATTGATCTTGCCTTACTTTCCCGCGGCACGCCAAGATCGCGTAATGGTTCCTGGAGAACCCTTGAGCGTTAAGATTTATGCTGATTTGATCAATAACCTTCATTTTGATAAAGTAACAATTTTTGATGCCCACTCTGAAGTCGCCATTGCCTTGTTGAATAACTGTCAAGCCCTGAGTAATCATACCTTTATCCAGCAAATCGTCCAAGAGTTGGGCCCTATCCAATTGATTGCTCCTGATGGAGGAGCCCTCAAAAAGATATACAAACTGGCGGCTCACTTAGAAGGCGCTTACCCCGTTGTAGAATGCTCTAAGAGTCGAGACGTTCGCACAGGCAAACTATCTGGCTTTAAGGTTTTTGCTGATAACTTACAAGGAGCCGATTGCCTTATTGTTGATGATATTTGTGATGGTGGAGGTACCTTTATGGGGTTAGCTACTGCCTTAAAAGAAAAAAATGCTGGACGATTGTATTTAGCCGTCAGTCATGGTATTTTTAGCAAGGGCTTGGAACAATTGTCGCAACACTTTGAGCAAATCTTTACCACCAATGCTTTTAAAGACATCGAGCCTCAGGAAGGTTTGACTCAAATCAACTTAGCCCCCTTCTTATAAGATAAGCATTTTTTAATTAACATTAACATCCAGTCTCTGCTGGTTCATCTAATAAATAGTTTTAAACATGAATCCATTACTCTATACAGACGGTTATAAAGTTGATCACCGTCGCCAGTACCCCAACCAAACTACTTTAGTTTATTCTAACTGGACACCTCGTAAAAGTCGCCTAGAAGGCATTGATGCCGTTGTCTTTTTTGGCCTACAGTTTTTCATCAAAAAATACATCCTCGAAGACTTTCAGAAGAATTTCTTTGAGCAACCCAAGGATCAAATTGTAGCGCGTTATGCTAGACGCATCAACAACTATTTAGGCCCCAATAAAGTAGGAAGCGAACACATTGCCGCCCTACACGACTTAGGTTATCTCCCCATGGTTCTTAAGGCTTTGCCTGAAGGAGCGAGTGTTCCAATTCGTGTTCCTATGTTTACCATGTACAATACTTTACCAGAGTTTTTCTGGTTGACCAACTACTTTGAAACACTTCTATCAACAACGGTATGGATGCCTTGTACCTCTGCTACTTTGGCTAAGAAATACCGTTCTATTTTGGACAATTACGCTCAAAAAACATCGTCTGTTCCTGAGTTTGTAGATTGGCAAGGGCACGATTTTTCTATGCGAGGAATGGCGGGTTTAGAAGCGGCTACCATGTCTTCTGCGGGGCATTTGTTGAGCTTTTCAGGAACAGATACCATTCCTACTATTGATTTCTTAGAAGCTTATTACAAGGCTAATTCTGACGAAGAATTAGTTGGAGGATCGGTCGCTGCAACAGAGCATTCTGTTATGTGTATGGGAACCAATACAGGAGAACTAGAAACCTTTAAACGTCTAGTAACAGAAGTTTATCCCCATGGCATTGTTTCTATTGTTTCTGATACTTGGGATTTGTGGAAAGTATTAACCGAGTATCTTCCTGCTCTCAAAAACGAGATTTTAGCAAGAGATGGCAAAGTGGTTATTCGCCCTGACAGCGGCGATCCTGTGGATATTATTTGTGGAAACCCTAATGGGAAAACCGAAATCGAACGCAAAGGTGTCATTGAAAGCCTTTGGGAAACCTTTGGAGGAAAAACCAATACAAAAGGTTACAAAGAACTAGACAGCCACATTGGTGCTATTTATGGTGATAGCATTACACTAGCTCGTGCTGAGCAAATTTGCAGTCGTCTAGCTAAAAAAGGCTTTGCCTCTACCAATGTTGTTTTAGGAATTGGGTCGTTTACTTATCAATACAATACCAGAGATACCTTTGGTTTTGCCATGAAGGCTACTTATGGAGAAGTAGATGGTGTTGGGCGTGAAATTTTCAAAGATCCCATTACAGATGATGGTACTAAAAAATCCGCAAAGGGGTTGATTAAGATCACCCAAGAAAATGGAGCATACATTCTCCACGATCAAGTCAGTTGGGAAGAAGAACAACAGGGAGAACTCAAAGAAGTCTTCCGAGATGGAAAGCTTTTAATTGATTGGAGTTTGGCGGAGATTCGCGCACAAATTCGCTCTTAGTATTTATCATAAAAAGTGACTTCCAACAAAAAAAGTATCCTGCAAAAGCCTTATCAATAGGCTTTTGCTTTTTTTATTCCTTAAATTGTCTTACTTTGTAAAAGACGCCAAGTAGATTTCCCCCCTTAACTACTTTACGCGATTGGTTATCTCTCCTCAACAGCTTCTCCGCTCCTTTTCTGGCCCAAGTACTTTCATTTTCATAAATAATGTCCCTATGAAGGCTACTTACCGTCTCTTGTACAGCTTATTGCTGTGCCTCCTTAGTATTGCTACACAAGCACAATCTAATATCACTGGCTTTGTCATTGATCACAATTCACAAGAACCGTTAGCCAATGCTAATGTAGAATTGTTAAATCACAATCCTCTAATTTCGGCCAGAACCGATGAAAAAGGAATTTTTCGGTTAACGAATGTTCCTAGAGGGAAACACCGCTTACTTGTTGAAGTGCAAGACTATGTTTCTCAAATCTATACTTTTACAACAGGGCAAACCAATAGAATAGACATTCAATTATTGCCCTTAACAGAAGATGCTAGTATCTCCGTCAAAGAACGTCTTAATACAAAAATCACGACCGCCTCTCAAAATTCAGAAAGCCTCATCAATGCCCCTGCTACCGTCCATATTGTGACGAGTCAGGAAATAGAAGAACGAGGCTACACTTCTTTAGTGGATATTCTAGAGGATATTCCAGAAGTAGAAATTCAGGAAAAAGCTACAGGGGTTTATTCTAACTTTATTACCATTAGAGGGATACAAGGTTCTGAGCGCTTTTTAATCCTACTAGATGGGATTAGAGTCAATTCGATGGCAACGACCCAGCATGCCATTGATAAGAATTTCTTAATACGATACGCCAAGCGTGTAGAGATTGTATTGGGTCCTGCTTCTGCCTTGTATGGAGCCGATGCCTTTACAGGGGTCATCAATATTATCTCTAAGGAAGGTCATGAAACAAAACGGGTAGAAGGAGAAGGAAGCTATGGCCTGTATCAAACAACAGAAAATCATTTCTTTGCAGGTTTTGGAGACGAAGATATTTCCTTCAATTTAAATGGAGGAGTTTATTACTCTCAAGAACCTAACTTGAGCAAAATTTATACAGACGAATATGCTTGGCACAACAACCAGTACAGTCTTAATGGAAATGTTTTAGGGAATATCTCTGGATCAGATACGGTTCAGCTTTCTGCTCAACCATTTGCCACTCCTCGTTTGGCTTATTTTGTACACGGCAAGCTTCATTTTAAAAGTTTTGAAATCGGTGCCATGCACAATACGCAAACACACAGTTCTTCCTTGGGTAACAAACCTGAATTTTCTCCTTATATATTGGAGAACCAGTATAGTGTTTCCCTCACCAATGCCTATCTAAAACATCGTTGGAAAAGCAAAAAGAACAAGGTTTCTGTCAATTCTAATCTCAATTGGAATTATTACAACATTAATAACAACTCTAAATTCATTAATATTTTTACGAGTTATCAGAATGGGTTTAAGTATGGCTTTAACCACAACGTTAAGTTGAATGAGTCCATTAACATTAGACTACTCCCTAACCACAACCTTATTACAGGACTTTCTTATCAATACACTTATGGACTTCCCAAGAGCAGTGATTTGCCCTTCCAATACAATCCATTGGAATCGGCTGAGGAGCAAAATTTTTATTATATAGGGACGAATGTTGAAGATAGGGATGGTAATAATCGAGCGGTCCCTGCTACCTTCTATTTCTTTGACCAACACTCTGCAGGAGCTTTTTTACAGTACCAAGGTAATTTTAATAACATCTTGTTATTAACATTCGGGGCACGATTTGACTATAGTTTATCTCAATTAAGAAGCAGTACAACCGCGCAACAGTATTATGATATTAACCCTCGGTTAGGGATTGTCTTTAAACCAATAGAAGCCTTTCGTTTAAAACTATTCTATGGAGAAGCGTTCTTAGCTCCCTCCCCTGAGAAAAGATTTGAGCACTTTGGAAGCTTTTCTATTGTTAATGATCAGAATGGAGATTTTAATGGTTTCCAAGGAATTTTCTGGCACTTACCCAATCCTGATTTAGCGCCTGAAAAGATTAGAAGTGCAGAGTTATCTGCCAGTTATACAAAAGAGCAATTTGCCCTTAGTGTAGGAAGTTATTACAACTCCATTACCAACTTGGTAGATCTAGACATCACTTTTGGGGAAGAGTTTATTGGCATCCCAATTGGAGTGGTAGAGCGTTCAGTAAATAAATCGACGGCTTATACTTATGGTGGAACGTTTAAAGCCTTATTCCAACACTATTTTAACGAGCGTAAAACAAGTAAAATTAGTGCCTATGCCAGCTACTCGCTTTCGGATGGACGGGTCAATGATACGTTACCTATTGCTTATTCGGCCCAACATACAGTAAAGGCTGGAATTACCTTTAATTACAAACGACTGAACATCCATACACGAGGATTCTTCCGAACGGCAAGCATCAATTCGGGAGGAACAGGCAATGATCCTTTCTTTTTGCTCAATGCCTTTGTCAGTTATAGAGTGTATCAAAACTCATCCAAAAGGTTTGCCTTAGATCTTTTTGTTCGAGTCCGCAATCTAACCAACGCTCGTTATTATAATACTCCACAAACAGCGATAAGCGTCCTAGATCAAGCGCCACAAGATCCTATTCGATTAACCGCAGGAATACGAGCGCGTTTTACCAAATCTTAAACAAAGTAAACCTTTCTAAAAGTCCTATTGGTTAGCGTATTGCTCTATACTGGTAGGACTTTTACTTTTTTACATCCTTTGGAAAACTTCAAAATATTCTCTACATTCATTCCTATAGATTTATTTAATCACTTTCCTTAATCACTCCTTTCCAATGAAATTCCTTCTTTTAATAACCTCCTTACTTCTTCTTTCTTTCCAAAGTCAAGCACAAACTATTGGTGATATTTCTGTTGATAAAATTGATGTAGAGTACGCCAAAATAGTTGCTATTCGCACCAATTCTGCGGGGCGCTACACCATTTTTATAAGTATCGGACAAGAGGAATATATGCGTGATCGCAAAGGCACTCCTGTTAAAGATGCAGCAGGCAATGCTATTGAAATCAATACACCTGTCAAAGCATTAAATCTAATGGATGAGCTGGGCTATGAATTGACAAACGCTTATGTTCAAGATGCAGAGAACTGGGAACATTTTGTTTTGAGAAAGAAAAAAAGCTAATCCATGCTTCAAAAAACATCCACTAGCCTTTATACCTTTGCCGCTTATATGCTACTGCTACCAGGTGTAGGTTTGGTCTTCTTTCCTACCCTTTTGTTAGAATTGTTTCAGTTGGCGTATAATGAGCCACTCTGGCCAACTCGCCTAGCAGGGCTCTTAGCCTTTATTCTTGGTGCTTATTACTATCTCATTGCTAAACACGAAATCAAAGTCCTCTATCGATCTACCATCGCTCTAAGAGGCTTGGCAGTGGTCTTTTTTGTAGCACTTTTGGTATTGGGACAAGTAGAGTCTATCATTTTATTGTTTGCGGCAGTAGATGCCTTGGGTGCTGCTTGGACGGCTTGGACGCTAAAAAAGTAGCGCATTAATTAGAAGCTGGCTAATGCTAGCTGAATCATATCGGGATTGTATTCCGCCCAGCCATAATTCTGAAAAGCAACTTGGCCTGTGGTATCAATCACGTACAAGCGTGGAATGGCCCAACCTGCAAATTGACTGTAAATTGTTCGTTCTGGATCAGCGGCGATGTCGATCGTCAAGTCTTGTTTTTCTAACCAAGCCTGCAAATCTTCTTTGCTGTGTTCTCGGCCTATGGCTAAGAAGTTGACTTGTCCTTTATATTTTTTGGACAAGACCTCTATCTCTGGTAAGGCTATTTTACAAGCAGGACACCAAGTAGCAAATAGTAAGAGTACAGTAGGTTTTTGACTGTGTTTTCCCAAGGAAAATTTCTTTCCTGTAAGCGTCGTAATTGATAGATTGGGAACCGTGTCTAATACTTCTAATTTCTCTAGCTCTTCTTTAGAAAAAGAAGCGAGATGTTGCTTGTTCATTTCTTGGAGCTGGGCACGTAGTTTTAGTTTTTGTGCAGAAGGTCCTTGGGAGCTATGGTTACAAGCCATCAAGAGAAAGAATACAGCAAATAAGAGCCAATAGCTTTTCACGGGAGTGTTTTTTATTGAAATAACAATAGCCTCTAAAGTTATACTTTAGAGGCTATTTTATAAGAGCAATCTAGGTTTTTCAATGGGACCTTAGATTTTCATAATGCCTTCTTCTTTGAGTTTGAGCAAACGCTCTACTTCTGCGCTGTATTTATTCGTTAAGGATTGTATAACTCCTTCTTTGTCCTTCCCTTGATCTTCAGAATAGCCATCTTTAACCGCTTGCTTGATTTCGTTCATTGCATCACGGCGCGCATTTCTAATGCTCACTTTGGCTTTTTCGACCAATACATGTACTTGCTTAATGAGATCTTTACGACGTTCTTCTGTCAACATTGGCAATACAATACGAATGATTTCACCATCATTCTGAGGAGTAACGCCCATGTTCGCTTGAAAAATAGCCTGCTCGATTGGTGCTAACATAGATTTTTCCCAAGGCGCAAGAATTAAAGTACGACCGTCTTGTGCTTTAATATTAGCCACTTGACTTAGTGGTGTTTGAGAGCCATAATAATCAACTCTGATGCTATCAAACATAGCAGGGGTAGCTTTGCCTGAACGAATGCGCTGGGCGCCTTTCTTAAAATGTTCAACAGAACTAAGCATGCTTTCTTCAGCAACTTCTAAATATAAGGCTATCTCTTCTTCCATGGTATTAATCGTATTAAAAAATCTACAAGTATTAGTAATAAATAGCAGTTTAGTGCTTTATTATTAAAACAACAAAAAATAATGCCAGAATCTACAATTTTTCCTGTGATAAACGCTACTCTACCCGTGTTCCAATGCGTTCTCCTTGGATAATGCGGGCTAAATTTTTAGGCTCTTCTACATTAAATACAATGATTGGCATATCATTTTCATAACACATCGTAAAGGCAGTCATGTCCATAATATTCAATTGGGACTGAATAACCTCTTTGAAAGATACGTTATCGTATTTAGTTGCCATTGGATTCGTTTCTGGATCAGACGTGTAAATTCCATCTACGCGGGTTCCTTTCAAGATCACATCGGCATCAATTTCACTAGCGCGCAAAGCCGCTGCCGAATCTGTGGTAAAATAAGGATTCCCTGTTCCTGCCGAAAGGATGACAACTCGCCCTTTTTCCAAATGAGAAATCGCACGACGACGAATGTATGGTTCTGCTATTTGATCCATAGCAATGGCGGTCATTAAACGTGTAAAGATACCATTCTGTTCTAAAGCACTCTGTAGCGCCAAGCCATTGATTACGGTGGCTAACATGCCCATATAATCTCCTTGTACGCGCTCTATATTAGACTCTTTTGCTTGGAGGCCTCTAAAGATATTTCCTCCTCCAATAACAACAGCTAATTCTACTCCTTGCTTTACAATGGCAGTAATTTCTTCTGCATAATGCGCCAACATATCAGGGTTGATTCCGTATTGATCGCCTCCCATTAGGGATTCTCCACTCAATTTTAATAAAACTCTCTTATAACGAATAGCCATAGCCATAATGGTTTAAAGTTGATAGGACGTTTAATGAAGCCTACAAGAGGCTTCGATTCACGTCTTGTGATGACACCTCTTAAAATTAAGATTCAAAAAAAAGCGTTCCGACATTCGGAACGCTTTTTTTTATACTGTTATATTGATTAACCTAAGGTCACGTGTTTAAAATCAATCACGGTCAAGTCTTTATCAATAGATTGAATGTATTGTTTTACATTCTCTTTCTTTTCAGCTTTTACATATTCTTGATTGAGCAATGTTTTCTCTTTGTAGAATTTACCCAATTTACCTTGAGCAATTTTCTCTAGCATTGCTTCTGGTTTGCCTTGTTGGCGCGCCTGATCCATTCCGATTTCAATTTCTTTCTGGATAGTAGTCGCATCTACACCATCTTTATCAACAGCGATAGGCTTCATAGCAGCAATTTGCATGGCAACATTTCTACCTGCTTCTGACAATTGGTCATTGCTGTGGTTGAATCCAACAATAACACCAGCTTTGTGGCCCATGTGGATATAAGGAACAACCTGAGCCGCTTCTAAACGCTCATAAGCTGCCAATTCAATCTTCTCACCAATAACACCAGTACGCTCTACTAATTTGTCTTGAAGTGTTTGACCATCGATAGCAACACTCAATAAAGTGTCTTTATCCGCTGCAAATTCATTCAAAGCAACTTCAGCTACTGATTTAGCGAAATTTACAAAATCATCATTCTTAGCAACGAAATCCGTTTCGCAACCAATACGAACGATGATACCTTTAGTATTGTCATCAGAAGTCAAGGCAACTACTACTCCTTCTTTAGCATCGCGATCAGCGCGCTTTTCAGTCATTTTTTGACCTTTCTTACGAAGGTACTCAATAGCAGCATTGATATCACCATTGGCTTCAACAAGTGCTTTTTTACAATCCATCATCCCAGCGCCAGTTTGGTCGCGTAGGGCTTTAACATCTTTGGCAGAAATTTTCATAGTAGCCGTGATCTAGTTAAAATAAGTTATACGTTGATAATAATTGTTACGCTAATAAAAGAACTAAAGCAGTACTATCCCCAACAAAAGTAGGACAGTACTGCTTTTTATATCGTTCTTAAGCAGACGTTTCTTCTTTCGCTTTCTCGTCTTTTTGTTGGTTGCGCTCGTTCAAACCTTCTTGAATTGCAGCTACTAAGTAATCAGCAATAATTTTGATAGATTTAGAAGCGTCATCATTGGCAGGAATAGCAAAGTCTACTTTTGTAGGATCAGAATTCGTATCAACGATACCAATTGTTTTAACTCCCAAACGAGTAGCTTCTGCTACTGCCAAGTGCTCATGGTTGATATCTAGAATCAACAAAGCATTTGGTAGGCGATTCAACTGAGCCATACCACCAAACACGCGCTCTAATTTAGTGTGCGCACGAGTCATAGTCAAACGCTCTTTTTTGGTGATGTTTTCCAAAGAACCATCGTTTAACATGGTTTGGATTTTTTGCATCTTGCGAATTGACTTACGAATAGTAGGGAAGTTGGTCATCATCCCCCCCAACCAACGATCGGTTACGTAAGGCATGCCTACACTTTGAGCTGCTTCAGCGATAATCTCGCGTCCTTGCTTCTTCGTACCAACAAACATAATTTTCTTACCAGATTTGGCCATTTGGCGCAAAACTTTAGCAGATTTTTCTAAGCCTTCAATGGTACGGTTGAGGTCAATCACGTGGATGCCTTTACGTTCCATGAAAATGTAAGGACTCATTTTAGGATTCCACTTTCTCTTCATGTGTCCGAAGTGGCATCCTGCATCCAACAGTTCTTTATGAGATGGAGTTTGCATAATATTCTCTTCAATTTAAGTGGGTTTCAATAAACCGAAACCCAAGATTAAGGTTAATGGCTGTTCTCTATTTAGCAAAATAGCTTTGCAGCTTTGCTAAGATCCGTCTTATGCCCGAATAGAATCGAGACCGCGAAACAGCCAGAATAGATAGACAGCAATTAACGCTTGCTAAACTGAAAGCTTTTACGGGCCTTAGGCTTACCGTATTTTTTACGCTCAACAGCACGTGGGTCACGAGAAAGCAATTTAGCTGCTTTCAACGGCTCACGAAATTCTTCGTTGATTTTGCATAAAGCTCTAGCAATACCCAAACGAACAGCTTCTGCTTGTCCTTTTACACCGCCACCATTGACGTTAACTTTCAAATCGTACAATTCTGCTACTTCTACCAATTTCAAAGGTTCCATAACCTTTCCTTGAATGTGGCTTACTGGGAAGTATTCTTTATAGTCCTTACCATTCACTTGTACGTTACCAGAACCTTGTCTTAGGTAAACGCGAGCTACGGCGGCCTTTCTTCTTCCTAGTCCATTTATAATTTCCATATTCTACTGTCGTTTATTTTAGCTCTAATGTAGAAGGTTTTTGAGCTTGGTGTGGGTGCTCGGTTCCTTCGTATACAAATAGTTTTTTAATCATCGCGTTACCCAATTTAGTTTTTGGAAGCATACCTTTTACCGCGATTTCGATCAAACGGTTAGGGTATTTTTTCAAAATTTGCTCAGGCGTTCTCTGCTTTTGTCCACCAGGGTAGCCAGAGTGCGTGTAGTGTATTTTTTGGGTCATTTTGTTACCCGTCAATTTTACTTTCTCGGCATTCAAAACGATGATGTTATCTCCACAGTCAACATGCGGCGTATAACTAGGCTTGTGCTTTCCACGCAAGATTGTTGCTAACTTTGATGCCAAACGGCCTAAAGGCTGTCCTTCTGCATCTACCACCAACCAATTATGAGTCATTGTCTCTTTCTTGGCGGATTGAGTTTTGTAGCTCAATGTATCCACAATATATATATTTTAAGTAGTAAAAAATTTCTAAAATCGCTCCTTGGTATTGTTGGCCTGTTTCTTATTATTCAAAACGGGTGCTTACACAGTTCCCCCAAAGCGAATGCAAAAGTAACGGAAGCTTTCTTAAAAAAGAAGCTTTTTTCGATTTTTTTTAAGAATCCATTTTATAAGTTGCTGAAAAACAGTAAAAAAATCGCTTAGCTTTTTGAAAAGGTGGTTAAAAATACAAATTATCCTCTTTGTTTATCCCTTTCAATTTTCCTATTCTAGTTTTTCCTCATAGCCATATAGGCCTTGCGAATATAAAACATGAGCAATAGCTTGTCATACACAACAAAAAGAGACCACCCCAAAAAAGGGTAGCCTCCACTCTATCAAAGCAAAATCAAATCTTATCCAACTACTAACGAACAATAAACTTCCCTGTCGCTTTCATTTGACCATCTTCTACCACTCTAAACACATAGACTCCAGCATCAAGTGTTCCTCTTTGAATGTCAAAACGGTTTTGATTGCCCTGTAAAGTCATGACTTGTTGGCCCATTACATTAAATACCTGCAATTGTAGAAGGTTATTAGCCTCTAAACCTTCTACTTCAATGACAGCACGATCATGGAAAGGATTAGGAATAACATTAACTGAAATATTTGGACCTCCTACTCTATCTACACCAATTACAATTGCTTGAATGAAATTCTCTCCTACTGTATGTAAGGTAGTATTCGTAAAAATAGGGGCATTAAAGTCAAAATAAATAGCGGCCTCATTATTAATCTCTGTTCCTAAGGGATTATTAGCTTTCTGCTCCACAGTAAACTGAACAAACCCATGAGATAAGGGCTCATTAGCGTTGCTATCTACCAAAAGAATGTTATTAAAGGTAAAAGCAACAATTTGCTCATTGATTCCATATATACTCATTGTATAGGGATGCGAACTAACACCTACTTGCAAGGTGCTAATATCTAAAGCTGGATCAATCGTATCTATAACAACTATGGTGAAAGCTGTATCTGTTCCTGTATTTTGGAAACGAATGTTGTAATCCAATCTATTGCTCTTAGTAATGTAATTTGGAGCACCAATTCCAGCAGGAAAACCTCGCTTATCATTAGGGTCATAAGCACCAATATTTTGACGACAATCAATGTCCAAGAATGGAGAACCATCATAGTGGGGTAAGGAATTCACCAAACCTAAACTATTTGTTCCATTACAACGCTCCACCACACGAGCTATTACAGCATCTCCTAAAAGCTCAGGAAATCCAATGGGTTGTTCTGCTTCTATGCGGTAGGTATTACCAGTTGCTTCCAATCGAAAATTCTGAGATTGCCCACTTCCCAATTGAAAACCTTGACTGCGCAACATAATATTATCCTCGTACACCAAGTAGTTAAGAGGAGTCCCCATATTACCTCCTACATTATTTAAAGCGACCTCAATACTATCTCCTAAACAAGTTGCATCCAGTTGGATATTAGCTCCCAACCAAGGTGGAATAATACAGCTCGTGTCAGGAGTAACACTTACCTGTGAACAATGTGTCTGTCCTGAAACGGTAGAATCACAATCTACATACAATGGAATATTAAAAGAACCACATCCACCAATTCTAATAGTATCTATTGTAAATAGAAAGGTATTATTAGGTAATAGCGTAACAGGTGTAGGCAAGCTAAGGGTATCGACCACCAAGTAAGGGTCTAATACCACCTTTATTTCTGTGCTAATAGCATCTTGTGTACCATTATTGCAATAAGAAACGGTATAATAATTCCAAAAACATCTCCTCAATTGAGGCGTTCCTAGACTTACCGCTACTAAAGGACAATCTGTAATACTTATCTGCGGGAAATCAAAGGTTTTATTATCGCCAGAGAATCCAATAATAGTTTTGATCGTATCAGGCACACAACTGTGGTTATCATAATAAGTATGAGCACGATTTCGAAGCAATTCAATTTCATAATCCCCTGTGTCTACACGAATACTATAATTTCCATTAGCATCGGTAGAGCCATAGAAGGCAATAATATTATCTTTGTAAGCATAAACAGTTCTATTCCCTAAAGGAACATCATTCCCATTAAACCCACAATTGCCATCTCTATCATAATATACTTTTCCAGATAAAACACTACCATACAATTCACCATTAGCATCAATTTTAAAAGCGTACAACTGGCAGTTAAATATAAAAATATTGTCTCCAATTCGCCCACCGATCACATAACTACTATCAGACAACGCATACACAGAATAGCCCTCTGCCGCATCACCAGACCGTCCATATTCCTTATCCCATAACATAATACCGTTAACATCCAACTTCACTACTCTAGCATTTGTAGTAGTTCCATTTGTAGAATGCCCAGAAACAACAACACCCCCATCTAGTGTATTAATAATACTATTACCTCTATCAGCATCCAAGGTATCCCCAAAGAATTGCTGCCATACTACAGCCCCATTAAAAGTATCTAGTTTAGCGATCCATATGTCTTCATTACTAGAACTGGCAAGGTCAAGAGTATAACTACCTGTCACAGCAAAATGACCATCATTAGTAACAATAAGGTCTCCCGTATAAGCCATAGCACTCCTAGCAGAATATTTTTCTGTCCAAACAGTATCCCCTTGATTATTTAACCTAGTAAGAACATAGTTATTTCCATTACTCCCTATATTTTCAGAGGCAAGCATAGCATAACCACTATGATCAGGCATCTCTACCACAGCAATTCCTCTTTGGCCAATCGCTCCATAGGTAAGCCATTCTACCTGCCCTAGCGAATTCAATTTCAACGTATTCGACCTTCCTCCAAAATGTCCTGTACAAATAAAACCACTGTCTGCAGTTATATCTATATCATAAATAGCAGGAAGGACTTGTTCCCAATAGCCACCATTATATATACGCTCCCAAATGATACTACCTGTAGCATCATATTTGGCAAAATATGGCTCATAAATACCACTTCCAAAATTACGACTAACACCTGTAACAATAAAACCTCCATCAAGTGTTATTTCTAAATCAAAATACATACTAACTTCAAGAGCAGGGTTTGCATTAAGTATACGACGTTGCTCTTCCCCTCTGTGGTTAAGTTGAGTGATTACACCTACTGTATCGCCAGATATTCCTGCTGCGAAACCTGCCATTAAATGCCCTCCTCCTTGTGTTGGTCGAATAGCATAAGTAACTTCTGAATAATTATTTTTTGGATAGATTTGCTCCCACCCTTGTGCTTTTAGCAGCCCTATTCCCAAGAGAAGAAAGATAATTAACATTATGAATTTCAATTGCTTGTATTTCATGATTGACAATATTTATTTTTTTACTGTAATTTTTTCTTTAAGAAAAAAACATAACTCTTAATAGTGTTGTAATTCAACAGTTACAAAAATGAGGAACAAAGGCTAGGGTTACAATAACAAATTCCGTAAATTGTCCTCTTTCTATAGAAAAAAATACTCATGTTACACAGTAAAGCACTTCAGCTATTCCAAGCTTTAGACATACCTTCTAGACAAAGTTTATTCCAACTTATCCAATCTAGATATACCTGTCCCAATAGCGCTATTCGTGCTTTTTGGGGTTATTTTCTAGGAAAAAAATATCTTTCTATTCAAAACACAGCTAAGAAGAAAGTCTTTTTACATTGCTTTCCCAACCAACCTTATGACGATGCTAAATTGCGTCGTTTGGCTTCTAATGCTTTATATTTTTTAGAAAAAAATGTCCGTTATTTTGAGAAAAAAGAGACTTCGATTGACAGCCAAATTCAGAAAATAAGCTTCTATCGCATCCATGATTTAGACATTTTTGCCAACGCACTCTTTCGAAATTTGCAAAAAGACATCCAAGCCCTGCCCTATAGAGATGAGCAATATTATCTTCAGAAGCACCTGTTAGCAGTAGAGAAATTTGAATGGGAAGGACAAGACGAACGATTAGCGGGGAATAATTTACAACAACTGACACAAGAGCTCAACTATTTCTATATCATTGCCACTCTAAAATACGCCTGTGTAGGGCTGAGTCATCAAAATCTACGACAAGCGACTTATAATATTCCGCTGCTCCAAAGCATTCTTACACAAATAGAAACAGAGAAAATGCCCTTGGCTGTTCTCATTTATTACCACGCTTTCATGGCTTTGCAACAGGAAAATGAAAGCCACCATTTTCAAGCACTCAAAAAGATTCTATTAGAACAATCCATCAAAACCATTTTACAAGACCCTAAAGAAGTCTTACTCTTAGCCATCAATCATTGCATCAAGCGTCTTAATTCTGGAGAAACAGACTATATTAGAGAAACCTTTGAGTTGTATTTATTTGGCTTAGAACAGCACATTTTGGTGCAAACAGGGTCTTTTTTGAGTCGGCATACTTTTAAGAATATCATTGCTTTAGCCTTGCGTTTGCAAGAGTTTGATTGGACAAAAAACTTTATCCAAGAAGCACCAAAATGGCTAGAAAAACGTTATCTCGCTTCACAAGTGGATTACAACACCGCCAAGCTTCATTTTACCTTACAGCAATTTGAGCAAGCCATGTTGTTGTTGCAGCAAGTCGATTTTGATGATATTTTCATGAACATGGATGCCAAAGTGATGCTGCTCAAGATGTACTATCGAACCCAGCAAATGGACGCGTTGGAGGCCTTACTCAATAGCTTTGATGTCTTCTTACACCGTAAGAAAATCTTAAGTTACCATCGGGACAATTACCAAAACATGGTTCGATTGTTACGAAAATTAGTCCATACACCCTCCTTTGATAATAAGGGCAAACAACAGCTCCAACAGCTCATTGAAGACACCCATCCTTTGACCGAAAAGGCTTGGCTCTTGGAGCAGTTGATTTAATGTTTTTTTAGAATTTTTGGAGAATCTATATCATATGCCAGTTCATTTTTTCTCCACGACAAGATTTTAAATTCAGGCAAGGTATACACCCAATCCTTGGGGTCCGTTTTAGTCTTTCTGTAATCTTTAGTTATCTGTTTGCCAGTAAAATAGCCTGTAACAATTAAACTAGATCCTTCATCATCTGAAACAGGGAATTTTTTAGGCGTAATGGGCCTCAACCAAGGGCCTTCTCGGTTATTAGTACTGATTCCTATATAATGGTTAGGACACCGACATCCCCACGCCTTGCTTCGCACCGCCAAAGGGATTTCAACTATTTCTTTTTTACCATCTTCGGAATTCGTCACCCTTTCTTTCACCCATGCTTTAAGAGTTGGTTGTAAATCAAAAAAGTCTTTGTTTTGTGCGGATAGATGGATCGCAAGTAGGCATAAACTCATCACCAGTAGATATTTCATACTCTTTATTATTATAAGTTAGTAATAAAATATTGTAGTTGTGGTGTTTTAATTCAACCCCCGAATCAGTATTTTCTTAAAATACGTTGGAAAGTCCTCTTTGATCTTACGCAAATCACCATAACCATATTGCGCTTGATACAAGGCTACTTCTTGCCCTTTAACCCCCAATACAATTTGATGAAAGCTGCTAAAAACATCAAAATAGTACAATTCTATTCCATCTACACTGCCTGCCTTATTACCTGCTGAAAACAAACGATCAGCAGGCGGAACCACTGTCGTACAACTGCCTTCTTTGGGCAATTCATGCGTAATATCGCCATAGTAAGCCAAATCGCGCTCTTTAGGATAAGTTAAGCTGCCTCCAATGTCTTCAAAATCCATCTGGTTATTAATCCCCAACAAGTATTTAATTTCCTCTAAAGGCCCTTGATTCTTCCCTGTTCGCCATTCTTCTACCGATAAATCGGCAAATTCTTTTGTGATCTTATAATCGGATAAGATCCAATCATTCTCTTCTAATAAATAGCCTAAAACGCTAGGACTAAGGTCTTGGGTATGCAATTCAAAGCCATCAAAAATTTCGTAGAAACTAACTAAAGCGGCAGGTAGGGCAAAGCCAAATTTAGCTTCAAATTCTTGCTTCATGGCAGCAACTTTTGCAAGATCTCCTTCTGGAAAATGAGCATTCTTAATGAGATACTTTTCTCCTTTTTTAAGAAAATTTTGGAGTTTGTCATGAATGGTTCTTCCTAAAAATTGAGAAGGACTTGCTGTTGTTGCTTTTCTGTCTTTAATCGTTGCTAATAACTCTTGTAAAGGCATTTTAGGTCGTTGTAAATGAAGTAATTATTTAGATCTAAGATAAGGAACTTGAATTAAATGCGCTTATAAGTCATAAAAAAAACTGTCCTTTCCTGAAAAGTAAATGTTAGCAAATGAATATTGAGGTCTTCCGATTCCTCCACGTCTTGAAGAGCGTACAACTATGGCCTCATAGATATTATCAAAAGCAGCATTCATCTACTCCTTGAAGTATAGAGGCAATCATCCTGTACTTTTTTTTCTAGCACAGTTCTTGAATTATACACAACAACTCGATGAAAATGATGTATTTTAATACCTTCGATACCATCCTTCATTAAGTCCACACTAAAAACGAACAATAATGAAAATAGTCTTCCATCTTCTAACCTTGGCATTCAGTTTTGCACTCCTCGATCAAGCACAAGCACAACAGCCTCCTCATACACCTAAATATACTCAGGAAGCGGTTGCTTCTGGAGAAGTTTATGGCACCACTACTATTGATGGTAATATTGTCCGTATCCTAGTTATTGATGGGGACACCATTCCTGTAGCCGATTTGGGAAGTATTCAAATTACGCAACAACGCAATTTTACAACCAGAGAAGAACGTCGCCGTTACAAACAATGGAGACGGTATGCCGCCAAAGTTTATCCCTATGCCGCAGAGGCCATTCGTCTTTATCGCCAAGTAGAGGAAGATACCAAAGGCATGAAAAAGAGAAAGAAAAAGAAGTATAGCCGAGACATGGAAAAGGAATTAAAACCTCAATACACGGAGGAATTAAAAAAACTCACCAAATCACAAGGCTATATTCTAATCAAGATGATTGAGCGAGAACTGGATAAGCCTTTTTATGATGTAGTTGTACAGTTAGAAGGTCGCTGGAAAGCCATGCAGTGGCAAACCTTAGGGCGTTGGTATGGTTATAATCTCAAAAGTGGTTATAAGGCTGAAGAAGATTTATTGCTCGAATCCATTCTACAAGATTTGAATATTAGCTATGGGGTAGAGGGCCCTTCCACTAAATAAATTTCAACTACTTAAATAAGCCCTTCCTTTTAATAAAGGAAGGGCTTATTGCTTTTATATGCTGTGCTTACTTTGTACGGACGACTTAAGCGGTATAGCTTTTTTCTTCCCCAAAATCTCCTTCTTGATACGTCACTGTTCGCTGAAAAGAAAGAGGGGAAGCAGGGAAAATCTCTGTTTCTATATCCTTCCCCCAGTTAACATAGGGCATCTCTTTAAAGAGCCAGAATACAGGGGTTAGATCAGGTATGGTTGACTGTGCAACATCAATATATAAAGGATCATATTCATAACTAAAGCTGCGTACAAACAAATAAAAACGCCTTAACATATTGGCGCCATCTGCGTCACCAAAATCCGTGTGATCAAACAATAACTTCTTAGTATCTAGATAATCGCTTTTGCTGAATACTTCTAAGATTTGTTGTAACCAACCGTTAGACAACAATCCTTTGCAAAATTCTTTCCTCAAATATGTTTTCAAAGCCAAACATTGTGTCTCCATATAATCCGCCAATTCTTCTTCATTTTTCAAGGCTTTTACCTCCTCCAACAATTGGTCAACATCAAGTGCTTCCTTTGTCAAAGCTCCTAGTATATTCACCACAATCAAACAATCTTTCGCGTCTACATATTCAAAACTAAAAGACAAGCCATCAGTACTGTAAACAATTTTCTGTACTAACTGCGCAAATTTTGAAGGATTTTCTAATGCTAATAAATCGGCTAATACAGCGGTTGGTTTGTTCAATAAAACTTTCAGTAATTGAAGATAACGCTCTTCTGCCTGCTGTTTCAAAACAGGATGTTGCTCCAATATATCTAGGCCCTTTTGGATTTGGATAAGATCATCTGATTCTAAGTAGTCAAAAACAAAATCTTCCGCCCGTCTATCTTCTTCTGCCGTGGTAGCAATCTTCAAAAAAAACTGCACAGCTTCTGTTGATAATAACTCCTTAGGCAATTGTCCTTGATTCCCCAAAGTTTCTTTGGTAGAAGAAAAGAATCGAGTTGGAACCTCTCCTACTATTTCCAATTGCTTTAGTTGAGTCAATTTCAACCAAGAAGAAGGAATCGTCTTTAGGGAGTAATCTAAAGATAATTCTTCTAGCGTAGAGAGTTCCCCTAAGGACTCCAACTGTTCTTCTATCAAATGCTGATCTAAGCTTCCTCCGTTTCCACTTAGTGATACTGTTTGTATTTTTTCAAATTTTCGTAAATCAATTCCAGCTTCGATAAAGTTTTCTAAGCTCAAACTCAGATGTTCTATTGTTCCTAAGCTTTCTATTTTTTTCAAAGAAATAGGCTTTTTAAAATGGACACTAGAAATAGATAACGTCTCTAAATGAGTACAATTAAACACCCAATCTGGTAATTTTGACAGCTCCACCTTTCCCCAAGGTGTTAAACTAATAGAAGTAATTTGCTCCTGATTAAAGTATTGAAACCAACTAGGTAATGCTTTAAAAACAGTTTGGTCAATCCATATTCTCTGAATATTCAATGCTTTTAAAATTTCTTGATCGGTTTCCGTTGGCTTCCATCTAATTTTTTTGATGGCCGTTTCTCCTAGAATTTTTTTAGGCAACAAAGCAAGGTCAATCAATTTTTTCCCCCCAATTAATTTTAGCAAGTTTTTATACCGATCTAAAAGCAATTGCTCGGTTGCTGTTCCTTTGATTTCTTGAAGTACTTTTTCGATGGTTCCTTCTTTCCATTCTTCTATTTTTTTTATAGAATCTTCCATGCTTTTAGCGACTTAGTGAGCGTTTTTATTAAAAATGAATAACAAGTTAATTCAAAAATGGGACGCCTTTATCCAAAAAGAAGAAGCGCCCTCCTTTTTTGAATAATTGCGGAGATTCTCTCCATAACTGCTCTGTTCTAACAAACAATAGCTATACTCTTTTTCCCACTCCTGTTACTTAGTGGCACTTCTTCTTCGCTCTCCAGGATGATAGACTTCTTCAGCCTCTTTCAGAATAGTCGCCTTATCCAAGGTCATTGTCTTCAATTTTCGATCGACATACATTTTCATTTGGCTGGTATAATGAGGGCTTTCAGGGCGATTAGAAGCACCAAAACAATTAATAGTCTCTATTGCTGCGACACCATTTTCATCGTATTGAGCAATTAGAATATACGATTCGCCAGAGTAAGTCCGTAGCTTTCCTTTTTCTGTTTTGTCACGTGTATAAGCCATTGCTCCAAGGTTTTCGGGCATGCCTGAACTAGGAAAGGAAAGGCTACTTCCTTTTTCTCTTCTATGAATGTGTACTTTACCAAAAGGCACTTTGATGGTTCCATAATGCTTTAGCAGATACTTTTTTGCTTGACGCAACGCCTCTACAAAGACTTCCTCTGAAAGGTTATTAACAGCTGTCAAAGCTGATTGATCTACCAATTCATCAATGATATAAGTAAAGGCTACTGAAAAAATTGTGGCATGTTCGTCTTCCACATCAGGAGATCGATCCCATTCGTTGACCAATTTTATAACATCGGCTAGATCAGGATATTTTTTAGGATCTAAATTGGGGATTACATCTATGTTCTCAATATTGTAGGTATAGAAGGTGTTTTCGGCATACTGAATGTCAAATTTTATTTTCTTAAATTCCTCATAGCTTAGTTGCTTCTCCCCTATCTCGTCCATCAATTCCATGAAACGAATCGAGCGATTGGTTTCCTTTTCCAAAAAGCCCATGAGTTCATTGGGATAATCTTCTGCGGCAATGTCTTCTTCCTTTTTAGTGGCTACAAAAGGTGTATTGTTAGAATTGAAAATATACCCCGCAGCAGGGTTCAAAATTTGTGGCAATTCCTCTATGGTATAAAATTCAGGTGACCAGACATTTTCAGACGTATCGCCTCGCATTACTCCTCTCCAGTTATAACCAGGCGCTCTATTATTAGGAATCAATGCATTGGACAAGTTGTAAATGTTGTCGTCTTTATCGGCATAAACAACATTAAAACAAGGAACCTGTTGCATCGATAATGCTTCTTTGAACTCCTCAAAGTTATTCGCTTTACCCATTTTATACCATTGTTCAGCCGCCGCAATATGTTTGTTCCCAGTAAATCGAAGCGCATAAAATCCATGTTTATTTTTCAAGGCCATTCCATGTCTTGATTGATAGAACGTCAAGGTAACAGGAAATTTAATGCCTAACACTTTGACCTTGATTTTCATCTTTTTAACAGTTAGTGTTTCCCACTTCCCATCAAACCAATAGGTCCATTTCTTTTTAGGATGCATCTTTAATTTATAGACATCAGACATATCAGGGTGGTTGACGGTGTGTGTCCAACCCAAATTTTCATTCGTACCAATAAATGGGGTCATTCCTAAAGTAAACGTCCCTCCAAGCATATTATACCCTTCCTCACTGTTGACATGTACCTCATACCAAGCCAAAACGCCTTCTAGCGGTTGATGAGAATTACTAACCAAAACCGTTTGGTCTTCTTTCATACGTTTTCGACTGATAGAAAAGCCATTGGAGCCTGTTGGTTGAGTGCTGATTTTTTCAAACTTGTGAATCTTATCGTCAAAGATTTTCCCCACATCAAAAGCAGCTCCTGTCATAATGATATTGCCCAACAAATAACCCGTCACTACATCTTTCTCTTGGAGTGGAAAGAAGTTTTTTAATAACACCTCCTTGGGATGTGCTGCAGCATAATCATTAATTCCTTGCGCATAAGCGCGAATGATTGTTTTAAAAGCATCTGAAAAAGCGGTTTCATAGTTTCTATCAATCACTTCATCAGCTTCACACATAAATTGCATCACGTCAAAGATAGCCCCGCTCTTACCCAAAATTTCTCCTGCCCGTCTACGTGTAGCAGCATACGCCTGTTGAATCAGGTTAAAATTGTCCTCACAATGGGCCCAAGCCAATCCATAAATCACTTCTGCGTCGGTCTTAGCAAAAATATGTGGAACGCCCCATTGGTCTCTTGCAATGGTTACATCTTGAGAATTAATGGCAGTTTTAGGTTGTGCCCAAAGGCTAAAACAACAAAGAACAAAAAGTAAGGTTACTAGGATATTTTTCATTATTGAATGATAAGTTGGAGAAGAACAATAAGCTTCTAAAAGTAAGCAAAAAAAAGGAGTAGAGATAGCGGTTAATAGAGGTGAAGAATAGACTTTTGTAAAAAATACATCTAAATCATCCATCCTATCCAAATATTAACTTTTTTATTATTCCCCAACTACTTCTTGCCTTTACAGCGTTTTTGTAATTTTAATTGTCGTATTAATAAGTTGGTTACAACAACTTGGTTTATTAATTGTGGGTAAAAGCAATAAGGACCAGCCCCCACCTTGTGCTATTTTCTTTAGCCTACTTACACCATATTTCTTATGCAACGGATTGTCCACACATTTATTGTTTTTGTATTACTCTCTTGTAGCTTCTCTACCCAAGCTCAAACAACCTCCGCAGAACCACAACAATTCTTAGTACAATTAAGCCCTGATGCTTCTATCAAGACTTTAGTGTATCAGTTGGAAGAACAACACAGCGACCTTCAATGGGAAACGCCCAAACAATTGATTCCAGGGCGCAATATCTGGCAATTGACCTATCAAGGTAAAGACGTTGATGCCTCCCTACTTCGGTTTTTAAAACAAGCCAAGCAAGTTCAAATTGCCCAATACAACCACCGCTTATCACTAAGAAAACCACAAGCCACCACCCCCAATGATAATCTATTTGCCAATCAATGGCAATACATTAACAATGGCATGAATGGAGGAACGGTCAATGCAGATATTGACGCGGACTTAGCTTGGGATTTAGCAACAGGAGGTTTAACCGCTCAAAACGATACGATTGTAGTGGCTGTCATCGACGATGGAGTCAATGCTTCTCACCCTGATTTGGTGAACAATATGTGGGTCAATCATGCTGAAATTCCTAACAATGGAATAGATGATGACAACAATGGTTATGTAGACGATTATCAAGGCTGGAATTCTAACTCTAATAACGATAACATTGCTGGTGGAAATCATGGTACGCCTGTTGCGGGAATTATTGGAGCAGAGGGCAACAATGGTATTGGCGTTGCTGGTGTCAATTGGAAAGTAAAATTGATGGTTATTAATAATAACTTCAACACCACAGAAGCCAATGTATTAATTGCTTATGGGTATGCCCTCACTCAACGCATTCGTTACAACCAAACCAATGGCGCAGAAGGCGCTTTTGTTGTGGTGACCAATGCTTCGTGGGGAATGGATTATGGAACGCCTGCCGATGCCCCTCTTTGGTGCGCCTTCTATGACACCTTGGGACAACATGGTATTTTGAATATTGGAGCAACCGCCAACATAGATATTGATGTTGATGTTAGAGGGGATTTGCCGACCACTTGTCCCAGTGATTATGTTTTGGGTATTACCAATATTAATAGAACAGGAAATAAACAAACCGCCGCAGGTTATGGCAATCAAAGCATTGATCTAGGTGCATTTGGTACAGGTGTTTATACGCTGAGTGCAGGTAGTTATAATAGCTTTGGCGGGACATCTGGAGCTGCTCCTCAGGTAGCAGGGGCCGTCGCCCTTCTTTATGCTGCCGCTTGTAATAACTTTATACAATATGCAAAAGTACGGCCCGATCAAGCAGCTTTGGCTATGCGTCGTTATATTTTAGACGGGGTGAAAACCGTCCCGTCTTTAACCAATATCACTGCAACAGGAGGTTACTTAAACTTACACAACAGCTTACTAGAATGTATTAATGATTGCCCAACCAATACCTGTTTTGAACCATATCTAATACAAACCAGTAATGTGACCGACCAACAAGCACTTGTTAGTTGGCAAACAGTTACAGCAGTTAATCAAGTCCAATATCGTTTTCGCGCACAAGGAGACCCTTGGCCAGCCTTTGCTCCTTTGCCTGCAGGACAAGACAGCGTTCTATTAACAGGATTATTAGCCTGTACCCCTTATGAAGTACAATTAACAGGAACTTGTTCTGGCGCAACAAGTGATACTTCCTTCTTCAATTTTCGGACAGATGGTTGTTGTGAAGCGCCTGCTTATATTCTCAAACGTACACTTGGTTTAATGGATGCACAGGTCAGTTGGGGGAATGTATTTGCAGTGAATACGTATTTGGTTTCTTACAAGGAAACTAGTAGTTCGATTTGGCAAACAACATCAACAACGGACACAACAATACTCCTAACAGGTTTGGATAGTTGCGTGTTTTATAATGTCTTTGTACGAGGGATTTGTAACAATGGCGATACTACTACCGCAACCAGCATACTTTCGTTTTCTACAGAAGGTTGTACTGGTTGCGCCAACACCAATTACTGCGTCGCGCAAGGCCTCAATTCCTCAGACGATTGGATTGACACCTTCCAAGTTGATAATTACACCAACCCTTCTGGCAACAACATGGGCTATGCGCTCTTTAGCAATGTACAAATATTCTTGCGCCGAGGTACCTATCATCAGATTTATATCCGCCAAGGAAGAAGCTTCCCACAAGGTTTGCGTATTTGGCTCGACCTCAATCAAGATGGTGACTTTGACGACCAAGATGAACAAATTTGGGAAGGGGCGATTCCACTCAACAACAGTATGGTTCGCGATAGTATAATTATTCCTAGCTCTGCGCAACTAGGTGTCACACGTATGCGAGTAGCCATACGCTGGCGCACGCCTCCAAGTAGCTGTGGTGATATTTCTTATGGAGAAGTCGAAGATTATTGTGTTGATATAGAGCCTAGAACGTTCATCAAGCGCCTCCCTACAGATCTAGAAGAGGTAGTTGTTGCCCCAAATCCATTTGGACAGACCTTTCAAATTTCCTTACAAGTCAAGGTATCTAGCCGCGTGCAAGGTGATTTATACAATGTAACGGGGCAATTAGTGGCTTCTAAAACCTGGGAAGGATTAGGTGTTGGTAATCAACAATTATCTTGGGCCCCCAAGGTCAGTCAAGGGCTTTATTTATTGCGCCTGACCACAGAAAATGGGCAAGTCACAAAGCGTATTGTGAAATATTAAGTAAGTAGCGTATTGTTTTGGTGGCATTCTTAGAGTGCCGCCAAAACAAGCTTACTTTTACTCTGCTTCAAAATCAAATTCTAATTGAGTTCCTAAACCAGACTCCAGCGCTTGCTTTTGCAAATTAGAGGTGGTTAAACCAATCAAGCGAATCGCCTCGAATTCGCCTATATTTTGTTCTAATAACTGATACGCCAAGTCTTGGATTTCGTCTTGTTGGGTGATGTAGTACTCTTTAGAAATACTGCGGGTTAGGATTTGAAACGCACTGGTTTTTAATTTTAAGGTGAGGGTACGGCCAAAATTATTGGCTTTGGTTAAGCGCTCCCAAAAAGTCACAATAATTTTATCTAAGATGGGGGTAATCTCTTCATAAGTACTTAAATCATCGCGTAAGGTACGCTCCACCCCGATCGATTTCCGAATACGTTTGTTGTTAACAGGTCGATTATCGATTCCTCTTACAATATGGTAATAAAAGCGGCCTGCCTTTCCAAAATGTTCGGCCAACTGCAGTTGGCTACAGGTTTTGAGATCGCCTCCTGTCTTCCAACCCATTGCTTTCATTCTAGTGGCCGTTACTTTGCCAACTCCATGAAAACGCTCTACAGGCAATTGCTCCAAAAATGCTTCAGCCCTTCTAGGCGTAATCGTAGTCATCCCATTGGGTTTCTTGATGTCTGACGCAATTTTAGCTAAGAATTTACAATACGATACCCCTGCTGAGCAAGTCAATTGTGTTTCCTCATAAACCGCATCCATAATTTGTTGTGCCACCACCGTCGCCAAGGGCTCTTCTATTGCATTTTGAGTGACATCTAAATAGGCCTCATCCAAGGAGAGGGGTTCAATCAATTTTGTGTAGCGTTCAAAAATAGCGCGTACTTGTCTCGAAACTTGACTATACACTTCAAATCGAGCTGGCACAAAAATTAGCTGTGGGCACAATTGTCGTGCTCGAAAACCAGACATCGCAGAATGTACTCCAAATTTTCGAGCTTCATAACTAGCCGTTGCTACCACCCCACGAGCACCGCCACCACCTACAGCAATGGGCTTGCCGCGTAGACTAGGATCGTCGCGTTGCTCAATGGACGCGTAAAACGCGTCCATATCTATGTGTATAATCTTTCGGCTGAAATCTGGCTGCATCCCTCTAAGATAGCGCAATTCCTTGGGCAAGCCAAGCTCCTAGGCCCCCTCTTTAAACCTTTTTGTTTACATTTGCCCAAAAAGAGGCTTTTTATTTGCACAAATGAATTTACAATACACAAGTTTTTGGTTGCAATTGCTTCATTTTATTTAGCCAACTCAATCAGGCACGACATAATGAGCAATTGATCTATAAAGTATTGCAGTGGTGTTATTTTAATTCCGTCTGTTGCTATTCTACGAAAAAGAAAAACTTCTAACCGACAATAAGGCAAGGTGGTAGATTCTGGTTTTGGCTGTACCTTGCTGTTGGAACAAGCCTCATAGTACGCTTGTTCTTCTTCCAATGAGAATGAAACAAATGCCTTTTTCAAACCAGCTTATTCATAATAACTCAAGCCTTTCCAGTGTTCTTGCACCCTCGGTTTTATCCATTGATAAAAGCCGCTGCTGCCTTTTCCTGACCTACAACAGCTAATGAGGCTGCTTTTTTAGGTGGTAGAAAATGATCGAGAACGTATCTGCTGCACCCGATGGTTCATTTTATAACGACTCCAGTGCTGAAAAATGTATTCTTTGATCGGAGAAAGTGCCTGTTGATGTTTCTGGTAAAAATCATCAGGAGTATCAAAAAGTCCAAAATCTTGATTAATTCCTAATGCCTGAATGTAAGTATCATTTTCTTCCCAATCCAAAACAGGTTGTAATAAATCTTCTGTATAAACACCATAACCACAAAAATTAGTAGCACAGTCTTTGAAACGTTCTTGAAGAGCTTCTAAATAGGCTTGGTCTAAAATTACCCCTTCTAAATTATACCATTGCCCCTCATAATTCACTTCTACCCATGTATGTAAAATATTTGGAGGGGCCAGCCAATAGTTCAAACCAGTGATCGCTCCTTTTTGTAGCGCTTTATGAATTGTAAAACCATGCAAACGGCAAGGGATTTGACAAGCGCGAAGTAAGGCCATCAACAAAGTCGATTTGGTATTACATTGCCCTATTCCCTCTTCTAAAATACGAGACGCAGGTAAATTATCCTTAGCGTTATAACCAAATAAAATCTCCTCCCGAACAAAATTATAGATCAATTGTAGACGTTTTTTGAGCGGAACATCCAGCCATTTTCGACGGATAATCAACGCTTGAATATTTGTCGTTTGGTAATCCAACAAGGGGCTTTCTAATAAGTAGTGGTTAAAACAAACAGTTTTTATTCTCATAATAGAGTAGTCTTTTTAATGATTAAATGGACTACAAAATTAAGTCTATAATGCTTCTCTTGCTTGAACAAACTAGCTATTTCAAAACAATAAAGAAGGCGACAATCCAAACGTTTCTTTGAACGTTCGACTAAAATGAGCGCTGTCCGCAAAGCCAGCACTATATGCCAATTCGGTTAAATTACCCGCCTCTCCTAATTGCTGATAGGCTTCTATTAATTTGATCCATAATTGCATCCTTCGGTAAGTAACTCCTGTTTCTTGTCTAAATAAATGCAAAAAACGACTGGTGGAAAGATAAATTTGTTGAGCCGCTTTGGCAGCAGATATAGGTGGTCCAGATTGTTCTTGCAACCACACTAAAATTTCTTGGATGCGTTTATCCATTCTTTGAAACATTCCCTCACTAGGCAAACATGCTTCTCGCCAATGGTGATAAGCTACTTGAATCTCCTCTTTTGTTCCTTCTTTATTATAGTACTGTTTTCCAATATTTGCAAGCCCTTCCTTTTGAGACAAGGGTAATTCTTGAAAGGTGTTACAAGGATATTTTTGTTGGTAATAATGCCCTACCTTACTAGTAGGAAAAGCCAATAACAAAACCATGGGACTGGCTCCCAGAAGTTGATGTACAACTTGACTAGGGATATAAACACCTGTAGCTTGTAGAGTTTGGTTAACATTGTTTACCTCTATCTTTTGCCCCCAACTCACTGTTAATTGTAAAGCGTAATGTTGATGAGCAATCGTAGTTGGCACCTTCCCTAAATACAAAAAACCGTCTTCGACTAAATGTAAGGATGAAATTTTCATAACTAATGAGTTTCTTTTAGCACAAAAAATCTTTTAAAATCTAAAAAAGCTCGTTCTCCAATTAAATCGAAGAAACGAGCTTTAAGCTTATGATTTTCTTTAGAAACTACTTCAAATTTCTAGTAAACCAATTCATTCTTTTCAATAATCGGCTTCGCAATAGCTTTACGAGCCTCTTTTACATTGATGTTTTTGTATTTAGCATAACGCTTCACTCCCATCAACATCATACGTAGTGGATCTCCTTCTGCAAACGAACAAAGTGCATCTTTTGCATTTTTCGCTAGACGATCCATCGCATCATACAAGAATACCTCTAAGATATGTGTTTGGTTAGTCGCGTCTTTTCCACTTGCTTCTAATTTCTGAACACGCAATAACAAAGACTCACTAGTGAATACATCCATCATCACATCAGCAATGTTCATTGTAATTTGCTGCTCATTTTTGAGGTTCAATTCCCCATCCATCTGTGCTTTTGCAGCAGAACCCGCTACAATCAACAAGATTTTTTTCATGTTCTTAACAGCATCTACCTCTGCGCCATAAGTTCCTTCGGTTTTGTTCAAGCTAGGCATAGAAGTTAATTCCTTCTGTACTTCCCAAGCTGGTCCAACCAAGTCAATGTGGCCTTTCATAGCACGTTTCAAGGTCATTGCCAAAGACAATAAACGATTGATTTCATTGGTTCCTTCAAAGATACGGTTGATACGAGCATCGCGGTAATGACGGGCCGCTTCATACTCTTCTGAAAAACCGTTTCCGCCGTGAATTTGTACGGTCTCATCCACTATATAATCTAGCATTTCAGAGCCCAATACTTTCAACATCGCACATTCTACCGCATATTCTTCAGCCGCTTCTAATTTTGCTTCTGCATAGCTCTTTCCACCTTCATGCAACGCTTGTGCTTTTTGTTGCAACAACATAGACGTACGGTACAAAGCAGATTCTACCGCATAAATTTGAATCGCTTGCTCTGCCAATTTATATTGAATCGCACCAAAGTTAGAAATTGGCTGCTTGAATTGGTGGCGCTCATTCGCATACGCTACTGCTACACGGTAGTTGCGTTTTGCAGCACCCAAAGCCATAACCCCCAATTTGAAACGACCTATGTTTAATACATTAAAAGCAATCAAGTGGCCTTTTCCAATCTGTCCCAAAACAGCATCTTTAGAGACTTTTACATTCTCAAAGAATACCTGACGAGTAGAAGAACCCTTGATACCCAATTTATCTTCTTCCGCTCCTAGGCTTACTCCTTCGGCACTAGCTTCTACTAAGAAACCTGTGAATTTATCGCCATCTACTTGTGCAAATACAATAAATACATCCGCAAAACCAGAATTGGTAATCCACATTTTCTGCCCTGTAATCAAGTAATGTTCGCCATCTTCGGTTGGCATTGCTTTCGTTTTAGCTGCCAAAGCATCCGAACCAGAACCTGGCTCTGTCAAACAGTAAGAAGCCACCAATTCCCCAGAACATAGCCCTGGTAAGTATTGTTTTTTCTGTGCTTCAGAACCATAGTAGAAAATTGGCAACATACCAATTCCTGTGTGAGCGGAAACCGCAACAGAGAAAGACCCTGAATAACCAATCTCTTCTGCAATAATGGTATTGGTATTGGTATCCATTGGCATTCCACCATATTCTTCAGGAATATGTGGTCCTAATAAACCCAATTCACCTGCTGCTTGCAACTTAGCTTTTGCGACTCCTGCTTCTTGCTTTTCAATGGCTTTATAATTGGGCTCAATTTGAGTGTTAACAAAATCCTTAACCATGTCGCGGATCATGTCTTGCTCTTCATTGGTATCTTCTGGAGTAAAGGTATCTTCTGGACGAGAATCTTTGATAATAAATTCACTTCCTTTTAGCACCTCATCGGTGGTGTTATCAATAACATCTGCCATAAGTTATAACTAGTTGTATACTTTTAGGAGGATTCCATAGCGGCTAGGAAATTCCTTTTAAGTATTGTTTTATTAAATTTAATCTGCCCCTATTTTTTGTTCGTTGCTTCTCTTCAACTACAGCAAGGATAGCTGAAACTTAGCTCAAGAGAAGGGTATTTTTTATTTCCATAGTAAACTAAAAGCCGCTAATTAGTTTACCTTTTGTTCCTAAACGCAAAGAAAGAGATTACGCTCGTATTGGCGTAACCTCTTTCTTCTATGATTAAGACAGTTTTTTGTCCTTTTTGTTCGGCAAATATACGACAAAACAAATAAAAATGCAAGTCTCATTTGGTCAAAAGAATGTTATTTTGTTCGGGAAGGGTTTTCACTAGCTATTTTAAAATTTGCTCCCCCTTTGCTAATAAGCAAAATTGTCCTACCGCCTAATGAAGTAAAATTCACTAAACGAGTAGTTTTTTTATACAATGCCTCCTGCAAGGCACAAAAAAACTCCCCAACCGTAACGACTCGGTGGGGAGTAAACTTCTTTTATTCGATTCAACGGGCAGCATCAATGTGGTAACGACTCCACAGCGGCCCTCTATTTTTTATCGCTTACTGTAAGCTGATTTGGTGCTCGCCAATCATCTTACGAATGTTGATGAGGGCGTAGCGCATACGACCAAGGGCCGTATTGATACTGACATTGGTCAGTTCTGCAATTTCTTTGAAGCTCAGTTCGGCATAGTGGCGCAAGACGATAACCTCGCGTTGCTCCTCTGGTAGGGCTTCTACCAACTGCTTTACTTTGCTGTGGGTTTGGTTTTTGATGAGTTTGCGCTCTTGGTTGTCCTCTGGGCAGTCCAGTAGGTTAAAGAGGTCAAAATCTTCGGTTGGCGTCACAATTTTGCGACGCTTGTTTTTGCGAAAGAAATCCACACAGAGATTATAAGAGATGCGCAAGGCCCATTGCAGGAATTTGCCTTCCTCATTGTACTTTCCTGAACGGAAGGTATCAATGATCTTAATAAACGTCTCCTGGAAGATGTCATTGGCTAAATCTGTGTCCTTTACAAACAAGTAAATGGACGTATAGATTTTTGTTTTGTGGCGATTGAGTAACAACTCAAAGGCGCGCTCATCACCGCGAATATACGTGCGGATGAGGTCTTTGTCGGTACAAGACTTACTACTTTGCATAATACTTAAAATTTACTTACAACTCAATAAATGCTAGGGAGTAAAATTTAGACAATAGGCGAGGTTTCTTTTTGTTAAGGAGTAGGTTTTTCTTTTTTTTAGAAGTTGCTAAAACAGTAACATTTCTTTTTTTGCACTGTCCTTTTTATTCCTTCTAGATGGGCTTAGCCGTTTTAATATTTGGCAAAAGCTGGCAATGACCAATAAAGTTAATCTTTTTACTAGATTTTGCGTTATCTTTGCAGTGTTTTTTTGTTTTTCTTAAACCACTTATTTTTTAAGTGTGTTTAGAAAGTTTTATTTTTTTCTTTTGTTAAGGCTGCCATTGAGCAGTCGTCTTTCTCAAATTTTAACTGTATTTTACAGCTAGTGTTTTTTTATTAAGAAAGTTATTAAAGGTGATTTGTTCTAAAACAATTTCTGTGCCTTTTTAAGTTTTTCTTAAGAAAATTTTCTTTTTTATTAACTATCTACGAGGTTTTAGGCCTTCAAGTTTCATTAATGACGAAAAAAAAATCAATCCAGATACTTGGCGCTAGAGCCAACAATCTCCAGAACATTGATATTGAAATTCCTTACAACCAATTGATCGTCGTAACAGGTGTTTCGGGTTCTGGAAAATCTTCTCTCACTATAGATACTTTGTATGCAGAAGGGCAACGCCGCTATGTAGAAAGTTTATCTTCCTATGCGCGTCAATTTCTCATGCGGATGAAAAAACCAGATGTGGATAACATCAAAGGTCTTTGTCCTGCAATCGCTATTGAACAAAAGGTAGGTACCAAAAATGCCCGTTCAACGGTTGGTACTTTGACAGAGATTTATGACTATTTGCGCATCTTGTATGCGCGTATTGGCAAGACGTACTCGCCTGTGTCTAATCAAGAAGTCAAAAAGCATACCGTTTCAGATGTTGTGGATTATGTTTTATCCTTGGAAGAGAAAACTAGAGTCATGTTGCTCATTCCTTTTATCCATCGACAAGGACAGGACTTGGCAAAAACTTTAGATTATTTAGTCCAAAAGGGATACACTAGAGTTCTGTATAAGAACGACTTGCACAAAATAGAAAACCTTTTAGAGGAAGTTGGTGAAATAGAAGCCCCCAATGAGCACTTAAGAATTATCATTGACCGCTTTGTCGCCACCAAAGATGATGAAGAGAACTCTAAACGAATCGCGGATTCTTCCCAAATTGCACTCCAAGAGGGACAAGGCATTTGTTATATTAGAGATACCGAAGGCAAGGAGGCCTTGTTTAATAATAAGTTTGAGTTGGATGGGATTTTATTTGAAGAACCCAGCCCTCAATTGTTTAACTTTAACAGCTCTTTCGGAGCCTGTCCATCCTGCGAAGGGTATGGCAAAGTGATGGGCATTGACGAAGACAAAGTCATTCCAGACAAAACCAAGTCGATTTTTGAAGAAGCCATTGTTTGTTGGCGAGGGGAAAAAGTAGGACGTTGGCGTCAAAATTTGCTTAATGTAGCCCATAAGATGGACTTTCCAGTTCATACACCTTACCGCGACTTGACTCCAGAACAACGCCGCGTCTTGTGGACTGGAAATGATTTATTCAAAGGAATTGATGCCTTTTTTGAAGAATTAGAAGCTAAAACGTATAAAATTCAAAATCGGGTCATGCTTGCGCGTTACCGTGGAAAAACCAAATGTCCAACTTGTAATGGTGCCCGCTTACGCAAAGAGGCTCTGTATGTTCTTGTTGACGGTCATTCTATTGACCAGTTGATTGACATTTCTATTCAGGATTTTTATGACTTCTTTCAGAACATCCAACTCTCTGATACCGATTATGAAGTTGCCCGTCGTCTTATTATAGAGATTACTACCCGTTTACAATTTATGTTGGATGTAGGCTTGAATTACTTGACCATTGATCGGGTCTCTTCGACCTTATCAGGAGGAGAAATTCAGCGCATTCACTTAACGCGTTCCTTGGGTTCTAACCTTACCAGCTCTCTGTATATTTTGGATGAGCCGAGTATTGGTCTACATCCTAGAGATACCACCCGCCTTGTCAAAGTCCTAAAAGCGTTGCGAGATTTGGGGAATACAGTTGTTGTTGTAGAGCACGAAGAAGATATTATTGCCAATGCGGATTACTTGGTAGACATTGGTCCACACGCTGGTATTCATGGAGGAAAAGTAGTTTTTGCAGGTCCTTATGAAGCCATTCATACCGATGCCGCAGATTGCTTAACCGCCAAATATATGAGCGGCCGTATGGAAATTGCCCTACCCGATCATCGCCGCAATTCGCTCCAATCTATTACCATAGAAGGAGCTAGTCAACACAACCTCAAAGATATTACAGTTACGTTTCCTTTGAACGTTTTTATTGCCGTTTCAGGAGTCAGTGGTAGTGGTAAAACTACTTTAATCAAGCAAATTTTATACCCAGCCTTGATGCACAGCTTAGGAGAAGGAACGGACAAACCTGGCGCCCATCGCGCGCTAACAGGAGATCTCAAAGCAATTACCCGTGTAGAAATGGTCAACCAACAACCTATTGGTAAATCATCCCGCTCTAATCCTGTCACCTATGTTAAGGCTTATGATGCCATTAGAAAACTCTTTTCTTCGCAGCAAGCTTCCAAAATCAAAGGCTTTAAACCGAAGCATTTCTCTTTTAATGTAGAGGGTGGACGTTGCGAGACCTGTAAGGGAGCAGGAGAAACGATCGTGAGTATGCAGTTCTTGGCTGATGTACGCCTGACTTGTGATGATTGTAATGGTAATCGCTTCCAAAAGGATGTTCTTCAGGTGAAATACAAGGGCAAGAACATCTTTGAGATATTGGCAATGACAGTAGACGAGGCGCTAGAGTTTTTTGTTGATAATGAAGATATTATTGCTAAAATAAGACCCTTATCCGATGTGGGTTTAGGTTATATTGGCCTAGGGCAGCCTTCAAGTACGTTAAGTGGTGGAGAAGCCCAACGCGTGAAACTGGCCTCGTTCTTAGTCAAAGAAAACAGCCGAGAAAAGATTCTATTCATCTTTGATGAACCAACTACTGGTTTGCATTTCCACGACATTCAAAAATTATTGGATGCCCTCAATGCCTTAGTAGAAATTGGGCACTCTGTCTTAGTGGTCGAACACAATTTAGATGTTATTAAGTCCGCTGATTATGTGATTGATTTGGGTAAAGGGGGGGGAGCTCATGGAGGGCAGTTGCTTTTCCAAGGAACACCAGAAGATTTAGTTAAAGTGGAGGAATCTTACACTGGTCAATATTTGAAAGAAAAAATTTCTGTGAAATAACCTTTAATAATCAACCAAATTATGCCTTCTATTCTAAATAAATATGCTCAATTATTGGTCAATTATTGTGTCAGTCTTAAAAAAGGGGAACGTGTATTGATTCAATCCACCACCTTGGCAGAACCCTTGGTACGGGAAGTTTATCGAGAAGTCCTCAAAGCAGGTGGTTTGCCACACATTAAAATGGCTTTTAGAGATCAAGGTACCATCCGCCTGAATGAAAGTTCGGACGAACAATTAAGTTATGTTGATCCGTTGCAGGCACAAGCTATGGAGGAGTTTGATGCGTACATTGCTATCCGTGCACCGTTTTATAGCCGTGCGACTCCATCTACCAATCCTGATGCCGCAAAGATAGTTCGGGCAGCGATGCAGCCCTATAGTCAACGTTATTCAGAACGGACAGCAACCTTGGAACTCAAACGCACCTTGTGTGAATACCCAACTACTGCCCACGCTCAAAATGCGGGATTGTCTTTAGAGGAATATGCCGATTTTATTTACAATGCTTGTTTTTTGTACGAGGACAATCCGCAAGCCTGTTGGGAAGAAGTTAGCAGCCAACAACAACACCTTGTTGATTATTTAAATGGTTGCACCGATATCCATTATTTGGGAGAGAACATTGACATTCGCTTTTCTACAAAAGGGCGTACTTGGATCAATTCTGATGGGCAAACCAATATGCCTTCTGGAGAAGTATACACCGCTCCTGTAGATGATTCTGTTAATGGAAAGATTCACTTCTCTTATCCTTCGATCTTTAGAGGCGAAGAAGTAGAAGGCATTACCTTATGGGTTAAGGACGGTTGGGTAGAACGTTGGGAAGCAGAGAAAGGACAAGAGCTCTTGGATAGAATTTTTGATATTGACGAAGGCGCTCGTCGCTTTGGAGAAGCCGCTATTGGCACCAACTATCGCATTCATACCCCTGTTAAGAATATTCTTTTTGATGAGAAAATTGGAGGTTCTGTACACATGGCTGTTGGACAGGCTTATATTCAGAATGGAGGAATCAACAAATCCAGTATCCATTGGGATATGATTGCTGATATGCAGAATGGAGGGCAAATTTTTGCAGATGGAAAACTCATCTATGAAAGTGGCCGCTTTTTGATCTAATTGATTTTTTGTAGGGCGCACTTATAACGCGCCCTACAAAAAACTTAGGTAACTTTGTGGTTTACTTTTCAGCTAATTTACGTTGTCTGCTGAATAAAAAGAGCGTCAATACTAAGCCAATGATCATTAAGAAGATCGAAATATACTGTGCTTGTGATAAATTCAAGCCAGCAATAGCATGATCATCATTAACACGAATCATTTCCAACAAGAAACGTTGCACGCCTGTGAACATCAAATAGGCAGAAAAAATAATTCCATGAATAGTTACTTTCGGACGTAAGCTCCACAAGATTACAAAAATAATCAAGCAGATAATCAGTTCAAAAATAGGCGTTGGAAAAACGCCTTGAGGCAAAACATTACAATAATCGCCAAAGTTTTCTGGGTAATAACAATCTGCCATCGCTTCTCCATCGCTCATCACATTATTAGGATAATCGTACGCCCACAACCAATCTGGAATCCAAGAAGCTGGTTTGGCATAAGGGTTCGGATCGCCCCAATCGCCATCTCCAGAAAAATGACAGCCCAAACGTCCTAAACCTGTTCCCAAAATCATAGCAGGAGCACAAGCGTCAATCATTTGCAACAAAGGCATGTTCTTACTTCTCACATAATAAGTCACGACAAAAAAGGCTAAAATAAAGCCTCCATAAACGGATAGGCCGCTTCCGCTAAAAAAGTCACCAACCATCTGCTCCATCGATTGATATTCTACCTCCGTCATATAGAGCAATTTTGCACCAATGATCCCACTAATCGCCGCCAGAATGATAATATCACTCACACGCTCGTGGGGCATCACTAGCTTACTTACTTCCTTAGGCTCAGGATGCTCTAAGCGTTCTTTTTTATTGTCTCTGTATTTCAAAAAGGTAAACAAGGCCGCCAGTCCTATCCCTCCAATCCAACTGCCATGCTCCATAGAAAGCAAGTAGGTTCGAGCTTCAGGACCTGTAAATAAATCCGTATTAGATATTGCATACAGGCCCTTAAATCCTAGTAAAAACCCTAAGATGGCATTAGTGATCACATCCAAGGCAGAGAGCGGCTGCCCCACCAATTTCATCTCTTCCATGCCCTGCAAAATCCCAAGGCGTTCTCTTCGTTTAAGGTCAGCGGTAAGCGCCCATCCGCAAGCCAGAAAAGTAAAGGCTAAGAAGAATCCGTAGGTTTGAATCAAAGCAAATGCAGGTACATCAAAACCTGTCAGGTCGTAAATCGCGTATCGTAAATTGGGATACATAATTGTTGTTTGGTTTATTTATGGTAAAACGTGCTGTCAAAGTGGCATTGGAGCTACTCGTTAACGCCTTGGGGCATAAAATTAGTAATAAAAAATGATATCCGCTTTTTTGATTGTCAATTCATAAAGATACCAGTCTTTAGAAAGCCTAAAACCAGTGGGTTCTATTGCTCGAAGAAGGAATGACCTTGGTAGAAAATAGCTAGACAATTGATCCTTTGGTAGTAATAATTTGTATTATGAGGACTGTTTGTTAGCATCTACTTAAGTAGAACAGATCGCCATCCATTCCCCTTTTCCCGTCCTTTATATAAATTTACTTTTATAGACTAGTAATTGCAAGCTGCTCTTTTGTAGTAGAAGCCATTACCTTTAATTGTTATTCTCATGCGCTATAGCTTAGTTTTTTGTTTTTTAATTTGCTCTATTATAGGGATGCAAGCACAAGACATGATGCGTTTTCCCTCTGCTACATCGAAACCAGATGCACCATTGCCACAATGTTTGCGCAAAGCATCTATGTTATTTGAATCGGCTCCAACAATAGAGGATGCTCCTATGCTTCGGGAACATGCCCGTCAATTATTAGAATTGGGACAGCGGGATTATGCCAAGGATATATTTGAACGATTAGTTGTTTTGAATAGAGAAGCTTACGATAAAAAAGACGAGCGATATGTTCGTGCCTTGGTCGATTTAGCCAGTGCTTATGTCTTATTAATTCGTTACCAAGAGGCCGCAGGGTTGTTTGAAGAAGCCATTCCTAGTGCCAAAGCAATCAAAGGCGCCAATTCTCTTTTTTACTTAGAAGTATTAAATGATGCTGGTTTCTGTCACTCTCGCCTACAAAATTGGGGCAAAGGCTTTCGCTTTTTCTCTGATGCACTTAAAATTATAGAAGAGCGAATGATGCAAAAAAGTGATCAGCATATTGTTTTGTTGAACAACTTAGCGGCTTGTTATCAGCATTTAAATCAAGCTGATAAAGCTATTCGTTATTATCAAGAAGCCTTAAGTTTAGCTAAGAACAAGCCTCGTCTAGGGCTCAATATTGCGCCCAATTTAGCCGAAGTATATATCCATACAGGAGCAACAACAAAGGCACTTCCTTTGATTGCGCGCTATGAACCGCTCCTAGCAAAGCACTGTCTTTCTCCTTCTATGGGAACCGCCCGTATTTGGACTCAATATGCGCAAGTGCATATGAAAATGGAGAATTTTGATGCGGCGGAACATTGTTTACAAAAAGGTTTTGTAGCCAATAGTTTGGTCTTTACAACCGTCAATGATCTGCCTGAACAAGCAGAAGCACTGATGCATAACAACCAGTTTTTAGCAGTTTGTGCACAAGCAGGGTTGATGATGACTAGTATTGAGCTGTATAAAACTCGCTATGAAAAAACGCAAGAATTAGTACACTTAGAAAAAGGCTACAAAATTGTACAATCAATGACACGTTTTGGAGAGAAGTTGATGGGCAGCTATTTATCGGAAGCCAACAAATTGATTCTTTTTCGCTTGGGAGCAGCTATTTTATTTGACCGCAGTCTATATTATGCCTTCCATTTACATCAACAAACGAACGATCAGAAGTATGTAGAAGATGCCTTTTTCTATTCTGAACGGAGTAAATCAACCCTACTCACACATGCTTTGCGTTCTAAGGATCAACAGAATCTTTTAGAATTACCTATAGATATTGTCACAACTAATAAAGCTTATGTCAAGCAATTTAAGCACTTGCAAAAGTCTAAAATTGAAGCCCCTACCCTAGCACTCCGAGATAAAGTTCAACAGGAAATCAATGAATTGAATGTTAAAATTGAGCGCTTCAAAGATGAGGTCAAGAAAAAGTACCCTGATTATTACGAACACCGTTATGAGCAGGCTTTAACTAACCTGAGTGCCATCCAAACATTTTTAAGCAAAGGGGATAAGGCGATGCTTGAATATGCCATTGGGGTACAATATAATTATGCCTTCTTGGTCACCAAATCATCCATTAACATGATGGAATTGAAGTTTGATCCCAAGGAATTTGCTGCTCAAACACAAGAATTGCGCACAGCATTAACCGATTATGATTTTGTAGTTAAACAAAAAGAACAATCTCAACCAGCCTACGAAGTAGCCGCGCATTATTTCTACAAGACCTTTACCAAGGAGTTAGTGGAACTCACAGCAGTCAATCAACCTTTAATTATTGTTCCTGATCAACAATTGGGGCATTTGCCTTTTGAGACCTTCTTAACAGAAGAACCTGCCGCGAATACGGCCTTGGCAGCATTACCTTATTTACTAAAGCGGAATCCTATTAGCTACAGTTATTCGGCAACAATTCTACTCAATCAGGTCAATAGAAAAACCAAACGGGTTGTTCCAGAGAAAGGAGTTTTAGCCTTTGCAGCAAGTTACCCCGCGGTAGAACCCAACTCTTTCAGTCATCAACGTGGAGGCGACTTAGGTATTTTACGAGAGGGTTTAGCTCCTTTGCCAGGGGCCAAACAGGAAGTGGAATTGATGCAAGAACACTTATGGGGGGCTTTCTTTAATGGCAATACTGCTAGTGAGAAAAACTTCAAATCCGAAGCCAGCAAGTACAACATCATTCACTTAGCCATGCATGGTATTCTCAACCCTAGTTATCCTATTCTATCCAGCTTGGTATTTACAGAGGATAGTTCGGAAGTAGAAGATAACTTTTTACGAGCATACGAAATTGCACAAATGGATTTAAATGCCGATTTGGTGGTTTTATCCGCCTGTGAAACAGGCTACGGGAAATTCCAACAAGGAGAAGGAGTTATGTCCTTAGCCCATTCTTTTGCGTACGCTGGGGCTTCCTCTGTTTTAATGAGCTTATGGCAAGTTAATGACCTTTCCACAACCGCCATTATGAAAGCTTATTATACCAATCTTGCTCAATTTGATTCTAAGGAACAAGCGTTACAGAAAGCCAAATTAGATTATATGGAAGCGCAAGACGGTAGTATTTTATCTCATCCTGCTTTTTGGGCTGCTTTTGTTCAGACAGGCGATACGGCTCCTATGGAGTTGGTTACCAAAACAGGAAAAACCTTTAGACAAATGCATTACCTCCTCACAGGAGGTGTTTTGTTGTTGGTCTTTGGAGTTGGTTTTGTTTTTTATCGCCGATCTAAGAACCGTAAAGCGGCTTAGGAAAGATTTTTTATTTAAAAATGCCCTGAAGGAATCCTTCAGGGCATTTTTTTCATTATAACTATTTGATCTTCTTCTTGGGCCAACCAAAGGAATAACCGATACTAAGATTCACCATCAAAGGCGTATTTGCAATGCCAACTTCTAGGACATCATGAGTTTCTTGGTGTTCGGTTACTTTATTATAATAACTAAAAGAACCACCCTCTAAGCTAGAACTTATCGTCGGCCAATATCGGATACTAGGAGAAATCATGATCCCATTCAATGCATTTTTCATTTTTTTGAAAGGTCGCCAATTAAAATAAGGCAGTATTTCTTTTAATAAGGCCTCCTCTAATAACATACAAAGCAATTGGAATGGAATAAAAAGGATAGCACACATCGTTCGTGGCCATTACTAATCTAGACGTTGTGGCCATTGTTCTATCCCTGTTACCACTTGCCCGTTCTGATACACTGGCAAAAGTACCTTTCGGCAAATAGAAGCCTCATGTGGATAACCAAAGGCATTGTTGAGAAACCAAGTCCCTCCTCGTTCTACACTTCGATTGAGATGGCTGTGTCCATAAATATGCAAGCGACTTTCTAGCGTTGCTATTTGTTTGCCTAGTTCTTCACTACCAAAAACAGGCATCAAAGCTGCAACAACTTTAGGTGGATTAGGAGGCATTAAGTCCGCATGGGGCATAAAATGAGAAAAGGAGATAATAGGGCGTTTGTTTTCTTTTGGAGGCAATGCATTGCGTGCTAAAAAGTGCTTAGTTAAAGCAAGTAATTCCATTGGCCACTGACAGTTCTTAAAATCCATCCAAGCACGTTTTATTGTCGTTGAAGGTTGCCCAAAGGTATAATCGTACCAACTGTACAAGGGCACCACGATCAAATCTGCGCTGTACCAAGTCGTTGTTTGTACCCCCATTGCTTGGAGTTGCTCCAATAAGCTATTAAATTTTTCTAAAGAATCGCCCTGTTCTCCTTCTTCCAACCACAAATCATGGTTACCAGGCACAAAAAATACTTTCTTGAACTTCGGCAATAACATTTCAAAAAAACGCAAGAGCTGTGTTGTGTTATGGGTAATATCTCCTGCCAGAATTAGGCCATCGTTTTGATAAACCTCTGAAGACAATTTTTGCCACCATTCCCAATTTTCTTGATAATCTAAATGTAGGTCAGAACTAGCCCAAATATTCATGGATAGTATCTTTTTATAAAAATGAGGAAAACAACTATTTTCTACGACGAACATTCAAGGCCTGCACCTCTTCCAAAGGCAATTTGGTCAAAGCAGTGATGCGTTCGTCTTCCATTCCATCTCGTTTTAATTCTTTCGCAATGATGATTTTAGCTTTCCAATCGGCTTCCTTAATTTTTTCTTTCATCAAAGCACGCGCCTCTAACAAAGCTCGTTGAGATTTGAGTTCTGCTTCTCGGCGGATTCGTTCTACCAATTCATAACTTGGTACATATTTGGTGCTTTGGCTCAATTCCTTCATCAATCCATTGTCATCAAAACTAAGATAACTCCGCTCCGAGATAATCATGTGGTCCAATACGGGCATATTTACAATGCGTCCCGCTTGAATTAATCGATCGGTCACATCTTTATCTTCAGGAGAAGGTTTGAGGCTCCCGCTAGGATGATTATGGCATAAAATGATATTCACCGCTCGTTTCTGCAAGGCCAAACTAAACACTTCCATTGGCTCAACAATCGTCCTATTAACTGTTCCTAAACTAATCAGTTCAATGAATAAAATACGATTATTGCTCTCTAAGCCAACAATCCAGAAATGCTCTCTGTTCTGATCAATTTTATTTTCTCGCAACAAAATGCGCTGCATAACATGATAAAGATCGTCAGAGTTGAGAATTTTTATTTTTTCAGCTGGGGTTAAGTTGATGTCCATGCGTAAAAATGATTGATGGAAAGTTTATAGTTAAAAAACCAATGTACACAAAATTGAGGGGCTTTTACTATTCTTCTAGTATTTTATGGAGGACTTCTTGTGCCTTGTATAGAGGAGTTTTTTTTAGAAAAGAAAAAGGCTGTTATTCTTTAGAATAGTTGTGTGTGTCATTGTTCTATTTCTAACTTATCTATCAATTTTTGTATCCAAGAGTCAAATCGTGGACATTTTGCTCGAATCACAGGAACTGTTAATTCACCTAAGATGAATTCGACGTCTACATTTTTTTTATACCCAAAAATGTGTTCTAAACGTTTAGATGGAGCGGTTTCTTCTCCTCCATTAATAGTTTCAGGATTAGGATATTGATCTATAATAGCTTGTATTTTTTTTCCCTGTTCCTCTTCATCTATTGACAATTCAAATGCTTCTTTTTTAGAAAAAAATAACGCTTCCATTTCATACTGTTGTATGTAAGGAATAAAATCAGGTGTATCAAAGGTCTTGTACATGCCTTCTTCTATAGTAGAAATCTGGCGAAAATCTATACTGTGATTAGGAAAATTGGTAGGTAATCTAAAAAAGTCCAACAGGGTAGTAATGATAACGTTGCCTTGTGCAAAAACTCGTTCTATGTCATTTTTTAGATATTCATAACTAATAACGCCTCCTTTTTTATTTTTTTTCCGACTAGTAATAATAGTCTGTGCATTCATAGATCTATTATATCCTAATCCTAACAAATAAGGAATAATTAATTCATGTATGAAACGTATTTCAGTGTCTCCTTCTACAATAAAAACTAAACGCTTAGTCATCTTTAATGATTAAAAGGCTGTCCACCAATAATATTTTTTTGCCAAATTTCTCCCATCGTGTAATCTTCCAACCAATTTTTTAAAACTTCTTCTTCCACTCTTTTAAATACAGTGGCCCCTTTAGATCGATCTGTTACCAAAACATTATGGGCTTCAAACTCATTCAGTAAATCTACCGATTGAGTAGAAACAATAAGTTGAGTTTTGCTAGATATGCGATCCATTAAACTAGCTAGTTTCTTAATAGCAATAGGATGCAACCCTAATTCTGGCTCATCAATAATAATTGTTTGAGGAGGTTCTGGTTGCATTAATAAAGTGGCTAAACAAATAAAACGCAAGGTCCCATCAGACAAGCTATAAGCATCAAAGTACTTATCATAATTGCCCTTTTCTTTCCATACTAATTTAACCGTAGCACTTACTCCTTTTGTAGCATTCAAATTAAATTCTTCAAAAAATGGCGCGATAGATTGTACCATTTTCTGAATTCTTAAATAATGCTTAAAATATTCTTCCCGTAAATACAATAAAAAAGCAGCGATATTAGCTCCATCCTTTCTTAAAGCGACCACATCATCTACAGAACTAGGGCTTTTGATCGGAGAACTATCACTTGTATCGTGAAAATGGTAGACTTGAAATTCTTTTAATCTATCATTTACCCAATACGCTTGTCCATGATGAATATTCCTAAAGTTAGATTCTTTTTTATTTTCTTCATACTCTTGCCAAATCCAGTTATAATTAGGTCTAAAAGCTGTTCTAGTTTGCAGAATATACAACTCATCCTGTGCAACATCTAAATCCACATTAAAACGATTGTAGCCCTCCCCTTCATTTTTTCCAAATTCTACTGTAACGGAGATAACTTCTGTTTCTTTCTTTCCAAAAAACAATAGGTTATCCGCTCCTCCTTTTTTTAAAACATAACTAGACAAATTTCCTTCATAAATAGCACGGAGTAGAGAAAAAACAGAGATAAAGTTACTTTTACCTACTCCATTTCCTCCTATTAATAAATTAATAGCCCCTAAAGATATTTTTTGCTTTTTGATAGACTTGTAACCTTCTATATGGAGTGCTGTAATCATTCTAATTAAATTGTTAGTAAGGAGAGTTGTCTATAAAATAACCCTCAATATTACTAAAACATTGACATTTGCTATCAACATCTACGTAAGGAGCACTTAAATAGTTGCTTTTTAATGGGAAAAGATGACTTTTATCCATTAACTACAAACACAAAACTATATTTCCCAATACACACCTTCTCCCTCTACTCGCCCCAAAAGTCACCAAGCTAACACTCCTCCAAGCCCTTCCAATTCATCTTTAGAGCACTTGATTTAACCAAAACAATACTTAAAGGGCTTAGATTTTCCGCCAAATCCTTTGTACATTACCAGTCCATTTATAAAAGTTGCACGCAACAAAACAGACACACAAAAGATGAAAACAAAAGAAGACATTGTTCAGAATTGGTTACCGCGCTATACAGGTACTGCTTTAGAAGATTTTGGGCAGTACATTTTGATGGTCAACTTTAGTGGATATGTAGTGGAATTTGCCAACATGCACGGCGTTGAAGTCAAAGGAGAAGGCAAAGCCATGCAAACCGCTACGGCTGAAGGAATTACCATTATCAACTTTGGAATGGGAAGCCCCAATGCAGCAACCATTATGGATCTATTGACCGCAATCAAACCTAAAGCTTGTCTGTTTTTGGGTAAATGTGGTGGTCTGCGTAGTGATAAGAATAAAGTAGGGGATTTGATCTTACCTATTGCCGCAGTGCGCGGAGAGGGTACCTCTGATGATTACTTCCCACCAGAAGTTCCTGCCTTACCAGCTTTTGCCTTGCAAAAAGCAATTTCTACAACCATTCGCGATTATGAATTGGATTATTGGACAGGAACTGTTTATACAACGAACCGTCGTGTATGGGAACATGACCAAGAATTCAAAGATTACTTGCGGGCCATTCGTTGCTTAGCGATTGACATGGAAACAGCGACCTTATTTATCACAGCGTTTCGCAATAAAATACCTGCTGGTGCTTTGTTATTAGTATCGGATATGCCAATGACTCCAGAAGGCGTTAAAACCTCTCAAAGTGATAGTGTGGTTACACAAAAATTTGTCAACAAGCACCTAGAAATTGGTATTGATTCGCTCAAGCAGCTCATCAATAATGGCCACACCGTTAGACACCTCCATTTCTAGAGGTAGTCTACTTTTTTGATAACAATTTATGAAATTGTTTAAAAAAGGCAAATGGCTTCACCGAGCCTTTAGGTTCATATTAAATGAAAGTCTTTTTTTAAACAATTTCTATTATAATTATTCTTGTTAGGTTGTTGGAAATACACACTATTCCAACAAAAGTTACAGAACTCCTTGAGATATGAAATTTCACATTGAAACCGTCGTTGATATTCCTTTTGCTACTTTAATTGAATTGTTTGAGAATCCAGAAAACTTACACCGTTGGCAACCTAGTGTTATTAGTTTTAAATTGCTTTCTGGTGTTATTGGGCAAGAAGGAGCGGTCTCTGAATTATACTATGACATGATGGTTAAGAAAATCACTATGAAAGAGACCATTATAAAACGTGACTTACCAGATCTCTTTATCTTGCGTTATGATGCAGATGGTGTTAGCAATACCGTGACCAATAATTTCAAGCAAATAGCAGAGAATAAGACGCGTTGGATCATGCAAAATAATTTTAAATTTGCGGGTATCATGAAGTACGCAGCTATGCCTTTAAAAGGAGTGTTCAAAAAGCAAACAGAGCTCACAATGGAGCGTTTTAAGAAGTTTGCAGAACAAATTTCTAACGAAGAACAGGCTTAATCGTTCGTACACAGCTGCCCTATGTTGAAATAGCCACAGCTTATGCACCAATTCTATTCTCTGCCTCTTTTTTTGCTTTTCCTCCTACCTTGGGCAGGAAAAGCACAAGCCCCTAATGCTATTGATGTACAAAACATTAATATTGTACGCGATGCTTGGGGTGTTCCTCATATTTTTACTAAAACAGATATAGAAGCGGCTTATGGCCTTGCTTGGGCACATTCAGAAGATAATTTTGAACAAGTCCAACAACCCATGCTTGTCGCTAGAGGATGGTTAGGGACTGTTCTAGGAAAAGACGGAGCTTTGTTTGATGCGGTCGCTTATTTGCTTGATGCCCGTACCATTGCCGAAGAGCGTTATGAAGCAGCTTTTTCGCCTGCCTTCAAGCGTATTTTAGAGGCCTATGCTGCTGGACTCAATCGCTTTGCTGAACTACATCCAGAAGAGGTTTTGCATCCAGAATTGTTTCCAGTCACGCCTATTGATATTACCACTGCCTACATTATTTCCACCGCCGTTATTTCTAATATTCAACATGATTTAGGGCGGATATTTGGGAATACGCTAGGGCCAATTACCAAGCCCAATGAAAAATCATTGACAGAAGGTTCCAATGGAATTGCCTTGGCACCTAGTAAAACAAAAGAAGGGAAAACCTTTCTATTGTCCAATTCTCATCAGCCTTTGCGCTCTTATCTGTCTTGGTATGAAGTACACATCCATACAGAAGAAGGTTGGAATTTTATAGGCGCTACTTTTTGTGGTGGCGTGACGCCTTTTGTAGGAACGAATGAACATTTGGGGTGGACGCATTGTGTCAATTTCAACAATTATCATGATGTCTACCAACTGGTCATGCATCCTACCAATAAATTACAATATCGCTTAGATGGGCAATGGTATACCTTAGAAGAACGCATTTGGAAAAGCAAAGTAAACTTGGGCTGGCTTACCCTCCCTGTTCAACGCAAATTTTATAGAAGTAAATTTGGGCCTGTTATTAAGAATAAATCGGGTTATTACGCCTTGCGCATTCCTGCGACGTCTGTTGTTGGGGCAGCGGAACAATGGTACCACATGAATAAAGCGACATCGTTAACTGAATTTAAAGAAGCCATGCGACGTCAGCAACACCCCAGCTTAAGTACCACTTATGCGGACAAAGAAGGAAATATTTTTTTCTTGGACAATGGCTTATTTCCAGATCGAAACCCTGCTTACAATTGGGACTGTATACTCCCTGGTGATACCTCTGCCACGCTTTGGGCTGAAGAATTTGCTCCTTTAGAAGAATTATTACAAGTAGAAAATCCACCCTCTGGTTATGTTTATCACATGAATGGCTCTGGATTTAACTCTACTGGCCCTGAAGATAACCCTACTCCTGCTGAAGTACAAGTAATCGGTTACTTTCAAGAAGAAACGGCTCGACACTTACATTTTCAGGACTTGATGGAGGGCTACGATTTATTGAGCTACGACGATTTTAAAGCCATTAAATACAATACAACTCTACGCTTTCCATTGTATACAAGAACCATTGCTAATTGGGATATGATTCGCCATTTATCTCCTGAATTGCATCCTGACTTGGCAGATATTATTGCTGTCTTCTCCAAATGGGATGGCAATGCTGCTGTTGATAATAAACAGGCCGCAATTTTTGCCTTGTCGACAAAATACATTTTTGATCGAATGCGAAAAGAAGGCCGTTGGGACATCAGTGGCCCATTGCCATTGGATTATTTTCCTGCGGCTTTACGTTATGCAAAAAAACACCTAAAACGTAATTTTAAAAGTTTAGAGATTGAATTGGGGCAACTACAAAACCATGTTCGAGGAGATAAGGTCTACCCTGTTGGAGGTGTTCCTGAATCTATTGCTGCCATGTATTTATCCAAGTGGAAAGGTCAGAAACTTCAAACGGATTTAGGGGACTCTTACATCATGTTTATGACCTATGGTAAAGAAGGAGTGGAAAAGATCGAAACCATCAATTGTTATGGTGCTTCTAATCGTCCAGAAAGTCCACATTACAACGACCAAATGGAAGTCTATGTCGCGCAAAAAACCAAAACAATGACTTTGGATAAAGCTAGTATTCTAAAAAATGCAAAAAGACAATACCATCCAAAGTAGTAGTCTTATTCTTTTTTTCTAAACTTATACCGAAAGGACAATAGGATGTAACGGCCGAGACCTCTTGTCTTTTGTTCTGTTAAAAAAAAGGCTTGCTGACTTTGCTGTACTCGAACGGATTCATTCAATAAATTTTCTGCTTTGAGCTCAATTTCTAGACGGTTGTCTTCCCAAAAACGACGCTTAATTCCAAAAGACCAAAGAGCAATCGTAGGATCGTCTCTCTCTCCAGATTGCGCATAGAGCGACAATCCAAACTTCGTTTGGGCTTCCCAATGCTTCAAAAACTCTACTCCAATATAACCACCATAATATTGGTTGAAGTACTCATTGAGGTTCTCTTGGCCCTTTTCGTACCTAAAAAGTCCACCATTGAGATTCGCTTGCATTCCCCAATCAATGATTTTTTTCTTTTTATTTGACAACTTTACCTTTAGACCATATCCATAATTAATTTGTTGTTGGGCCTCTTCTCCATTTAACAAAAAAGGGCGTTGTCCTCTATTGCCCTCTGCACTAATATCAAATACAATATCTAACGCTTGAAACAGTCGATTATACCCCACTTCTACCAATACGTTACTACTCAATGTGCTGTTGGTAGGCTTATAAGTTACTTTCAAATCATCGTCTATTGTTTGCATTTGCAAAATTGTATTGGGGGTTAAGAGGCTCTGAACTTTAGCATAAATATTTGTGAAATTGCTCTGCTCAAACCAACTTAAACGGGCACTGAAACGGTGATTAACTGCTGGTTGTAAATCCGTATTGCCCAATTGTATTGCCAAAGGATCGGTATTATTTACAAAAGGCTGCAACTGCCCTAATGTTAATTCTACCAAATAGAGATTATAATTAAAAATAAGCTTCTTGCCCTTGGATAAGGTATACCGCAATTGGGCTTTGCCTGTTGGCAAATACAATTCTTGATGCAACTTGGTTGTTTGAGTTATCCCTTGTAACAAACTCCTCCGCATACCTCCTGTCACCTCCAAACGATAGGCTTTTGTTTTTCTTCGCCAACTCAATAACACTGCTTGGTAATTATAAAAACGTTGAAAGCTATCCGATAACATTGGATTAATCTGACGAGAAGTTTCTCCCACATCAAAAGTAGCTTGGCTACTTTGATCCCGTTCTAGCCCTGCTTTGAAAGTCAGGTATAGTTTGTCCTTCTTAGTCAATGGCTCTTTCCACAAAGCACTGCCATTGTAATTTTGTTGTTGGTGCTGCCGCTCTTGTTCTTGTGACAAGGTATCGGTTGTATAATTCCCTGTATTGTCATAAAAATTAGTCTCTGCATCGTTTTGAGAAGTACTTGGACGGTCGCTCCACTTAGTTCCTATATTTAGAAGGAGTTGACGTCCTTTTTTCTCAAAGCGTTTCTCAAAGGCCACATTAGGCACCAAGAGATAAAAGCGTTGATTTTGGGCGTATTGTTGCTTTAATTCATTTTGTAAAAACCCGTCTTCCATGCTACGATCTAGTCTATTAGACCCATTTTCGTTATCTTGATAAGAGGCGGTCAAGCGAATTCTAATTAAGTGCTGTTTATCAAATTTATGGGTAAAATTACTACTAACATTGTGGTTCATAGGAACACTCCCTTGCTCTTGCTCTCGAGTACGCTCAAAATCTCGTTCAGGCAAACGAGAAATTTCTTTGCTCTCTTGCTCAATGACCATTCTAGATTGCACAAATCGGTAGCTGTTGTTCCAAGTTGTTGCAGTCGAAGGCACCCAATTAAAAGTTGCCCCTATACTATTTTTTCGAGTAATGCCTGTTGCAAGCGTTGAGCTCATAACAAAGGGGTTCGCAAGCGGTACATTATGACTTCTCCCATAAATAGCAGAACGGGTGCTAGGGGTAAAGTAAGTCATACTGGCGTCGGCATGGTAACGATGATCTTCAAAGTTTTGAAGGGTAGGGTGTCTATTCGTAGGGGGCACAATTGCCCCATAACCTATCCCTAGATTTCCCGTCGTGCCTGTTTTTGCCTTTTTCTTTAAACGTAAGTTGATTGTTTTTTGATCGTCTTCTGGTTCTATGCCCTTGGAGCTAACTTCGGTATCTGTAATATCAATTTTTTTGATCGCGTCTGCCGATAACGTACGCAAGGTTGCTTGGGCATCCTCTCCAAAAAACATCTTCCCATCCACCAATACTTCAGTTACTTTTTGACCATTAAATAAGATCGATCCATCGTCCTGAATACTCAATCCTGGTAATTGGCGCAAAAGCGCTCCCGCATCATCGTGGCTACGCACTTTGAACGCCGCAGAATTAAAGGAAAGGGTATCGCCTCGCATTTGTACAGGGATGTGCTCAGCCGTTACTTCTATCAGTTGTAAGGTGTCGGTAATTTCTTGTAAGGTAAGTATTCCGATGTTTGTATCTCGTTGTATTTCTAAAGGGATAGAGAGGTTTTGGTAGCCCAAATAACTCACTTGTAAAGCATAACTGCCTCTTTTTGTTCTCAACAAATACCCCCCTTTGTTATTGGTCAAGCTGTACATTCCAATAGTAGAATCGGGCAACGTTAGCAAAACAACGGTCGCGGCTTCGAGGACATTGCCTGCATCATCTTGAATAACCCCTTGAACCGCAGGTAACAATTGTGCCTGTAGAACACCAATTGTCATTATCCAAAAAAACAAAATTATCCAAAGTAATTGCCGCCTCATATGTATATCCTTTATCACGCCTTAATAAGCTATTTGACATGAATATAAGGTTTTTTTATAGTGTTCTTTGCTTTTTGAGGAATGAGCAAATGTTAAAAAATAACTCTCTCTATTAAATAAGCACAAGCAATATCCTTTCTCTAAAAAAGAAAAATAAATTGATCCATAGGATTCTCTTATCCTCTCATTTTATTCAGGTAGGGAATTGATCTTGTTCTTGATACTTTAAGTCATCAAAAATGTGGAAATTGAATGCTGTTCCAAAATCCCAACACTTGGCAATCGTTACGGTATAATTTTACTAATCATCTGCTACGGTGGTCTCTGTCGTAATGTTAGAACGTTGATGAAGTCGCCACCAGACCAATAAAAACGCAACGGCCCAAACACAAGTAGCAACAAAGGCAATCCCCCAATTACTCCAATCTAACTCTCCCCGTAAATTTCGTTGCCCTAAGCGAAAAACATTCACAACAGGAATAACTAACAAGGTCATCTTTATCACACTTGCACTCGCAAAAGAAAACAATGCCACTAGATGTAGAAGTACTACTGCCCAAAAAGTGCGGCCATGCGCCCCAACTGAAGTAGAACTAGCCGTAGTTATGATTCCTAATGTTCCTAAAAGGAACAACCAAGTGGGCGCCCACAAGATTAAAATGGGGTATAATTGATCCAATACAATGAGGCGTTGAACACTAATAATAATACTCTTAATCATTCCAGATTGCTCTACATCTAAACCAACTTGTACGCCCCAAAATACGAAGACCATACCAAGTGTTGTGCCCAGAATTGTCCCTACTAAATTGCGCCCAAAGCGTTCAGGAGCATAAATAGTGGTTCGCAAAACGAATTGACGAGCTAGCCACAAGACCAATAAAAGCAATAAGAAATTAAATAGATTACTAATCCCTCCTTTTGCTCCATTCATAACTTCGCCCAACAATCCAAAACGATCAAAGGTATCGTTCTTATCCAATTGAATAGGATTGATGAGGGTCCTATCCAACTCTATCCCTTCTAAATTAAGGGCAACCAATTGATTTTCATAGGTATTAATCAATTCTAACACAGAGCGAATAGATTGAGCATGACGCATGCTGTTGTAATAGACTTTGATGGTTCCTTGATACGATTCATCAACCGCCTGCTTGGTAAACAATAACCCAATATCAAGGCTGTCCTCCTCTACTTGAGTCATCAAAGCAGCTTCTTCTTCCACTAATAATAATTCTGCCTCTGCTCGCAGCATTGTCAATAATTTTGTAGGTACTTCTTGTTGATTAACAATACCTACTTTAGGAGGAGGAACCTCCCCTAACAATTCGTTGATTCCATCAGCAGCAAGCGTTGTTCCTATAGAGAAAAGGAAATAAGGAATCAAGAAAGCTGCTGCAAGTCGCCATAAGATATGCCAACTAAAAAAGATACGAGTGACGGAGCCAACCATTGTTTGTACATTTTGATTGCTTCTATAGGGCTATAAAACAACAAGAATCTTAAAAGAAGGAGTTTAGAACAACTCTTATCCTCTTTCGCTGACATTCGCTGTGTGATATACTATAGATTTAGCATAGTTTTTTATAATTTTGGTGTGGCAGTCCCGAAAAATTTCGGGAAGCATCTGTACCAACAGCATGAAGTTACAAAAGTTTCTGAAGGAGGTGTAGATTAATCTCAAAACCACAGCACCTCTTTTACGAGCAAGCATGTTGAACTTAAACAACTACTACCAAACGGTCGAAAAGGCCATTACAAAAATTGGCTTAGATCCTTCTAAATTTAGAGGAGAACAAGCAGGAGAATGGACCTTACATCGAGGGGATTACAGCATTTGGGTAGATGTGTGGTACGATAGCAATGAGCGCGTCGCTTATTTGCAGGTCGTAGCACCTGTCATGGAAATTCCTGAAGAATCTCAATCTGTTCTTTTCAAAGACCTCTTACAGATCAATTTACAACTCTGTGGAGTGGCGTTTGCCGTCCATGGAGAAAATGTAGTCCTCAAAGGTACGCGAGTCGCCGAAGGATTAGATGTAGAGGAAGCATACGCCATGATTATGCTAGTTAGCAAGTATGTAGGTAATTTTTCGCCCATGCTAGTCAAGCGCTATTTTAATAATGGTCAACCTGGTATTCCACCCAAATAACGCTTTATCATGGATATGTCTACCACACAATTGCTATTAGATAGCCCTATTGGGACTTGCCTGCTTGAAGGGCGGGGAGATAAAGTCGTGCGTATTCAGTTTGGCGAAGGCTTAAAGGCCACCTTCCCTTCTTCCAAAATACTAACGATTGTTGCCCAAGCATTGGAAGAATACTTTGCTGGGAAACGAGAACATTTTGAATCAGAATGGTTTCTTTTTCAGGGAACAAATTTTCAACAACAGGTTTGGCAAGCTTTATGGAATATTGCTTATGGAAAAACACGGAGTTACAAGGAAATTGGAATTTTGATTGAGAATAAAAAAGCGGTTCGAGCAATTGGCCGTTGTGTAGGAAGCAACCCACTGCCTATTGTCGTTCCCTGTCATCGCGTAATTGGTAGTGATGGTACCTTAACAGGCTTTGCTTATGGTCTAGAAACCAAACGTTGGCTCTTAGAATTGGAACAATCCAAACATTATGGCAAGCAACAGAGTTTATTTCTATGATAATCGTTATCAACAAGCTTTTGATCCTATATAACTATGTCTAGTAAAACTTTTATAGTGGTTTTCTTTGTCCTAACAACCACTTCGCAACTATGGGCACAAACAGAGCACTCCGCTCTATTAGAAGGAAGCCAAGCCTATCAAGGGGGCAATTTCCAAACGGCTATTAGTCATTTTCAACAAGCCGTTGATAAGAACGAAGAATCTCTAAAAGGCCATTATAACCTTGGCAATTCATTCTACAAAGATAAACAATATGAAGCCGCTGTTTCACATTTTCAACGCGCCTCAGAACAAGCCAGCAACAACCAGCAAAAAGCACAAGCCTTGTATAATTTAGGCAACAGCTATTTGGCACAGGCTCAAGCTCAAGAGGCTCCTAACAAGGACAGCAAAACGCAATTAGAATCTGCTATTGAAGCCTACAAATCAGCGCTGCGTAACAATCCTAAGGATTTTGAAGCTAAAAACAATTTGGCAACGGCTTATAAATTATTACGCCAACAACAACCGCCTCAAAAGGAGCAGCAAGATCAAAAAAAGCAACAAAGCGACCAAGATCAACAACAGGACCAAGAGGATAAAGAGCAAGATTCTTCGGATAAGAAGAACCAAAAAAAGCAACAAGGCGACCAGCAAGATCAACAAAACCCTCAAGAGGCTCCAAAAGAGCAGCCAATTGACAATACCAATGAACAAAAACCTAGCGCTGCCAGTCCTAAAGAGATGAGCAAAGCAGAGGCAAAACGTTTATTGCAAGTGGTAGCAGAGGATGATAAAGATGTTCAAGAACGCTTGATGCAACGCCAACAACAACCACCCAGAAAAGGAGACAAAACTTGGTAATTCGGTTCTTAACCAAGGCGTTAAAAGCTTGTTAAGCGCTGTTCTTTTTAGCCTTTTTACTTATTTTTTGTTTAAAATTAAGACTAGATAAAATAGAAGGGCTTCTATAAACATTCCTTTTACTTCTGTATTCTTATAGTATAGCCTTATAAATTAAGATCGTTATGAAACACCTTTGTCTCTCCTTACTCTGCTTCCTTAGTGGGTGGAGTTCTTTGTCGGCACAACCTTCTGAGGAAGCTTTTTTTGAACTCAATTTATCGTACGATACGATTGGTTTAGAAGAATCGTTAACCTTGAATTATATTTTGCACAATACACAAGCGATGGGGCAATTCACGCCTCCTAATTTCACCAATGGACAATTGGTAACAGGCCCCATGGTTAGCCAAAGTATGTCTTCTATTAATGGACATGTTACCCGTCGTTGTACCTATACTTATGTTTTAAAACCAGAACAATTAGGGATTTTATTGTTACCTGCGACTGCCATTGAAACAGAAGCTGGATGGTTAGAACTATCAGAACAAACGGTTGTTGTTGTCGCAGAAACACCTGCTCGCCCTTTTCAAGAACAACAACCCATGGTACAGCGCTCTCCTTTTGATCATCCATTTTTTCAACAGCAGGGCATTACTCCTCAACAAGATTTAGATCGGTTGAAGCAACTCTTAGAAACGCCCTCAGTGCAGCAAAATCCCTTGGAATTCCAATTGGAGTTGCCCGTAGAGCCAGCTCCCAAACGCAAGAAAAAACGAAAAACTTACCGAATTTAAGTAGCAAAGCTATTTAATTTTCTTTTTTGAATAAACTAACAATCACTTGAAACAGTCTTCTCTATTCCAACTGGTCTTTCTTATCACTTGCTTATGTTCATTGTGCCATTTTGCACAAGGGCAGCGGGTCAGTTTTGAAGCAGCTTCTTCGACTAAAGAGACAATTACAGGCGAGCTTTTTGAAGTATCTTTTCGTCTGACAAATGCTAGACCCAGAAAGTTTGATGCGCCTGTTTTTAATGGCTTAGATCTGCGAGGGGGGCCCAAGCAAAGTTCTTCTTACGCCTCTATAAATGGCATTACTGTGATTAGCGAGGTCTTCTCTTATTACGTTGTTGCTAAAAAGCCTGGCACCTACCGCATTGGGCCAGCTACCGTTATTACTAGTAAAGGAAAAAGTCTGCGCAGCCAAACTATTACTATAAAAGTAAAACAAGCGAAACGATCAGCTAATCCTCTTCAAGGAAAGGCTTTTGTTCGCGCTGAAGTAAATAAAACAAAAGCCGTTGTTGGGGAGCAAATTACCTTAGACTATCGAATTTATACCCAGGTACGCATTGAACAACAGCAATTGTTGAATTATCCTAGTTTTGATAAAGCTTATGTTTATGATCTTAATGATTATACGGCCGATGGAGAAATTCTAACCGTCAACGGAGAAGAATATTATTCCCGTAGTCTCCGTCGAACTGCTATTTTTCCAAGTGAATCAGGGAAAATTATTATTGAACCCATTGGAATAGCCATTAGTGTACTTGCCGAACGAGCAGGCTCTCATGATCCTTATCGCTTGCGTCAATACAAATTGTATAGTGATTCTGTTGTGATTAATGTTCGTCAATTGGATGGTGCCCCTACTGGTTTTAATGGGGCTATTGGACAATATGAACTGCAAGCCCATCTTAATAAAGCATCTATTCGTTCTCATGAAGTGGTCCAACTGACACTTCGGGTGGTAGGAGCAGGCAATATCAAAAATGTACTGCCTCCTACTTTGCAACTCAATAAACGCTACTTTGATAGTTTTGCCCCAACCGTTGAGGAACAATTAAGAATGGTCAATCAATTACAGGGGGGAATCAAAACTTTTGAATATGTCTTAACACCTAAGGCTTTGGGAGAATATACCATTCGCCCACGCTTGGTGTATTTTGATGGGGAAGCCCGCCGTTTTGTCACCTTGGATACAACATTAACCGTTGTAGTGCAAGAAGGAAATATTGACTTACCAACTAAAGCTGAACGCGATACCGCTCAAAGTGCAGCGGCGATTGTAGCAGCAGAGAATGCAGCAGAAGCATTGCAATATGGAGCACCTATTCCCTTAGAGGCGTTGCATGCAACGCCTCTAAGGGCTTTCTGGGGCTCTTCTCTTTTCTGGATACTACTCCTTCTTCCGTTACTCCTATTAGCTGGTTTTTTATATTATCAACAACAACAGGAGCACAAAGCCCACCAACCTGTCGCAGAACAACGCCGACAGGCTGCTGGGCAAGAAGCCAATAAACGTTTACAGCAAGCACAAAAAGCCCTAGAAGCACGACAAGCCACTGTTTTTTACAAAGAAATATCTAAAGCATTATTAGGCTTTGTCAGTGACCGTTACCAGCTCTCTACGGTAGAATTAACCAAACAAAATGTACAACAGCAATTGGAGCAACAAGGAGTAGAAACGGAAAAAATCCAACAACTACTAGCCATTTTAGCCACCAGTGAACGAGCAATATTTGCAGGTTTAGCCGATACGGCTTCTATGGAAAAAATTCAACAAGAAAGTCAAGTATTGATTGAGCAATTGCAACAATAAAGAAACCATGTTTAGATCAACATTTTGGAGACCGAGAATTGGCTGGAGCCTCTCAATTATGCTACTCACCCTCACCACTATAGCTCAACCAACAGAGCAAGCCCAAAAAGCATGGGAAGCGCAGCAAAATGGCCAAATAAAATTGGCGATTCAATACTATGAAGAAATAGTGAAAGAAGGCTATTACTCCAAAGAACTCTACAACAACTTAGGCTTACTATATAGCCAACAAGGTGCCCTAGGGAAAGCCATTGTACAATGGGAGCGCGCCTTACGCTTAGAAGCCCAAAACCAAGAAGCAACACATAATCTAGCAGTAGCACAACAACACATTCACAACCCCATTACCGCAACGCCCTCTATTGCGATCGTACAAAGTTGGCGCGATCTACAGCAAATGCAAACAGCCCAAGCTTGGGGGCTTTTATTTTTGCTATTATGGAGTGTAAGCATAGGACTCCTTGGCTATGCTTGGAAAATGGGAAAAGCAGATTGGAAAAAGCAAATAACTAGTAAATGGGCCTTGGGGGTCCTACTTTTTAGTGTACTCCCTTTGAGCTTGGGAGTAGCACAACAAGCCCAAGAACAAGAACGAACAATCGCTATTGTCATTGCCAAAAAAGCAGGCCTACGCCCTTATCCAGAGCTATCCAGCGAGGAAATGGAAGTTTTATCAGAAGGTATTCGTTTGAGAATGGTCGATGAAGCGGGAGAATGGGTAAAAGTAGAATTACCCAATTATATGGTCGGTTGGGTTCCAAAAAGTCTAATAGAACAGGTATAAGTTGCTGCATAAAGAGCATCTTATCACTTACTTGATTTCTTTTCTAAGAAATAAAAAAGACAACCTACTCCTCAGAATAAGTTGTCTTTGATCTAGTAAAAGGTAAGATTAGTTAGACAATCTGTACATCCACTGCATTCGGTCCTTTTCTGCCTTCTTCCACTTCATAAGTTACGTTATCATTTTCACGGATATCGTCAATTAATCCATTAGCGTGTACAAAAACATCTTTTCCGCCATCATCTGGGGTAATAAATCCGAATCCTTTTTGATCGTTAAAGAATTTTACTGTTCCAGTAGCCATTGTAACAAAATTTAAAATAAAAAAATATTATAGAACGATTTCGTACACATAACGTATGTAAAAAAGTTCTTTTAATAAAAAAAATCTAAAATCAAAAAGACAATCTATTCCAGGGAGTAGATTGTCTTCGACTTAATATCTTAAGAAAGATAAGGTTCCATTAGATAACCTGTACTTCCACTGCATTCAAGCCTTTTCTTCCTTCTTCTACTTCATAACTTACGTTATCACCTTCGCGAATATCGTCAATTAATCCGTTAGCGTGAACGAAAATGTCTTTTCCACCATCTTCAGGTACGATAAATCCAAATCCTTTAGATTCGTTGAAGAATTTTACTTTTCCAGTAGCCATTGTAACAAAAATTTAAAATAAAATAAAGCGCAGGAGTATTTTATGGTAAAAACAATTCCCACAGATGAACTCTATCATGTCTATTATCATAGAGCTGGTGCAAAGGTAACACCATTATAGAAGTTTCGGTTTATAAAGTGGAAAAAAAAACACTTTAAGCGAATAATTATTTTTATCAGATATCTTAAAATGCTGTTAGTGGGCATTTTTTATGGTGTCTCGTACCAAAAAATAGTTCTTTTTTTAGATATTGATCTCCTTTAAGAAAGTCCTTTTCAGAAAAAAAAATTTGGAATACTTTCATTCGCTTCTTATCCACAAAAGGATCATCAATGACAAAAGGTATTATTGCAGCAGGACATGAGCAAACAGCCGAAGCAGCGGCTATTATTTTAAGAGATGGAGGCAATGCCTTTGATGCAGCTATTGCTGCTTTTTTTGCTTCTTTTATTAACGAACCATGCATGAGTTCTGCAGGAGGAGGAGCCTTTGCTAATGTTTTGACGGCGCAAGGTCAATCAATGTTATTGGATTGTTTTTGCCAGACTCCTCGCCAAAAGCAATTAGACCGCCCTGTAGATTTTGAACCAATGGTGGTCAATTTTGGCTCCACAACAGAAACCTTTCACTTAGGAATGGGGTCTATTGCAGTACCTGGTATTATTGCAGGTATTTATTATCTACAAGAACATTTTGCCACACGCCCAATGGAGGTGTTGGTTCAACCTGCCTTGGATCTGGCTCGTAATGGTGTTACTATGAATGGCTTTCAGCATTTTGACATTCGTGTTTTAGAGGCCATTATGACCAAAGAAGAAGAAGCTAGGCAACTTTTCTACCCCGATGGCCAACCTCTCCCTGTTGGAAACACTTTGCGTATGCCTGCTATGGCTGATTATTTAGAATTCTTAGTCAAAGAAGGCCAAAGAGAATTTTATGAAGGGGAATTTGCACAACGTCTAGTCGCTGATTGTAAAGAACGAGGAGGTTTTTTGACCCAAGAAGACATGACCAACTATAAAGTCAACGTATCTCAACCATTGCGTTTTTCTTATCGGAACAAAACAATTTTGACCAACCCTCTACCTAGTGTAGGGGGGACTTTGTTAGGGCTTTTATTAAAAAAATTAGAACAACAACCACAAGGCAGTTATGCTCCCTTCTCCCCTGCCCATGTTCAACATTTGCAGCAAAGCCTAGATGAAGTCTACCGAATTGAGCGTACAGTAACCAATCTCCATAGAAAATGGGGCAGCACGTCTCATTTCAATATTGTTGATAAAAAAGGAAATGCTATTAATATCACCATGTCCAATGGAGAAGGTTGTGGCTATATGGTAGAGGGGACCAACATCATGCTAAACAACATGTTGGGCGAAACCTCTTTACTCCCCAATGGATTCCACTCCTGGACACCCGATACCCGTTTGGCTTCCATGATGTCGCCCACCTTAGTCTTAGATGAGCTGGGACACATGGAGACCGCACTAGGAACAGGTGGTTCTAGTAGAATTCCTGCCGCAATTGCCCAAGTATTGCATTATCTTATTGATTTTAATTTTCCTGTTCAAAAAGCAGTAGAGGCTGCTCGCCTACACAACGAGCATTTAGAACTTAACTTAGAGCCTGCTTTTGTAGGGAAGCACCAGCCCCAACCTAATTTGGAAGTTGTCAATTGGGAAGAAGCCGCTATGTTTTTTGGAGGGGTACATACCATCCATCGTCAAGGGAAGCAATGGCAGGCCATTGGAGACGACCGTCGTGAGGGCTTCGCCTTAGAAGTTTAAGTCTTTCAAGACTATAATGTGCTATTTTTTTTCTATTTTTGTAAGAATTATCATAATCGCAGCAAAGCGATTTTTGCTGTCCTTAGGCGCTTAGTCATAACAGCGTCAGAAAAGTACTAGATGGCAATTTAAGAGCAGTGCTAAACACTGTTAAAAGGGCTTACAACGCTTTGGTTAGAACCAAAAAATAAACCATACGGTAAGCCAATCATTATTAATCCAGCAAGACAAATGCTGCTATTAGCAGTAGATCTTGTAAGACTATAAATATATATGGGATGTTCGAGTTGTTCCAGCGGAACAGACGGCGCGCCCAAAGGTTGTGGAAGTAAAGGCAATTGCTCAACAGGCGGTTGCAACAAACTCAATACCTTTGACTGGCTATCACACATAGATTTGCCCGATTATGGGAACTATGATTTGGTAGAAGTTAGCTTCAAAAAAGGAGCGCGCAAAGAAATTTTCAAGAAACCCGATTTTGTACACATTGCTACTGGAGATTTTGTAGCGGTAGAAAGTACAGCTAGTGGCTATGATATTGGCCGTGTTTCCTTAATGGGAGAATTAGTCACCCTACAACTCAAAAAATACCGCATCAAAGACAATGCGGTCTTGCCTAATATTTTGCGCGTAGCCAATGAGCGCGATTTAGAACGCCTAAAAGACGCCCGAGAATCAGAACGTGAAGCGATGATTCGCGCCCGTGTCATTGTACGCGATTTAGGCTTAGAAATGAAGATTGGGGATGTCGAATATCAAGGAGATAAGCGTAAAATCACCTTCTACTATACAGCAGATGGCCGAGTCGATTTTCGAGAATTGATCCGCGTTTTTGCTCGGGAATACCGTGTTAAAATTGAAATGCGCCAAATTGGAGCGCGTCAAGAATCAGCTCGTATTGGAGGTATTGGTTCTTGTGGACGAGAGTTGTGTTGCTCTACTTGGTTGACAAATTTCAAATCCGTCTCTACGGTAGCCGCACGCTATCAAAATTTAGCGATCAACCAATCCAAATTGTCGGGTCAATGTGGCCGCTTAAAGTGTTGCTTAAATTATGAGCTCAACACCTACTTGGAAGTCCTCAAAGAATTTCCAAAAAACATCAACCACCTCAAGACTAAAAAAGGGAATGCAACCCTTATCAAAACAGACATCTTCAAACGTTTAATGTTCTTTGCTTACCGCACAGAATTTGGTATTGCAGAAATTCAAGCCTTGTCCATTGAGCAAGTAAAAGACCTACACGAGCGCGCCAAACAAGGCAATTTGCCAGAAAGTCTCAAAGACGTAACGCCTTCTCTGAACTTCGTAGAAGAGGAAGAAGAAATTGGTTTTGTAGATGGAGCAGGTAGTTTAGAGTTAAAACAACTCGACAAGAAAAAACGCAGTCGCAACCGTAAGAACCGCAATAAAAATTCTCAGAATAAGAAGAAAGGCCCCAAAGGTCCAGCAGAGAATAAGGTTTCTAATAAAAATACAAACACCTCTAAAGATGGTCCTAAAAAACCTACTGCTGGAGGAGAAAGAAAATCTACTCCTAACAAGAAGAAACCTTCTAGAAATCGTGGAAGGCGCAGCAATAATAATAAACCCAAAGAAGGTGTAGAACACACTAACAACAAAGGTGACAGCGTTAATAAGGGAGGAGCTAAAAATAGTCGTTCTGGAAACAAGACCAATAACAAGGCAACTTCCAATAACAACAATGCTCCTAAAGATAAAGCGACAGGCACTAACTCTAACAACAAAAAGCGCAGTCGCAACAAAAACCGCAATCGCCGTAAAAACACAGGCCAAAAGCCTCCACAAGACAAAAGCAATGCTGCTGATAAGAAAAAAGATTAATCTATTACTACTGCTCGGGCTACTATTCAGTGGCTTGAGCAGTTGTTCTACCATCTATGATGAAACTCAAGTACTAGAAAGCGGCACTTGGGCACAAGGACAACCTTATTCCTTTGAGTTTGACATTCAAGATACCAAACAACTCTACGATTTATTCTTGGAGGTAGAACATGGTACAACTTATCCTTATCAGAATCTCTATTGCTTGGTAAAAACGACCATGCCTGATGGTTCGTCTAGAGAAGAACAAGCTTCGTTAGAATTGGCCAATGCGAAGGGGTACTGGCTAGGAGAATGTAGTGGCGAGCAATGTACACGATCCATTCCCTTTATTATCAAAACACAATTCACGGTTCCAGGAACCTACTCTATTGAATTGAAACAACACAGTCGCCCTGAAACATTAGGGCCAATTAAGCAGCTTCGCTTATTTATCCGTAAAACTACTTCCTCTTAACCTTTTGTTCGTTTAAAAATACACCACACATGTTTTCCTCGATCTCTTCTCGTCTGCTCTCTCTTCTTTTGGTTGGTACAATAGGGCTTAGTTGTATTGGTTGTGAGTCGGAAGAGCCTAAACCGCCTAAGCCACCTGTTAAAGAAGTAAAAACACCTGCATTTGATCGCCAGAAGGCTTATGACTATGTAGAACAACAAGTTAATTTTGGACCACGTGTCCCAGAAACGCCAGCTCATGATAGTTGTGCGACTTGGATCAAGAGTACCTTTGAGGCTGCTGGGTGGACCACTCAATATCAAATTGCAATCGCAGCAGGTTTTGATGATAAACCCATGCAAATCAAAAATATTATTGCAAGCCTTAACCCTGAGCGAAAGAACCGCATCTTGCTCTGTGCACACTGGGATACTCGTCGTGTTGCCGACCAAGATACAAGTCGTAAGAGTGAGCCTATTTTAGGCGCTGACGATGGTGGTAGTGGTGTAGGTATTTTATTAGCATTAGCAGAGGCTGTTGCCAAACAGCCCATTGAGTTAGGGATTGATATCGTCTTATTTGATGCCGAAGATCAAGGAGAATCCAGCACAGCAACAACTCCATTTCGTCAAGAAACTTGGTGCATTGGTTCTCAATATTGGAGTCGACACATGCACTCTATGGCACAAAAACCCTATATGGGAATTTTGCTAGACATGGCAGGTTCTAGAGGCGCGCGTTTTCCTAAAGAGGGGGTTTCTATGCGCCATGCCGCAGGCGTTGTTAATCAAGTTTGGGGAGAAGCTCTGCAATTGGGGTATAGCGATTTGTTTGTGAATGATAAGTTTGGAGAATTAGTGGATGATCATGTTTTTGTGAATGATATTGCTAATATCCCAACCATTGACATTATTAACCTCCCCACTAACCCAGGCTTAAACAGCACTTTTGGGCATTATTGGCACACGCATAACGATAACATGTCGATTATTGACAAACATACTTTAGGTGCTGTTGGCGATGTATTAATTCAGGTCTTGTATAAGAATGCAGCAGGTGTTTTATAGGAATGCTTCCAAGTACTAATTCTTTTCTCTTGCACGCGCTTTTTTTTCAAACCATTGTATCAATTGCACTTTTAATTCTAACACTAGATCTTCTGAAATGTAAATCATCTCTAGTTGCTGTAACTCCGCAAGGGCTAGGGGAAAAGAAATCCAAGGGTTGTTCTTCTAATAGAGTCGCTTTAGTTCTTTAAGTTCCTTTATACTTGATCGTAAGGTCATCAATCCATTATACAATAGATCTAATTGTTGAAGATCCTGTCATGGAAAAAATCAGAATCTACAGCTAAAGAAGAAACCGCTGCTAAAAAATAACAATCGCTTCATTGACCTTGTTTAAGAAAGACAAATACTTTATGATGTGAGCTCTGCTAGCTTGTTCCTTCCGCAAGCCAATAAACTAGGTTCGGATTCCTACTCTTTTTATGACATAATGCCTTTAGTTGTTTCTTTGAGCAAGCAGGCTGGGTTTGGTGTTTCATGAAAGTCTTTTTTTAAACCACTTCCTTGAATACACTTCATAATTAGATGAAAAATATTTTTATCAGGTTGTGTACTATCACAAGTATTGCTAACTTAAAGGAAACAAGCACCTCCCGCTTGCCGTTAATTCCTATTTGTTCATTTGTTAACGATCTTACAGCATGAAGATTCCTAGTTTGATACTCAAACAACTTTACAATTTTAATAGCCTAGAGAACACTCCTCAAGGCACTCAATTCACCGTCAAAAATCGCCTTAGTGATACCTCTTTTACTGGTCTAAAAGAAGTAAAAATTGAAGACAAAAGTATCCCATTAGACAAGATCAAATTGCGTTTATCTGATGGAACTATCTTGGATTCTCAATCGGTATCTGCAGACAATCCGATTCAGTTTAATTTGAGAGAGACCATTGATATGTTGTGTGACATCGCGCCGTTGAATAATGGTAAACACAAACTAGAAATTACCTTTACAGCAGATCCTTTTGGCGATCTTACGCTAGAGGTAGAAGACGGTGTTTCTAAAAAAGATGACTCACGCATTTCTATTCCTAGAGAAAAAGAAGACGATTACTCTGAAAGTGCCATTGCTAAGCGTCAAAAGTTTGTGAAAGATTATTCTGGAGCAGATCTAAAACACGTTGGGCAATACTCTTTTGATCCTCATGCTTTGTCTGGTAACTGTGAACACTTTACAGGAGTAGCTCAAATTCCATTGGGTATTGCTGGACCTATCAAAATCAACGGAGAACATGCAACAGAGGAATATCTAGTTCCTATGGCTACAACAGAAGGTACTTTAGTGGCTTCTTATAACCGTGGTATCAAAGTCATGAACTTATGTGGCGGTGTAAAATGTACTGTAGTTAGAGATGCGATGCAACGTGCTCCTGTATTTGTCTTTGAAGATGCTCGTGCTGCCCGCGATTTTGTAGATTGGATTCAAGCGAATTTTGCTAAAATTGCAGAAGAAGCAGAAGCCACTTCCAGTATCGCTCGTTTGCAATATATTGATCCTTATTTGTCTAATAAATTTGCCTTCTTACGCTTTAATTATTCGACAGGGGATGCTGCTGGCCAAAACATGGTAGGACGTGCTACGTTTGCGGCTTGTAGCTGGATTCTAGAAGTGTACAAAGATTACCCCATCAAACACTTCTATCTAGAATCTAACTTTGCTACTGATAAAAAAGCCTCTCAGGTGAACATCATGCGTACTCGTGGTAAGCGTGTCACCGCAGAGATTGTTCTTAAACGCGATGTATTAGTACAACACATGCGTGTAGAGCCAGAACAATTGGCGTATCACTCTAGTGTCTCTAATATTGGTTCTATCCTATCTGGCGCTAACAACAATGGAGCACACTCTGCCAATGCCATTACCGCAATTTTTATTGCTACAGGGCAGGATGTTGCGAACGTATCTGAATCTTCTGCTGCAATTACCTATGCAGAGATTACCAAAGAAGGGGACTTATATTTGTCGATCACCATTCCATCCTTGATTATTGCAACCTATGGTGGTGGTACAGGATTAGCGACTCAAAAAGAGTGTTTAGAAATGCTAGATTGTGTTGGTCGTAATAAGGTCAACAAGCTAGCAGAAATTATTGCAGGAGTTGTTCTAGCAGGAGAGATTTCTCTAGGCTCTGCCATTTCATCTTCTGACTGGGTTTCTAGTCACGAGCAATATGGTCGTAACCGCTAAGCGCCCTTATGTCCTGCTTTAGTATAAAAAATGCTGTCCTGAATTTGATTCAGGACAGCATTTCGTTTTTAAAATAATGGCTTATCTATCAACACTTAATTTCCTTTGCAATATTGAGCATTAACAAAGTTGTAGAGAATGTTTCTAAACAATAGGTTGTTATTAATCGATTGAGCAGACGTTTTAGGTGCATCATAAAAAACGCAGTTGGTACTATACGTGAATTCCACCTCATCAAACGTCAATTTGGGATCGCCCCACATATAAATGACGCCATCTTGGCTTCCAGCATGTTCTATTCTTATCTTCTCAAAACGATTATCTTCCTGTGTAAATCGAAATTCAAAGCCTTTCCAAGTACTATAATCTTTGATTGTTCCTGTAAAAACAATGGGTGCTCCTGCTGTTCCGATAACTGACAGTTGGCTAATATCGCGCACACTAAAGCCTGTTTCTGGGCTCATTTCTAATACATTTCCTGGTTCAATAGTCAAATTAGCCGCACCAGACAAACTCTGGGTAGTTGTATTCCCACTATCCAATGACATCAAACGATAAGGCACATTAAGTGTTGGCCAAATATGCGTCTCGTTGATAAAAGGTACAATCCCAAAGGCTACATAATCATTGCGATTTCCTTTTAAATTATTAGTTGCGGTTGCTATAGGATCAGCCTGTGTCGTATGTAAAAATAGAGGGCTATTATTGTTTGTAAGGGTGCTATTTTTCAATTCACTGAGTCCCGCTGTAAGACTAGCAACATTGATTCCATAGGATGCACTTCCAGTTATAGTAGAAGCATTAACAGCAATTTTCCCCTGATCCAGCAAAACAATAGCTCCACGTGCTGTCTCCCCTGCGATGGATGCTCCTCCTCCATCTTCGACCGATACATTATACAATTGATTCAATGCAGAAGAAGAGCGGACAAAAAGACCTTTCCAATGTCCTGTACTCCTATGGTGTCCACGAATAATAATAGGCGCTGTTGCTGTTCCTATCGCTTGTAATATTCCTGTTGTTTCGATGATTAGGGCGGCACTATCTTCTACCTCGATAATGGTCCCTGCCTCTATAAAAGTATTGGCACTGATAACATAGGTGTTGTTTCCTGTGAGAATATAGTCAATGCCTTGTTGCTTGCTACAGCCATTCGTTAGCGTTCGATTGACAGAAAAATAATTGGGATCATTAATAATTTCTTGCTGGCATTCTTCTGAAGGATTTTTTTGGCAAGCATTAAGAGCCAATAGCGTTGTTATTAAAAATAGTAGAAGGAGGGGACGTAGATAGTTCATGGTTATTTTTTTGAAAAAGTAAAACCTATAGGGTATTGTAGAGAGGGACTCTACAAAAGTAAGAAGATGTTTCTATTTTTGCAAGATAAGTCTTAACACTAAATTTATTGCACAATAATTGTAGCTATCAACCGTAGTAAGGCGTATTGATTTGACCACCTACGCTTATTTTATCATCCATTATCCATTGGTCTGCTCAGTTCTTCCCATTGAAACAAACGATTGGTTCTTCACCAATCGTAATTTCTAGTAGTTCTGCTTAGCATCCATCAACAATTTAACTTCCGTGAAAACGCTTGAATTATTGGCGCTACTCAGCTCAAAAGAAATGCGACAGTTTGAAACAACTGTCATAAAAACACATAAACGAGACCGTTTAATACAATTGTATCAGTATTTAAAAAAACATAAAAAATTAAATAAAGAAAAAATTTCTATCAAAATATTTGGAAACAAATATGATTCCAAAAATGATAGTCTACTTCGAAATGAGCTTCGTTTATTGAACAAAGAGTTAGAGTTCTTCTTCTTGGAAATCCAATGGCTGAAAGAACAGCAGGAACGTCCAGAACGTGCACAGTTTCTATTATTACAACTCTATCAAGAAAGACAACAAACGCACTTGTATGAACAACAATGGCGTAAATTATACAAAAAAGCCCAACAAGAACAACGTTATGGTTGGAAGATGCAATTGGTTAATTCTTATTTCGATTTCCATACACAACATACGAATACAGAAGTAGGATTTTACCAAGAATTAGAAGCAATCATTCAAGAAGGCTTAGAAGCTTGTTCTGCCCATTCTCAAGAACAACATAAACGACTAGAACGATCTTTTGGTTTCATTCAGCGCAATTTATGGGCACTTAATAGCGGCGATTATAACATCCAACAACCTCCTCAATTTTATAAGATGTTGGTGCCTTTAGAAAATGATTCCCTCATTGATTTTCATGCCATCACCATTCAAGCTTCTTATTACAGTTCTGGAGAAGAGAAGCTCCATTTGCTCCAACAAGCACTAGCCCAAGCCGCCGCGTTAAAAAATTACCCCAGATATGAAGAACTGGGAGAACGAATCCAAAACTTACAAGCCACACTAGCATTAGAATATTACATTCTTAAACGCTATAAAGAAGCCGATAGTATTTATCAAGAACTTATAAAGCCTCCTATTCTTGGATCTATCCGCAGTTACATTGGCATTACGTTTAATTACTTTACTAACTTACTTGGATTGGCGGCCTATGAGCGAGCGATTGATTGGTACCAACAACAAGAACAACGATGGAGTACACTTTCTCTAATAGCCAACAAAGCACGTTATATGGTTTGTTGGGCCTATCATGAGACCGAACAATATGAAGAAGCCCTCACTTTATTGCTCCACCACGATATACAGGAACGCTCAGAAGGCGAATTTGCCTACGCTCGTCTACTTTTAAGTATTACCTATGCCGCTCTAGACGAACAAGAATTAGCAGAGCGAGAAGTATACAATTTATTACAAAATACCCGTTATAAGACTTTCAAAGAAAATATTTCTATTGCTTACAGCAAATTTATTCACCAATATTTCTTGGCCTTACATACTTTGGATGCGGATAAACGCAATTCCAAATTGGAACAAATAAGAACAGAGCTAGAAGCAATGTATCAAGCCAATTTATCTTTCTCTTCTACCTTTTTATATCGTTGGTTGGTACAGCACTTAGACGCTGCAGCCTTGTAAGACCATTTACTTTTTAAAGTTATTAATCAACTTTTCATTTATCCTATGATGCTATTCAAATCGTTATCCCGTCTTGGAATCCTCTTATTTTGTAGTTGGGGACTACTACTCTTGACTTCTTGTGAAACAGATCCTTGTGAGCACACCAATTGCGACAAAGGTGTCTGTGATGCCATTTCTGGAGAATGTCTCTGCACTAGAGGCTACCGCACCAATGACGAGGGCATTTGCACTCTTACTTGGACAGATCAATATGCTGCTACCTACAGTGTTTATGACAGTTGCAAAGGTCCCAATGCTGGTGTACAGACCTATAACAGTGATTTAGTTGCTGTTGCTCCTGATGAATTACGTTGGGACAACTATGGTAATACTGGACGTAGCTTACTATTGGCGCACCCGACTTCTTCTAGCATTGCGATTAACATTCAAAGCAATGACACCTTGTTTACAGGGATAGGAAATTGGCAAGCTACGGATACCACACTTACCTTAGCCTACCAGATTGCAGATACCACGAATCAACGTATTGATACTTGTTTTGCAACCTTTACCCGTTTATAAAACGCCTTTTAGATCGCGACAGTAGTAGGCATAAAATTGCCCCTCTTGATACTAGATCAGGAGGGGCAGTTTTTTATTTAAATCGACTCAACTATTCCTTATTGTGATAAGGAGAATCGAATGTTTAGTCCACCTTTTAGACTTGTAATAGGAAAGGAGGTTGATACTGCTGGAATTGTTTGCGTGTAGTCAAAGAACAAACGGAAGGTCAAACGATTATTAGGAATCCATTCAATCGCAGGCGAAATACGCAAGGTTTGCATCCCCCGTGTTGCGACAGATTGATCTTGATCCAAAATGTGGTTAACCGTTTTATCGTCTCTGAACGAGATATCACAATTGATGTTCAATTCGTCTTTGGCAACCGTTTTACCAAAATCAAAATTAAAATCCATATCTCCTAATTTTGTCTTCGTCTGACTTCGGTTGTCGTCTTTCTTGTTCTTATTCTGGAATAATTCTCCGAATTTGAAATTTTTAAATTTCCAACCAAATCCAATCGTCATGTCAGTCGTCTTTTGCTCACTCAATTGATAATCAATAAAGCTCATAGACAAATTACGACTGGTGTTGTATTTAAATTTCAAGGCCAAATCATTCTTGAAGCGCATATCGATACCAATCAATGGAGCAAAGGCCTCAGAGATAATTAAGTTAGGAATCTCAAAACTTGAATAGTAGTTTAAGCTGTTGATGTCCTTCCCATCTGTCCCTGTTGGCGCTAAGGTGTTGGCATAATCCAAATCCGTCACAAATTGAGTGACGTTTAGAGTAGATTTATAACCATGTGTTAAACTAAAGCTAGCAAAAATCTTATCTAGTCCTGGGATCTTAGACAAGCCATTGTAGCTCAGTTTCCAGTTCGGCATAGGCAAGGCATTTCGAATGTCTCCTAAACCTACCGTATTCGCATCTTGACCATTATAAGCAGCTAAGAAAGCAGGAATCAATACATCTTGCTGATAACGTCCATATCCCTCGGTAAATCCTCGGTTGGTTTCTTGGTCATCATGATCGCCTGTTCCTCGACGATTAGAAATAATAACGCGATTGTTTTCAAAATTCTCAAAGGTAACGGAAGAATTCAATCCTGCTGTCCCCTGTCCATTAAAGAAAGTTGAAATGGGTAAGTAAGTCATACGCACACCACCACTTTGCATGCCATTCAAGTGCGAAAATTCTCCCGCGCTTAACTCATCCTCTACCTTAAACAACTCTTGGTAATTTTCGGTCAGCTCTTTATTAAGGTCCACATCAATCTTAAATCCACGCAGTGGCTCAATCGTTACATTGGCAGAATAAGTTTGTCGGCGTGTCTGGATAACAGGTTGATTTTGATAAATACTGTTGCTAATCCAACCACTTCGTCCTGCCTGATCTAGCCATTCACGCTCAGGTTGCCAGCCAGCAATGAAATCCCATCCTGGTCGAGGTCCTGCATTTGTTGGTGTTCCTGTGTAATCTTGGCCTATATACTTGGAGGTGCCCATAAACCCAGGCAATACGGTTGTAAAGTCTTCATTGTACGTAAAACGAGCACGACGTAAGAGCATTAATGGACGAATCAAAGCGCGTTCTGCACCACTTGGTTGTCTCTTGGCTTTTGCTCTTGCCACTTCTTCTCGCCACGTTTTGCGTTCTACCTTCCGTTTTAATTTCTCTGCTTTACGCTCTTCGAGGTCTTCAATTTCGCGTAATGGATCGTATTTTTTCTTTTCTGGTAAGTTAATCTTCTCTGGCTTTTTGCCTTTTTGATTGCCTCTTGCAGGAGTATTGATTTTCTTGAGGTACTTCCACTTGTTATACAATTTCTCAAACTGAAAATCTCCTGTTACTTGACGGCGTTGAGAATTCTGAATAACATTCCCCAAACTATCCAATCCTAAGGTCGCAGCCGTCCAACTATAAGTTGCATTGTACTGTCCTTTTATATTCACCCAATCCAAGAGTGGGAAGTATTTTAGAGGCAAAGTGTAGGTTGCACCAATACTATGTTGGTAGTTTTTGGTTCGTCCAAAACGTTTGACATTCTCCCAAACGATATCACGCTTAGGGTCACTATCCAAACGTCCCAAAGGCTCATCAATCAAAGCATTATTTGTTCCTGTATAATTTAAACGCAAGGACTTAAAGATGTTCCACTGCACGGTATACGCTCGATCCCAAACAAACTTCTTATCATAATAGGTACTCGACGCATCGCTGGTAAAGCGATAAGTTGTCTCGCCAAAATTACGACGCAATTCATTTCTGAATCCAATATTAGACGGCAGTGGATTGAAGTTGATTTCTCGAATCAAACCCAACCATTTTACGGTCTTTTTATTCTTAATTTTATTAATTGTCTTCTTAAACGGATACAAGGGTTTAAGCCCTGGCGCATACGTATAGTCAATAACTCCTCGATGTTCGGTTCGTTCTTCCTTCTCAATAATAGGCGAACGGAATACATCACTTGACTGTGCATAGGTAAACGAGAAGTTAGAAATATCAGTTGGTAAGGGAAAGAGTTTGGAGGTTCTTCCTTTCCGTACATTTGTAAAGTTGAAACTAGAAATCGTTCGAACGGTTTGAGCTGCGGTTCGTACCTTTTCTCGTTCTTCTAAATCTAGAATCGTATTCAAGCGATCTCTCAACGGAACATCCAATTCATAAGGATCAAACTCAGGTGTACTAATTTCTTGGGAGTATTGGGCATAAAAAGGAATGTTCAGTTTCCAATCTTCTGGGAAAAATTTGTCCAATTTCAAAGAACCAGAAACATCGTACTGAATCACTTCCTCTCGGCTACGTTCTCCTACACTTTGGTCAATGCTTCCAAATCCAATGGATTGGTAACTACCAGAAGCGGTTAATTGACCAAAGTCGGCCATTTGTACATCCAAACGCGCCAAGCCCGCAAAACCACCCCGCTCATCAAATCCAGTCAAACGCAACTCATTCACCCAAACTTCTGCACAACGGGCCAAACCATCATCTTTGCGGTTTCTTACCCCAAGCATAACGCCTTTGACTTGACCAAGGGTTGGATTACCCTTGATCCGTACAATATTATCGCCATCTGCCATTTCATACAAACCACTAATATCGATGCCTTTTCCAGCCCGCTCTAGCTTGATTTTTTGTAAAATCTCTAAAGCAAAATCTATTTTGTTATCGTCTAACCAAATGTTATCAGGGTCACTGGTTCCTCCCACTTCGTCTGACATTGTTAATGGAATTTCATACTCATAGTAGTTGCTTTCAAAATCACTACCCAAACGCATGAAAAGCGTCATATCCCCTGGATTATTCGGAATAGAATTACGTAAATCCTCTGCGTGTACGTACATTTTTAAACGCTTGTACACCCGCATATCCAAGTTAACAATCTTAAAAATAGAACGAGCGTCTCCTTCTTCTAAATTACACACCCGCAAGGCTTGTGATTGCTCATTCTGTTGCGCATTGGCAACAGAACCAATAACTTGCTCCCGTGCTACGCCTGGAGGAAGGGTATAATTAAAAGGCGCTCTAGAACCATTCTCTTCAATGTTCACTGCAAACACATCAAAACTAGTGTTATTTGGATCATCTGGAGGAATGACAATGCCTGGTTGTACTAAAGAACGAGTATACCGTCTCCATTGATTCCGAATCAAATCTAAACGGGCCATACGAAGCGTTACTTCTTCGTCAAATCCTGTCATATACATTCTCATAAAACGGATGGCACGGAAATCAGCAATGCCACCTACTCTATTGGTAAACTGATCTACTGGAATCTTTAATTGGTACCAATAGATAGATTGAGGATTGTTTTGGTCATCCGTATAATCCATACGCACAGAATCTACGGTATAACGTGTAAAGGCCATTTGATCGCCAGGCTCTCTATTAATTGGAATACGATACCTAAAATAAGCCTCTTGCTCATTCAGGGTATTATCTTGATTTAAATCCTCTGTCTCTGGTAAATTGGTAGAGACAGAAAGTCCTTGTGTATTGTCTCCATCTCTAGAGGAGTTTCCTTGCGGATTATTATACTTAGAATAGCGGAATAAAACTTCATCGTCATCTGGATCAGGAGTAGAATTCGCATCGTAAAATGGATCGCGGAAAAAACGGAAGTTATCACTAGAAGGATCATCTTCTAAGTCCTCATAAGCACCTGGTGTAAGAATGTTTTGCATCGCCGTCAAAAAGTCAGCATATTTTGTTCGTTCTCCTTCGTCATCATAACCATCATACCCCACATCTTGCTGCGCACGAATCGTTGGATCAGTTCCCACATCAAAAGCACGGGTCACCGCCTGAATTCGAGGAATCCGTGACCAAACCGTCTCATCTGTTGTAGTATTAGCATCTGCTCCAACAGGAATTCCATTCTCAAAAAACAGACGAGAATCCTTCAAAATATCCTCTGACATATCACCCAGTTCAATGTAAAGATCCCCCCCATTGCCTGCACGACCATCTTTAAAGGGGCTCATCACCCACATTTCTACAAACTCAATATTGGACGCTTCAAAATCGGTATTGGTCAAGGAGCGCATTATTCCTCCCCAACGATCTTGAGGATTGATAAAGTTACCATCAGCATCAACATTCGTCGTATCATAATTATAAGGGCCACGTGCATTCGGGCGATAAGTCATATCAAAGGTCCGCAAGAGTGTATTCGTCAGACCTGTATTCTGGACATTCTGGAAAACATCTTGTTGCTGAATAATTTGGGTATAAATACTAGATCCCCCCAAGTTAGGTTCAGGATTATACCAAGAAATCTGTGCTCGGTTTTTATTGTATTCTAAATCATTCGACAAGCTTGCCTCTGGAAAAAGTGGATTGGGTAAATTACTTCTTGGTGTACTGGCCAAAACCCAATTCAAACTGGGTAACGATAAATTAAAATTACTAGTCGCTCCCTCAAAATCATCAATAAAGACTACTCCTCCTTGGTCTTCTCCTTGATTAATAATATTGGGCGAACCAGGAATCAATTGTGCAAATTCTGCGGAGAAAGAGATATTAGAAGGTGCTTTCGTACTAATCAATGGTATTTTGTCAATCGCGCGTGTCAACCAAGGAGCTTCCTTGTTGTACTGAATATCAAATCCATAAATACTATTAGAAATAGGATCATCTCCATAATTTACTTTTTGTGTAAATGGACGCTCATTCAAGTGTAAGAAAGTACCACCAATATTGATGCTTTCATTCACAAAGTAATCCAAGCGCGCTCCAAAGAATCCTTGCTGGTTAAAACCAAAAGTGGCATTGTCTTCAAAAGCCACACGAACAGGTTGGCCTGAATTGAGATAAGCCTCATTTAGAATCTTAATTCTACCTAAATTATAATCAATACTATAGTCGGTGCCTTCTACTAAAGTACGTCCACCAGCCGTTACAACAACGGACCCTTGTGGGATGTTAAATCCACCCAAAGAAATTTCAGAAGAGATACTAGATTTATAACGCCCCCGAATAATATAGCGGTTAAATTCTGGATACTCTCGTGCTCTAGTAATGGTAGAATCGTACAGCTGGTTGTACAAATACTTTTGAGAGAGCGGGCTAATACTGTTGGGATCACCAGGAACTGTATAAAACTCATCCGCCAAAGAACTACCAAAAGGTTCTAAGACAGGAAAAATAATCCGTCCATTACGCGGCAGAATCGTTGTTCCTGGCACATAATCAAACTGTCCATCTGGAATAGGATCACGAGCACGGTTCAAGTTATCCAAGTTGAGCATTGTGATTAAGGGCTTGGAAGCAGCTGGCCCTTCTGGAAGGAAGCGTTTCTCTCCTCCTCCTGGATCTTGATAAAAGACATCCAGCATAAAGTCTTCTTGGTTGATTTGATAAGCTCCTAAGGAGTAAATATTTTTCATCATCAAATCCCAAATTGGTAAATCTACTCTAGTGCGGACGCCCTTGAGTAATTTCAAGTGCATCACATTAAGCGTATCAGAATCCAAGGGTAAGTCTTGCGCAAACTCTCCTACTTGGTAGATTTTCCCATTGTAACTATACTGATAAGCCACCGCAACAACATCGGTTGGTTTAATCGATACATTAACAGAAATAAAACCCAATTTAGGATCAAATGTATATTCAGATGGCGCTAATTTTCGTGCTCTAATTTTTGCAAAATCCTCTGCATCATTCATATTAAAAGGAGAGCTTTGTAAGGCTGAAACAGAGCTTTGCAAACTCCTTGCATTCCTAGCAGGATTACCTCCTTCACTTGCCAATAATTGTGCATACAAGTTATTCGCATCATTATCAGGCAAACGGTTATTTCTTAAATCAATCCCTTGTTCTGTTCCTGTCACAGGATTATAGGCATTGCCACTGACCATTTTAGTAGGATCCGTTTCTCCCAAATCCGAATAACCAACAATATCCCGTACCCCTTCGGTTACGTTTCGATCATTGGTGACCCAAACTTCTATTTTAGTAACATCAAATAGAGTATTAATTTGAGGGAGATTGGATAGATTTTCTTCGTAGGTAGCTCGGTTATAATGCGATAAGAAGAAATGGCGGTTTTCGTCATAATTATCCGCTGTCACTTCAAAATCTTGTAATTGAGACCCTCCTTGAATTTGAATTTCCTTCCGTTTAGTCTGGCTTTGAGAAGCAACTAAGGACATTTTCAAGCGACCAAATTGCAAATCTGTTCTAAATCCAAATAGATTCTGGCGGCCTTGAATAAGGGAAGAGCGCAAAGGAAAACTTACATTACCCGCTTCTATTTTCTTGATAATATCATCTTCCGAACATTCGGTATCACTCAAATACTCCACTTTGATTTGACGATCAAAATCAAACGTAGCTTGGGTGTTATAATTAAAAGACAATTTCAATTTCTCTCCAATCTTTCCAACTACACTCAATTGAATGTTCATATCAAAATCAAAACCACCTTGCTGTTGCTGCTGTTCGGTTAAGATAGGATTAGCAATTCGTTGGTAGTCAAATCCGAAAGTCAGGCCAATGTTTCCTTGAGGGCGGACATCAATGGTAGAGCCACAAAACAGACGCTCTGTTAAGCTACTACTGATACGCTCTTTATAAGGCTCAATGGGGTCTCCCCCTTCGATTTCGCCCACTCGATTCATCTTCGCCAAGTCTTTGAGGTAGGCACGGTCCTCTTGTTTTGCACGCCACTTGAAATATTCATCAGGTGTCATATACATTGGTGGACGGTAATAAGAACCATTAATGGTTTCTTTGATCACATACAGATCACTCTCCGCATCATACTCGACTGTACGCTCAATCGCCTTAGGATCGTTTAGATCAAAGGGATTTTTTTGATGGTCTAACTCCACCTGTGTCCGATCCTGAAGGGGAGGCAAGGTATCAGGGCTATAGGTGGTGGGAGCAGTCCAAAAACTTTCATTTAAGTAATCCAAAGGCTTATCATCGGCACTTCGGGCAGCTTGTAGGAATGCGCATTGAGCAACAAAACACAGGGCTAATGTCTTAAAATTCATAAAAACAGCTTGGTTATACAGACTTAGGACTACCAATAAGGCAGGCTCGTCTACGTTAGGAGTGTAGTCTAGTGCTTGGGTGTTCACTACACATCCATTCTTCAAAATAGCTTCAAAAGTATCTAATTTTCACAGCAATGTCAACATTTCTTTTTTTTACAACCAAATAGGCTTTCTAGCCGTCTTATTTGTCCGAAGATAAATAGATGGTAGTTTGTGAAACGATAACGCGGCAAAAGTTAAATCATGTAGAGTTTGAACCTTATAAATTGTATTTTTTTGTAAGCAGTAGTTTTTTTAGTTCCAATTGGGTGTTGGTACTATGTTTCTTTTATTGGTCCCAACTGTTGTTTTTTTTTAGCAAGGTCTAAGAAGAGAGTTGTCCAAGTGCTTGCTTGATTAATACACTAGAATCATTAATAGTAGGTGTTGTCTTCAAAATTCGGTTGAGGGCCTTTTGCACCAATGTCTTATTAAATCCTAACGCAACCAAAGCAGAAAGCGCTTCCTCTCTTACGGTATTATCAATTGTTAAAGTTGTAGCAATTGCTGCACTTTCATCCCCACTTCCCTTCAACACCTTGTCTTTTAGCTCCAAAACAAGGCGTTTAGCCGCTTTGGGGCCAATTCCCTTCGCACTTTTTAAAACAGCAATATTCTCTGCTACAATGGCTTGGCGAATCTCAGCAGGCGACAAAGTAGACAGCAAAATACGCGCCGTACTTGGTCCAACACCCGAAACAGAGATTAACATTTCAAAAATACTGCGTTCATCTTGTTCTGCAAAACCATACAAGGTCTGGCTATCTTCTTTTACAATAAAATGTGTCAGCAACGTTAATTCTGTTTGCTGGGCAATTTTATTATACGTATTTAAAGATATAAAAACACGATATCCCAATCCAGCAGCCGTTTCAATCAAAACTTCTGTAGGCGTTTTTTGTGTTAATTTTCCCTTGATGTAAGCAATCATTGTGATACTAAGTTAATGGCTTTCAGGCAGTGTTATCACTCCTTTTGACCTTGTCTACTATTAGAAACAACAAACAAAGTTATAAAAAAAGCTAGTACAATAGTCTATTCTTCCGCAACTGTTGCGTTTTTTTTGTTCCTATTCGACTAATAATCTTTTCTTAAGTACAAGACAAAAAAGAAGCGTTCTTAAAAAAGTGTTTCATCCTAAGACCAAACAGGTCTCTAGTTTTAAATAGAGATGGCCCTTTATGCAGCCTTTTGTTCATTAAAAAACTAAAGAACAGTTTCATGATCCGTGTATGTTTAGTGTATAATGGAATAAGTATTTATCTGATCCAATGGTATATGCTTTATTGCTCCTCCATTTTTCAGAAAAATCGTTTTTTGTTCCCTGAAACAAGAAAACAATTGTCGCCTGTCCAATTAATTTAAAGCTCTTTTTAAAATTAATTGCAACCAAAGCAGCACTTGTTTTCAAGCAAAGCATTTGTTTATCCTCTATTATTAAATAACTATCCGCTCTACAAAATCAAATTGACTGCATCATGAAATACACTTTGCTTAGCTTTCTTTGCTTCCTATTCGCTTGCAATACTCCTACGATTCCACAAGACGCTCCAACAACTCCCACACTAGTGCCTTCAAAAGTACTAAACATCACACTCAATATGACCAAACCCAAATTTACCTTGGGAATGCCCATCACCTTACGGTTTGTGTTACAAAATAACCACACAGACTCTATTCGATTCTGTTACCTCAACTCTCCTGCTCAAGAATTGATTTGGAGTGATTTTTTTACGGTTACCAATGAACAAGGAGTCCCAATGCCCTATATCGGGAACCGGCCATTACAGAAAGGCCCTGCAACCCCTCAAAATTACATCACCTTGGCTGCTAACGAAATGAAAATTTACACGGTAGATTTACTCCCTTTATACAAAATGGACCAAATAGGGCGATATAGTGTGCGCTTTCAGGGAGATGAAATTAACTCTTTACCCAATTCTACCCCTGCGCGCTTTGTATTAGAGTAAGTTTTTTTCACTGCTTGTCATACAACAATAGAAAAAACTCAACTAAACATTAAAAAATGTGCGCCTATCCCTTATCAATATCAAGACTACTGCTTGGAAAAATGAACCAAAGAATTAGATTTCCAGTAACAAAATCGTGTTTTTTTAAAAAAAAGTAATTTTTCTTAAAGAGCCACACACCAAAAATAATTTGGTTAGCATCTATAAGGGCAGAGTAGAATTTTATAGTCCTTTAATGTTGTTGATCACAACAGATAGAGGTAGAGAAAAAAAGAACCTGTTGCCCGCAGGTTCTTTTCTTATTTATAGCCCCATCCCCCCTACTGCTCTCGTATATCCTGCCTTTTTTATGTCAATTGGAAAGCTTATCTTTGCTGTGCAAACTCTATGGTCTTATTAGTTTTATAGAGGTTTGCTTTATTTGGTCGTCGTGTACGACACAATACTAAATTCAAAGAGAAATGTTCTTACAAGTATTTAAATCTAAGATACACTGTGCTACCGTAACAGAAGCCAATCTCAATTACGTGGGTAGTATTACCATTGACGAGGATCTAATGGACGCTTCTAATCTTATAGCAGGAGAGCGAGTACAAATTGTCAATAATAACAATGGAGAACGCCTAGAAACCTATGTGATTACAGGGGAGCGTGGCTCTGGAATTATTTGTTTGAATGGAGCCGCAGCACGTAGATGCCAAGTAGGCGATATTATCATCATTATCGGTTATGCTTATGCCACTCCTGAAGAAGCTAAAGCGCTGGAACCTACTATTGTTTTTCCTACTGCAGAAAATAAACTGCCTTAACACAGCATTCCAATTTTGCTTATAATCTTGCTGATGGTTTATTAACGATGTTTATTTCATCCAATAAACCATCAGCATTCTTAGTTTTACCCCCCTTCTATCTGAAGTATTTGCCGTTCTTTATCCCTTTTGGGCTATTCCAATAAGAAGATGTTTTCTATAGAAATACTTCGGAAAAGAAATAGAAGGAAGTTCTAAGGCTATCAAAAGAGGCTAAGAAGGTTCTTGTTCTCTTGTTTCTTTCCTATACTGTGGCCAACTCACACTAACAAAAAACGCGTACAACAAAACTCCAATGGTCGAGAGCAAGGTATTTTCTGTAATAAAGGATAGAAAAATAGTACTGTGTATTAATAAGAAAAACCAATCCAATTGTTGGCGATAATACCAAAGTGGAAAGAAAAAACAAGCCAAGAACCACAACAAACCAATGATGCCTGCCCCTGCCAATAAAGTCAAAAATAAATTGTGGGGATACATTGGAGGTTGATCGGGATAATCTGCTTGATAAATGGCCGCCTGTTCTTGACGTAAATCGGCAATACCAACACCCCAATAGGGTGATTTTTGGGCCACTTCCCAGCCAATTTTATAAGACAATAATCGACGGGTATCTGAATATTCTCCAATTTCTCCTGCTCTATATAATTGCCAATTGTAGCGTGTTAGGTTGAACTTCGTTTGAATACTAGGCACTAACTGGTAAGCCAAATAAGGCATGGGCAAAAAGAGTAATAAAAGAAAGACCAAAGTCTTGAAGCGACGGCGTTGAATTAAGAGAATCAACAACAGCAATAAAGTATTCGCATAAAAAACCAATAAACCAATGCGTACTGTCAGAATGTGTAGAGCTACAATTAAAAATAAAACACTTCCAGCCATTAGCCAGCGCTCCAGTTGTTGCTTCCAATAATAGCCCTTCTCCAACAAATAAATTCCTGCTAATAACGCGATATTAATCATCAAACTAAAGCGAATATGCTCCCCATTTGGTGTAGGAATCGCTTGGCTCCGTTTTAACATGTCCAACATTTCGGCCCTATTCAAGACATAATTGAACAAGACCCCTAAGCAAGCAATGGTCATTGCGCCTAGAAAAACAGCCAATAAGCCTTGATATTGACGCTTTGAAAAAGTTGGAAGTAAACTAAAGGCGATCGGAAGGGCTACCATTGGCAAAGCGATACGAATGCGAATCCAAGTTTGTTCTTGATGATCAGACAGCAAGGAGCTTGCCATGAACAGTAAAAAAACACCAATCATCGCCCAAGGTACTTTGGACGTTAATAAACGTTTCCAATCTCCTTTGGGGCTAGGAGACAGCAACGCCAATACCAATAAAAGAATGGTAGACAGGCTTAGTAAAAACTTAGAAAAAATCAGCCCTCCAAATAATAAAATACAAGCCCCAAAAGCTAATTTTTGGCGAGGATAAGGCGGTACAATTGCATTCATTAACTAGGAGTTGGCTTATACTGGAAAGCGCAAATATTTAATTTTACGGCCTTTTTCTAAGTGCATTTCTTCATAGAACGTTTTGATCTCTAACTCTGAAAAATCTAAAGGCTCTGCATAGATATCATCTTTCTGATAAAGGATATTGATCTTTTCTTCCTCTAAAACCTCCAAAGTATAGGCATACAAATCAGGAGAGTCTGTTTTGAGGTGCACCAAATTATCGGCTCCCATAATTGAACGATATACATTGAGAAAACGAGGTGCCGTTGTTCGCTTTTTAGGCTTGCCCAATTGTGGATCTGGAAAAGTGATCCAAACCTCACTGACTTCACCTTTGGCAAAGTAAAACTCAATGAACTCAATTCGAGCACGCAAAAAGGCGACATTATCTTGTCCTTGTGCCAAAGCAGCTTGCGCTCCTGTATACAATCGATTGCCTTTTAGCTCAACTCCTATATAATTTTTATCAGGGTTCCGTGCTCCTAAGCCACGGGCATAATGCCCCTTGCCACAGGCTACTTCTAAGATAATAGGATTGTTATTTCCAAAATGCTCGTGCCACTTCCCCTTAATATCAATGGCTTCTCCTTCGTGATTAATCACCAAGTTGCTGTTGTAGGCTTCTGAGGAATAGACATTAGGGAAGGTACGAATGGCTGCAAATTTTTGCAGTTTAGAAAGTTTGGTCATGCTGGTATAATCGCGCTAAAACAATCCTAGAGGCAATTGCCTCTCGAAAAAAATTAAGAAAGAAGCAGCCCTAAAGAGCTGTTACGCAAAGATAGCAAAAAAGAAACAATCCCTTTAAACCTGTTGTGTATCTTGTAAATCTAGAATTCTAATATAGCGTTCATCATAGTCAATTTGCCCATCACGTTTAAGGCGGTTGAACACGCTATTAACCGTTTGGCGAGAAGTGAATGTTAGTTTTGCGATGTCTTTATGTGTCAAAAAATTCTTGACCACCAATTGCCCTTCTTTTTCTCGACCAAAATCACGTGCTAACTCCTGTATAAAATCAATGATCCGTGTAGAGGAATCCTTGAAAACAATAGCAGATAAACGACTTTCAACTTTTCGTAAACGTAGGCCGATTAGTTTATACATCGCTATATTAAAAGATTTATTGCGTTGCATAATGTCTTGTAAAACACCTATATCAAGAGCGCAGATTAAGATATCATCAGCAGCTGTTGCAAAATCATTAGCATTCCCATCTGACAAAGCCATTTCGCCAAATACCGTTCCATCTGGAAGAATATATTTTAAATTTTCTTCGCCATTTTCAGTGTAATTACCCACTTTAACAATACCATCTTTTAATAGATAGATTTTCTTTTGAGAATTAAAGGGAAACATAATGGGGTCCCCTTTTTTGTAATGGCGGTGAACAGCTTTTTCAGCTATCTCATCATATTCACGCTTCGATAAGACCTTGAAAATGTTGAATTGTTCTAAGTACCAAAGTTTTGCGGCTTTCTGCATAAGCTTGTATTAGGAATAACAAATAAATTTGGGTAATGGTAAGAGCTGGGGGATTGACAGCTCTTACTATATAAAAGAAAAAAAAGAATCTTTATTTTCTTTGTTCACACAATGTATCCTTTCAATCGTGCTATTATTAGCATCAAAAATTACTCCTAATATATGAATCATTCTCTATTAATCCCATCATAAAATAGAGTTTTAGCCTTTTTTTTACAAATCTCCCCTTTCTATTAACACTTAGAGCTGATTATTACACATAACAGCACCGCTCTCCCAGTAATCTACTAGAGAGAGCGGTGCATTCTACTTATCTAAATCAAAACTAGCTTTTTACATCAAAGTAGTTTCAATGAAGGGTTGCTTATCTGGAAAATCTGTTGTAAAGTGCAACCCTCTACTTTCTTTTCGAGTCGCTGCTGAACGAGTAATCATGTAAGCAGCAGTAATAAGATTTCTCAACTCACATAACTGAGGCGAGATCGTAGTTGTACTGTACAATTGCTCTGTTTCTTCATAAAGTATATGTAAACGATCAAAAGCCCGTTTGAGACGCACACTAGAGCGTACAATCCCTACATAACTGCTCATTATCTCTTTTAACTCTTTAATAGACTGTGTAATCAAAACCAATTCCTTAGGGTCTGTTGTTCCTGTTGCATCCCAATCGGGGATTTCATTCTGAAAAGCAATGCTGTCAATCCGACTCGTGATGTCTGTTACAACACGTTCTGCATATACTAATCCTTCCAAAAGAGAATTAGAAGCTAGGCGATTGGCACCATGCAAGCCTGTGCAACTGCATTCTCCTGCTGCATACAAATGCTTGATTGATGTTTGTCCATTAACATCTGTTTTGATTCCTCCACAAATATAGTGGGCTGCTGGTACGACAGGGATTAAATCCTTCATAGGATCAATTCCCACACTTTTACATTTATCATAAATCGTAGGGAAATGGCCGATAAATGCATCCTTATCAATGTGTCGACAATCCAGCATCATATAATCCTGCCCCCGCATTTTCATTTCATTATCAATAGCTCTGGCTACAATATCTCGTGGTGCCAAGGACTTACGTGGATCATACTTTTGCATGAATTCCTCCCCTTCTGGTGTTCTCAAAATCGCTCCAAAACCACGAACGGCCTCCGATACTAAAAAAGCTGGATTCTCTGGCAAGGGCCGATAAAGAGAGGTAGGGTGAAATTGGACAAATTCCATATTTTCTATACGACCTTTCGCTCGATAGAACATAGCCATACCATCTCCTGTAGCAATGCTAGGATTGGTTGTTGTTTTATAAACTTGTCCTGCGCCTCCTGTTGCTACAATGGTAACTTTTGCTAGAAAGGTTTCGATTTCTTGATTTTCCATATTGAGCACATAGGCCCCATAACATTCGGTATCAGGCGTTAGGCGCGTCACTTGACGCCCTAAGTGGTGCTGGGTAATCAAATCAATTGCAAAATAATGATCGTGGTACTCTAAATTAGGATAAGATTTTGCCTTCGTATTGAGCGCCCGCTGTATTTCCCAACCTGTTAGGTCTTTGAAATGTAAGATTCTATTTTCAGAATGCCCTCCTTCACGCCCTAAGTCGTATTCTTGAGCCTTTTTATCAAAACGAGTCCCCCATTCGATCAGTTCTTTAACCCGTGTTGGCCCTTCCTCTACTACAATCTCTACCACCTCCCGATCGCATAAACCGTCTCCAGCATCTAGGGTATCTTCAATATGCTTTTCAAAAGAATCTTCGCCAAAATCCCAAACGGCTGCTACTCCGCCTTGTGCATAACGCGTATTGCTCTCTTCTTTATGGGTCTTGGTTAAGACACATATTTTTTTATCGGGGTGGCGCTCTGCCAGTTTAATAGCCATAGTCAAGCCAGCAACACCCGAGCCTATGATTAGAATATCTATTTTTTTCATTATGCTTATCTTGTATTAAAGTAGTAGTACCTCTAAGAAACGCCTACGTTCATATAGTGTTGACTATTCTCTTTCAACAATATAAAAAAAGCAGCTTACCCAAAAGGTAAGCTGCTTTAGATTTTTTAAATCTTTGTTATTGTGGTGTGTTTATTTCACCTTAAATACGTATAAAATAACCGACGTTAGTGCACTCAAAGTGAAAGTCAATAATAATTTTCTCATGATATACTGTTTTAATAGTGGTGGAATAATCGCCAATGTTCCAACTCTCTAAGGGGAAAAACAGAGTTGAATGACGTGTAAACAGAACTAAAATCTATTCTATTGCTAATTTTCTAAATTAACGCCTATATCCTTAAAAAGGTTGTTATTTTTTAAAAAAATATTTTTTAAAGTCATTTCATTGCTCATAGTTTACGTCCAACCGTGCAATTGGAACCAACCTGCTCGTTCAATTACGTTTTTGGAATAATCGCGTCCTGTGGTATAATAATCTACTCCATACCCCATACGATAACCATCCCAAGCTCGTCTTGGTCCGCAGTTATAACCAGCAACACCTGCTTTAATCAATTTAAAGCTCATATCCCACCCTGCTTTTTTCTCGAAGTAAGACATACAGTTTTTCAGAACAGCCCCTCCATAAATAATATTTTCACGGGCATCTGCCCAGCGACCAGATTGCACAAAAGGTACATGCCAACGGTCATCTACTTGCATCAATCCACGGCCATGTCCATGATCTCCTGTTCCACCAGGACCAGGAGGCGTTAATGCCAATCCCCAGTGAGATTCCCTAGAGCCTAGGCCTGCAATAATAGATGGTGGGATGCCATATTTCTGTGCCACTTTCTTTACCGTGTACTCATATTGCTTGACCTCTTCTAATTGACGCAGCAAGGTGCGATCCCATTTAGCGTAAGACGTTTGGAATGTACTTGTTGAGCTTTTGGGAGCAGGGCGCTTCAATAAAATAGACCAAGTATAAGGGCCAACAACACCATCAGCACTCAAACCTTTGGAGGCTTGAAAAAGGCGCACTACATTTTCTGTATAAGCTCCAAATTCACCATCAGGGCGAATGCGGTAGCCTAAACTTTTGAGTTGTTTTTGCAATTCACGAACATCATCTTTTAGGTGTGGTGAAGTGTGGCGAAAGCCATCATATAAACGTAGCGTAGGTCGTCCCATTGTATTGCGTCTAGTTTGTTCGGTTGGTTGTTCTTAATTATTCACATTCACTACAACAGGCCTTAGAAATACTTGGTTCTTATAAAAAGAAAAGCACCTAAATAAAGTAGTAGCAAGGGTGTCTATTTTATTCCTCTTTCAAAATTATTATTTCATAATTTTTGGAGATTTTTAATTGCAATCAAACAGTTAATAATAAGAATAACAACTAGTTCCATGTATTGGCAATCATTTTACAGGAAGTATTTTATGAGAAATCTATAGTCAGATTTAAAGCAAAACTTCTCAAGATCTTGTTTTATTATTGATAATAGGTACTATTTTCTAAACTGTTCTTGTTCTAAAAATAGAAATAAAAAGTTGGTACTGTTAATTTTTAGACTAAAAAAACAGGCTTTTTTACTAGTTTTGCGCGCAATATGCTCTTTTTATTTGTTGAAGTGGTTTAAACTTAGGATGTTGTAGCTTATTATTTGAAGTAATAGCTCTTTGGAGCAAGTAACATTTTGGCAAGTTTTTTTCATGGTAATAGGATAGTTGTTGTTCCCTTTCTATTTAAACTTGCTAATTTTTCTTTAGGTTAATTCATTCTCTATGTTTCTTTCTAGGTAGAATTTGTTCATGAAGTATATAGTTCCATTCCTTTTCTTATTGTTTCTGTTAGCACCTGTTCAAGCTGCTACAGCACAGACACCTATACAGCAAACCCTTCAACGAGCGGAAAAGCATATCAAAGATGCCGAGCAGTATTATGCAGAAATGAAGTATACTAAGGCCAAAGAGTCTTACCAGTTTGCCGCTCGTCTTTATAGAAATAATAATCTCCCTGAATATTATGCCATTTGTTATAATGGTATTGGTAACATCTATATTGATTTAACTCGCTATGAAGAGGCTAAAAGCAAGGGATTTGAAAAGGCCTTACAACAATTGCAAGAGATCAAAAGTATTGATGCTTCCTTTGAAATAGATAGCAGTTTAATCGCCGATGCTTATGAAGGTTTAGGGCGTTATTATAGCAGCATAGTCACACTCCTTGCAACAGATAGTGGACAAGTAATTAAGGTCAACTATAATAAGGCTTTAGAGTATCATCTTCAGGCACTACATATTCGCCAACGCTTGCATCAAGGCGCTCATCAAAAAATAGCACTCTCCTACTATTATATAGGACAATGTTATCGTGGTTTTTCTACGGGCAATGCCACCAATATCTCTGAAGTCAATCCCATTAAAGAAGAATTACGCTACTTACAACGAGCACTCAATATGCAGCTCAAAACGGTAGGAGGCCTCCATTACCAAACCGCCAATACTTATCAAGCCTTAGGTAATTACTTTTACGAAACACAACAAGATTACCACCAAGGCTATGCTTACCACCAAGAGGCCTTTGATATTCGCCAACAACTCTTTGAAGACAATCACCCTCAAATTGCAGCCTCTTATATCAATCTAGCCACCTATTATCGTGTCATGAATATCTATGACCTTGAGCTCAATTACCTAGAAATGGCCTTGCAAATACAATTGGGCATATTAGGTACAGAACATGCTGAAATTGCTAAAAGCTATTACCTATTAGCCAATCGGTACAGAAGCAATGGGGCCCTTGAAAAAGCCCTTTCTTATTACAGCCATGTACTGTATATTTTTGAAAAATTAGGCCAGCCTGTTAATACAGAAGTAGCCAATACCCACTTAGCCATGGCGGCCTGTTACACCCAACTTCATCGAAAAGCACGAGTCTGGCAAGAATTAGAGTACAGTCAACAGTTATTTGAGCGCGTTTATGGCTCTCAACATTTTCAATTGAGTAAAGTACTCTTGGCAAAAGGCGATTATTACTTGGCACAGAACCAATATGATTCCAGTGCTCATTTTTATCAAAAAGCCTTACAACTCAATCAAGAACAACTTGGGCAGCAACATTATGCCGTTGCTAAAGTCTATGATAAATTCGCTCATTTATACCAACAAATAGGGCAAGGCGATCAAGAACGAAAGTATTTATTATTAGCACTCGCTATTCGTAAAGTAGAAGCCTACCTTCTAAAATTGGGTAAGAAGAATAAACATGCGTCCTATTTAGATGTAGAAGAGAAAAACACCTCTAATAGTTCTTTGAGCCAACAACTACACAATAGTTATAAAGATTTGGCTGGTTTTCATGAGCGACAACAAGATTATGTGGTGGCTCTACAGTATATACAATTAGCCTTAGCTGCTGTTTGCAAAAGTTTAGAACCTTATAAAAATGACTGGAAATATAATCCTACGATAGAAGACTTGTCTAGCAATGTTGCATGGCTCTCTACCTTGTCTTGTAAAGCCGATTTGTTGATGGCCTTATATCAAAACAAGCAAGAAGAAACCTTATTAGGCTTGGCCCACGAGACCTACAAACAAGGTATTCAAGTCATTAATGGTTTGCGCACTAGATTTCAATCAACCAAGGCCAAGCAGGAATTACGCAGTTACTCCGTACCTATTTTTGAGGGTGCAATTCGCTGTTTGTATGCTTATCAAAGTCAACAGCCCAATAAAAGCCATTTAGCAGAAGCCTTTGAAGTCGCAGAATTAAGTAAAAACTTTGTCTTGTTGCAGGGCTTACAAAATAATTTGGCGCGGGGCAGTAGTAATATCCCCAATAGCTTGTTGGAGCGAGAGCGAGATTTGCGGCAACAGTTAGCTTATTATTCTAATTATAACAATAGAGGTCAACAAAACAATCAACAGTATGACCAAGCTTATCTGCGCACCAAGCAACAATACGATTCGCTAATTCAGCAATTAGAGCAACATTATCCACGGTATTATGACCTAAAATACCAAACAACCGTCACCACGTTGAAGGAAGTGCAGCAAAACCTCACGTTAGGAAAGCAAGTACTTCTAGAATATTTTGTTGGAATGCGTCATCTCTATGTGTTCAGAATCACAGGGGACCAATGCAAGCTTTTCCAGATGGAAATTCCTAATAATTATGAAAAATTGGTGTATAATTTACGCAGTGCACTCACCAATTATGATATGATTGCAGAGCATCCTCAATGGGCTTATCAAGCCTTTATCGTTGCCTCTTATCGTTTCCATTCTTATTTTTTGGCGCCCTTCTTGCCCAATGACTATGAAGCAGAGCAATTGATTGTTATTGCCGATGGAATGTTGCACTATATTCCCTTTGAAGTAGCCCTATGGGAAGTGCCTGAAAATGATATTTTAGAACGGTCTAACTATAAAGATTTATCCTTTTTGATAAAACGTTTTCCTATTTCTTATAATTACTCTGCGACCTTATGGAATAGAAATTTGCAACGTAAGACATTAAAAAACAATGGACAATGTTTGGGTTTGGCACCTTCTATTCAATTCTCTGAGAAACATGATAGTTTGCCTTGGACTCAAAAAGAATTAGAGGCCATACAACGCATTTACAAAGGAGATTATTATTATGGAGAACAAGCCAACAAAGCCTTGTTTCAACAACAAGCGAATCAATACAACATCATCCATTTAGCAACACATGGTATTGTTAATATGCAAAACCCTATGCGTTCTATGCTTTCTTTTGGAGCAGGAGATCAAGAGGAGTCTTCCCTCTATGCTTATGAAATTCACAACCTTTCTTTGCAAGCGAACTTAGTTGTTTTGAGTGCCTGTGAAACAGGTTTTGGCAAAACAGTACAAGGAGAAGGTGTTTCTAGCTTGGCACGCGCCTTTCTTTTTGCAGGAACTCCTAGTGTAATGACTACGTTGTGGGAAGTGAATGATTTTACGAGTGCGGCTTTGATTGAGTTGTTTTATAATAATCTTTCTCAGGGGATGAACAAAGCGGAAGCACTACAGGCTGCTAAGTTGGCCTTCTTATCCAAAACCGATGAAATCTCTGGACATCCGACCTATTGGGCAAGTTTTATCACCTTAGGCGATGCCAGTCCACTCCCTAATTCATGGAATGGGGGCTGGTGGTTATTGGGAATCAGTGTAGTGTTGTTATTTCTTGTAGGGTTGGTTGTTTATATAAAAAAGACAATATCACCTAAATAGGTAATATTGTCTGGGTGTAAGTACTGTATTTAACCTGATGGTTTAGGACCAGGTATAGGGCTTACTGTTCTATTTAACCATGCAATCCTTGGCCTGCTCTTTCCAATTATAGCGCTGGTAGCGAGCCCCAAAACTTCTGATCTTTTGATCAAGTTCTTCCAACTCTTTGTTAGAGAGTTCTGCTAGTTGTTGAAAACTAGTAATTCCTTCTGCTATTAATCGAGCAGATATTTTTTCGCCTAGACCTTTTAATACTGTCAAATCATCGGCACTAGCCGTGGCCTTTTCTTTAACTTTCTCTTCTAAGATGTCTACCGCCTCTTTAACTTTTTTCTTTTTAGATGGAGCAGTATCGCGCTCTGCTTTCTTACTCTTCTTATCAATATAATCTTCTGTATCTTTTACTACTTTTTTAGCTTCTTCGCCTTTCTGGCCCACCAATTTCTTAGCGTCTTCGACAACAGCCTTTGCTTTATCTGCTACAGTAGATACAATGTTCTTAGCCTTTTTCTTCGCTTTCTTTTTGTTCTTTTTAGCCTTTTTATCAAGCAATTTCTTGGCTTCTTCTGCCTTTTCTCTACTTTCCTCTATTTCTTTTTTCCCTTTGCGCAAACTGCCAACAAGCGCTTTTTTAGCTTTTTTCGCCTTCTTTGATAATTTGTCTACTTGCTTGGTCACATTCTCTTTGACTTCATTAATATCGGCTTCTAAAGCCTCCTTAACGTCATCAACACTTTCAAAGAACATTACATCATCATCATGGGCTTCATTCTCATCAATTTTATCTTCATTGCGTTCCACGCGTTGGCGCATTTCTTCCTTAATTAACTCGCTTAGTTCTTCAAACTTTGCTTCTAAGGTAGAGATGCGTGTTTCAATGGTATTGTAAATTCTGTTCTCTAGGCCCAGGTAATTACTTTCCATTTTTTCATACCCTCTAGTAAATTCCTTACTCAGCGTTTTTCTTAATTTTTCTAACATAACTTTTGATTGATTTTTGGTATTCGTAATAAGTAGAAGTCTTGGTGCTAACTTCTTATAAGCAAGTGCAATTTCTCACAGGAAATACACTTAATTTAGTATAATTTACTTATTTCTTATGCTTCTTGAACAGCTTTTTAAGCGGTTTAGTTGCAAAACCAAACAATCTATTCTATTTAAGATAGCGATAATCTCGGCCTATAAGCAGAATACATACGATAAGATTACTCCCCAAAAAAATGTTTGTTCTAATAAAGAGAATAAACATCTTTTAAGAGGTTGTTTTAAAATTAGAAGCGGCTCTTAGAACTGTAATCCTACAAAAATTTGCACCCCAATGTTACCATCTTTATCATCGCGCTGCATGTATTCTCCATCTTCTGTTAGCTCCACGGTAGAGTTATCATATTTATTAGTGGTTACATCCAATAAACTGTATCCAAGACGAGCGCCTAAACGCAAACCTGGGGTAAAATAGTAGGACAAACCTGCTTGGATCGTAAAATCTACTGTTTTAAAGACATTTTCATTGGCTTTATCTTCAACATCTGTAAAATAATAAGCAGCAGGACTTCTAGGATAGTAGCGTGTTGTTCCATCAATCTTAGCCGTCTTCGTTATAACAGTAGTTGTTGTGCTGGTTGCTAAATCTCCAATTTCGTCTCTCAACATTTTATAATCTAAATCCATTTCAATGAACTGACTAGGGTCAGGAGTAGAAGCATCCAAAATGCTTGCCTCTCCAAACTTAACTGTACCCAAGCCTTTAGAATCAACCAAGAAACCTATTCCCAAGCCTAAGTCCAATTGTAATTGGTCGTCGATTAGCTCATAATAGAACATGATTGGGATTTCTACATAAGCGTTGATGATATTCAAACTCGCACGACGTTTAAATTTTGTGTCTGTACGTTTGGTATACGTATTTCCTGTTCTGTTATAACCATAAATAAATGCTTGCTCTGTTCCATAAGCAGGCATTTTTAGGAAAGAGTTATCTGTAGTAACCGCATGAAATGCTCCTTTTTGAACAAAGATAACTTCTGCTCCAAGGCCAAAACGTTCATGTAAAGGAAACTTAATCGTTCCTCCCGCTGAGAGCCGTACGGTTGTCTTGTAGAGTTCCTCCGTGCCCTCTTCTTCTGGGCCAAACATGCTTGTTAAACTTGCCCCTGCACGCAAGCCAAACTTAGGTTTGAATAAATCCTGTGCTTTAGTGAAATTCGTTGTACATAAAACTAAAACAATGATAAGCCCGTAGGGGTAGACTAAGCCTTTAAAATCCGTGGTCATTTTTCTATAATTAGTTGATATATTGCGTATCTTTTTCCGTAATTTGATGCTAATAAAGGAAAGAATCCTTTTGCCATTTCTAAAAGGCCAACAAAGATAAGAAAAGCCGCTCATTATTACGACTGAATGTTCTTTGATGCCTATTCTATCTTCTAAAACTGCTCCCTTTGGCAAATGGTTGGGCGCATTCAAGCTATCTTTAAAATACTTATGCCCAGACATCATACTTCGCTCTCGCTTTCTCCTAGCACTCCACAGTTAGTTTATCGAGATAATTTAATGGCTATTGGTTCTTGCTTTGCGCAAAATCTAGGCCAGCAACTCCAAAAACAGCTTTATAATATATTGCTTAACCCTTTTGGAGTTTTGTATAATCCTAGCTCCATCAGCAAAAGCTTACAATTTTTATTAGAAGCAACAGATTTTGAAGAACACGATTTATTACCTCACCGTGACGCTTGGCACAGTTTATATCACCACAGTAGTTTTTCAGGAACAGATAAAATAGCGACGCTTAACCACATCAATACAAGTCTACACCAAGCTCGGGAACACCTCCAACAGACACGTTGTTTGTTCTTGACCTTTGGAACTGCTTGGGTTTATACATGGAAAGCCTCTGGGCAAATTGTCAGCAATTGCCATCATTTCCCCGCAGCGCAATTTGAACGCCGCCGCCTTTCTGTGCAGGAAATTGTCAATAATTTTTTGCAAATCTTGCCTGTCTTAAAAGAACGCCACCATACTATAGAAATTATCTTGACCATTAGCCCCATTCGTCATCTGAAAGATGGCTTTGTAGAAAACCAAGTTAGCAAAGCAACTTTGGTCTTAGCAGTACAGCAGTTAGTTGAGCAATTGGATTATTGCCATTATTTTCCTGCCTATGAAATGGTATTAGATGATTTGCGTGATTATCGCTATTATGGGCCAGATTTGATCCATCCCAATGCCTTGGCTATAGATTATATTTGGCAAGCCTTTGAGGCAGCCCATTTGGCGCAAAAAGAGCAATTGTTACGAAAACAAGTTGCTAAACTGCAACAAGCAGCCAATCATCGCCCCCGCCAAATCGATGGTGCGTCCCATCAAGCTTTCCTAAAAAAGCAGCTTCTTTTATTAGAAAAACTAACGCCACAACTGCCTGAAAAGACCTGTAGCCTATTGAAAATGCAGTTTTTAACACAAGTGCTCTAATTTTTTTGTAGTTTACTGTCAATAACCCATTATTTCTCATACGCTCTTTTTTTAAATACAGCCTTCTTAGAAGATGGCTCTAAGGAACAATTGATCCTTATTGTTGTTGGGTTGAATGGTCGTTTATACACCTTATCCTTCTTAGTTTTTTACTCTAAAGCCTTATGCAACCCATTTTTAAAAAATATTCGCGCTACATTGGCGCTCTAGCTACCTTGCTGATTCTTGGCTTTATCATTTCCTATTTCAGTGTTATCATTACCTGGGTTGTTTTGGCGTGGGTCATCTCTCTACTAGGTTCTCCCTTGGTTTCTCTGATAGGAAAAATCCAATACAAGGGCTGGGAAATTCCAAGCAGTCTGCGAGCATTAATTGTACTGGCCTTCTTTTATGGCGTCTTATCCTTGCTCTTTTATATGTTTGTTCCTGTAATGGTCAAACAAGGGCGAGAGTTAGCCCGAGTAGATTATGTGTCTTTAATTGGCGCCTTAGAAGAACCTATTGATAATGTCAATGACTGGTTGGTAAAACGCGGTTTCATTGAAGGAGAACTCTCTAATCATGTAGTCGAAACGGATTCCATGCATTTGAATACTCCTCCCCTCCTTGAGACCAATTCTCCCAATACTTATCGTAAGCAGGAGCAGCCATTAACCAGTACAACTGTCATCAGCCTAGATTCCTTTGTAACTACAACAGGGGACACCATGCCACGCACTAATATCAATTTAAATATTGCGCTAAACATGGATCCACAAACCTTAGGCAGCAGGCAAGATACCCTTTCGGATCTACTCCATGAAGAATCTATGACAGGGACAGATTTACTTAAAAATCGCCTGATGGCTTATATCAGTCCTTCACAAATGGCCGCTCGAAGTGTGGTTTATTTGGTAGGGTTGCTAGGCAATTTTTTAATTTTGATGACCTCTGTTACCTTTATTGCCTTCTTCTTTTTGAAGGATGAAAAATTATTTGGCAGAGCGATTAAAGCTCTTGTCCCCAAACGGCGGCTGAATGAAATGGACACAGCTTTAGCGGCTATCAAACGCTTATTAACCCGTTACTTTAGTGGTATTTTGGTACAAATTACGCTGATTACCATTTATGTCACGGTGCTGTTATCCTTCTTTGGCATTCCCAATTCTTTTTTGATTGCTTTCTTTGCGGCGGTTGTTAATGTGATTCCTTATTTAGGGCCTTTATTGGGTGCTTTTTTTGCCATGCTAGTGATCATTAGTTCTAATGTAGATGCTAATTTTTATGTGGTAACTTGGCCTTTATTGATTAAAGCTTTTGGAGTTTTTGCCTCCATGCAAATCGTTGATGGCTTTATTTTACAACCTTATATTTTTTCCAACAGTGTATCTGCACATCCCTTAGAAATCTTTATTGTGGTTGTAGTTGGAGCCAAACTTGGGGGCATTACAGGAATGATTGTTGCAATTCCAGCGTATACGATTATAAGAGTTATTGCCGCTGTTTTCTTAAGAGAATTTCGCTTGGTACAAAAACTAACCCAGAGTATTAATACAGAGGAAGAAGGAGATCATTTGGGAGAAAATGTAGATATTGAAGTAGAGGGATAAACAAACTTTCCTTCTTTATTGGGCATTTTTTTAGTTGTTTTGTTGTTATAGAGCACAACCCGCATTTCTATTCTTACATTATTATCACCTAAAAGAGCAGCTTCTTTTTTGCTCTCATACACTACTCTTATGGCTTTAAAAATTCGCTATAATTCTCCTGTCATTCTCACCTTTTCTCTTATTTGTATTGCCGTTTATATGGTTGACTTAGTCGCTAATATGAATGGGGCTCCTAATACTTTGGGGCCAATCACTCGCCAATTTTTCACCCTAGCAGGTTTTGACTGGTACAATCCACTGGACTATGTTCGTATGGTTAGCTATACCATGGGACATTCTAACCAAGCCCATATCATGGGTAATATGTCTATTTTTCTACTCATAGCCCCTATGATGGAGGAAAAATATGGCAGCAGCAAGGTGCTATCAATGATGTTGGCGACAGCTTTGATCACAGGTGTTTTTCAAATATTACTGTTTGATACCGCCTTATTAGGCGCCAGTGGTATTGTCTTTATGTTTATTGTATTGGTTTCGTTTGCCAATGTCCAAAAGGGCTCCATTCCATTAACTTTTATTCTAGTTGTTCTTTTCTTTGTAGGGCAAGAAGTCATTCACAGTTTACAAGCCAATAATGTCTCTGAATATGCCCATATTATGGGTGGAATAATGGGAGGTATCTTTGGAGCCACTATGAAACCCAAACGTCTTGTAGAAGAAACTCTGACCAATACGGAGCCACTTCCTCCAACTAATACAGGGCTTTAGAAGAAGCTGACCAATTGGCCCCTTTTATAGTTAATTCTACCCGTCGATTAGCAGCACGCCCCAATAATTGGGCGTTGTCTGCTACGGGTTTGCGTTCTCCCCAACCCGTACTTTGGAAACGATTATTGCTGACTCCTTCCTCTTGTAAAAAGCCTTGAACCGCTTGAATTCGGCGTTGTGCCAAGGCTTCATTATAAGTCAAATCACCTGTAGCATCAGTATGTCCTGTTAGCAAAAGGTGAGCCCTTGGATGTCGTAATAAAGTATCTGCTAAGATTTGTAGGGCACGCTTGGCACTATCATGCAAAACATAGGCGTCTACCTCAAAGTAAATCGACTCAGGAAGATACTGTGCTCTAATTGGAATAGGGGGGCTTGGTTTATTTTGCTGTTTTTTAAACAAGCAAATAGGCGCTAATTCTTGTTCTATATATTGCTCCAAATGGGTTAAATCTACCACTATGGTATCGCGTTCCGCCCTATAGTTTCCTCTATTATAAACAGCCACTAACTTATAACGAGCACCTTGTGGGAGCGCCACTTTAAATTGACCAGTAACAGGATGTGTTTTAGCGGTACTAATGGCTAAAAATTGCTCCTCTTTATACACCTCAATTGTAGTAGAAATACCTTTCATAGTGGCACAATCGACTACAAATCCTGTCATAAGCGCTACAGGTAAAGGGCGTAAGGCAGGAGGCAATTCTAAACTATAAATATCATAAGCCCCATAGCCATCGTTTGTTTCTGAAACAAAATAAGCGTGTTCGCCTGAAGCAGGAATACTCAGCCCTTCATCTGCGCCTTTGGTATTAATAATCGGCCCTAAGTTTTGAGGTTCTTCCCAACGTTTCCACGATTCATCCAAGCGTTTTGTTTTGAAAATATCTCGTCCTCCATACCCTGGATGTCCATCCGTGTCAAAATACAAGGTTTTGCCATCTGCTGCTAAAAATGGACTGTGCTCGTTGCCTGTTGTATTAACTGTCGGTCCCAAATTTCTAGGCACAGAAAACAAGCCACTAGGTTGTAAAAAACTCACATATAGATCTCGCCCTCCATACGAATCAGGGCGCCACATTGCAAAAACTAAGGTTCGACCATCCGCCGATAAATCAAAAGAGACCCAACGTCCCACATTTTTAAGGTCTTCTATTTCTATTTTTTGCTGTACTTGCCAACCGAGTGTATTCCGTTGTGCAAAAGCCAAAATTTGATTGCGATTGGAGCGATTATACGCATTGATGACCATCAGTCTATTGTTATCAGGCAATACAGAGGTAACAAAGTTATTATTGGGATTATTGAGAATTCCTCCAATGTTTTGAGCAGGTCCCCATTGTTTATCTCCCAATTGTTCACTGTAATAAATATCCTGTTGTCCATAGCCATCTGTTGCATTCTCTCGAACAAAATAAAGGGTTTGCCCATCAGGGCTAATGGTAGGAGATTTTTCTACCAATGGACTATTAATAGAAGCGCCTAGGTTCTTAGGGGTCCCTCTTAAACTGCTATCCAAGGCAGGCGGCAAGTTGATTGGAGCTCTTTTTTGATAAATGGCAAAACGCAAAAAACGAACCTTTGGAGTATTACTTTTGAGGGCGACTCCACTATAGTCAAAACGCCGATACGTTGTCTTATAAATTGTTTTTCCATTCACTATAAAGCTCAACTCCATGCCTTTTTTCTGAATCCCTAGCACATTTTTTTTCAAGTCAATAATACCACGCCGTGCAGTCCAAGGTTGCACCACATTGTATTTATTTCCTCGTTTGTAACCAATCCTAAACCGCTTTTGTTTGTTCACTTCAAAATGTCGATAATCATAGCGATTATTTCGCCCCCAAGAGAGTCCAAAATTAGCAGATTCCTCTGCTTCTGAGCAATCAAACTCTGCTTCTAATAAAAAATCCTGTTCAGTATCGACATACAGCGCATTGTGATACGTCACCTCTCCTTTTTCATTTTCTAACTGGTACCAGCGATTGACATTTCGTTCAAAATCATGCTCTTCAAACTGCAAAGGCCAAGGCGCTTGAGCCGTTACAAAGAAGGGCATTATCAATAAAAACAAACTCCTCCAACAAATGGAAATTCCCTTATGCATAATGGCTGATGATTTAAAGGTTAGAAAAGGTTAATCGCTAGCTATTCTTGAACAAAAGTTGAACCAACCCACAAGCCTGTTTTAATGGCTCCTTTGTATTCCAATTAGACCTTGTTAAAAAATGACCTCCTTAGTTAACAGAAGCCTTTTGAATAGGTCTACTCTATAAAAGGTCATTTTGTTGCAACTTTCTTAGAAATCAAAGGGTTGATTACTTTTTAGGGCTAGAATGCCTTACCTTTGCAGCAAAATAGAGTTTTCCCTCTTTCCTTTTATTATTAATCTTTGATAGTTTTTGAGTTATGCTATTTCCAGAATATGATGTCATTGTAGTCGGCGGTGGACATGCGGGTTGTGAAGCGGCAACTGCTGCGGCCAACATGGGATCGAAAGTATTATTGGTCACCATGAATATGGAAACCATTGCCAAAATGTCTTGCAATCCAGCAATGGGGGGTGTGGCAAAAGGCCAAATTGTACGCGAAATTGATGCGTTGGGTGGTTATTCTGGTATTGTAACGGATCATACTATGATTCAATTTAGAATGCTCAATCTATCCAAAGGCCCTGCCATGTGGAGTCCACGCGCTCAAAGTGATCGCATGCGTTTTGCAGAAAAATGGCGCTTGATGCTAGAGTCGAATCCCAATGTTTCTTTTTGGCAAGAAATGGTGGTAGGCTTAGTTGTTAAAAATGGCGTGGTTAAAGGGGTTAGAACCTCTCTAGGACTAGAAATCCCAAGTAAAACCGTCATCTTAACCAATGGTACCTTTTTAAATGGTCTCATCCATATTGGAGAACGTAAAATCAGTGCAGGTCGAGCAGGCGAACGTGCCTCTACAGGCATCACCGCTCAACTAGAAAGCCTAGGCTTTGAATCGGATCGCATGAAGACAGGAACGCCTGCCCGCGTTGATGGTCGCACCATTAACTGGGATGTGATGGAGATTCAGCCAGGGGATGAGCCTGCAGGCAAGTTTTCTTACACAGATACGCCTCCCCTAAAAGAACAACGCCCTTGTCACATTACTTACACCAATAAGAAGGTGCATGAAATGCTCAAGACAGGTTTTGAAAAATCCCCCATGTTTACAGGGCGTATTCAAGGTATTGGCCCTCGTTACTGTCCTTCAATTGAAGATAAAATCGAGCGCTTTGCCGATAAAGAACGTCATCAATTGTTTGTAGAACCAGAAGGTTGGAACACTTGTGAAGTTTATGTAAATGGGTTTTCCAGTTCCTTGCCTGAGGATGTACAATTCAAGGCCATGCAGTTGATTCCTGGCTTTGAAAATGCCAAAATGTTCCGCCCTGGTTATGCGATTGAATACGATTTCTTTCAACCGACGCAATTGACTGTTTCATTAGAGACACGTCTGGTGAAGAATTTATTTTTTGCAGGCCAAATCAATGGAACAACAGGTTATGAAGAAGCAGCTGCGCAAGGTTTGATGGCAGGTGTCAATGCCCATTTAAAGATCCACGATAAGGCGCCTTTTGTCCTCAAACGTTCTGAAGCCTATATTGGAGTGTTGATTGATGATTTGATTAACAAAGGCACCAAAGAACCTTATAGAATGTTTACCTCTCGGGCAGAACACCGTATTTTACTGCGCCAAGACAATGCCGATTTGCGCTTGACGCCCTTGGCTCAACAACTGGGTTTGGATGTAAAAGCACGTATGGAACGCGTTCAATCTAAGGAACAGGCCTATGAGGAAATCAATCGTTTTGTACGCAATACCAGCATTGATCCTTCTGAAATTGATCAAGTATTAACAGAAAAAGGTTCGGCTCCTTTGCGCCAAAAAATGAAACTGCATAAGATTCTATTGCGTCCTAATTTGAGCCTAAACGACTTTATGGGAGCTATTCCGCGTGTCCAGGAATTTATAGGACAGTTTGAACAAGAGTTTATTGAAGGAGCAGAAATCAACCTCAAATATGAAGGCTACATTCGCAAAGAGCAAGAGCAAGTGAATAAAATCAATCGTTTAGAAGATGTGCGTTTGTATGACCTTGATTATGCCACCATCAAGGGATTGTCTTCTGAAGCCATAGAAAAACTCAATCAACTCCAACCTGCTACGATTGGACAAGCAAGCCGTATTAGTGGCGTTTCCCCAGCCGATGTTTCGATTTTGTTGGTTTATGTAGGGCGGTAGTTTTTGAGTGCTCGTAATAAGGAAAAGCTTCTCAAGTCTATGATTTGAGAAGCTTTTTTATACGCACTATAAGCTCTTTATTTTAGACTTTCCTCCAAGATGGAGCAACTAAAAAGTCTTCTTATCAGGCTTTAATTGTAACTTATTACCGTGTAACAGAAGTTTATTGTATTTTTATACAGCGTATTTTTAATGCTTTTGTAGGTAGAAAAAGCCTTGTATCCTTAGCTAAAACGGCGATTATTTAACAAGTAAAAATGAAAAATGATGCGTCTGTAAATTAACAGATA
>JBOEFW010000073.1:0-55872 GCA_050633105.1 Aureispira sp. | reverse complement strand
GGTGGGTAGGGTCAGGGCAGCAGTGAGGATGGATTGTTTCTTGTTCATGGAACAAAGGTAAGGGTTTGGAATGAATATTCCAAACCAGAGAAAAAAAATTACTTTTTAGATTGTTCTCTCAATTTTTTTAATAAAAAAGCCCTCTCCACTCGCTTTTCTAATTTTGTGGCTGTTTATTGAAGTATAATTCCTAAACAATTGTTCTTACTATAAACATCTTCCAACTACTAGCATCGCTCCCAATATGCCCAACCGTACTTCCATACTCCCTACCCACCACCAACGCCAAACCATCTGGATTCTCTTAGGTCTAGCCGCCATCGTCTTACGATTTATATTCTCTTGGCAACCCACTTGGTGTGAAGCCTTTTATTCCCGAGGTCTTTACCCTTACCTACATGAAGTGTTGCATTTTTTATTCTCTTGGCTCCCCTTTCCAGCCGTCTACTTATTTTTTGTAGGGGTAGGTATTTGGCTAATAACAGTAGCGAAGCGTTATGGACAACATCGGAAAAGAAAAAAAGCAGGAGTTTCTTTGGAAGGGAGTTACTGGAAGGGATTTTTTGCCTTTTTAATGAGTTTAGTCTTTTGGTTTTTATTCTTGTGGGGCTACAATTATGCGCGAGTGCCCATGCACGAACAATTGGGATTGGAAATTCCAGAAGCTATGGATTATCAAGCCATTTGGAAAGAAGCGCAGTACATTAAAACAACGTGTATTGCGACACGAGCAGCAATTGTTACAGCAGATACACAAGTTTTGGAAAAAGACCACTACCCTACTAATTTAGAAGAAACCATGCGTCGATCCTTGAAGAAAGTCTTGGCGCGCAATGGTTATGACACCAGTTGGCAAGTACGGGGGCGTTTTTTGTATCCAGGCACTTTGTTGCGCTCTAACAGCTCAGGTGTTTATTTTCCTTTTGTGGGAGAAGGGAATATTGACGGTGGGATACATTATATTTCTCAGCCTTTTACGATGGCACATGAGTTGGCCCATGGATACGGTTTTGGAGATGAAGCCGTTTGCAATTTTTGGGGATTCATGGCTTGTATAGAATCTGAACACCCCGCCATTCGTTATTCTGGCTACTTGATGTATTGGCGCTATGTTTATGGCGCCTTAATGGAATTCATGACAGAAGAAGATTATGAACTAGAACGAGCAACAATTTCCAGAGGGATGCACAATGATATGGAAGCGATTTATGCCAATATGGATAATTTCCCGCCCTTCATTCCCTTTTTACAACCTGCTGTTTATGATGTCTTTCTAAAGGTTCAGGGGGTAGAAGAAGGCATTGAAAGTTATGATCGAATGGTTTTGTTGGTTTCTAGCTGGCGAAAACAAGAGACAGGTCAAGAATAAAATCATTGATTATTTGTTGGGCAGAAGCCAATTTGAACCAATTTTTCTCTATCTTGTTCTAGGATTGAAAACGTTTTCTGTAGAACTATTTTTAGTATAGTTCTACCATTTATCAACTATAAAAACAAACCAACTATGGCTTTCGAATTGCCCGATTTGCCTTACGCAAAAGATGCGTTGGCACCCCACATTGACGAACAAACAATGACCATTCACCATGATAAACATCACAATGGTTATGTTACTAAATTAAACAAAGCGGTAGAAGGTACTGATCTAGCCAATAAAAGCATTGAGGACATCCTCAAAAACCTAGATATGAACAACAAAGGTGTACGCAACAATGGTGGCGGACACTTCAACCACAGCCTATTCTGGGAAGTTATGTCTCCTAATGGTGGTGGACAACCTTCTGGTGCATTAGCAGAAGCCATCAATACCGCTTTTGGGTCTTTTGATGAATTCAAAGAAAAATTCTCTGCGGCGGCCAAAACTCGTTTTGGTTCTGGTTGGGCTTGGCTTTGTGTACAAAGTGGTGGTAAAGTAGAAGTTTGCTCTTCTCCTAACCAAGATAACCCATTGATGCCAGGTGTTGGCTGTGGTGGTTATCCTATCTTGGGTTTGGATGTTTGGGAACATGCTTACTACCTCAACTACCAAAACAAACGCCCTGACTACGTAGCTGCCTTCTTTAATGTTATCAACTGGGAAGAAGTTTCTAAGCGTTATGAAGCGCACAAATAAGTTCTTTTGTTGGAGTATTACTGCTAAAGTGATCTCCTGAAATGACAAAAAGTTTTCTTAGGTTAATCCTAGGAAAACTTTTTTGTTTTACCATACACGTTTTTGTATTTTTGTAGGATGATTATGAAGTACTTTATCTTTTTTATAAAATCTTCGGTCTACTGGTTATTAGAATAAGCTTTTATAAAGAAACATTTTCAGACAAAAAGGTCAAGTACTCAATAATAAACTGGTATTGATAATCAGCCCTATCTCCAAGAGGTTTTAGTTCTCCTCTTTTTATAAAAAATACAACCTACAATAGAAACTAGGCGCTTCTTAAAAATAGTATTAAACCATGCTGAACAAATCCGTTGAATACCTAAAAGGAGTCGGCACCGCCAAAGCAGATCTACTCAAAAAGGAATTGGGCATCTTTTCTGCGATCCAACTCCTACAACACTACCCTTATCGCTATGTTGATAAAACCAAATTTCACCAGATCAAAGATGTGGTACAAGAAGGAGAGTATGTGCAAATCAAGGGTATTCTTAGAAGAGTTCAAACGATTGGAGAAGGGCGTAAGCGACGCATGACAGGTGTTTTTAGAGATGAAACTGGATTCATGGAGTTGACTTGGTTTAAGGGCTTGAGTTGGGTGCAAAACTTACAAGTTGGCGTGGAATATATTGTTTATGGTAAGCCAACTATTTATAATAAGAATGTAAGCATTGTGCATCCTGAAATGACGGCTCTCAGCGAAGCCAAAAAAGCCAATGCTCCGACGTTGGAACCGCTTTATTCTACCACAGATAAGATGCGTAACAAGCGCTTGGACAGTCGAGGATTGATGATGCTCATGCGCAATCTTTTTCTCCAACTTCAGGCCAATAAAGAAGCTATTCCTGAAACACTGCCTGATTATCTCTTAGAAAGTCTACGCCTTCCCAGTCGCTACAATGCTTGGATTGGCATCCATTTTCCGCGCAACAAACGACAATGTGATCATGCCCAACGACGCATTAAGTTTGAAGAATTTTTCTATTTGCAACTGCGTATGTTGCATACGAAACAGCAAAAGAAGCTTGGCCTTAGAGGGTTTATCTTTCCTAGAATAGGCACCTACTTTCAGTACTTTTATGATAACAATTTAGCGTTTGAGTTGACCAATGCTCAGAAACGCGTTATCAAAGAAATCAGAGCAGATATGGCTACAGGCCGCCAAATGAATCGCCTCTTACAAGGAGATGTTGGTAGTGGCAAAACGATTGTGGCCTTTATGTGTCTGTTGATTGCCTTGGACAATGGCTTTCAATCAGCCTTGATGGCGCCAACAGAAATTCTAGCCCAACAGCATTATAAATCCTTGCTAGAAATGGGCGAAGGTTTGGGCATTACCATAGAGATTCTCACAGGCACCATCAAAGGGAAACGCCGCAAAGACGTTTTAAAACGCCTCCAAGAAGGAGAAATTCATTTATTAATTGGGACCCATGCCTTGATTGAAGATCCTGTTATTTTTAAGAATTTAGGTTTTGTGATTGTTGATGAACAACATCGTTTTGGTGTAGTGCAACGGGCCCGTATGTGGCGCAAAAATCCAGTGAATCCACCTCATATTTTGGTGATGACAGCCACCCCTATTCCAAGAACCTTAGCCATGACGGCCTATGGAGATTTGGATGTTTCGATCATTGACGAAATGCCGCCTGGCCGTAAACCCATCAACACTTTTCACAAGTATGAAAGCCAGCGCCTATGGACCTTTGGTCGCATGGAAGAAGAAATAGCCAAAGGACATCAAGTGTATGTGGTCTATCCACTCATTGAAGAATCGAGCTATGATGGGTTGGCAGAAGTCAAGGATTTAATGGAAGGATATACGTCTATGGAACGGCGATTCCCCAAGCCTCAATTTCAGATTTCGGTGGTACATGGTCGCCAAAAACCAAAAGATAAAGAAGCAGAAATGCAGCGTTTCGCACGTGGAGAAACACAAATTCTTATGGCAACGACCGTTATCGAAGTAGGGGTCAATGTTCCCAATGCTAGCATTATGGTTATTGAGAATGCGGAGCGTTTTGGATTGGCTCAATTGCACCAATTGCGTGGGCGTGTTGGACGGGGCGGTGGCGACGCTTACTGTATTCTAATGACAGGCTTTAAGCTCTCTTCTGGAGGACGAGCGCGGATGCAGATTATGGTAGAAAGTACTGATGGTTTTAAGATCTCTGAAGAAGATTTGAAATTGCGAGGTCCAGGTAATATTGAAGGCACGCAACAATCGGGTGTACTCAACCTAAAACTAGCGAGCATTGTAGACGATGGCGAAATCTTACGCGCTGCTAGAGACATTGCCAAAAAAATACTGGAAGAAGATCCTAAACTAGCCTTGCCCAAACACCTACCCTTATTAGAAGAACTACAACGTAGCCAACGCAAGCAGGGGTTTGGACAAATCAGTTAAGCTTTATTCTTCTGATTCCAAGTATTTAGGAAAGATCTTAGGTTGGCGCTCAAAATGGAGCCCTTTCTCATAGGAGAAGAGTTCTTTTTGATCAATATTGAGCATTTTATTATAAAAAACTAGCGAATCAGGGGTCGCTATTCCATGTACTTCTACGTGCTTAATAACATCCGATAAATCGCGTTGGCAAGCCATGCCTGTAATCGAAAAGTTATTGGGTCCCTCTCGCTTAACCTCTGCCGTACAACCTTCGTAATACATTAAGTCTTCTGGATCTAAATTCGATAAGGGATCTTTTTTTCGCCAATCGCCACTGTAACGATCCTTATTCGGTAAGTCGTACATGACAATTTCCAAAGTTTCTCGATCCCGTTTTTTAAAGTTCCATACCTCTTGTGATAAGAGGTCATTGGGACGATCTTCTTGGAGCCAACAAATGTACAACCATTTCTCTCCACCACGTTTTGGCCAAATGGGTACAGCAATAAGTTCTTGGCTTCGATAGAGCGGAGAACTTTCTTGACGGGCTTGTATTTTATTCGAAAAAAGACCCAAAAACATATGATACAGCTTATCTAGACGATTTTCTGTCTCTACAATTTCTTGGCTATTCTTACTTCGTTCTAAGTAATTGAATTGTTCTTTGTTGCAAGCCGTGAATGTCATCAAGGCTAGACCTACTCCTATAAGTAGACTGTTGTATATTTTCATAGATAAACTCCTCTGATTGGTCTAAGAATGGTTATTTAGGAGTGGGGAAAATCGGGGAGATTGGAAATTAAAGGTCGTAGCCTTTGGCAATAAAAGCGCCATCTTCTCTAAAGTGGGCTTCAAATTCTTCTCCTGTTTGAGCAGATTTTAAATCCAATTCATAAGAAATATCACCATTGCTGTACTGTACCATTGCCGCTTCCTTTATGCTGTGGTCTTCAAATTGAGCACTAGCAGCTATGACAATATGTGCGGGTACATCTTCTATATCCAGAGAAATTTCTGTCAACAAAAGGTGCCCTGTGACCGTAATTTCTACTTCAAAATCAACTTCCCCATTATCAAACGAGGCTTCATAAATTTTGGCAGGCACTTCCCACCCCCACTCTACATCACTCAAAGAGACTTCTGGATAGTATTCTTTAAAAACACGTAAAATTTCGTTGGGGACATGTAAATTGCTCATTGTTGTTTTTTTATGCTCCTAAGTGTTATTGGTAGGATTTTTTTTCAAATTAGGCTTTCGCCAAAATTATTTTAAAGGCTATTGTTGGTGGAGAATTCTATGAACAAGTTTCTCTTGTCGTATACGATTCTAACACCAAGCCACAAAAATAGGGAAAATAATTATCGTTGAACAATAATTTTTTGCTGACTTAATTCTCCTGCTTCCGTTTCAATCGTTAAAAGATACCAGCCTTCTTGCCAATTATTGACAGGTATATTGGTGCTGTGCTCATTGACATTGGTTTGATAAATCAACTGCCCTAGCGCATTATAAACGACAAGACGACGCATTAGCTCTTCTCCTTCTACCCATAATTGTTGACGCGCAGGGTTTGGGTAAATCATCCAAGGATTCTTTTTTTTGTTAGTAACAATAGCGGTAAATGGATTATTGGTACAAGTTCCCTGAAAAGGAGTTCCATTCTGCCAGCGATCATAAGCAGGAATCGTATGGGCGCTGGGTAAAGCAGGAGTCCCCATTTGTCCCCATTGACTAGGAGGCACAAAATTTGGCCGTTGGGTATACGCATAACTCAGCTCTGGTACCGCTCCTGTTCCTGCTGGAGTAAGTGTTCCTTTATTATTATTACCATGCAAAAAATGCCCTGTTCCCAAGATTCTATAATTGACAAGACTATAAGGAAAGCCTGTGTTGGTTACTTCATTGGCAATGAAGTTCTGGTTAGGGGATGTGGCATCGCTAAAGAAAATACCAAAGAGCTGGGCTCTGTTTCTAAAAAAGGTATTGTGAGGGCCATTTCCTCCATGAGAATTATCAATCACAATGTTTTGACAGATGTTCTGCTCAAATAGATTGGCGTAGACATAATTACCATGCAAAACCATATCACCTGCACTATTGCTAGGGTTAGAACTCCAAAAAGGATCAAAAGAATAATTGTAGGCAATTACATTACCATTGGCTCCTGCTTGCAATAAAACGCTGTGGCGCAAATGTTCAAAAATATTGTTCTCTGCTAAGCATTCTCCTGTTGCGTATTCAAAAACAACCCCATAAGCTCTTCCATTCCCACCATAACTAAAGGCGTGATGAAAATAAGATTGCGCAATATAAATATTGGAGGAAAAATCTGCTCGGACATGTGCAAACGTACAATTCTCTGATTCAACTCCTTTTATCCAACAATTAACCGCGTATCGAAACAAGATATTATTGCTTTTCTGAGGAGCCGTATCATCGAGTCGCTTAATTTTCAAGCATTCTATACCTGAATTTTTCTGGGGATGCAACACGCGTGCAGCCGCTAATCGAGTCGTATCATAATCCATTCTCAAAGGACTATTCAACCAGACTTGACGCCCTTTAACACTGTCTATTTTTACAATTTGTCCTGTTTGCAACGCGGACCAACTAGACGTAATCAAATCTTGGTCGTCTTGTTGCAATTGAATCCAATCCCCTGCTTGTACTGCTGTGCTGTCCCAAAATGTCAATAAACGGCTTCCACGAACCGCAGGTAATAAAAGAACACTACTATCCGTCCCTCTACTTCCTGCTATTTCTATACCGTTTCCATTCCCCCCCAAATCAAATAAAAGAAGGGTACTATCCGCTCCTTTACCTCTTAGAATACTGTTGCTAGGCAGGTCTATTGTTTGCTCGAATTTATACGTTCCATTCGCCAGTTCAATGCCCATTCCTGGCACCAAGATACTACTGATAAAATTAGCTAAAATAGAATCATTGGGTGTCACACCATCGTTGATTAAGCCAATTTGTTGTGCAGTATAAATAGGAACTATAGGCATACTATCTGATCGTAAGCCTGCTTGTGTCCAATCCACCGCTCGTTGGCTGGACAATGTTTGTGCGGTGCTCTTATAAGGGCTAACTGCCATTATTAGTAGCAACAAAAGTAAAACGTGATGCATGGGGATGCTTCCTTTAAAAAGTCAAAAATGTAATAGAGGGAAAGGTGGCAGAATGTTTTATATAAATAAAGTATTTTTTCTATTCTTTTACAAGTGTTTCTCTAAAAGAATCTACGGTATTTTGAAGCCCTTTATAAAAATCAAATTGAGGGTCGTAACCCAATAGGCGATTCGCTTTGGAAATATCCGCCTGTGAATCGCGAATGTCGCCCGCTCGTGGCGCTCTATGGACTGGTTTTTTATCAGGTACCCCAGCTGCTTTACAGACCCCATCAAATAATTCTAAGACACTATAACGCCCTCCACAACCGACATTATAAACCTCGTTTAAGGCAGCTTGATTGTCGGTTAACAAGGCTTTAATGTTAATTTGAACAACATTTTCTACATAGGTAAAGTCTCTAGTCTGTCCTCCGTCCCCATTGATAAAAATGTCTTTGTCATTAAAACAAGCATCTGCAAACAAAGGAATAACAGCCGCATAAGCGCCCTTGGGGCTTTGACGAGGGCCAAATACGTTAAAATAGCGAAAGCCAATAAATTCCATGGCATACAAACGTCCAAAGTTCTCTGCAAAAAGCTCATTAGAGAGCTTAGTAATGGCATATGGAGATAAAGGTTTGCCAATTCGGTGTTCTACTTTAGGTAGATTGGGTTCATCTCCATAAACAGAGGAAGAAGAAGCATAAACAAAACGTTTAATACCTGCTTCATAAGCCGCAAAAGCCATGTTAACAAAACCGTCTACATTATGCGCGGTTGTATTATAGGGTTCTTTTATAGAGCGCGGTACAGAGCCCATTGCCGCTTGGTGACAAACCACATCAACCCCTTCACAAGCGCGTTTACACGTTTCTAAGTCGCGGATATCTCCTTCTATAAATTCGTAATTCTCATACTCCAAAAACGGATCGACATTGCTTTGGTAGCCTGTTAAAAAGTTATCCAACACGCGCACTTTTCCAACTTGATGCTTTAGTAAGTAAGTGACAATATTAGATCCTATGAATCCTGCCCCTCCTGTTATCAAAATTGTTTTATTGGCCAAAGAACCTTCGTGGTAAGCGATATCGTACATGCTTGTTGTTATTTATAATAATAGTAAAAAAACGGATGTTCTAACTCATCTAACACCCTTGGTTAACTGCTTTTTATCCAGCGTTCATACCATTGATGCAAGGTATATAAAAACCATATAAAATGTGGATTTACATAGCGTTTCTGTGCTAGAAAGTTATCTATAATTTGTTGTAATTCTAGAAGGTTCATCTGAAAAACTTGCGCAAAAGCTTGGTCTTCTTTCAGGGCCAATAAAGCGGGTTGCAAATGGCCTAATAACCACTGTTGCACAGGAATAGAAAAACCTTGTTTGGGGCGTTCTATGAGTTCTTTAGGAACATATTTATAGAGGACTTGGCGCAGCAGGTATTTGCTGTCTTTGCCTTGAATTTTTAAGTGGTCAGGTAGCTTCATTCCAAATTCTACCAATTGCTGATCTAAGAAGGGATCTCTTCCTTCCAAGGCCACTGCCATTGTCGCGCGGTCTACTTTGGTCATAATATCGCCTTCTAAGTAGGTCTCTATATCTACCAACCCCAAGTAACTAATAAGACGCTCTTCTTCTATTGGTAAATCGCTTTCATAACGATTCTGATGTTGGGGCAACAAACGCGCTAAGTCTTGTTGACTGCGGTAAATGGAGGAGCGGTTGAAAAAATCAAGTACATCTTTGGCCGCTAAGGCTTGTAGTAATTTGGGGTATTTGTTGCTGACATTTTTGTAGTTTTTGAGAATCGGGAGTCGATGGCTGTTGCGCTCTAACCAAAGGGGATCGATGATTTGCCCTGCTTTGCGTAGCATGCTACGCAAAGGCCCTCCCAAACGTTGAATTTTAGGATAAAACTGTTTGGCAACCTCATACTTGGTATAACCACCAAAAATCTCATCCCCTCCATCCGAAGACAAACTCACTGTCACTTGTTCACGCGCCATTTGAGACACCAAATAAGTCGGAATACAAGAACTATCACCAAACGGCTCATCATACAATTCTGGCAACAAAGGAATTACTTCCTTAAAATGCGCTGGCGTACAATACAGTTCCTGATGATCCGTCCCTAAATGTTGGGCGACCGCTTTAGCATGTTCTGCTTCATTATATGCTTCGTCATGAAACCCAATCGTAAAGGTTTTTAATTGGCGGCCTTGTTTTTTTTGTAATAAGGCCGTAACAATAGAAGAATCAATTCCTCCGCTCAAGAAAGCCCCAACAGGAACATCTGCGACCATACGCCACTCAAAACTCTCGGTTAAGAGCCCTTCCAATTCTTCTTGTAATTCGCCTTCGGACTGTTGGCTCACGGTCGTATTAGCATAAGCTTCTTTAGGATTCCAATAAGCTGTTGTTTCAGGAGTTCCTCCTAAGCTTAGCGTTAAAAAATGCCCTGCGGACAATTTATGTGCTTGTTCAAAAATACAATGTGGGTGTGGAATATATCCCTGCTGTAAATAGAGCGAAACTGCAGCGGGAGCAATCGATTTATCAAACTGAGGATGTTGATGAAAGGCCTTCAATTCAGAAGCAAACATAAACAACCCCTCCTTCCAATACCAATATAAAGGCTTGACACCAAACCGATCTCTACAAAGCGTCAATTCTTGGCTTTGTTGGTTATAAATAGCAAAAGCAAAAAAGCCACGAAAGCGAGACACCATTTCTTGCCCCCATTCTTGAAACGCTTTTAACAAGACTTCTGAGTCCGTCTCCGTCTCAAAAGAATAGCCTAGTCTTTCCAATGTTTGACGAATAACTTTAAAGTTATAAATCTCTCCATTAAAGACCAGCACCCAATCTTGCCAATACATAGGCTGTTGCCCCGCAGCACTTAAATCCAAAATAGATAAGCGACGATGCCCCAAAACCAAAGCGGTATCTGGCGCTTGATAAGCCCCCGCACTATCAGGACCTCCATGTTGCAAACTATCTCGCATGGCCACCAATGTTTCCGACAAGGGATAGGCTTGTTCATGGTTAAAATCCCAAAAACCGACAATTCTACACATAAAAGAAGCACTTATCGCCCATCTTGTTTTACACAAAGACAGCCTTATTATTGAAATCATATGACCCATGAGAATCCGCTATCCACTGCGCCACAAAAAACGCCTAAGTATAAAGGAGTTCACAAAGCAAGGCGCACGCACAAAGGTTAAGAAGCGAACAAAGCAATACGTTCTCACAAGCCTCAACGTGCTAAAAGTAGCCATTTTCTACCTGAAAACTCTAAAAAGCTTCGCAGGGATTTGTTATGCCCCTATTTAATTTCTTTTTCTAACTTTTTTTGCCAATTTTTGTAATACCTAATAAGCATAGGTACGTAGTGCTTGTGTCAAAGTTAAAAATAATCAATTATATAATATAACACCCCCTTTATTCAACCACTTTTAGGTTAGAATTTGGGGAACCATCCTTACACAAAATGAGTATCATAGATCTCGTAGTTCCAGTTATTGGTGAGTCCATCACGGAAGTTACGCTTTCCTCTTGGACAAAAGAAGACGGTGCGTATGTAGAATTAGACGAATTCATTTGCGAATTCGAATCCGATAAAGCTAGTATTGATGTTCCTGCGGAAAAAGCAGGGAAATTAATCTGGGTTGCTCAAGAAGGAGATGACATTCCTATTGGGGAAATTTTTGCTAGAATTGACACCAGTGTAACCGCAGAAGGTGGCGCTAGTGGCAATGATAGTCCTGTTCCTGAAACCAAAACAGAAACACCTACAGAAGTAGTAGAAAAAACAGCACCAGTTAGTGATAGCCATGCTGCTGGACATCCTTCTCCTACTGCTCAAAAGTTGATGTCAGAGAACAACTTAGAAAGCAAAGATATTACCGCAACAGGCAAAGATGGACGCATTACTCAACAAGATGTTCAAAATGCCATTGACCAACGCAAGAACCAGCCTAAAGAAGAAAAGGCAGCTGCCCAAACAACTCCTGCTCCTAAGCAAGAGCAAAAAGTAGCTCCTGCTCCTAAAAAAATAACAGCGTTTAGTCGCGAGCAACGTACGGAGAAAATGAGTCGTATGCGTCGTACAATTGCCAAGCGCTTGGTTTCTGCTAAAAACAATACCGCTATGTTGACTACTTTTAACGAAGTAGATCTAACAGAAATCATGGCGATGCGTAAAAAATACCAAGAGCGTTTTGTAGAGCGTTATGGCATCAAACTAGGCTTTATGTCTTTGTTTTCCAAAGCTTGTGCAAAGGTTTTGATGGACATGCCTGATGTCAATGCACAATTAGGCAGCGACGGAAAATCCATCATCTACCATGATTTTGTAGATATTTCGATTGCTATTTCTACTCCTACAGGTTTGGTAGTACCACCAATACACAATGTAGAATCTTTGAATTTTGCTGAAATTGAAGGTGCCATTAAAGGTTTAGCTAAAAAAGCAAGAGATGGAAAGTTGACCTTAGAAGAAATGCAAGGAGGTACCTTTACCATCACCAATGGTGGTGTTTTTGGCTCTATGATGAGTACACCTATTCTAAACGAGCCACAATCGGCTATCTTAGGAATGCACACCATACAACAACGTCCAATGGCCGTTAATGGTGAAGTAAAAATTCGTCCAATGATGTATTTAGCGTTGTCTTATGACCACCGCGTCATTGACGGAAGTACATCTGTTACGTTCTTAGTGAAAGTGAAAAAATTATTAGAAGATCCGATCAGTCTCTTTTTAGATCTATAGACGTTGATTTTTCTTCCACTCTGCTTTCAAATAAGCAAAAGAGCATAAAAAAGAGTTCTCCGACATGGAGAACTCTTTTTTTATAGAACCAGAACCAGTAAAGTTAGAGATTACCATTACTTCACGCGGTACCAAGTTTGTGTACGATAGATAAACCCTACCCAACCACGTACTTTAAGTGTATTTCCTTTAGAGTCATTATCATCCATCCACATCGTACAAGTATAAGTAGAGCCTTTTTTAGGGTCCATAATGGTTCCACCTTTCCATTTATCAGATGCTTTTTCCATATCCCAGATAATCTCTAGGCCATGCATTTTTTGTCCTTTTCCATGATCAGAAGGACATTTTTTACACTTAATATCTTCAAATCTTTTTTCACCACTATCTTTTAGTGTTTGCTCATCTAGCAAACGAATAACTTTTGCATGGTACTTACTCCCTGATTTATAAATTTGAACATGCGATTTGGTGCGGCCACTTTCATCATCCACAGTTTTCCAAACACCGATACAATCTTTGCTGTTTACAGAAGTTTGTGCAGAGCTGGTAGCAGAGAGCAAAAATAAACAGGCAACAAATAGGAGAGTCAAAAACGATGTGATACTTTTCATAGTAATCTTTTTAATTGAATTGGAACGAATAGTTTCGCTCAACTTTCAGTGATGAGTAGAATAAAATGTAATAAACGCCTGCTACCTTTTCAATAAATTCAGTAGGCGTATTTACTGATAGCCAAACGACTATGTGTAGTAAATATAATCTAGGTTTGGGCTATTTCAAATTCTTTGCCAGTCTTACACGGAGTGGTCTATTGAAAAGAACTAGGTGGGGTATTTTTTGACATTATTCTTATATTTACCCTACTCTTTCTTCTTATTCTTAAAAAGCGTGTTATAAATTTCGTCTACTTTTTTGACCATATCAGGCACTTGACGCATCGCAATTAATTCTCGATATTTCGTGCGCGACTCTCCCGCAGGAATACCAGTGTATTGCTTATTACCTCCAGGAATCGATTTTGCAATTCCAGCTTTTGCTAATAAAGTAGCGCCTTCTCCAATGACTAGAGATTTGGAGATCCCTACTTGTCCATAGATGGTTACCCCATCCTGAATAATAGTTTTGCCAGCAATACCCACTTGTGCGGCCAATAAACAGTGTTTGCCAATACAAACCCCATGACCTACATGCACTAAATTGTCAATTTTTGTACCTTCTCCAATGATTGTATCACCAGAGACACCTCGATCTATAGTGCAACCAGCACCAATTTCAACTTTATCTTCTATAATTACTCGGCCGATAGAGTGCCAGCGATTATAAGAACCATCTTCTTGTTTACTCATATAGAAAGCATCGTTTCCTATAGAAGCATTGGCATGAATAATAACATCATCACCAATTTGAGTATGATCCAAAATGATAGTATTGGCGCGAATCAAGCAATTGTCCCCAATGGTTACATGGTTGCCCACGACGACCCCTGGTTCCAATATAGTATTCTTACCAATAACAGCCGTATCGCTAATCGGTTTAGTTAAAGGCTGAAAAGGCCTATAATGGAGGGCTAATTTATTATACGCCTCAAAAGGTTTATCAACCAATAATAAGGCTTTGCCCTCTGGACATTCTACTTCTTCATTGATGATGATAGCAGTTGCCATAGAGTAAATAGCCTGATTATAATACTTCTTGTTATCAACAAAAATTAAACTGCCTTTGACCACTTTATGGATCTCACTAAGATGTAAGACATTGATGGTATTATCACCGATAATAGTTGCATTGATAAGTGCAGCGATTTCAGTAATAGCAATGGATGTATTAAATTTCATAAAATTTTCTCTGTTAAGACTACGACGTTGTTTTAATAGGCTCTTTTCTTTAAAGAAGCCGATAAAAATCTATTGATGGACAACAGATTATTTTAAAAGGATTACCTACAACATTTTGGGGGCTAGTTGGGCCAGTTAGGTAGGGAAAAACAGAACAAAACCCTTGACTCAACAAACTACAAACTATTCCCAACTCTACCAAACTTTTAAAGCTTTACAAAGCCGCCTTTTTAAAACAAAGTAGAACAAGAAGAAAATAAATCCCTGGCAATAGGGGGATTCCACTTTTTTGTCATCTATTATATGGCACTGCTTTTCAATAAGCATTTAAAAAAAATACCATTTTAATGGAATTCAAACACATTTGTGTACCTTCGCCTCGGCATTGCGACAAGCAATGGCTCTAGGGAGATAAAATCAATTGACAGCTAAGTTAATAGAGCTCTTTTAAGCTTTTTTTAAAGACATTAAAAGAAGCATTACCAAGGTGATTTTCGCCCTCGTTTCCGTGCTCTTTATAGCAGGAAACAACTATAACACAACACATCAATCATCAATCAGTATTTAGTTTTTATGAAACTTTTAAACAACAAAGTTGCTCTAATCACAGGCGGTTCTAGAGGAATCGGCGCTACTATGGTTAAAGTTTTTGCAGAACATGGTGCTCATGTTGCCTTCACTTACCGCTCTTCAGAAGATCGGGCTCAGAAGATTGTAGCAGAAGCCAGTGCGCACGGTACAACCGTCAAAGCCTTTTCAGCAGATGCTTCTTCTTTTGAAGAAACACAAGCACTTGTGAATACTGTTCTTAAGGAATTTGGTAAAATTGACATCTTAGTCAACAACGCAGGAATTACCCGCGATAATTTGTTGATGCGTATGAGCGAAAGTAATTGGGATGATGTGATGAACAACAACCTCAAGTCTGTTTATAATTTCACAAAATGCATTATGCGCCCTATGCTCAAAGCAAAAGGCGGTTCCATTATCAATATTTCTTCTATTGTAGGACTTAAAGGAAATGCAGGACAAGCAAATTATGCGGCTTCTAAAGCAGGAATGATTGGATTTACCCAATCAATCGCCCAAGAAATAGGGTCTCGTAACATCCGTTGTAATGCCATTGCTCCAGGGTTCATTGAAACAGAAATGACCGATGAATTGGATGAAAAAATCAAAACACAAATGATTCAAGCCACCGCTCTTAAACGTTTTGGCGCCACAGAAGAAATTGCTAATGTAGCAGTCTTTTTAGGTTCGGATCTATCCAGCTACATTACTGGCCAAACCTTGAATACAAGCGGAGGTATGTAAGTTGTTTTACAATAATATATTGGTAAGATGCAAGCACATCTTACCAATATACTATTGTAACAATGTTATAACGTCAACAAGCCTGCGGCCTCTAAGCGCTCCTCTACTCCAACAGGTACCCAACCATATTTATACAGATCGTGCATATCTCTAAGAAGAATAGCAGAGGTCAACTTCTCTTCTTTTATAATATGGAGTCCCAATACTCCCAATAACAATGTTTCCATTTCAAAGGAACTAAATTCATCGCCCATTCCTAGATGACTAGCAGAACTGTTCTGTCGATTAAAAGCCATTGCCTGCTCCAACTGAGCTTCCTCAAAATACAAAGCTGCTCCCGCCTCCGAATACAACCAATCATTGGTCATGGCTATGCCTTCTAAATCGGGGTGAATCGCCCAAACAAAGGCATTAAATCCATCTTGATTGAACTGTCCTTCTTTGTAAATACCTGTGTGTACGCCATTCTTAAGCTCCTGTATAAAGCCTGTATTAATCGCTTTGTCTCTAAAACGACCTGTCACTATATTCTTAGGAATACGATAAAGTTTATCCGAGCAATAGGCAATTGCCTTCATCGCCAAGGAATTCACCCCCAAAGCTTTAGCCCACTGTGCTAAATCTTCACCTTCTAATCCAGGTAAAAACTGCTGTCCATACGCATCTTTACGCCGAGCCGCATCCACCATAGGGCAGACCAAACGATTCGTTCTACTACCGATTTCTCGTTCGTCTAAAAGCGCCGCTCTATGAATTCTATAAGCTAAATTAACCTCTTTATATCCTTGATCGTTGGTTTCGATACTGCGAATGGGGGTTTCCATGAGAAAAGGATTGTGGTATCTTGCGAGACCTGATTCAATGTAGTGTTTTATTGGTTGGTAAGAAGTAACAGCACTATAAAAGGGTAATTCTATTTTAATTCCTTTTCCCAATAGCTAATATATCTCAAAAAAGGGGTGTCTGTGGGGGCGTATTTTCGGGTGATTTTTGCCCATTTCTTGAATCCTTTTTTATCTTTTAACTTAAAATATGCTTGGGTCATATTAATACCCATTTCACTTTTCTGATAAGCATCATTCGATAAACGAATGCCTTTTTCATACGTCTTTTCTGCTTCCTTAATTTGACCTAAACGCACCTGAGCAAAACCTAATTCTCTATAAAAGAAGTAATTTTTGGGGTCTTGGTTTAAGGCTTTTATTAGAATATCTGTCGCTTTTTTATGCTGCTCTGTTGCATTATAAGCATAGGCAAGCTCAAAAGCCAAGCCCTCTAAAATAGGCTTTTTTTCATACGCCTCTTTCAAGTAGGGTAGTGCAAGTTCGCTGGCCCCAACATGGTTATAATGATACCCCCGAGCCAGCAAGCTGGCTATTTCATCGTCGCTCTTTTTATAAAAATGCAACCATTCAGGTTCTTTGGGTAATTTCAGCTCTTCCAATTGTTTAGAAGAAAGTACAGCCACTAAACTAGTAGTGGGTTGCAATCTTATTTTGATACTAGCGTTTTCCTCGTCCTCTTTAGGAACTGCCATTAATTGGCCAGCATCATTGACCTCCAACTTTCCTTCTAAATTAAAAGTAAAACCTGCTTCTTCATCCAAATAAATAAATCCATACAGATGAGTAAAATCGGTCGCCTCTTTAGGAAAAACCACCCATTGGTCTTCGCAAGCATAGTATTTTGTATCAAATTCTAACGGTTCTTGCTCTTGGGCAAGGCAAAAAAAGGGCAAGATCAACAATAGGGAAACAAGGTAATTCATGGTGATAAATGTCTATTCGGGTAATAATTAGGAAGGCAATATACCATAAATCACCTTAAGAACAGAGTTCCTTCCTCTATACTGCTTTGTTGAGGCTAGGTCAAAGGCGATCCAATAAAGCGAACCTGTTCTATATTTTTTCCTTTTAGGATCTCGCCCTCATTTAAGAAAAACGTAGAAGGATTGGATAAATCTTCGGGAAGCTCCTTTTCCTTCAAGCCTTGTAAACTATATAAGCCAGATATTTCATAGCCTAATAACCCTAATCGAATTTTATAAACAGCGTTCAATTCCTGTATTATCTGCGCAAAAACCTGTTCTAACGCTTCATTCCAAGTTGCCTCTTCTGCCCATGTCTTATACGCTTCTCCGAAGGCCTCTTCATACAGTCCAGTATAAATGCTAATGTCCAACCAATTGCTTCCTCCGTCTCCTTCTTCTGAAATAAAAAACAGAACAAACGGCACTTGTATGGCGCCTACTTCAATATAGCCAATGCTCCTAAAATATTCGGTGTCTAGTGGAGCGGGTTCAAAATCTCGATTAAAAGGCCCTTGGATCACATCGAGCTCAAAAAGTGCCTGCGCCAAGTCTACTACTGGTTGTTTCTCCTTGTTAGAACAAACTTCTAAAGCCAATTCATATACTCCACCTTTCCTCCATTCTTTATTCGCCCAAAGCTCCTGAGCCGTTTTCATGACAGAACCATCAATAATTTGGTATCGTGTTAACCGTTTATCGCCCACTTTCTTTAGTTGCTGTGCAGTGACCCCATTTTTTAAATCTCTACTTGCCGTGGCTGAAGATAAATCCTTAAACACGTCTCGGTAATCTTTTCGAGAAAACGCCTTACCTTCAAAAGCAACTATAAAATAATCCAAGCGTTCTTGGGCCGTCAACACACTATTTTGCTGACTACTCCACTCTTGCATCGCTTCAAGGAAAAGTCCCAACAAGAATTCAAGGAAAGCAGTAGACTTTCCGATTCGATTACAATGCGCCAATACTTGACTATATTCTTCCTGCCGTTCATAGAGCAACGCTTCCACGGGTAGGTACTCAAAAATTGGATATTCTTGCCGTAATAATAAGGTCTGCCACAAACGCCCTATTCGTTCATTCCCTTTCTCAAAAGGGCGAAGGCGCGCAATTTCATAATGCACCAAAATACTTCTAAGCAAAATAGGATCTTCTCCTGTCTTACTATATGTCAATATTTCTTCTACCAAATTGGAGAGCGCTGCTGTCGAAGGAGCACCATTGATCGCCCGTTCTCTCCATAACTTCGCTTCGTCCGTCAATCCCTTCCTCAAGGTTTGTTGCGCCTGTACAAAAGAGGTCTTAGAAAATGGATCTAACGTTGCTAATTGTTGGTAAATATCAGCAGTATTCAAGGCTTCTTGAATAGCTGTGGAGGCGCCCAATACTTGCTTTCCTTCTAGTAATGCAGTAATCTGGTGGGTTGTCAAAATTGTTCCTTCTAACGCCAAAGAAGCTTGTATAGTTTTCATTTGATGAAGCGTTCCTACAGAGGCCGAAGGTCGATCTTTGTGTAGAGCATGGGCTGCACCTAGCCTTTCAGAGATGGCTGTGAGTAGTTGGAGTGTTTTATTGGTAATTTTGTAATTGCTTAGCATGATAATATCATTTGATAGTACCAATTTACTAATTTTTGCGTAGAATTAGAAAAAGGAAGGAGTTTTAATAACAAAAACTCCTTCCTTTTTTTACCTCATCATAGTAAGCACTAGATAAAAACACCAATTAAATCACTGATTATCAATTATCTTTACACTAAATCTCTCCTAATTTATTAACTCGATCAAACAACACCAAACTTCCTGCAACAGCCACATTCAAGGACTGCTCTCCTGGTAAGACAACGAGTTCTTGACACTTATCTTTTAACGCTTTTGTCAAGCCATCACTTTCTGACCCTAGCAAATAAATGGCCCTTGCTGGATGTTCATAGGTTTTGATGGGAAGTGCTTGGGCATCTTGTTCAATACCTACAATTTTACAACTGTAAGGAACTGTTTTTAAAAATGCTTCTACAGTAGCAAATTGGAACAAAGGGATTTTTGCCCAGACCTTCAATACATCAGAGGCTTGCTTCTTGTATTTGGCATCAATGATAAAAATAAAACTAGCGCCAAACACATGTGCTGTCCTCCACAAGGAGCCCAGATTTTCCTCTGTCTTAGGGCGAAAAATACCTATCCCAAAATAGCGTTCTTCTTGACTCTCCCATTTCTTTCTCATTGATGACAATAGACTGATTACAAAACAATACAATTTTTTATAAGGCTGTATTACAATACAACCTTAAAAAGGGTCTATAAATAACCTTACCTTCATAAAGGTACCCTTATTCCTTCAACAATCACCCCGCTACAATTCGTCCTGTAGCCTCTTCTAGCATCTGATATACTTGCTCAAAACCATCATCGCCCCAATATGGGTCAGGTACGGCCACATTATGCCCTGGCTGTACTTCATTCATAATTAAACGCACTTTTGTCGCTTGTTTCTCATTCGCACATAAGTTTAATACATTATTATAATTCTCACTGTCCATGACATAAATGAGATCAAAATCATCTAAATCTTTCTGTACTAGTGGTCGGGAACGTTGGGCACTGATGTCTAAATGATGTTTTTTTGCAACAGCAATAGAACGCGAATCTGGGGGATTTCCTTCATGATATGCGCTTGTTCCTGCGGAGTCTACCTCCCAATTCAAACCAACTTCTTCTACTTTTTTCCTCAATAAGCCTTCTGCCAAAGGCGAGCGGCAGATATTTCCTAAACAAACCATTAAAACGCGCATAAAATAGAGCTTTGATTCAGTAATTTATAGATAACAACTAGTTGGACAGAAGGTTGAAGGAGTTGTTACAAAAGAAAGGCAGAACAATACATAAGATCGTTCTGCCTGTTATAATTCAATTTATTGCTGTAGATTCTAAGTTTCGATATTCAGCGGCCATTGTTGTACGATATCGTTTTCTCCATACTTCTGTATGAATTTTTCCATATCTTTTCTGAATACTTTCAACGTCTCATTATTGGCAGTGATTATTTTTTGTTCAGCTTCAACTATAGGTCTTTTCTTTATTGATTTTGGGCTCCTTCCATAAAACAGTCGTTCATCAATACCTTCTGCGGGAATCAACGATTCATAAGGCGAGGTAAAAGAGAAAATATTATAGAAATTCATCATCGTCCCAATAGTACCAGTGTTCGGTAGATACCTTAACAATTCTTCCGTAGTAAGTTTTACATTGGCAGCAGGTATCTCTTCCTTTTGCAAACAAGGTGGAAAATTACCTACAAAGGATAAGGCAGGATTAGCTGTAGAAATTAATCGAGACGCGCCATGTATAGTAATACGGAAAACGTAGCTGGTTAAAGTTTTAATAAGGTCTTCTTTAGTATTTACTGTTCCTATTCCTTTGATGTTTCCCTTCTTTTTATCGCCACAGTCTTTTATCCATTTTTTTAGTTGTTCATCGCCTATTACAGCACTGTCATCTTTATAGCTGTTGTTCACTATATCTTTTACATATTTTTCTACCAGATCCCAAACCTCTAACTCATATGCTACTAATTTATACTGACTCCAATCAGCATCTACTGTAAAATTTTCCTTTATGATTCCTTGCTTTGTCAATTTTTCTTTTGGGTCATCATCGTGGTATTGACGGCCTTTAGCAAATTCATTCGTATACTCCAAATAACTTCCAGCAGTCGTAAAAGAGGTAGGAGGCGCAACTTCTCCCCACAACAGCAATAAAATATCATCAAAAGCGACTAAATACTTAGAAATTGGACTCAACATTTGGTAGATAATATGATCCTTACTAAAATTATCATACATATACATTTGCATAGCAGCCGTTACAATATGCCAGTGGTAAACATGTCCTAACCATATTCCATAGACGGTAATGGAGACTTTGGAGGCTTGTAAAGCATAGAGCCAAGCAGAATCAGTACGTTTAAATAAAGTGGGCGTTGTTTTCTTTTCTTCGTCTATTTTCCCTGAAACCCAAATAACAAACGGCTCCAATTTATTTTCTGAATTGCGTCTCAATAAAGTATATGTACTGGGCGTAAAACGACTTGTTCCATCATTTGCTTCATTGACATCAACCTTTTCATGAATCGTCATATCAATAGCATACAATTCTCCTTTGTCATGCGCTTCTTTTATCGCTGGTGGCCATTCCCCTGGATATTTTTTTGCTAGAACATCTAAATCATCTACTTTTTCTAGAATCATTAAATTGTAAGCCAAGCCATAATTAGCAATCGTTGGCCAAAACTCTTTGGTGGCTGTTTTTTCATCCCATAGTGCCTTAATCCAATCTGCTGATTTGGGGTGCTTTTCGCCATCCTGATATACACCATAATAGTTGGACCAAGATATTTTAAAATCTTCTGGCTTTGATAAACTCAGTTTATGATAATAAGCCTCCTTATTCTCTGTTTCTGACTTCTTGCCTGTTTTTGAAGTTGGAGATACTTCTTGCTGCTGATTAACTCGCTTTTTTAAAAGTGGAGCAAGGGCCCAATCAATAGGTAAAAACAACATACGTGCAATTGCCCAGTACAAGTCTTTCTTTAGATTTTTTTTCTCATTCTCATTCTCATTCTCATTCTTGGTATAGGGTGCTTGGTATAGAAACTGATAGCCTGTACCTGTTTCTTCCTTCTCATATTTTAACTTATACTTCTCCGAAAGACCATACTGAACAGATTTAATCGCTTTTCTACGACTTGGCAACTTCATTAGCAAGGTGTCTAAACTGCCTTTAATATGAATAGGAACCGCTGGTGTATGTTCTAAACCCAACTTACTAACAGGTAAGCGATGATAAGTATTTAGATTATAGCTAACTCGCTCTTTTAAAGCGTATACTATGGTTACTAGTACACCTAAGATAAGTACTAAAAACCCTACCATCCACCAATCCGACAAATTACTCTTGTGAATAGCGACGATCATTAATGCCAATAAAGTCGCGAGCCCTAAGCCCACAAAAAACCATCTAAGATATTTCATAAAAACCAGTCTAAAAATGAAAAATAAACTTTACTCTTCAATATAAGACAATGGTTTACAGCAAAATAAACTCTCTCACCCTAGCTTTTTAAAATTAGGGGTTTACCCTTAGACAAAAAAACACCTACTCTTCCACACTCAAAGCCCCAGACGTGTACATCAAATCAATATAAATAGGCAAGTGGTCACTAAAACCACCAATAAATCGAGGCCCTGCATAAGTCCGATAAGGTTGTAAGCCTAAGAATTTACTATCCTCTTCTAACAAGAAGCGCGCAGCAAAAATATGAGCGCCCTTCGCTTCCGCACAAAGGGCATTGGGGCGCTGTTCGTTGAGTAATGGTTCTGATACAATCACATGATCTAAGGTTCCCCAATGGCCTTGGTATTTATGAGAACCTAGTTGCCAGTTCTTACCTAAAGCATACATATAATTAAACAAGTCTCCCTTTTGTACGTCTGCACGATCGCCTTTCGCCCGTAGTGTTTCAATCAAACTCGTATTATCAGCATGGTCATTCATATCGCCCATCACGATGGCTTTTAGATTGGGTTGTTCTTGGTATAATTCATCAATGCGCGCACGAACCATAGAAGCGACATAAATCCGTTTGGGCTCGCTTTTCGCTTGTCCTCCCCAACGAGAAGGCCAGTGGTTGACAAAAACGCTTAAGGTATCTCTTCCCAAGACACGGCCTCGTACATGTAAGACATCACGGGTACGCAAGGTAGAATCAAAAGGAAAATCCACTTGCATCGCCTCATGGCTAAGGTATTCAAATTTACTAGGGCGATAAATGAAGCCCACATCAATTCCCCTTCTATCAGGAGATTCTTCATGCACGACTTCATAACCATACTTACGCAAGGGGGTTTTATTAATCAGATCTTCTAGTACTCTTTTATGTTCTAATTCACAAAAGCCAATTATCGCGGGCGGCTCCCAACCTCCCAAAGCAATCAATACCTTGTAGATGTTATTGAGTTTTTGTTGATACCGATAAAAGCTCCAGCGTTTCATTCCATTCTTAGTAAAATCATCATCCCTAGTAAGACTATCGTTCTCTGGCCAAAACAGGTTTTCTGCATTATAGAACGCTACTCGAATACCATTATTATTACGTGGGGCAGGATTATGATCGGCGACTCCCAAAGACAAATGTTTTTCTGCTAGCCGCAATTGTTCTTGCGCCACCTTAGTACTATCCTGTGCTTGCGCATATGACAAGACGCACAAATTCATAATCCAATAAAAAAGTAAAAACCGCATAGAAAAAGAGTGTAGTAGCCTATTTGAACCTTCAATAAGCCCGTAAATGAAAGATTTTACGCTAATTTGGTAACAAAAGATCACCATTTGCGTAAGTTATCAATGATTTGATGATTTAAAGAGTAAGAATTTGAATTGTCCTTTTTCTAACTCTTCCTTTAAAAATACTTGATTTTGGCGAGTTTTTCGGCTCTTCTCAATTAAATTGTTGTAAAGTCACTTAGCAATGGCCTAGAAAGCCTCTTTCATCCTTATGAGCACTTCAAATAAGCAGACCATGATGCGCAAGCGTTGGGAATTGGTAGAATATGATATCGCAGAGGCGAGTACCTTACAAGAACAATTGGGCATTCATCCTATTTTTTGCCAATTATTAGTGCAACGAGGCATCAACAGCTATGAACAGGCCAAGCGTTTTTTTAGGCCCCAACTCTCCCACTTGCACGATCCCTTTCTGATGTTGGGTATGGAAAGAGCTGTCCAACGCATTGGACAAGCTTTGGTGAAGAAGGAAAAAATCCTCATTTATGGCGATTATGATGTGGATGGGACTACCGCTGTTGCTTTGGTTTATCGTTTTCTCTCCCGTTACCACGAATTGGTAGAATTCTACTTACCCAACCGTTATACGGAAGGCTATGGCATTTCGCTCAAAGGAGTTGACCATGCCTTAGAACAAGGCTGTGGTTTGATGATTGCCCTTGATTGTGGTATTAAAGCACATGATGCCTTGGCATATGCCCAAGAAAAAGGCTTAGACGTTGTCATTTGTGACCACCATTTGCCCGATACAACCCTTCCTCCCGCATACGCCATTCTCAACCCTAAACAAGAACACTGCTCTTATCCTTATAAAGAATTAAGCGGCTGTGCCATTGGATTTAAGTTAATAGAAGCTTTTGCGCAATTTTATAATTTGGATTTTGAGGAAGAAGTGCGGCCTTTTTTGGACTTGGTTGTTGTGAGTTTAGCCAGTGATTATGTGGCGTTGACAGGAGAAAATAGAGCACTGGCCTATTTTGGACTGCGACAACTCAACGAACAAGCATCCTTGGGTTTACAGGCCTTGATGGAAGCCTTGGGTAAAACAAGAGATTATACCATTAGAGATATTGTTTTTGGTATTGCTCCACATATCAATGCAGCAGGGCGCTTAGAAGATGCGCAAGTTGCGGTCCAACTCTTGACTGCCCCTGATTTGACCACTGCCGAAAAATTGGCGGAAGATTTAATTCGTTTGAATGAGCAACGTCGCCATATTGAACAAGGTATTATTCGTCAAGCCAAACAATTCATCCAGCAGGATATTGCTTTTGCCGAAAAACGGGCCTTGTTGCTCTATCATCCAGAATGGCATCAAGGCGTTTTGGGTATTGTGGCGGCCAAAATGGTAGAAAAATACAATAAACCGTGCTTGGTTATGACCAAAGCCAATGGACGCTTGGTTGGCTCGGCGCGTTCTGCTGGTAATTTTAATATTTATACCGCCTTAGAACAATCTGCGGATCTATTAATCCACTTTGGTGGACATCCTTTTGCAGCAGGCCTAGCTCTTAAAGAAAGCCATTGGGAACGCTTTGTAGAACGTTTTGAAGGTTTGGCTCAAAAGAGCATTAGCGAAGAGGCAGCCTTACCAATACAGCCTATTGATGCTTATTTGCCTTTGACAACCATTCAAGATTCGTTTTGGCAACTTCTGCGACAATTTGCACCTTTTGGGCCTAAGAATATGCGCCCTGTTTTTGCCTCTCAACAAGTCGTCGATACGGGTTACTCTAAGTTATTAAACCATACTCATCTTCGATTGGTTTTACAACAAGAACACAGCGCACCTGTAGAAGGCATTGCCTTTAGACAAGCCCATCATTTTGACGACTTAAAAGCCAAAAAACCTTTTGAATTGTGTTATGTTTTAGAAGAAAATCACTTTAAAGGACGTACTAAATTGCAACTTAATGTGAAGGATTTGCATTTTCGATCTTAATCACTGTTTGCCCATGTTAATACGGCATTTAAAGGATACTCCTGAAAGCCTTTTAATAGAGCATGCCCCCCTCGTAAATGCACCCAAATCCACGCTTCGTGCGATTGGGCAAGTTTATTACTATCTACTGTTATGAAGGGATATAATTGATGCTGTTTTAGCATTGCGTGAATAGCCACTACATCATTTTGATTGATACCAGTTGTAGCGCCAGTCCCTTTATACATTGAGTTTGTAAAATAATGATTCAATGTTATTTCTGGACTTAAGAATACTTGATCTTCGTTATAATCATTAGCCAATGGCAAATAAACACCTTCCAATTGAGGCCGTAAACAAGCACTTCCACCTGTTTGGTTCTCTAAAAGAATTCCTGTGGGATAACTGATAATTAATCCTAGTCCAACCGTGTCCGATAAATCAATAGAAGGAAGTTGCATCGCTTTAATATAATTGTTCTAACCAATCCAAAGAATGTCCTGTTAAGGCTTGCAAATTAGCGGTGATTTTTTCCAGTGGCCAATTCCACCATTGCAGCGCTAATAATTGAGCAATGGTTTCCTCAGAAAAGCGTTTTTTGAGGACTTGAGCGGGATTACCTCCTACAATGCTGTAGGGCGGCACATCTTTGACAACCGTAGAATTGGTTGCAATAATCGCCCCATCACCTATTGTAACGCCTGCCATAATCGTTGCCTTATAACCAATCCAAACATCGTTACCAATAGTGATATTTCCTTTATTAGGATAAGTTTTGCCTTGCATTGCTCCTTCCCAGCCTTCTCCAAAAATAGCAAAAGGATAGGTCGAAAAGGCTTGTGTCAAGTGGTTTGCTCCATTCATAATGAAGGTTACATCAGAAGCAATCATACAAAACTTACCTATAAGGAGTTGGTCGTTTATAAAATCAAAGTGGTATTTGACGTTTTTCTCAAAATTATGAACATCCTCAAAATCGTCATAATAGGTATAGTCTCCTACTATAATATTAGGGTTCGTCACTATGTTTTTCAAGAAACAAAGACGTTTGTAATGCGCCAAAGGAAAAGAGGTATTGGGATTAGGACCTGCCATAAATGCTATTGTGTAAAGTGATTTAAGTTCCTTACTTATTTTATAGTTTTAAGTATAGTGTTGATCTTTAATTTTGTTGGTGTTTCAGCTGTTAATTGGAGGGCTATACTTTCACTATAAAAATCGCCTTTGTTTGGTATTAAGTCTTTATTCTCATCAATAACAAAAGTGATGTAACAGTTGCCAGTATGTAAATAGGTTAGTGTAGCCCTGTTATCTTCTTTATCAATTTCAGGAAAAAGAATGACTTCATTCATTGTCTCTTTAGAAATGTGGCCATATTCTGTTTTGAATAGTCCATTCTTATCCGTTAGAGGAGCTCGTGAAAGATAAATATTTATCTTTTTCCCTTTGCTCAAATCGGTACGACTAAATAACAGTTCTAATGTAGCTATGTTTCTTAGATCAGTAATTTGTATAGGATCTCCAGCGCGTTTACCTAAGGTAATATAATCCGTAGTAGCATCGGCGGTAATATAACTTGCTGAAGTAATAGTAGGATATTCTTCGCCCCAATTAGGCAAAGGCATTCCCAATGGAAAGCTCTTTACAATTTGTTTGGTAGGAAAGTTGAATTGTTGGGCCGCTCTTTGGGATAAATCAGTGTGTATTATTTCTCCTTCAAATTCCATATGCTTACTGGCGTTTTTTATTCCCAATCGGCTGGTGTACGTCAGCATTTTCATTTTATTTTTCTGAAAAGTAACTTTTACCCACATGATTTTTTCACCTCCATAAGCATCCTCAAAAAGGTATTCATTGTTTCCAGCTTTGGTTAAAACAAAATAACTGGTCCGATAAACACCTCCCAAAACACCTCCATTTCTGAGCATAATCGTTCTTATACCTTTATACTCTGCGACAAAAAACGTGTTGAATAAATTCCCTATACTTCCTCCTTCAAATAAACCGTGTACTTGTGAAGTATTAATGGCTCTAAAATCAAAAGCAAACCAAGGGATTTTTTGTCCTAACAAAAACATTTCTCCCACCCAATGGCCTTGTATTTTTTCAAGGAACTCAAAGCCATTTTTATCAATATTTATAGCCTTGATATTAGGAGCTAAAAATAAGTTTTTTGTAGAGTAACTTCCTCTGTTTGTTGTTGTATCACTAGAAGTTAGGGCAAAATTATTATTCACCCATTTTTGTATGATTAAACGCTCATTTTTAGACATTAAACCACTGGTAGGCATTGGGTTTGATGCGTTGTTTATTCGCTTTAAAAGTCCTTTATTTTTAACAGCATCTACTAAATTTTCATACCGTTCTAAGTTTAGACCTGCGCTTGGCCTTTTACTTGAATGACAAGCAATACAATTATTGGCAATAATGTTTTTTACTGCATTGTTATAAGAAACATTTTCTAAATCAACATTACTTTCTTCTGTACTGGTATAAAGTGACTTACATGCCATAAAAGTTATTCCAAAAATTAAAACAACTATCTTTTTTATACCTTTCATCATTCGTAATTTTATACCATTGATCTTATGAAATGAAGTTCATGCAACAAAATGGCAACCTGTCTTCTGTCCATAGAAGGCTAAGTGTCATCTAGTTATCGGAGGCTTTTTCTTGCGCCAAAAGGAGTTCTTACTCGAATTTCTATATAGTAATTCTTAAGAAGTTCGTTCCAAAAACTCTGCCTCTAAGCTCTTTTTGCGCACTTTCAAATGATTCAATACTTGCCCTTGTTCAAACAACCATTGATTGAGTTGTGTGGCGTTAAATTCTGGTGTTAAGGTCAATTCTAAGAACGGCATTTCTTCTCGTAAACTCGTAACGGCATTCAAGCCTGAAAGCGCAGATTTGAGCGATAATAGGTCTGCTGCGCCTATTTCTATGATGGGTTCTGTACTTAAAATTTCGGCCACACTTCCAGAAGCAATTAAGTCGCCATATTTGATAATCGCCACATGGTTACATATTTTCTCAACTTCATCAATAATATGACTTGCCAATAAAATGGTTTTGCCCTGTGCCCCAATTTCCGATAATAAAGTACGGACTTCAGCGATTCCCTGAGGATCAAGCCCATTCGTTGGTTCATCAAAAATCAATACTTCAGGGTCTCCAATCAAGGCGCCTGCAATAGCTAGGCGTTGTTTCATTCCTAGAGAATAGGTATGAAAAGCAGCATCCGTCCGTCCTGCTAACCCCACCCGTTCGATCAAACTAAGAATGTTATTCGTTGGTACTTTTTTGATGTGGGCGACCAATTCCAAGTTCTTTTGCGCATTGAGATAAGGATAGAAATTAGGCGTTTCTAGAATCGCGCCAATCCGCCGACGAACATCCGCGCCTTTTTGACCACCAAACCAACCATAATCCCCTGATGTAGGGGCAATAATTCCTAAAATCATCCCTAGTGTAGTCGTTTTTCCACTTCCATTAGGCCCTAAAATACCATAGATATTTCCTTGCTCAATAGTGAGATTCAGCTGATCTACAGCACGTATTTTTTTGGAGTAAATTTTTGTTAAATTCTGGGTTTCTAAAACGACCATAGAGTGAGTTTACTTGGAGATTAGAATGCGATAAGCAGATAATTTAGGCAGTAGTGTTCGGGGCAAGTGACGAATGGGATTATCCCGCAAATCTATTTCCTCTAAGTTAGGCATTTGTTTTAATAAATCAGGTTGTGGCGCGCGCATAAACGTACAACCACGCAGATCTAATCGACGAATAGCCAACCAATCCCCTTCTAGGGGAGGCATTTTTTTTAGTTCTTTTAGAGATGTGAGACACAAACAGTCGCCTTTTATGAATTGTTGCAGCCAAATAGAGCACTCTTTTATGGATAGTTCTCGTATTAAATAAACATAGCCTGCTTGGTATTTTTGAAATAAATAATGGGCAATTTTTAGCCCCTTCCACGGCACTAAAGGGGCGGTACATTGGGTAATGCGTTTGGCAATTTCTAACTCACTTTTCTCTGCTGTGTAGAGTTTAAAATTAATGTGGGGTAAATGATTTTTATCAAAATTAGGTAGCCCTAATAAAAACGTCTTCTGAATCGCCTTAATTGCTTCCTTTTCTTGGTGTGGCAATAGGATATAAGCCAATAACAACTCTGTTGCCCAAGTTGAAATATCGGAACTCCCTTCAAGCCACTGCAACACCAATAAAACGGAAGTCCCTTGTTGGCTGTACAACAGTTCTTCGATTTGCTCGTAGTTATCCCTCAACCATTCCAAAGAAGGCGCCGCTTGATAGTGCCGCTGCACTTGCATTTCTGATAAGAAAACGGTAGTCGAAGGTAACTGTTGTAAAGTTGTTTTTTTAATTTTCTGCCCCAAAACAACATGACTGGCCTCCTTAGCAGAAGCCGCCCAAGGAATTCCCATCTGCACCTCCTCTGTCAATACGGCTGCCTTGCCTAATAAGAACAGTGTACTCTTGGGAGTAGGTAATAGGCTTTTTTCCGTTAGCTTTTGTCGCAGTTTTTCTTGCAGAACTTTGTTTGGAATACGCAATAAGGGAACTAGAGCTTCTTGTTCTGTCTTTGATAGTTCTTTATCAAATAACAAGGCAAATGCTGCGCTTTTGAGCACTTTTTTAGCCCCTTTTTGTTGGTCAATTTTCTTAAGAACACTAAAAAGTGTTTGTAGTTTTTTTGTGCTTAATCCTAAACGAAACTCTAAATCTAGTGCTGATAAATCCGTCAATTGGGGCAGCTCTAACAATACCTCGGGAAAAGTTTGAAATTGATTAGAAGTAGTCCTTAATTCACGAAGTTCGCTCAATTCCGCTAGGCGTTCTGGCAAGCCTTGTAAAGGATTAAATTCTAGATCTAATACTTGGAGCTTTTTTAATGCTCCAATACAGGCGGGCAGTTCTTGGAGTTGGTTCTGTTTAAGGCGCAATACTCGTAATTGGGGCAAGGGACATAGAGCTGTTGGAAAACTCGTAAATTGATTAAAGGTTAGATTGAGGCGTTCCAAGTTTTGAAGTTTGCCCATTGTAGCGGGCAATGCTTGGAGTTGATTGTTCCATAAATCTAATACTTCCAATTGCGTCCAATTGCCGATGCCTGCTGGAATGTCGGTTAATTGGTTGTTCATCAAATAAACATACCGTAGCTTGGGGAGTTCAAAGAGAACAGCTGGAATCGTTGAGAATTGATTACTATTCAGTCTAAGGTATTCTAATTGTTGCAATTGGGCAAAACTATCTGGTAGTTGTTGAATCTTGTTGTAACACAAATCTAAACTGTATAATTGCTGAAAAGAACCAATTCGTTCATCCAATACCTCCAGTTCATTTTCTGCCAAGCTTAACACCTCCAAATTGGGGTACTCAAAAATCTCTTCGGGAACAATTTGATATCCCTTCCCTTCTGCTTTATAATATTTAGAACGATCCTTTCTATCTGTCATGATTCTACAATTCAAAATCTAGTACTATCTACAAAAATACACTATTTTAAGGGACTTTATGAGCGGGTATGTTATATTTGTTAGACCATCCCTGATGGTTTACCATTTAAAAACGCACTTCACCAATAGCACTATGAAAAATATACTAGTTCCAACAGACTTTTCTGATAATGCTAACAAAGCATTGGATGTAGCCATGGCATTAGCCAAACGTTTTAATGCCAATTTGCATTTGATTCATACCTATCATACTTCTACCCCTACTGGGCACATGGCCAATGTCAATCGGGTTATCAAAGAAGATAGAGACAAGGAAATGGCTGCCTTTCTTACCCAAGTAAAAGCAACAGCCCCTGAAGGAGTAGCCATTGAAGGCGTTTGTCGCCACGGTTATCCTATTGAAACGATTGAGCGAGAAATAGAGCGTGTATCTGCTGATTTATTGGTAATGGGTACCTTAGGTGCTTCTAATGTCGCTAAAAAAGTATGGGGAAGTACAGCCAGTAAATTGGTCAAAATTAATAAAGTTCCTGTTTTGGCAATCCCAATGGAAACTTCTTATAAAGATCTTGAGAACATGGTATTGGCAGTAGATGCCTTGGATTTAACCGTGCTCAATACCCTCAATCCTGCCTTAAATTTAGTACAAGCGTCTAGGCTGTCCTTGCAACTGTTGCATGTTTCCACCACCTCTCAAGATTCTGACATGGATGAGAGTATTGATGATTATTTGAAAAACATGGCGATTCCTTTCTCTTACCACAAAGTTGTTTCTGATGAAGTATTAGAAGGAATTTTGAACTTTGCGCGGGAGCAAAAAGGCAGTGTTTTATGTTTGGTTGCTCATCAACGGGGTTGGTTTGAAAATTTATTTCACAGCAGTGTGAGTCAACAAATTGCATTACAATCTGATTTGCCAGTTCTTATTATACCTGGCAAAAAAGCATAGTACGCTGATAATAAGTTGCCTATCACTAAATGTTAAAAAATGTTAAGGTTTAAAGGAATTGGAACCCTAAATACAACCATAAGGTTTAACCATTTAGTTAACTTAATAAAGACTACCTTATTTATACACCTTTAAACTATTATTATTATGTCTAGCAAGTATAGCAACTCGAATACACAAGCGTTTTCTACGTTAGCTTGGGTTTCTTTTGGAATTTCTTTCGTTGGAATGATTCTAGGGATTATTTACCTTAATTTGGATATGTACCAAAAGGCATTTGTAGGCATGACGTACCTTTTTAGTATTTCTTCTTGTTTTGTTTTGGCAAAAGTGGTTCGAGACAAACAAGAATCAGAAGAATTGGTCAGAAAAATTGAAAATGCAAAAACAGAGCAGATGATCAGTAAGTACATTAGTTCTGACGAAGCGACTTAAAAACATCACCAGTTTATTATACCTAACAAGCCTTCTATTCTGCCTCTTATCAGAAATAGAAGGCTTGTTAGTTTCTTCTTTCTTTGTTAAGAAGATTACCCCTGAGAAAGCTTGTTTAGAAAAAATTGTTCTCTATAAAACTTTACTCCCTTATTAGGTCAAACAAAAAGCCTGCTTCTACTCCTCCTCATATTTCAACCATTCTAAAATCTCTTTAATTGCCAAGCCATGATTTCCCACTTGACAATGTTGTTCTCCACCTTCTTCTTTAGTAAAAATACGACCTTTTAGTCGTTTAACATTGGTCAACTCTTTCCTCAAAATATGATAATGCTTTAGAGGAATGTAATGATCATTTTCTCCTGCTAAGAGTAATACATCTGCTTCAATTTTACTCGTATGGCCTTGTAATGAATGTGCTTGTAGCTTAACATAGAAATCATAAGGCGTAGCAGTACCTGTGATATACATACCATGTGTTATCGCCCAATCTACTGGCATTTTTTTGCGCATAAAATAATTCAAAAAACGATTAATCCATCGACTCTGTTGGAATCGAAAAAGCATCTGAAAGATCATTTTTAGAAAAGAGGGAAACTGATTCAGCATACAATCAAAACCATCGTAGAGGATATCATACGCCACAACTCTTTTTATCCTTTTCTCATAAGCGGCAGCTCGCAAGGCAAAATAACCTCCCCAAGATATTCCAATAAGGGTCACCTCTTGAAGTTCAAAATAATCCAAAACAGCTGCAACAGGCAATTCCCAACGATGGTCAAAATATAAACCTTTCTTCAAAGAAGATCCTTGACCTGGCCCTTCAAATAAAGTCACCTTATACCCCTGCTTTACAAAATCCTTGACCGCCAAATAGAATTCTTCTATAAAAGAATCATAGCCTCCAAACATCACCAATTCCCCTAGTTCCTTTTTAGGCAGAAACACCAAAGTTTTCAGGCTTTTACCTTGATAAGGTACGGTAAATTCTTCTACCCCTTCGTCCAATACAATAACTCGTTGAAAGTTATGCAGTGACCGTGTATACATCTCCTCCTTAGCAACATCTTTTTCTGATAAAAAGAACTCTGCCATTCTATAATAATAACCTGCGTGAAGGAAACGTTTTTCTGCTTCTGCTTTCTGTGCTAATCTAAGCCATTTATCAAACCAAATTTTAAAATTACTCACCCCCATCATGGCATCCAAAACCTCCTGTCTATAGCAAGCTTCTTCCCCATAAGTTAATACTCTGTTGATCTGAAAATCAAATTGTTGAATCCCTGTTACTTTTTCAAATGCCATATTCTATCTTTTTTAGGGCAAAGATAGGAGCTGGAATATTAGAAGTCTTGAACGTAATGGCTATCTTTTAATAGTTGTTTTGGAGAGAGTCCAAACATGTCTTTGATCGTACGGCTCATATGGGCTTGGTCTGCAAATCCTGCGGTATAAGCAGCTTGTGAAAGGCTTTCTCCTTTTGTCAATTGAACAAAAGCTTTTTTCACCTTTACCCAAAGAAGGTAACGCTGTATAGAAATTCCAACTTGGGCTTTAAATAAATGTCTTATTCGGCTAATAGAAAGAGGGATATCTGCTAATAATTCCTCGAATCGAAGGTTTTGGATAGGAGTTGAAGTTATTTTCTCCATGGTTTGTAGAATCCGATCATCTATTTTGCGCTCGATGGGACTTAGATTAAAAAGACTATAGAGAAAACCTTCTACCACTGACAAAAATTTCTTTTGTTGTGTGAGCTGACTGATAAACTTCTTCACAAGTATGGGCGATGGATCAAATAAATGAAAATCACTAGAGAAAGTGTTGCTTAATTCTTGCCCTATATCCGTTTCTGCATCTAAAAAAATAGAAAGATGTATTCCATTTAAACTGTTGTGTTTATGCTCAACATTAGAGTTGATATAAATCCCAGTACACTCTAAACATTGAGCTGCTACATGCAAGGTATAAAGGCCCTTTAATACGATAGAGATTTGTATGGCATAGTGTTTATGATTGGTTGTTTGTTGAGATTGCCCTATATAAAGAGCGATTCCTTGATCTATTATAATATTAGGACGCACGATTTATTGACTTTTTATTAGCAGTATTTAAACAGTTGTTTTGAAGAAAACAAAGAGCGGAAATAGTATACCATACTATTTACAGTTGCTTATCAAAAACATAAAGTTGTTTAAACTCTAAAAAGCCCCTTCTATTCTAACCTGGAATTTCCTTCAAGAAGTATAACGCTCTATTTAGCTCTTTAATTTTTAATTTCTGACAATTTCTAGGGAATAAGCGATAAGATCGTGCAGAGCAATCTATTATCCCTATATTTGCCCCCAATTGCGTTTTCAATACTCTATCCACTGCATTATCAAACAACTATTATGAACAAAATAGCTATTTTAGGAGGCGGTCAATTAGGTCGTATGCTCATTCGTTCCGCCATTGATTTTAATATAGAGGTTGCCATTTTAGATCCTAATCCAGAAGCGCCCTGCAAAGAGAATGCAGCGGAATTTGAAGTGGGAGATTTAAATGATTTTGATACGGTTTATAATTTTGGTGCTAAACATGATTTGATCACTATTGAGATTGAACAAGTGAATACCAAAGCACTACAGAAACTCAGTGATGAAGGCAAAAAGGTTTTTCCGCAGCCACACATCATTGAGATGATTCAAGACAAGCGCATTCAGAAGCAGTTTTACCAAAAAAATGGTATCCCAACAGCTGATTTTTTGCTCACGGAGAACTTAGAAGAGATCAAAGCGAATGCTGATTTTTTGCCTGCGGTTAATAAAATTGGTAAAGGGGGCTATGATGGAAAAGGGGTACAAGTCATGCGAACGGTTGATGACTTATCCAAAGGGTTTGATGCTCCTGGTTTATTAGAAAAACTCATTGATTTTGAGAAAGAAATTTCGGTCATTGTTGCTAGAAATGAGGATGGCCAAATCAAGACGTTTCCTCCTGTAGAACTCGTTTTTCATCCAGAAGCTAATTTGGTAGAATATCTGTTGGCGCCTGCTCAAATTGAGCAAAAAATTACCGACCAAGCACTAGATATTGCCGTCAGTTTAGCCAAAAAATTAGGCATTGTTGGCCTACTGGCTGTAGAAATGTTTGTTACCAAAGAAGGGAAGGTTTTAGTGAATGAGATTGCTCCTAGAACACACAACAGCGGTCATCAATCCATAGAGAGTAATATGACCTCGCAATTTGAGCAGCAGTTGCGAGCGATTTTGAACTGGCCTTTGGGAGATACTTCGCTCTTTATTTCTTCCGCTATGATTAATTTGTTGGGCGAAGAAGGCCACTCAGGAACGGCTATTTGTCAAGGATTCAAAGAAGTCTTAGATATTCCTGGCTGTCACCTTCATCTGTATGGTAAGAAAGTCACCCGTCCTTTTCGAAAAATGGGCCATGTAACGGTCAGAGATAAGGACATGGAGCAGTTGATGCAAAAAATTGATTTTGTCAAAAAAACTATAAAATTTGTAGCTGATGAGCAATAAACCTTTAATCGGAATTATTATGGGCAGTCAGTCTGATCTGCCTGTTATGCGCGCTGCCGCTGAATTCTTGGAAGCCGCCAATATCCCTTTTGAATTAACCATCGTTTCGGCCCACCGCACGCCACAGCGTATGATTGACTACGCCACTTCCGCTAGAGAACGTGGTCTTAAAGTCATTGTAGCAGGAGCTGGAGGAGCTGCCCATTTGCCTGGAATGGTCGCTTCCTTGACTACCTTACCCGTTATTGGAGTCCCTGTCAAGTCGAGTAATTCTATTGATGGTTGGGATTCCATCTTATCCATTCTGCAAATGCCTGGAGGAATTCCTGTGGCGACCGTTGCCTTGGATGGCGGTAAGAATGCAGGGATTTTGGCGGCTTCTATTATTGGAGCCTTTGATGAGAATGTGGCGGCTTATATGGCGGCTTATAAAGAGCAATTGACGGCTAAGGTGCTGCGTTCTGTCGAGGCGGTGGATGCGCAGGGTTGGAAGTAGGTTTTATCTTGATTGATTGATAATCTTTATTATAGGAGTGTTTTTGCAGAAGAGGCAGAGACACTCCTGTTGTTTTTGTATCTTAGTTGATTTGTTGTAATTTGAAATTGCAAAGAAAAAAATAAACTAAAAGATGAATAAACTAATCCTATTATTGGCCGCTTCCTTTTTGTTAATCCATTGTAATACAACAACCAAAAACCAATCTAAACCAAGCAACATAGACAGCTCTTCTGATTCTCCCCCTCTTATAGACAAATTAACCAACGGCTATTATGGTGATTTATTCAACTATATGGTCAGAGAAGAAGTTGCTAATAAGGTTTGGGAGGAAGCGAGTTATGAGCAATTAATCGCGCTTGTGAAGCAAGAAACTGCCCCTATGAAAGCTCGTTTTTTTGCTTGTGAAATTCTAGAGATCAAGCAATTGGATTATTGGAAAGAAGTCCCTAAAGAGACTATCGCTAGGATTTATGCTACCGCTTTAGCGGAAAACTATACAGGTTATGCCAACTCTTGGGGCTTTTTGTATGAACACAACGATGAAGGTACCACCGGAATTATGTTCTTAGAATTATGGGACAAAGCACTCCCTGCGTTAATCTCTCTATTAGACAATAATACACAACATTCCTACGCGGGCAGCAAGGAAGCAACAATGGGCAATGCCTATCGTTTCCGAGTCAAAGACTTTGCCGCCTACTATATTGGTAAAATCACTCGAATTCCTGTGGCGTATCACAATAGCCTTGAAAATAGAGACAAAGAAATTGCCGCCTTAAAGGTTGCTTTGAAAGATTATAAACCTGAATAATTCGCTTTGTAACTTCTATTACACCCCCAACAATTCTTTTGCATTCTGCTTGGCAATTTCTGAAGGTGGATTTCCACTCAACATTTTGGCAATTTCCAAAATACGCTCCTCTTGATTCAGCTCGCTGACAAAAGTTGTGGTGCGGTTGCCTGCTACTTTTTTACGTACAAAATAGTGCGTATTGGCCCTTGCAGCAATTTGTGGCGAGTGGGTGATGGAAATCACTTGGTGTCCAGCAGAAATGTGTTGTAAAATAACGCCCATTTGTAAGGCGACTTCGCCTGAAACACCAGAATCAATTTCATCAAAAATCAAGGTTGGCAATGGAATCGCGCTTGCTACTAATGATTTAATACATAAGGCTAAACGAGACAATTCTCCTCCAGAAGCAACGCCTTTTATTTCCTCTAGACGACTGCCTTTGTTCGCCGCAAATAAGAAGCGTAATTGGTCAATACCTGTTGGGTAGAACTCTTTGGTTGTTTTTATTTCAACCGCCAATCGTGCGTACTGCATGGACAATTGTCCTAAGAGTTTTTGTACTGCTTTTTCGAATTTGGGCACTACCTTTTTACGTTTCTGTGAAAGCTTGGTTCCCAAGTCCAACAGTTTAACTTCCTGTTTACTGATGCTTGCTTGTAAGCTTTCTATTTTACCAGAAATATCTTCAAAACCTCCTAATTTATGAGCCAATTCATCACGCAAGGTAATCAATTCCGCTTCGTCCTGAACATGGTATTTATTAATCAAATTAAACAGTAAAGATAAGCGTTCATTCACCTCTTCTAGGCGTTCGCTATCATGTTCAGTATCTTCTGCAATCGTATGAAAAGCGCTTCCTACTTCCTCCAATTCTAATAAAATTGAATTAAACTGCTCTAACAATGGAGGCAACTTTGCATGAAAACCACTCAGGTTATCTACTGCATTGATCAAATCGGTCATTTGACTAGCCATGGATTGTTCATCCTCATTAATTTGCATGGCTGCCCCCCCTAAAATACGTTGAATATCTTCTGCATTATTCAAGCGATTTTGCTCCATTTCTAATGCAGCCATTTCTCCTGTCTGAAGCGCTGCTTCTAATAATTCGTTGAGTTGGTAGGTCAAAAAATCGGTCTCTTTACTAGCGGCTTGACTCTGCTTGACCAAACGCGTTAACTCTTTTTTGTCTTGCTCATAGGATTGATAGGCCTTTTTATAACTGGCCAATTGCTTATTACTATCGGCTAGTGAATCAATCGCCCGGGTTTGGAAGAAGGGATCGTGAATGTCCAAGGTATCAAACTGTTGGTGCAAGTCGATCAAACGGTTGCTTAGCGCTTTGAGAACCGCTAGTCGAACAGGTGTATCGTTGACAAACGCCCTAGATTTACCAGAAGGGGTAATTTCTCGACGCAAAGAAGTTTCTGCTTCATAATCTAAGTCATGCTCCTCAAAAAACACTTCTAAGCCATACGGGGAAACATCAAAAACCCCTTCTACAATACACTTGTGGTCTTGTTGGTAGAGGACTTTCGTATCGGCACGTTTTCCCATAATCAACCCTAATCCACCTAACATAATGGATTTACCCGCGCCTGTTTCTCCTGTGATAATGGTTAAATTATCAGAGAAGTTAATCACGAGTTCTTCTATGATAGCATAGTTCTTAATAGTCAGTGTGCGAATCATTGCTGAAGTTGAGTTGGTGCAAAACAAGTAGGTCAAAGTCTTCCAAAGGGTTGACGGCGTAAAAATACAAAAATGTGTTGGCAATTGACACAAATTGTTTTATATTTTTCTAGCTAAAGTCAAGTTTGAACGTATCAAACAACATCTTTGGGTGCTTTGCGTCCTTAGAAATAGGAATTATGTAGTTCTTTTTCTAAAAAGGAATTTTTTTTTCCCCTTTACAACCTTTCTATATTAATATTGGTCCTCAATATAGTTCTCCCTGAGAATATTTATAGTCCCCTACCACAACAATAACCAACCATTTTCACGCTTCTTGAATTTATTTCCCCTTCGTTATTCTTCTATTATTCACGGAATAAGGGTGGATTTTATTTGCCCCTACACTCCCTCTTATTCAACAAACTGCTAAACAATGGTTACCAAATTTTATTTTTTGATCTTATTTTTATTGTCCACTTTTATTCTCACTGCCCAAACGTCTATTTATCATCCTTTCCCAAGCGATACGGCACGTTGGGGAATGTATCATTCGGAGACCTATTACAATAACAACGGACAAGTTTCGTCCACAACTACAAACCATTATAACGAGGAATTAAGAGGTGATACCACCATCAATGGAATGGTTTATTCTAAGGTTTATTCTAATAATATCCTACTAGGTGGAATACGAGAAACCGCCAATCGTCAAGTTTGGTTTTATGGCTTTGCGAATAATAATAATAGTTATAACAATGGTATTTCTTACTCGCCTTTACCTCCTTATGCTCCTGGAACAGAAATATTATTGTATGATTTTAGCTTAACAATAGGAGATACCATTTCACTCTATGCTCATTTTGATTATTCTCCTTTTGCTATGGATCAAGACAGTATTCAGTGTGCTGTTATTGGAGAAGATAGTTTATGGTTAATAGATGGCAGTTATCGTCGTATGTTGGAAGTTGAAGCCACATTGTTTGATGCGAATGGTAATGCCAATTTGATGAATACTCTTTATTGGGTAGAGGGCATTGGCGCCATCCGAGCTTCCAATCGTCAATATGTAGAAGGCAATGCCACTCTTTATAGTAATGCCATTGAGGACAATGGATTGTTTGGTTCGGTATACTTTGAATACGTCAATATTTCTCAAGTAGCACAAGCCAATATGGTTTCTTGTTTTTTTGATAACACTACCCAGTACATTGGTGTCAACCGAGGCCCCCAATGTAGCAATGCCATTAATATACAGCCGTTGCCCACCACAACTGCACACGTTCAGGTTGCCCCCAATCCATTTCAAGAACAAACCACCTTTACCATCAACAGCTCGCAAGTATATGCGACCTATACCTTGCAAGTCTATAATCCAACAGGGCAATTAGTCCAACAAATCCAATCTGCTGATCCTATAATTACCTTGCAACGCCAAGAGCAAGCAGCAGGCTTGTATTTTTATCAACTCTTAGGGGATGAAACGCTTTTACACACAGGAAAAGTTGTCCTTAAGTAACTCTTCTAGTACTTCTTTGACAAAACAACGTGTCCATAAAATATCTAAAAATTGGACACGTTATTTTCTTATGTTCACCAAATGAACATCAAAACAAGATATGTCCAAAATATACCCAAAATTGGACACGTTGCTTTCTTATGTTCATCAAATGAACATCAAAACAGAATATGTCCAAAATATGCCTAAAATTGGACATATTGCTTGTTCTCTTCCATTAATGAACTTATATTGAACTCCCATCAAGAAAAGACTATAAAAGCTACTATGAAATTCGATAGAACTAAACCACATAATAACTTACCATTACTACCTCCCCCTTTAAACAAAGTAGAGAATATCAATATTCTAAAGAAACTCAATACGGCCTCTAGAGCATTAGCAGTATTTGATGGACGTATGAGTCGCCTTCCTAATCCATCAATGCTAGTAAATACCATTGCACTTCAAGAGGCTAAGACATCTTCAGAAATTGAAAACATTTTCACGACTAACGATAGTTTATACAAAGCTATTTCTGATTCTACCAAAAATAAAAACATTGATCCTGCTACTAAAGAAGTTTTAAGATATAGAGAGGCTTTATGGACAGGTTACAAGGACTTGAAAGAGAATTCTATGATTACAAAAGATTTAATCATTAAAATTTTTCAACAAATAAAAGAATCGTCAGCAACGTTGAGAAGCCCTCAATCTAATGTTGTTATCAAAAAGGGGAATAGTGAATTTCGTTCTGGAGAAACCGTCTATACTCCTCCTAGAGGCATAGGAGTTCTTGAAAAATTATTGGATAATTTAATAGAATACCTTAATGATGATGAAAAATACCCTACTGATCCATTGCTAAAAATGTGCATTGCTCATTATCAGTTTGAAGCAATACACCCTTTTCATGATGGTAATGGAAGAACAGGACGTATTTTAAATCTTCTCTACTTAAATCAGAAGAAACTCCTATCTTATCCCTCCCTCTATTTATCCAAATACATTATTCGATACAAAGACGAATATTATTACAAGCTAGGAAACGTGACACAAAGAGGAAATTGGGAAAAATGGATAACGTATATGTTGGATGGAATTGAAAAAACAGCCTTACTAACATCTTCTCTGATTGACGAGATCCTTACACAAATGGAAAGTACACTCCAACATGGAAAAAAATCTATTGATTGGTATAACAAAGAAATTAATGAAATAATCTTTAGCCAACCCTATATTAGATATGCCACTCTAGAGGAAGTTTTGCAGATCCATTCTAGAACAACATTAACTAAGTATTTTCATCAACTAGTAGCTGCTAAAATCTTAAGTTATAAAAAAATAGGCGCAAAGGTTTTTTATGTCAATGATGACTTAATCAGGATTTTAGAACAGTAGTCTCTTTATGGTTATAACAATAAAGAAGCTCCCTTTTCCATCAGAAAAGAGAGCTTGAAAAATAGTTTTCCTAAAAAAACTTACTCTACTCCAAATACCTCCGTAAAGGCATTGGCTAATTCCAATCCAATATTGCGCTGCGCTTCAACGGTAGATGCCCCAATATGAGGAGAAACAGAAATTTGAGGATGATTTAACAAAACTGGATTAGGTTTTGGTTCGTTCTCAAAAACATCTAACGCTGCTCCAGCAACCGTCCCATCTTCTAAGCCTTGCAACAAGGCCGTTTCATCAATAATTCCTCCACGAGAAGTATTAACTAAGAAAACACCTTTCTTGAGTTGCTTCATTTCAGCCGCGCCAATAACAGGGCGATCACTGCTGGGTACATGAATCGTAATGTAATCACTCTCCTTCAAAACATCCGCTACGCTTCCTGTTTGTATAGCCACAGAAAAAGCAGTTTCTGAGGTATGAGGTGTTGTCAAATCAATAGTAACCGTACGCTCTAGGATATCCGCGGCTACTACTTTCATCCCTAGCCCTAAAGCCAAACGTGCTGCTTCTTGGCCGATTCTACCAAAGCCTATAATCCCTAAGGTTTTTCCACGCAACTGTACGCCCTTCGCATATTGTTTCTTAAGACCTTTGAAATTCTCCGCACCATCTTGAGGCATGTCTCTATTCGCACGGTGCAAAAAACGAGACAAAACAAAGAGGTGTCCAATCACTAGTTCTGCCACAGATTGAGAAGAAGCTTTTGGAGTATTGATGACCTTGATGCCCTTAGAACGGGCATATTCTACATCAATATTATCCATACCAACACCACCTCTTGCAATAACTTTAAGGTTGGGGCACTGATCAATTAAGGCTTTTCGTACTTTGGTAGCAGAACGCACAATAATAGCATCGTACTCGGGTAAACGAGCAGCCAATTCTTCTTGTGGAATTTTAGTAGTGTCTACTTGATAATGTGCTTCCTCTAACAATGTTTGTCCGTCAGCATGCATGCCGTCGTTGACTAAAATCTTGATCATGTCTTAGATAATGATTGATGTGGTGGAATGGAAGTAAAAAAAGACAACTTGCCCTGTATGGAGAATCGCCCATCCAATCGATGAAGGCACTTTCCTTAAAGCAGTGCTTTTAAAAACTTTCTTACAAAGATGTTTTAAAGATAAAGTTTGCGTAGAATAATCAAGCATAATTTATGCTAAGGCTTCAAATAATCTCCTTTCTCTAGACGCTCTAGCGCTTCTTTGGCGCGACCAAACCGCGCTCCATTATTAGAAGCATTTTGATAGGCAATTTTGGCCCCTCCATAATCGCCCTTACGCTCTAAGGCTTCTCCTTTATAAAAATAAGCATCGCCAAAAGTAGGATCATACTTAGTCGCAATGTTAAAGAAATTAGCCGCATTTTCATAATCATTTAATTCCATAAACAATAAGCCATAGTTATACGTACCATCGGACTCTTGCGGGTGGTGTAGGATAAGGCGCTCGTAAGCTGTTTTGGCGAGATCAAGTAGGCCGTTCTCCTCTGTGAAGTTCTGGTGATAAAAATCTGCCTTCCCTTTTAACGCATTATAATCGGTAGAATCTATTCTTAAAACATTGTCATAATATTCAATGGCCAGCTTCTCCGAACGATCTGCAAAAATAGAGGCCAACTGCAAATAAGCTTCTCTGTGGTCAGCATTTTGCTCAATGACTGTTTGGAAATTATTTAGTGCATTGATGGTATCCCCCATATATTTTAGCGTCAGACCACGCATGAAATGTCCATCGATGTTTAGAGGGTGCATCTTGAGTACCTTCTCTGCTGCGGTCAAAGCCTCATTGTATTGCTTGATATTAAGACAGATTTCTGATTGCACCAATAACAATGGGATGGTATCGGGGTGCAATTCTAAGGCACGTTCTAAGACTTTGAGTGCTGGTTTTGATTGCTGGTTGTCAAAATAAGCCCAAGCTAATAGACGAGCAGCGCGCCAGTTGGTTTTGTCATATTCATAAATACGACGTGCTTCTTCTTCTGCCTCTTTGTACAAGCCAGCTTCAGAATAAGCATCTGCTCTTGCCACCCGTAAAGAGATGTTATCAGGATTGGCTTTTATGTCTTGAGTTAAGGCATCAATAGCAGGAATGCCTGTGCTTTTTCCGTGTTCAGCAGCCAACGGATCTGGGGCAGTTGTATTGGATTCTTGGCAGGCAATTAATAGACAAAGACTTGCCCATACTCCTACCGTCACAAACCTATTTTTCATGATAGTTCTTCTATTTTTTTTAAAAAAATTATTTTCTTATTCACCAGCACTAACCCCCACCAAACTACTTGTCCAACAAGCAATTAACCTTATATTATTTGCACTTAACAATCACTTGCCAAACTATATTTTTGAACTTGCTGCTAATTAATACCTTTTTTTTTGTAACAAAGATACGATTATTACGTATTTTCTAGACAGCCTTTACTAAAGTTGTTGAAGAATAGGTCGCTTTTTTATGACCTTCTACCCTCTATCTTCCCATCAGTAAGGCGCTGCGCCTCCACCCATGAACTCATTCAAATAGTTGTCTACTAACAACCATGCGATTTCTTTTTTTATTAGATAGGATAGCGTTTACAAGCAATATCCTAAAAGGGATTTCCTACCAAAGAGATGAACAGAACGTTCCATCTTTGGCCTTGTCTCCCCTACTTCTAATATTCTGGCCTAAGTCTTTTACTTTGCCCAAGAGTGCTTATTTCGCTGGTTATTTAAATTGTTTTGCCGATGTCAAATTACTACCACTTATTATACACCTGCCTTTTCTATAGTTGCCTCTCTTTTCCACTTCTGGCACAGCAAGTCCAAGTTTCTGCTCCTGTTGACCTTCCAAGCGAAGTAGATTATCAATTAATTGCTCGCTATGACGATCAAGTTTTATTATACAGTAAGACAGAAACTAAGTTTTATATTCATAGTTTTAAAAAAGGGGATCTAACCCAAGATTGGATAAAACCGATCAACTTTGAACGTAAAGATGTCACGGCTTTTCGGATTTTCCCTCATGAGAATAGTTTTTCTGTCTTGTATTATTATCTAAAAAAAGGAACTACTTATATTCGTGGCAAGGAATTCAATGCAGAAGCCCAAGCGATTAACGATTATGAAATAGGTCATTTCAAAGGCGCTTTTAGTATGTCGGATCGCTATGCCATTAGTGCTGACAACAAGCAACACTTCCTTGTTTACAGTCCTTTATACAACGGACAGGTAGAAATTATTAATTTTGATGTGCAGCACAAAAAGCAACACTGGCAACGTGTGCTTCATCCCAAGAGCCTTAATTATCACCAACATTTTAAGCAGTTGATTATTAATAATGCAGGAGAAGTTTTTGCCCTATACAACCAATACAATACCCAACGTCACAGCCAAAAACATCAATTTGTCTTGGGAAAAATCGACTTAAATGGGCAAGAGCAGTGGAATGATATTCCATTTTACAATCATCTGTCGTATGATATACATGTACAGTATGACGAAGTTAATCAGCAGTTGGTTGCTGCGGGACTTTATGCTATTGATAAAAGTAGCCTGACCAATGGGATTTTTTATTTTAATACAGACTTCGCTCAGGTTCCTACCATCCACCTTACTCCTTTAGAGGAGCCTTTTATGCGCAGCCTTACAGGCAAACGCAAGAAAAAGCTGACAGGGATTCGAAATTTTTCAATCTGTCAATTGGTTTTACGTAAAGATGGAGGGGTGTTGTTAGTGGCAGAACAACGCTTCACTTACGAGTCTTCCCTCAATTTTTATGAAGAAGACAAGGCAGCGAATCAAGCAGACTACTTGTATGAGAATATCTTGATCGCTTCCATTCATCCTTCTGGACAGGTCTATTGGAAAGATGTTCTATTCAAGAGTCAAAGTTCTGAAAATGACAATGCTCGTCATTCTTCCTTCTTTGCCGTCACTACCAATTCTAGTATTCGATTCTTATACAACAACAATATCTCTTGGGACACAAGTATTTTTGAATACGTAATCAACAGCACAGGACATGTACAACGCAATGTTGTGACCCACCAAGAACGTAAGAATGGTCTACTGCCACAATTAGCTCATGGGCTACAAGTTTCTTCTTCTGAAGTAATTGCAGTAGCAGAGCGCGATAAAAAATTGCACTTGCTGAAGATCAATTATTAACCTTGAGTAAAACAGGCTCCATTGCCTATAGAGGAGAAATATACCGTTTTTAGAATTTTGCGCCGTCTTTTGTTAGAACTTTTCCTTTCGGGGTTGTATTTTGAGGGCTTCTCTTGATGCCTGTCTAATTCATTTACTGTGCTGCAACTTTTTAGAAACAATCAGATTTTTACTGTTATTTTTGTCTTGATTTATGCCCTAGTTTTTAGTGTTAATACTTGGTTGTATGAAGGCATTTCTTTGGCGAGCTTCGAGCAGCTTCCAAGCACTATTGGTGCTTGGTTGGTTGATTGGGTCGATAGCCCGATGACCAATCGCTTGACGTTTATAGTTTTACTGCTCGTCCAAGCCTTTATAGTTAACCTATTGATTAATCACTTTCGACTAGCCAAGCAGCATTCCTATGTGCCTGCTGTCACTTATATTCTGGTCCATTTTGCAGGTGTAGGCATTGATATTTGCTCTCCTGTAATGTTGGCTAATTCCTTTATGCTCTGGGCTTTTTATAGTCTATTGTGTAGTTATGAGAAACGGGTGTCCTTGGCCACTATTTTTAATGTTGGCTTTGCAACAGCAATGGCAGCCCTCTGTTATTATGGCTTTATTGTTTATGGTTTGTGGATAATGTTGGCGCTCTTCTTATTGCGATCGTTTGATCCTCAAGAATTTATTATTCTATTAGGTGGTTTTTTTGTTCCTTTTTTCTTAATCGGCACCTATCATTTTGTGAATAGCAATTTAGGCAATTGGTTTCATACAGAGATTTGGGCACATTATCAACAAATGACCGTGCATTATGATACAACTATTGGGCTTTATATCTTGATTGGTTTCTTTGTTACGCCTGTAATATTAGCATTATTACAACTCCAGACCTTGCATTTCAAAACGACCTCCAAAGAGAAAAAGTATATTACTATGGTTTTGTGGATGCCACTAATAGGTGTATTTAGTTTTCTTTTTCAGAGCGATTTGTATGCTTATCATTTCCTTGTTTTAGCCCTTCCAATCTCTATTTTACTCAGTTTGGTGCTGCAGTCTTTCAAAAGCCTAGCTCTAGCAGAACTGTTTCATCTTGTACTCTTCATGCTTGCTTTAGGGGTACAATATCAACAGTTTTTCTTCTATTCTACCTAGTGTTTTGATGAAAAAAAGGAATGTCAACAACTTTTAGAATAAAAGTATGTTGGTTTTTTGTTTGTCTACATTGTTTAAACTTTTGTATATTTTTATGTTTAAGGAGAACAGCCTTGCCTATTTTTGGCATTCTATTTTCTACGCTGTATAACAAAGCTTTTTTATCACCAAAACAATTCTTATGAAATCCTTCTTTACATTGGCGTTTTTCTTTTTGACGTTGTCCGCATTTTGCCAAAACAAAGAAGTTAACTGGAAATTTAAGGCGATAAAAACAGAGCCACAAGTTTATGTTATTCGAGCGACAGCTACGATCAATCAAGGTTGGTACGTCTATTCGCAATATTTAGAAAGCGACAATGGTCCCATTGCTACCCACTGGGCTTTTGAAAAAGAACAAATGGTAAACCTTATTGGTGATCCAGCAGAAGAAGGCAATAAAGTAGAAGGTTGGGATGAACTCTTTGCTATGAATATTACCAAATACAAGAAAAAAATGGTCTTAGAGCACATCATTAAAGTCCCTAAACGCCAACGTCGCGCCAAAGGGAGAATTACATTTATGAGCTGCAACGACAAACAATGTATGCCGCCTTCTGATATTATTTTTGATGTTAAATTGCCTCGCTAGGGCATGGAGTTAATAGTGTTCCCCTCTTTTGTTGAAATGGTCCTTTAATAATAGTCCATCCTCGTATTGGACATAGTAGTAGTAATTCCATATTGTCAATTCACATGCTTCTGGAAGATCAAAATAACCAACTCTTAAAGTAGGTATTTTAAATCCTGTTTGATAACAATGATTCTAGTCTATTCGTTCTTCTAAAAAAGAAAGTTTAGTTTATAAGGAAGTAAGCATTCTTTTTCTTGACATTTTTTTAAAAAAAAGTTAAAGAGGTGTTAGAAATTTTTTTTGCACAGAAACATGAACTTATTTTCATAACTTTATAACTTCAAGAGCAAAATGCTATTTAAATACTCTCAAAGCCCTTTGCCTTGTACTTTTTTGTTATTTTCGGGTCTCTGCCCACACATTGACTAATTGGATACACTATGAAGAAATTAAGCATTACACTATTGCTTTTGGTTGGAATACTAGGCAATCTCCTAGCACAAAAGCCTGTGAACTACACTTGGAAAGTGAAAGCACTCACAGACGATACCTATCAAATCACCTTCAAAACAAAGATTGAAACAGGTTGGTATACCTATTCTCAATACCTAGAAAGTGATTTGGGCCCTATTCCTACCAGCATCAATTTTGAATCCACCAATCAAAAAAAGATTGGTAAAGCCACAGAGACGACCAGCAAAAGTAGTAATAAGGTTTCTGGACATGATGACATGTTTGACATGAACATCACTAAGTATAAGAAGGACATTACCATTGTACAGAAGTTTCAAGTAACCAATCCTACTCAAGAGGTTTCAGGCTATTTGGAGTATATGACGTGTAATGATAGTCAATGCCTTCCTCCTACTGCCGTGGAATTCAGTTTTATTCCTTCTTCCTTTTTGCCTAAGCCAGGGGAACGTCCACAACCCAACGACAACAATAACAATACTCCAGAACCTAAGGAGAAACCTACTAATAATACAACAGGGCAAGTAGATCCTGTTAAAAATAACAATACACCAACGGTCGTAGAAGAACCTACAACCGACCCAGCAACAAGTGAAGAAGAGCCCATTGCTGTCACAGGAGATACTACACCAACTACGGCTGAAGTACCTACTCCTGCTCCTACTGTAAAAGAACAGTTTGTAGGAACGACCAAAGATGGTATTTTTAATCCTGTGCGCCCTACTTTAGTAGCGACAGCTGCCCAACCTATTGGCGATGCTTGTGAGAGTGCGACAGGAGAAGTTTTACAAAATAACAATGTAGAAGTGGAGGGATTACCTTGGTGGAAAATCTTCTTATTGGGTTTTGGCGGTGGTTTATTGGCCCTGCTAACACCTTGTGTGTTTCCAATGATTCCAATGACGGTTTCCTTGTTTTCTAAAGGCAGTGGTGGAAAATCCAGCAAAAGTACAGGCATCAAAAACGCATTGATTTTTGGGGCGTCTATTATTGTCATTTATGTGTCTTTAGGCTTAGCTTTTACGATTGCCTTTGGTCCTGAAGCCATTAATTTGTTCTCTACGAGTTGGATTATGAACCTCTTGTTCTTTATCCTCTTTACCGTTTTTGCTTTTTCTTTCTTTGGTTATTACGAAATACAATTGCCCTCTTCTTGGGCCAATAAAGCAGACCAAGCTTCTTCAAAAGGTGGTTTGGCAGGAACATTCTTTGGCGCTTTTTCTATTGCTTTAGTTTCCTTTTCTTGTACAGGACCAATCATTGGTTCCTTAATTATGCAAACGGCTAGCTCTGGAAGCTATGGTTCTCCTGCTATTGGAATGCTAGGGTTCTCTGTGGCCTTGGCTTTGCCTTTTATGCTGTTTGCCATTTTCCCAAGTTGGTTACAATCTCTGCCTAAATCTGGGGGTTGGATGACCAGCATGAAAGTGATCTTGGGTTTCTTGGAAATAGCTTTGGGTTTGAAATTCTTATCTACCGCTGATTTAACGGAACACTGGGGAATCTTGCCTTATGAGGTGTTTGTAGGTTTATGGGCATTGACTTTCTTATTAATGACTTTATACCTTTTTGGATTTATCCGTTTCCCACACGATGCCAAAGGCGCTAAAATTTCTATGGGACGTAAGGTTTTAGGTGGTGTTGCGGCTCTTGTGACTGTTTCTCTTTTAAGCGGTTTTATGGTTAATCCTCAAACAGATGCGTTTAAGACCCCCTTTTGGTTGAGTGGTTTGGCTCCTTCTGCTTGTTATTCTTACATTCGCCCTTGTCAACAAGCGCAGAGTGAGGAATATTCTTTTAGCGATCACTGTCCTCCAGGTATCAATCAGTGTTTTGATGATTATGACGAGGCCTTGCGTTATGCAACGGCTAATAACAAACCGATCTTAGTAGATTTTACAGGATATGGTTGTGTGAACTGTCGTAAGATGGAAGAAAATGTTTGGATTGATCCTAGCATTAATAAGATCCTCAACGAAGACTATGTTTTAGTTTCTCTGTATGTAGATGATCGTAAAAAATTACCACAGACTTTAGTAACAGAAGATGGGACTAAGATTCGTAATGTGGGTAACAAATGGGCAGCCTTCCAACGGGTGAATTTCAACAAACTAGCACAACCTTATTATGTGTTAATTACACCAGAAGAAGAAGTCATTAATGTCCCTCGTGCTTATACTCCTGATATTGCCACTTATGAGGCCTTCTTACGTTGTGGATTAGATGGCTATCAAAAAAGCTTGACAGAATAAATTGGACGCATTTGGGTTGATTACCGCTATAATAATTCAACCAAATGCCTGTTCTTAGACAGTATCATTTGTCGCAAATAGAAAAGGCTCAACATCAACTGTTGAGCCTTTTTAAATAACATCTTTGTCAGTTGTTACAAGCTCTACTTATAAAATAGTTTTTTTCCCTACCTTTGTTGCTATAAATACTGTAACTTTGAAAGAGAACTGAAGCACTATTGTGTTTTATTTCTCTTTTTTTATTAAAGTTGTTTAAGTATTTTTATTCAACAAGTTTATTTTATTGGAAAGTTTTCTCCATAAAAACACACTTGCTGATTGTCCCAATACATCTAAAGGATTAGGTAGTTGCATCACCTTAACCATCCTAATAAAAAACAGCTATTCTTTATTGGTTGATAGAAGTACTTTGCTTGGAGTTTCAACTATCCTAAAAGCCGCCCCCTATTATCGCTCATCTATCTTATAATTTAAAAACATGACTAAATTTAGTGATTTCGAGTATCAAAGACCTGATACAGAAAGCTTCAAAAAAGAATTTTCCCAACATTTAGAGCTTTTTAAAGCGGCTAATAGTAGTGCGGTTCAACAAAAAGCAATTGTAGCACTTAACAAACTGCGCAGTGATTTTGACTCCATGAACTCTCTAGCTAGTGTTCGTCATTCTATCAATACTAAGGATGAATTCTATGAGCAAGAGAATGAGTTTTTTGATACCAATTACCCTGCTTTAACAGAATATATCAATGACTATTTTCGAGCCTTATTAGCGGTAGAGAATCGGGCAGAATTAGAAGCTATTTTTGGAAAGCAACTTTTTGTTATTGCAGAATTACGCCTCAAAACTTTTGAGCCCGCTATTATCCGTCTTTTACAAGAAGAAAACAAACTAGATTCTCAGTATAGAAAAATCAAAGCACAGGCGGTTATTGAATTTGAAGGAAAAGAATACAATCTCTCTTCTATCGGGGCACTAGAGTTGTCCAAAGATAGAGATACCCGCCGCCGTGCTAACCAAGCAAAATGGCAGTTCTATGCTCAAAATGCGCCTAAAATAGAAGGCATTTATCATGAGCTGGTCCAAATTCGTCACAAAATGGCGACTACTTTAGGCTACAAGAATTACATTGAATTGGGGTACGCTCGGATGTTGCGTTCTGATTATAATGCCGATATGGTTGCCAATTTCCGCCGCCAAATCAAAGAGCATATTGTCCCCATTGCTACCGAGCTTTTGGAGCGTCAAAAAAAGCGCTTGGGGATAGCGCAAATAAAATACTACGACGAGGAGTTTAAATTCACCTCAGGCAACCCCAAACCAAAAGGGAGTCCAACTTGGATGGAAGAGCAAGCGCGTCAAATGTATCAAGAGCTTTCTCCTGAAACTGATCGTTTTTTCCGTTTTATGAGTGATAATGAGCTTATGGATTTGGTTGCTAAGGACGGCAAACAAACAGGTGGTTATTGTACCTTTCTCAATAAATTTCAAGCTCCTTTTATTTTCTCCAACTTTAATGGCACCGCCCACGATATTACTGTATTGACTCATGAAGCAGGCCATGCTTTTCAAGCATATTCCACCAGTAATCATAATGATGTTTACGATTATCTTTGGCCAACTTATGAGGCTTGTGAGATTCACTCTATGAGTATGGAATTTTTCACCTGGCCTTGGATGAAGCTTTTCTTTAAGGAAGATACTGAGAAGTTTAAATTTTCGCACTTGGCAGGTTCCATTTCTTTCTTGCCTTATGGTGTCGCTATTGATGAATTTCAACATGTCGTGTATGAGAATCCTGAAATGACACCAGCAGAACGCAATCAAGCTTGGAAAAAGATTGAAGGTGAATATCTTCCACATCGTGATTATGATGGAAATCCTTACTTAGAAGGGGGCGGTTTATGGCAACGCCAAAGCCATCTATTTGGAATGCCGTTCTATTACATTGATTATGTTTTAGCGCAGATTTGTGCCTTCCAATTTTGGCAACGAAGCTTGGATAATAAAGAGGAAGCTTGGGCGGACTATATCAACTTATGTAACATAGGAGGGGCTAAGTCTTTCTTACAATTACTAGAAGTTGGTAATCTTCAATCGCCTTTCGAAGATGGTTGTTTAGCAACCGTCGTACAACCCATTCAAGAATATTTAGCACAGGTTGATGATTCTAGTTTTTAATAAAAAGTTAATGGTTATTACCATCCAATAAAACCTACACTTCATGACGTATTTTTAGTACGATCTTAGCGTAGGCCTTGTTCTCTTTTAGGATGGATTGACCACCCAAGAAGCATACCGCATGCGTTTATTGGGCTTCCCCTTACCCTAGATAATCGCTATAATTAGTTTTTGAATAACACACTTTTCTCTTAAATAAGAATAGCCACTCCTTCTATGGAAACAAGTGGTTACAACAACATGCTTATGCAAAAGAATTTTTTTATTACTATCTTATTAATTATTCTCTTCTCGGCAACAGCACCTTTAGTGCACGCTCAAAAGAAACGCAAGGAAAAAAAGGGCAAGGAAGAAAAAACAGAAGTAGCAGCTAAACCTGCTCCAAAACCAGCCCCTGTAAAGGGAGCGCCCAAACCTTACAAAGACGTTATTACAGATAAAGCCATTACTCAAGTAGGATTAATGACCACCCATAAAGTAGGGGCCAAGTACTATTTTGAGCTACCAATGGACTTACTAGAGAAAGAAATCATGGTGGTTAGCCGTATTTCTGGTTACGTCAAGAATATGAGTTTTGGAGGAGCAGGTATGAAATCTCGTCCACAACAAGTCATTCGCTGGCAACGAGTTGATGACCGCATTTTATTGCGTTCGGTTTCTCACCACAGTGTTGCCAATGAACAAGAGCCTATCTATAAATCGTTAAAAAACAATAATTTTGAACCGATTATTCACAGTTTTCCTGTAGCAGCGTATCGTCAAGATACCAGTAAGAATAAAACAGCTGCGGTTATTGAAATCAATCCGTTCTTCACTTCTGATATTGCTTTGATTGGCGCCTTATCGGATGGTCAGCGCAAGCGCTTTGGCATTTCGGGTGTTGTTCCCAAACGCAGTCTAATTTCCAGCACCAAGAGCTTTCCTTCTAATACAGAGATCCGCCATATTCTTACTTACAAAGGCAGCAAGCTTCCTGATAATTTCTTGACACAGACTTTATCAGTAGAAATGAACCAGTCTTTCATTTTGCTTCCAGAGACCTTGATGCAACCCCGTTTTTACGATGCTAGAGTTGGTTATTTTAGCATACAACGCACCAACTATAGCTCCCTCAAACAACGTGCGGTAAAAGAACGTTTCATCACCCGTTGGAGGTTGGAACCCAAAGATATGGAAGCCTTCAACCGTGGAGAATTGGTCGAGCCTAAAAAACAAATCGTTTATTATATTGATCCTGCTACACCAGAAAAATGGCGGCCTTACCTCAAACAAGGGGTTAATGACTGGCAGAAAGCATTTGAAGCAGCTGGTTTCAAAAACGCTATCATAGCCAAAGATCCCCCAAGCAAAGAAGAAGATCCTGATTGGAGCCCAGAAGATGTTCGCTACTCTGTTATTCGTTACATCACAACAGATATTGCGAATGCCCAGGGCCCTCATGTACACGATCCAAGAACAGGCGAAATTCTGGAGTCTGATATTTTATGGTATCACAATGTCATGAACTTATTAAGAAATTGGTATTTAATACAAACTGCCGCTATTAACCCTGCCGCACAAACCACTGATTTTGATGATGCTGTTATGGGCGAGTTGATTCGTTTTGTGGCGGCTCATGAAGTTGGACACACCTTAGGTTTACCCCATAATATGGGTTCTAGTGTAGCCTATCCTGTTGATTCCTTGCGTTCTCCTACCTTCACTGCTACCCACGGAACAGCGCCTTCCATTATGGATTATGCGCGTTTCAATTATGTCGCTCAACCTGGTGATGGGGTAAAAAGTCTAGGCGCTAAAATTGGAGAATATGATGTCTGGTCAATCTTATATGGTTACCGTCCGATTCCTGAGGCAGCTGGCAGCGCAGAAGAGCGGGCAACCCTGAATAAATGGATCAAAGAACGTGCAGGAAATCCTGCTTATCGTTTTGGAGCGCAACAATGGCGCATTATTGACCCTTCTTCTCAAACAGAAGATTTAGGAGATGATGCGGTAAAAGCAAGTACTTTAGGAATTGCCAACCTACAGCGCATTTTACCTAAATTATTAGAATGGTCTGCGGAAGATGGCAAGGATTATCAAGATTTACGAGAATTGTATGTTCAGGTTTTCAACCAACTCAACCGCTATACAGGACACGTCGCTTCTAATGTAGGAGGCGTGTATCAGTATACCAAGACCTCCGATCAAGAAGGGACTATTTTTCAACATGTTCCTAAAGAGAAACAACAAAAAGCGGTAGAATTCTTAAACCAACAAGTTTTCCAAACTCCTGAATGGTTAATTAATCCTGCTATTTTAGATAGAATCGAATCTACAGGTATTGTAGATCGTTTGGTAGGCATGCAAAAAAGAGCCTTGAATATTGTCTTTACTCCTGCTCGCCTTAAGCGCCTAGTAGAAGCGGAAGCCACAGAAGGCAGTACTGCTTATACCGTTCTAAATCTATTTGATGATTTAGAAAATGGGATTTGGTCAGAATTGAGATCTGGTAAGAAGATCACAGTCTATCGTAGAAACTTGCAACGTGCTTATCTGGATAAATTGTCTAGCATGCTAGACAACAAAAAAGATGGGTCGGATGTGAGAGCACTCTCTCGCAGTCGTCTAAAAGGATTAGAACGCAAAATCAAAAGAGCGTTGAGCAGTCAAACAGATAGCTTATCGATTGTACACTTAAAAGACTTACTTGATAGAATTGAGTTTCTATTTTCTCCTATTCGCCAGTAAATTTCTGATCAACCTTTAATTGGTAATATTCATTTTTTATAAACCTCCATTGGACTAGGGTTTTCTACCCTTTTGTACAATGGAGGTTTATTTTTTAACAACTTGTGAACAAGGGTACTTATTGTTTGAGTACACTTGTTTGCCAAATTTGATTGGTAGCACTAGTCAAGCGAATCCAATAGAGTAAGCCTGCAAGGATAAAGTAGTTTCCCCTAGAGCACCATCGAGTTCTTGCTGCACCAGAACTTGTCCAAGAGCATTAATCAATTGCAATTGTAAACCTCCACCCTTCTTAGGCCATTCTAGATAAACCTGCCCAGCACTAGGGTTAGAGATAAATGATCTAAGGGACAGTTCCAAATATTGGAACTGTCCCTTAGATCAT
>JBOEFW010000072.1:12741-29634 GCA_050633105.1 Aureispira sp. | reverse complement strand
ATCCGTCCTTCTTGATGTTGTATAAAGTCTATTGTGGCGTTCACATACTGAACATTCCCAATATAATGCTTATACGTGATATTGTTATTTGCATCCGTTACTTTCTTCTGCACTTTCTGCCCAGAAGCGGTATACAACCAATCTATCTGCGCATTCGCTGGAGTGAAATTAATCTGTTGGGGTAAATTGAGGTGATTATAAGCCACAACAATCTGCTTGTTGTCATCTCTAGTCACATTGCCATTCGCATCATAGGTATACTCTTGGTTGGTAGAAGCGCCATCCACAAAACCTGTCGTCGCATGCCCTGCATCTTGTACGGCTTGAAGTTGATTCCCCTTGTACGTATAGGATAAATCATCCATTAACCCATTGGTTAAACTCGTTCCTAACACAGCTACGGTGCCACGGCGTTCTAGGTGCGTAATGTTCCCCATTACATCATAAGCAATGTTATTCACCGAGAAATCATGTTGACGCTGGTACAAGGGCAACATAGGCGTAGACGACTCTAAGTATTCTTTGTAATTGGCGTTGGATAAACGATCTAGGTGGTCATAATTGTAATCATAAATAGAACGGTAATCGTAGCTGGCTACTTTCCATTCCAAATGATGGATATTCCCTCCATAATCGTAATCAAAATTCATGGAGAACAAATCTTCGTTATCTTCATTCTCGGTATTAGAACGGAGCAAGAGCCAACGATCTCGGTATTCTGCTTTTAAGTCTTTTAAGAGCACTTCCATGATAACAGGATCTGTTACTCCATTCTCTGTTAGTTTTTGTTGTAAACGCGCTTCTAATTCTTCTAAAGAAGCACCAATATTATCCTTTGTTATCGTCTTATCGGAAAAGTCTACCTTAACTTCTTCGTCTTTGGTGGTGGTATAACCTGCTCCATACAGATCTATTTCTGCTTGGTTCTGTTGGCTAGCGACCACTATACCATTGACCAAATCAACCGTTTCATCATCGATCTTAATTTCGGTTTCGACCTCTCCACTACCTACTTCTTGGCCGTTGTATTTCAACACAATCTCATTGATGCGTTTTTCTAAGAGCGCAACACTGCTTGGGGCAGGATCAATAGAAGCGGGGGTTACTTGGTACAAATCATTGATGCGCACCAACCAGTCTTTGACATTATAATGGTAGTCGATCGACTGTAAGAAATTTGCCCCTTCATTGGTGGAGTGAAGGTTCTTTTCAATCAATCGGCCTAGCTCATCATAATTGTGTTGGGCGAGTAGAATCTTATCTTCATTGCCTACCTTGTGGTACACTTTCAACAAACGGCCAGTGTGGTCGTATTGGAAAAACTCTTCGGTCACCACTTCTGTGGTAACATGATTTTGAGTCGTGGTATGTTGGTACTTCATTTTGGTGAGATTCCCCACAAAATCATAACTGCTCCAACTGATGTCTTTGCCATTTAAATGGTTCTCCCCTTGGGTTTGAATGACTCGTCCTCGCTCATCATAATAGGTGACTTGCTGTAAGAAACGATTACTCGCATCCAAGAGGCGTACTTTACTCCCTGTCGCTTGTCCAAAAGTTCGTTCAAAGTAGTTGGTGGGGTAAGCCACATTCCCTACAAAAGCCGTATTTACATCTGCCTGCCCATCGTTATCAAAATCATAGTCATCATAATAAGTGATGTTCTGAATGGGGTCATTCGCTGCTAAAACAGGGATGGTATTGGTGTATCCAATAGCATTAGAAGCCCTTGTTTCAAAAACGCTACTTTGCTGATCAAAGTACAGCTGTAAACCCAATTGCCCTAGATTGCTGTGATACAAGGCCGAGACAATAGGACGGTTGTACTGGTCGTATTTTTGAAGCATCCATTGTCCCAATAAACGTTGATTTCCATCTTGGGTCGCTACTGGTCGGTCTAATTTGTCATAGACATAATAGAGCACTGCTGAGTTCGGAATTTTCTTACTCTTTAACCGCTGGCGTTGGTCATAACTATAGGTGTAGATTAATTCTTCCAAAGCGGTTTGGGTATAGTTATAATTCCCCAACTGTTGCATGGTTTCTACCGCCAAGGGTGTGATGATTGCTTGGACATTCCCAAACTCATTGTACAAGGTATAAGTACTTGTCCAAACCGTTGGACTCACTTGTTGTTGTACCAAAATGGTACGTCCTATTTTATCTGTATAACTAATGCTCTTAACACCTTTGGTATTAATAACCGTGGTCTTGAATAAGCTATTGGCTGGATAATAACTTGGGCTGGTTGTTTGCGCATCTAGGCGCAAGACATCACTTCCTTTATTGTGGGCATAAGTGGTGCGTAAGGTGTGGCTGCTGCCTAATTCCCAGCCTGCTCCAGGAGAGGATTGTTCTTTCGGACGGTGAAGAGGAGCCGCTTCAAACACCGTTTCTCCAAAGGCATAAGCACTTTGACTTTCAGGCGCAATTTCATTGCTGTAGAAGTTCTGGGCTAAGAGAATAGGATTGTTGGTAAAGCTTCCTGAATTCTGAGAAGTATGAACAAAAGGCAAATAAGCTTTGGGCTGTCTTCCTAACTCGTCGTATTCTTGGAAAGCAACGATATCTGTCCCTGTTGGGGATTGCCCTTTGCTTACCGACTGAATCGCTCTGCCCAATCCATCCAAGTATTGGTACGATTCGGTGAGTTCTGTTAGGGGTAAGCCTGTCAAAGAAGCCAAGCTTGTTTTTCCTGCTACTCGAACGGCTTTAGTGGTCACATGATTTTCTATTGCACCGCCATTCTTATAATAATAGTCGTTGGCCATAACAATGTTTCCTTCAAAGTCTTTCACATAAGACAAGCGTTGGAAATCATCGTAATGATAACTGCTGTGCAAACGATTGACCCCTTCCATTGCTATCGGCAAGAGCGTTTCTTCTTCATAGTCGTAGGTTTCTACAAAGGCATCCGAAGGATGAAAACGAACGGCATCTATGTCTATGCTTTGCTGCGTTGGATTCCAAAAATAAGCATGTACATCCAATAAGTCATTGGCCGCTAAGCTTGCATCTGCTCTAATTTGAGCTACATCTAGCTCTACTTCCACCAACTGCCAAGCTCCATTGGTATTGGAAAAGCTGGTTTGAGCGTAAGCACTAGGTACATTTGGATAATTCGCATGAGCACTACGAGAGCAAGTCCGTAATACTAAGTTGGCTGAATTATTCCCTGAAGTTTTCACCCAAGCAGAGAATTTGTATTTTTTCTCTTGGCCATCTATCGTAAAGACTTGTCCTACTGGAAATTCTTGGATAGTTTGTAGAGCATTCTTACCTATTTTACCAGTGGTATAAGGTGCGGTATTAATACTCCAATTGGCTTCATCGCCCCCTTCAAAACTGGTATAGCCCAATTCAGTATGGTGGGCGTTGGTTGCTTTTAGGATAGGCGCACGATCATCATAGCCCCAAACAAAGCTGTTGTTTAAGTCGCTTTTGCGCTGGAAGCCTAAGGGCAAGCCTTTGTCGTTATGGCCTGTATAGGCGCCATATTGGCTGTAGAAACCCATGTTGTAAAAATTGTTATTGCCATCTACCGCCGTAGACCTATAACTGGCGTTATGAATAGCCAAAGGTACTGCTAATTCAGAGCGATGAATACTGATAGGATTTACTGCTTTTGGATTATTGGTATCGATTTCAAATGCAGTAAACATGCTTCCGATTAGTTTTTTAGACTCACCTACTTTTTGGAGGTATTTGGTGCTTTCTATAGGAATTGCATGTTGATGTTGCTCTTGCAATTTCTGTATTGCAAATACTCTAGCATCTGTAATCGTTCGGTGTTTCTGAATGGTGTAGTCAGTTGGGTATTTATTTTCTGTTGTGTAAATCGTTCCATCACTATTGGTGACTTTCGTACTGGTAAGGTGCGTATATAAATCATCATAATCATATTCTGTAATGGTTTCTACATAATCTACTCCATTTTCATTGTATTGCTTAACGGTGGAACGCTCTAGTTTTTCCCAGCCATAGTAGATGGGATAGTAGACGTAATTAAAGCGTCCAAAAACTGGCCAATCAATCACATAGTCTCCTGAGTTATAGTTGTGACAAGGATGGTACCATACCGTACCATCACTAAGGGTATTCACACCATTGTTTCCAGTGTTATCATACGTACAACGGATATGTACCCGATCAGGATTAATCCAATCTCTTTGATGTCCTTTTAGGTTAACAGCAATACCATGAAAAACGCCTAGTCCATTACCTGTAGTAGAACTAGTTTGATAATCGTTTTGAGTCGCCCGTACTTTTACAAAGGCATTGCCTTCTTTTTTATAAACAATCTGCTCTTCTAAACGACCTCCTCGCCAATCCAATAAAGACGCTGGAACAACTAGATTACCACCTCCATTGGCAGAAGAATTGATGCCTTGAGAAAAACGATTCCATGTTTTTCCATTAACAGCATTGATTCCATGGACTTGGGTGACTTCCGCATACGCAATATGTCCACCACTAACGCCATTTAAAGGGACTTGACTATCTGAGAATAGTCGCTCTACAGGCTGCTCACAGATACAGTTAGGAAAATCCTGCTGTGTAGCACTGAAAGAGGGATTTAATCGACAGCCATTTATTATATCTCCAAAAACAGGAAAATAGGTTGTATTCCGCTGATAATAATCTACTGGGCGAGCAGCATACCCACTAGAAACGGAAGGAACATTAGACTTCTGGTAATCATATTGTGTTATAATGTCCTTATTGGTGTCTAGACCATCGTGAAGGGTTGTTTGTTTAACCCGTAAACCACCTACTTCTTGATTATAAATCAGGTTGCCTGTTTTCTCCAAATACTGTACAGCAACTTCTACTTTATCATTGATTGTTGGGTTAATACAACCCTGAACCGCTACGGCTACCAATCTATATTCACCAGCAGGTAAGTCCAACTTAAAACTGTGCTGGTACAAAGAAGTAATAGCCGTGGAATTACTAATACCTCCTAAACGTATCGTTCCTTTGCCATCGTTCTGGTTACCTGAGGCATTAATATTAGAGTTGGTTGTTGTTAGTGGCTGCCAATTGGTTCCTACTTTTTTTTCTATTTTTAGATAAGAACTAAATCGGGGATGTCCTCCACATCTTTTATGAACTTTGGCAATAATGTTCACTTCTTGTGAATAATTTATTGTAAACCCTCCATAGACCGTTTGCATCCCACTAGTAGGATAATCGTATTCTGCTAATGCATAGGCAGTTCTTGCTCTTGTTTCTTCTAAAGGCGTGTCATAGGCCATAGCATTGGCTTCATAATCCAACATACTGTGCCCACCAGTAGGATAAGTAATCTTGGTTAAGATCCCTGCTTTTGCAAAATTACTATTGGGAGAACGGTTGCCTCCATAACTATAAAAAGCAGGATTATTGGGCAAGGCTGATGGGATCAAGGAGGTATTATTGTTTTGACCATTATAGAAGCCCCAAAAATCCTTGCCATAAGACAAACGAGCGGGAAGTTTTAAGGGGTGGTATTCTAGTTGATAGGAAGGATTGGATTGGCCATTAGCATCCTTTTCCGTTACGGTTAATAAACGCAAGCGTTTATCTAAACTAGGGATAGAAGTAGTTGTTCCTGCTGCTGGTTGATAATAATCATGGGTTAAGGCCACGCTCTTAAGTAGTGTACCTGCTTTGCCATAATATAAAATATTGGTCAATCTTCTAGCATTGGGTAAATCCTCTCGTTGACTAGTGCTTTGAAAAACGACTTGCTGTCCCTTACTGGTGATGGAGGATAAATAAACGCCTCTTAAATCGATGACCTGTTCACAAGGCTGATGTTCCCACCGTCCTCCATTCAGCGAACTCGCAGGAGAGACATTATTACAACAAGTACAGCCAGCAGCATAACCTTTCTTACTAGCTTGCTCTCTAATTCCCGTAGAATAACTAATTCCATGAGGGTTATCTTGATAATTGAGGTTGATTTCATCGGTGCCATTCGCAGACCTTACAGACGTTAAATACCAACTGGTAATCACTGGTAAACTGTAAGAGTGCCCACACTGCGTTCCTACCGTATTAGACTGACTCGTTTCTACTGCTTTGACGCCATTGGTTCCCACACCTCCAAAGGTATAAACGGTTCCCTCTGGCGTAGTAAATACCAAAACACTTAATTTTCCTGCATTCAACTGTAAATCAATCTTTATATCTTGATGGGGCACTAATCGAGGAATCAGGGTGCCATTGTTATTTTCTACAAAAAAACGTCCTGTATAGCCTGCAAAATTGAAGTTAAATTGATCGGGCTGACCATCTGCTCTTCTATTCGCTACATTTTTTAAATAGTTGTAATAACTTTCTGCGGCGAGTGCTTCTTGCAGCGTGGCAGGCGAGGAATGAGAGGCATTGTATAAATCTACTTTTACCGCTTGGTTCCAATAACCCAAACCTCCCTGACTCCCTCCATCATCTTCTATTCCATTAGCCGTTCTAGTCACTACACCCCCTGCATTTAGACTCCACCCTAAACCTACCCAAGAGGAAATAGCATCGACCTGATGCCCTCCACTGTGGTAACTCAAAGACATCGGCAAAGATAAGGTGCGCCCTTTTATGCCTGAAAGAGGAATAGAAACGTTGGGTATACCTGTATGCATACTTACAGGAATTTCCCCATAAATCGCTAGACCTGATGCGGTAGGAGAAGGGGGTAAAACATCTTTAATTGGATTGAGGGCATTGTCATAGGGGTGTTGGGCTAGCGCGCATTGGGCAACCAGCAACAACACCGCAAGGAGCTGCGTGATTTTCATTTAGGGACTATTTTAGGGTGTACTATATTAAATAACCAACGTACTAAAGCTTCAGTTGGTAGAATAAACAATTTAAATACAACAAAATTAGTTTCTTTTATTCACACATCCTATCAAAAATAATGTAAAAAAATTATCAATAAATAAATAGTAATTATATTGGTGCTTATTGGAACTTGTATCTAACCAATTTAGAACTACTAAAAAATATAATTAAGTAAAATTGTATTTAATGACATTAAAAGAGTTTTAAATAAAAACTCCTTTTGGAGCAATGGAAGAAGAAGCTGTTTTGATGGAGTATCAAATTTCATATTTAACATCAATTAAATAATGAGTTCAATTGTATTTCCTTTCAGTATAGTACAATTAGAATACTATACTAATTACCCTTTATCTATCCTCAAAAGAAATGTTATAAAACTTGATAGAATGACAGATCAAAATACACCAAACCAACAACTACTCCCTCTTAATACCATTCCTACCTTCTCCCCGTTACTCCTTCCCTGTTTTCAAAATACAAATCCAGCAACAATCCCAAAAAGAAAACCAAAAATAACCTTTGCTCTATGCAACTCAACTACTTCTTTTTTTGTACTATTAGCTTTCATCCTTTCTACTAGATAGCTATCATTTATGCCTAAGAATAAAAAACGCAGACGACCTATTAATGTCCTCTTAATTGATGACGATGAGGGTTTATCCGCTTCTCTTAAAAATCGCGCGCGACGTTATAATGTCATTATTACTACTAGCACTAATTTCAAAGATGGGTTTAGAGAATTGGAGGGAAACAGCAAATACCAAGCGGTTATTTTGGATGGTAAAGCCCCTATGAGTGCCGATCAACCCAAAGGGACAGAAGCTGAAAACTTTGTGCACGAAGCTATTTTGAAGTTGCGGGAATTGGAGTTGTTGCATGGGCGAACCCTGCCTTTTTGTGTGCATACGGCTTGGTATGTACAATTGGAGCCTAGTTTGCGGAATCGCGCGCGTATTTTTGATAAGAAAAAAACAGCCGTTGAAGATGCTTTAATGGAGCAAATGTTTGAGTATTTACACCTAGAGGTGAATGATTTAGAGACAACTAAAATCAAGCAACAGCATCCTGAAGTATTTGAATTTGCGGAAGCGTATTTAGATAGTGAAGACAATAATTTTTTGGTGAGTTTGTTGTCACCAAAGTTATCCTCTAAGCGCGAAGATTTGATGAATCGCCTAGGGTTTATTCGCCGTTTGGAAGAATCTATTTTGAATGTCTATTCCAAGGAATTCCTAAAAATGGACCCCATGCTCTTTGGACAAGGGAAAGACACCCCAGGGCGTGGTAAAGATCTAATAGACCACATCAAGGTCAAGAAATTGGCGCCTTTGCACATTTCCTTTATGACCTATGTCATTTATAGTACCCAAAGTATTGCCATCAATCATAAGGCGCCAGAGTCTAGTGAGTATTATAATTATCCGATTACCATCTATACTGTACAGACCTTTATTAATGCCTTGTTGGATATTATTTTGTGGGTCAAAGAAAGCATTGAGGGATTGGAAGCGCAGTAAATTCCCCTCCTTTATACACTCCTTCTAAAACGGATAACCAATAGCAATGATGAATTTATTGCGTTGAGTAAAAACAAAAGGATCAAAATTCCAATATTGCACCGTTCCATTGCTGCGCAAATCATAACCTTGTGGTTCTCTCAATTGGATGGCTAAATCAAATCGAATCACAAAGAAACTCAAATCAAAACGCAATCCAGCCCCTGCCCCTACTGCTAAATCTTCATAAAAATGCTCTGTCAAAAGACCAGATTTTGGTGTTTGTGCAGGGACATCTTGATCAATAGTGGGTGCTTTTAACAGCCACACATTTCCGATATCCACAAATAAAGCGGCTGCAATCCAAGAATTCAAATTAAATCGATATTCGGTATTAAATTCTGTTCTAAAATCCCCCAATTGGAACTCTGCCCCATTCACAGAAGGTTGATTCCCTGGCCCTAAATAACGCAAATTCCAAGCCCGCATACTTGTTGGTCCTCCCAACGTAAAACGCTTTACAAAAGGCACTTCTGCCTCCTGAGAATTACCATAAGGAACAATCACCCCTACCATAAGGCGAGAAACAAGGGACTGGCGATTAGACAGTCGATAGGAATAACGCACATCTATGTCTGTGCTGAAATATTGAGAATAATCTACGCCCCAAAATTGCATCTGTGTTGTCGGCTCTACCACTTGATCCAACGCATAGAATAAATTACCTGCGATTTCAAAACTGGTCTTTAGGGACCAAGCTCCTCGTTTACTAGTATTGGTTGGTTCGCTGTAGGTATAACTAAAATCCATGCTGGGGATCAGGTAGCTTGCGGATAAAGATTCATATAAAGCACGGTTACTCTCTTGTAACAAGCGTTTAAAATTATCATCTAAGATCGGTTCAGAAGTTAAATTAATGATTAAGGGGTTCCAAATAAAAGAATGTCGTGTCCCCTTGGACCATTCATATCCTAATTTGGTATAAAAAGAACTAATTTGAAAATCGGTCGATTGCTGTAAGTAACGGTAACCAATGGACACGCGTGTTCGAGCACGCTCCATTTTGAAAGCACGTTCCAGTAAATTTAAACCTAGGTGCCTTGGAAAGTACAAACTGGCTTCTACATTGATGTCCAACAAGTTAATCGCTTGTTCTAAGAACGTTTGACTGGCGTCATCTTGTTGACCAATCTTAAAGTCAATTCCTCCTAAAGCGGAGATTTCAAAAATCTCTGCCCCTTTGAATACATTTTTATTCCGATAAAAAAGAAAGGTAGAAATCCCCAAACTGGATACCGTCGTTTGGTTGTTATTAAAATCAAAATCTGCCCCTAGTGTTTGCTTCTTCCCTGGTTGCATTTTTACTAAACAGTCCAAACTATTGGGTTCGCCATTAGCCGCAGGCACATATTCAATGCGTGGAAAACGGAAAACATCTAATTTATCAATTTCTTGAACGGAAGTTCGGGTATTGGCATAGCTATAAAAATCTCCCGCATGAATGGCTAAAGCATCTGAAATAACTTTATCTCGAATAAAGTATTTCTGGCGCACTTGTTTTCCTTCTCCTCTGGTTCCATCAGAATTGATGACTGCTTTCCGCAAAATAATATGCACTAATCGATCATTGGGTCTTAATTCTTCTCTAGAACGTAGTGTTACTTTTTTAGCTCTAGGGACGCTTCGTCTAACAATTCTTAGTCTTTTACCTTTAGGGGTAACCCGTGTTCTTAGTAGGCTGTCTTCTTCTTGTAGGACATCCTCTGGTTCCAATACCACCAATTTCATTCGATCAATTCGGGTGCGTTCTACCACAAAAAAAGAATCCTGCTTTACCTGACGCGTTTGGTGTACTTTGAGAACAAATTCATTGGGCGTAATAAAAACATTATTCACTTTATAACGCGGATGATGAATGGTGGTATCAGAGAAAGGCAATACTTCCAGGTAGAGATTCGCGCGGGGTTCCCCTTGCTCTCTTGGCCCATCAAATAATCTTGCTCTACTTCGAGGTACTACTCTTCCATTGACCGTATCTGCTTCAATAGAAATATAATTCCAATTGAACTCATAATACCCTTGGTTTCTAATTGCTAAGGTAATTCTTCTTTTCTCTTCCGTGAGTTTCTCTAAGGAAATAGGCTCTCCCTTTTTGAGGACGGTCTGGGACTGTATTAATTCTAGAATGGCTTGCATAGCAGAATCCTGAGATAGGACCACCATTTTATCAATCAATACAGGCTTACCTGTTTTAATCGTATATTCTACAATAGCCTTGTGTCGTCTATATCGAATATTGTATTCTACCTCAGCATTAAAATAAGCTTTCTGGTGCAAGAAGTTGCGCATAGAAACAGCCGTCTTGCGGGTGAGTGCGGTATCCAAAACAATGGGTGCTTTGCCTACCGTATTCCGCAACCAAGCACGGAAACCATTCGTTTTCCTTCGAATGGTATCGGGCAGAATTTGTTGTTGTTTTTTATCAAAACGATATTTTATGGATAAGGTATCATTGGTGTGGTACATCCAAGTGCGCAAGAAATTCCCTCGGGGTACTTGTTGAATGATTGTAGAGATTTCCGTCCATAAATTGTCGGCGTCTTCTTGGATTTTGTAGTTTTGTTGGTCTAAATTGAGTTTGTTCTTAACTACTTGATGTTCATCATATACACGTTTGTGTGGCCGCTCGACCGATTTTGAGTGACTTTTTAAATATTTTTTATTGCCACAACTTCCTAATAGCGCGCACAGTAGACACAGTAATAGGCAACAAAGTTCCAATCTATCTTTCATATATTGTATCGAGAATTGACGGTCGAATGGTATCCAAAGCAAAAATAAAGTATATACAGCGTCTGAAGCAAAAAAAACAGCGCTATAAAGAGGACGCATTTGTAGTAGAGGGCGAAAAAATCGTCCTAGAACTCTTGCAACAAAATCTACTTTCTATTCAGGGGCTCTATGCTACTCCAGAGTTTATAGAACGCTATAGTATGATAGTTGCTCCCTTTCAAGGAATTACAACCGCTGTTACCCAACAAGAGTTGCAGCAATTATCCTTATTGACAACACCGAATCAGGTCTTGGCAGTCGTAAAAATGCCTAAGTATACACCTTTCGCTAATAAAATACAAACATCACTCCACCTTGTTCTTGAAAACATCCAAGACCCTGGAAATATGGGAACCATTATTCGCATTGCAGATTGGTTTGGCATTCCACACATTTTTTGCTCCAAAGGTTGTGTTGATATTTATAACTCTAAAGTAATTCAAGCAAGTATGGGTAGTTTTTTGAGGGTTCAAGTTCACTACCTTGATTTAGAGGCACTGTTTCAAGAACATCCTACATTGCCTGTTTATGGAGCCGTATTGGGAGGTAATAATGTATTTAAACAAACATTAAACAAACCTTCGTTTCTTTTGATTGGTAATGAGGGAAAAGGTTTGAGCAGCAGCATCCAAAAACAAATTACACATAAAATAACCATCCCCAAAACTGGAGGAGCAGAGTCCTTAAATGCTGGTGTAGCGACAGGTATTTTATGTGCATTGTTTTCTACAACTTCTTAGTGCTTATCTAAGGGGTTGTTTCTAACTAAGTTCGCGAATCCAAATTGTCGTAAAAAATCGGCTCTAGAATTTCTTAAATGAGGAATAGCTGTCACTGTCTCCACCAAAGTTTCTTGAAAATTCACTCTAGAATATTGTTTGTTTAGTTTCATCTGTTCTCTTTTGGGAATACAATACCTTCCTGACCCTGAAACATCTAAAAAAGCTCCACGACTCAGCAGGATTGCTTCAGGTTCTTGACGATTAGAAACAATCGGATTCAAATGAATCGAAATCGCATTATAAATTTGTCTAGATCGCTCTTCCTCCACTCCAATACCAGAAACAAAATTATACGCTAACTCTGCTCCGACAACCGCAAAACAACAAGAACAAGCTTTCTCTTCATGTTCCTTACTTATTCCTAAATCATGCAATAACGCACTGATGTATAACAGCTCTATATCTATCTTAGATCCTTCATATTGTGCAAACATACTAGCAAAAAAATATGTGCGAACACAATGATTGTACAAAGGCAGATTATATGTTTCTTTTGCAAGTTCATTGGATAAATTGGCAGGTTTTGAATCTGGGATTTGAATTGAATCTAGCTTTACACAAGCAAGACGCTTTTTATTTAGTCCTGTTTTTGTTTTTAACAAAAAAATAAATTCTTTAAACTGTGCTTGAATCAACTGGGTCAAAATTTGCCGTTTATCAGCCTTACAAAGTACACCATTTGTTTTTTTTGCCCAATGATAACTACCTATTTCCATTTTTCATTTTTTAATAAACATTATGAATTAAAATGCAAATTTAAGCAGCAAGTCTCTCATCCAAAACAGGCATTAATGACATTAAAAGGGTAAATACTGCCAAAGTAAAAACTTATTTTTACACTTTACTTAAACCAAAAAAATCAAACGCTAGATGATTATCATATCCATCATAATCTATAAGGATACTTTTGGTTCAGCTATTTTTCCTACTATTGATCTAATAAATAGTGTTAATGATTCTATCTCAAAATCTACAGGAAAGCCCTTTTTTCATCTAAAAATAGTTGGTTATAAACAAAAAAAAATTGCACTAAATAAATATACCATTATAGAATGCGAGGAAACAATTGCAAACACCTCTCCTAATCATATTATTCTGTTGCCTTCTGTCAATGAGTCTTTTTTAGACGTCATGGATTTGACCTATTATAATGAGCTTAGTCTTTGGCTACAAGAAGAATATAAGAAGGAGGTAAAGCTTTGTAGTATGTGTTTGGGGTCGATTCTTTTGGCGCATACTGGTTTGCTAAATCAATTGCCTTGTACGACACACTGGATGGGCGACCGAATCATGCGCATTCGATTTCCAGAAGTGATGATGCAAACCCATAAAATGGTGACCAAAGAGAAAAACATCTATACTAGTGCTGGGGCATTCTCTTCCCTTCAATTAATTTTTGTATTAATTGAAGAATATTGTAGTAAAGAGCTTGCCTATCATTTTTCAAAAACACTAGGAATAGATTATCCGATAAAATCTCAAAATTGTTTCTATATTTTCTCCCAGCAAAAAGAACATAAAGATTTTGACATAAAACAAGTCCAATTATTCATGGAAAAGAATTACATGCATAAGATTAGCAATTCTTCTTTAGCACTAAAAGCAAATATGAGTCCTCGGAACTTTATTCGAAGATTCAAAAAAGCTACAGGAAATACTCCTATTGCTTATTTACAAAGAATAAGAATAGAAATTGCAAAAAAAGAGCTTGAAGCTAATAACCTTGTAATTTTAGATGTTATGCACTTATCAGGCTATCAAGATATTAAATCGTTCAGGGTTTTATTTAAAAAAATAACAGGGTTAAGCCCTTCTGCCTATTCAAAAAAAATCCAAGAACAAACATAAGACAAGCTTATTGCTTAAAAGCCATCACCGCTTTATACTCTAACTCAAAAGCAGTTTTTTCAGTTGCTTTTTTAGCTCCTGACCACTGTAATATCTCAGCCATGGTATCCACAACATAAGGATACCATTCTGCCAACATAGGGCGATCAAAATAAAGGCGTCCTGTTCTTCGAATTAAGAAATCACACACATTATTGGTCATTTCGTACTCTACGGCATACCAAATCTCCGCATACATTAGACGTTGAGCAGCATTTTTAATCTCCCTGTGTAATGCATAGGCCTTATTGATAATATGCTCTGTATTCTTACCATATCTATAGACTAATGCCTGTATGTGTTGTACACCTACATTGATTTGCTTGGCTTCTCCTGATAATTTATAAATATATGCTTGAATCGCCTCTGTTGAATCAAAATCTCCCCCTCCTAAGGTCAAACTTTTAGTGACAGAAGGAGTTTTCTCGTGCATGGTTTTGAGTACTGCATCAACTACCCGCTCTGCCATCTTGCGATAGCCCGTTAGTTTTCCTCCTGCAATAGAAATTAGGCCAGTATCTGAATGGAAGATTTCATCTTTCCTAGACAGTTCTGAAGGGTCTTTGCCATCTTGATGAATGAGCGGCCGCAAACCTGCCCAAGTAGAGACAACATCGTTTATTGCTAAATTCACTGAAGGAAAAACATAATTAGTGGCCTCTAACAGGTACTCTACATCACTCCTTTCGGCGTACGGCTCATTTACATTACTATCATAAAAAGTATCAGTTGTCCCGATATAAGTGACATTACCTCTTGGAATGGCAAAACACATTCGAGTATCTTGCTTCACATCAAAATAAGTAGATTGTTGCAAGGGTAAACGCTCATAAGGCACCACAATATGTACTCCTTTTGTTAGATGCAATCGTTTGCCCTGCACACCTTCTTTGTCCTTTTGGCGAAGTGTATCAACCCAAGGACCTGCGGCATTTACCACTCTTTTCGATCGTATTTCAAAGCTTGTATCTTGGAGTCGATCGCGAACAATTGCTCCTCCTACATAACCATTCTCTTTATAAATAAAATCGGTTACTTCTATGTAATTAAGGCAAACAGCCCCATGCCCTACTGCTGTTTTTATCGCCTCGATGGTTAAGCGCGCATCATCTGTTCTGTATTCATAATACAAGCCGCCACCTGTTAGAATATCCGTTCTTAATAAGGGTTCTAAAGCAACCACTTCTTCTTTTTCTAACATCCTGCGACGCTCTTCCTTTTCGACATTCGCCAAACGATCATACACCCATAGGCCCAAAGAACTCATTCGTTTCCCTAACGAACCATCTTCCACAATCGGTAAAAGCATTTTTTCTGGTAGAACCACATGAGGAGCATTGCTGTGTACAATAGCGCGCTCTACGCCCACTTCGTGCACCAAACCAAATTCCAATTGTTTGAGATAACGCAAGCCGCCATGAATGAGTTTAGTAGAACGGCTGCTGGTTCCCCAAGCAAAATCACATTTCTCTACTAAAGCCACTTTAAGTCCACGAGTAGCAGCATCTACGGCAATTCCTGCGCCTGTAATTCCTCCTCCAATAACCAAAAGGTCAAAAGTAGTTTCTTTTAACGTTTGGAGCCAATTGGGGCGTTCTTTTGCAGAAAAATTGGTGGTGTTCATATTGCTTGCTTTGGTGATGGTTATTCTACTAGTAAAACTACAAATAACGGCTTTTGTTTTTGGAAATTCTAATGAAATAAAACAGTAAGAGGAAACAATCTCTGTTCTTCTCCTTTGTTTTCTATTTTTGTGGTAAACAAAAAATAATGAACCACCGCTACTGGAGCAATGGTTCATTTGTTATTGTAGGAACAGGATCTATGTTCGTTTTTTTTAATCGGTACAAATAGGCTCTACCTCTACCCTTCTATTTTGAGAACCTCCATTTTTATATTTTGCTAAAGGCTGTTGCCCTCCAAAGAAGAAAACGGATATTTTATCAGGATTAACGCCCATCAATACTAACTCTCGTTTAATAGCAATCGCACGTTCTCTAGAGAGTTCTAAATTGCGGCGTTCATTACCAAAAATATCGGTGTGCCCATACAAATAGACTTTTGCACTGGGATAATTCTTCAGATATTCTGCTACTAAGCGAATATTTTGAACCGCTTTCACCCGTCCTGAGAATTTTGTTTCTCCTTCTTTAAAAACAACATTGGGTAAATAAACCCGTGTATTACATTTTAAATTTTCTAGAGAAGAAAGCGCAGTTGGCATATAATCAATGGGCTCTTTCGGTTGGTTAATAGTGACCACCTCGCGCTTTTCTTTATCTACTTTTGGGCGAACACTACTGCTTGGACGGACTGAGCTAGTTGGACGCACACTACTACTTGGAGAAGTAGGACGAGCAGCACTAACCGTAACATCAGCAACTACAGGCGATTCCACCTTTGGTTTGATGTAATTGAATGATTGTTCAAAACGACCAACAACTGCTTGCATGTTTTCTTCTTTTCCAAGCAAAGGGTTTTCTTTGGTTTTGATCATAATATCAAAACAGTTGAGTTTGTCTTGGTCCAAATGTCCATCTTTCCCCTCAATTAAATCCAACATGCGAATGTATTGAGGAATGCGAACAAAATGTACTTGACAAGTTACTACATCCCCTCTATTGAGGTCATAGCTAATTTCTGGTACACTGATTAGGGAGCCTCTTTTCAATTCGCTATTAATTGCAATATTGGCTACTTCTAGTTGCTTAAACTGGATTTCTAAGCCCCGCATCCGAGGAGGTGTTCTTAGGTACCAAGAACCAGGGTGGTTGCCTCCATAAAAAGTAGTAGTTCCTGCTTCCTGAACAACATAACGGAAATGGATAACGGTTCGTTTTTCTTGATATTCTATTTTATCAATCTGATAATGCGATTTAAACTTTCGATATTTGGGAAGATAATCGAAAAAGGTATCTAGGGCATGCACCGTTGTACCGCTGAATATAAACAGCAGCAGTAACAACAATTTGGAGGAGTGATGGCTCAAAGATGAATAATGCATTTGTACAGATTTTTTCCAGTTCTTTTGGGTTTTGAATTCTTATATACCTTAGAGCATGTTTAAATTT
>JBOEFW010000072.1:0-12702 GCA_050633105.1 Aureispira sp. | reverse complement strand
ATTGATTTTCAACCTTAATAATTTTTAAACAAACTCTTACTCAATTTATTGTTACAGTATATAACTATAACTCTAACGAGTTATTTTTGTTATTGAGCGCTTGTTTTTCCTTTAGCTGGTCTTCGTCTAGTGGTTGATAATTATTAATTAACATTCTATTTGTTCCCAATTCTAAAGCAACAGCCGTTGGAAATATCTTTTTAAAATCTTGCTCATAGAAATTTGTCGTTTTTTCTAAAAGCTCTGGGGTATCTGCCAATCGATTGTACAGTAACAAACCATCTTTCCGCAGTAACCGCTTCAATTTTTGTAAAAAGGCGATCGATTCAAAAGCACAAGGAACTGTATTATCAATAAATAAATCAACTACTATCATATCAAATGACTGCTCACAGCTTTCCGTATACTTCAATGCGTCTTGACAAACAACAGTATAAGGCGCAGATAACTCTGATAACGTGTAGTGCTCTGCTAAATTTACGATTTTTTGATCGATTTCAACAAATGTGTAGTTATATATCTTATGGAACTTTTTTTCTAATAGCCAAGGAATCGATCCTAGTCCTAAACCTAGCACTAGAACATTTTGAAGCTGGTAGGCCTCTAAATCTAACCGCTCAAAGCTATCGCTAAAATTCACATACAAATCATCATAGGAGTATACAACATTGCTAGTACAAAGAGCATACCGACCTTTACGACAAATAACTTCCAAAGGGCCACTATAAACACTTTCAACAGTTTCTAACTGAATATCAGCAAAGTAGCTAGCTGTTTTAATCCAAAAAGAGGGTCGCATAAATAATAAAAGTAGATTAAAATTTTCTATAAACACTGCTCTCCGAAAAAATCTGTTCCAAAATGGTACGTTCGGTTTCATCTAGCACTTTATTTCGACGCTTCATCACTCGTTCTGCCGTTTCAAAAGCCTTCTCTAATTTATACGTTGCAAAACCTTTGCTATTTCCCCAAGAGAACGAGGGAATGAATTTGCGAGGGAAATCACCGCCATAAACATTGCAAGATACACCAACTACGGTTCCTGTATTAAACATCATATTGATGCCTGATTTAGAATGGTCGCCCATAATCAATCCACAAAACTGTTGTCCACTATCAGTAAAACGGTTCGTCTCATAATCCCAAACGCGCACAGGCGCATAATTATTTTTCAGGTTAGAACTATTGGTATCCGCTCCTAAGTTGCACCATTCACCTAAGACAGAATTGCCCAAGTAGCCTTCGTGCCCTTTATTGCTATTTCCTAAAAAGACAGAATTTCCAACCTCTCCTCCTATTTTGCATTGAGGACCAATACTTGTTGCACCATAGATTTTACATCCCATTTTAAGGGTAGATCCTTCGCCTAAATATAGGGCACCACGAACCAAACTCCCTTCCATAACTGTAGCCTTCTTATCAATATAAATAGGGCCTGTTTGTACATTAAGAGTAGCACCTTCGATCCAAGCACCTTCCTCTATAAACAACTGGTTGGCGTCTCCAATCAAGCGATTTGTTGGACTTAAAGGTTGTGATGTTCGCCCTTGCGTCAACCATTCAAAGTCAGTTTTCATAGCGGCAGCATTCTGCACAAATAAATCCCAAGGACGACTAATTTGTTGAAGGTTACCAGCATATACTTGTTGTGGCATAGGGCTGCTAGGATCTGCCAAAAATGCTTGTACCACTTGCTGAGAACCTCGCAACGCAATGGGTGTTTCCCCTTGCATCAACAAATGGTTGGGTGGCAATTCTTCGCGAATATAAGTACACAATTCAGGGGTAGCCACAATGGAACCATTCACCAAAATATTACTAACAGCAAATTCAGTGGGATATTTGGTTGATAAGTACTCAACGGTAGCATGGCAAGCAGACGCTCCCCAATATTTTTCCCACTTTTCTTTTAGGGTGAGTATTCCTAAGCGTAATTCAGCTGTAGGGCGTGTATAAGTCAAGGGTTTGAGCGCATTGCGCTGGGCATCAAAAACAATCAATTGACTGGTCTTCATAAAGCAAAAGCGAATTAAATGAAAAACAAGGTTCCCAAAGTACGGATTTCTTGCTCATCTAATTCGCTTTTGTAATTTATTCTATGATTATTAGTCCTTATTACAAGGTAAAAGACAGTTTTCTAAATAAAAACGTAACGCACAATCATATAATAATGAATACTACATCCTGCCATTACAAAAAGATGCCAAACCAAGTGGGCATAAGGGATACGCTCTTCTGATTTATAAAAAACGATGCCTACCATATAGACCAAACCACCAATAACCAAGCCCGAAAAACCAGCGATAGGCAATGCATGGTACAAATAGTCTCCTTGTAAAACACCAATCCAAGCCATTGCTACAAACATCAGTATAAAAAACCAATCGTAACGGCCTGTAAATTTTATTTTTAGGAGGGTTCCAACTAAAGCGATCGACCATTGAAACGTAAACAAAGACCAACCCATTTTTCCACCAATCGTCAAGAGCAACAAAGGGGTATAATTCCCTGCAATAAATAAGAAAATAGCACAGTGGTCTAATATCCGTAATTTCCTCTTAAGACGAAGGCTGGTCACTCCATGATAGCTAGCAGAAGCTCCAAATAATAAGATCATTGTAGCCCCATAGACCAAGGCAGATTCTAAGGCATAAGACTGTTCGCTTTGTACTGCAATAAAAACTAGATAAAAGGCGCCAAAAGCTGCTAAAACAGCTCCTAGTCCATGCGACCAAGTATTTAATTGCTCTTCAAAATTACTACGACTAGGCAATTCAGGCAACAACTCCTCTATTTCTGATTCTAAGTCTATTCCTTCAGCCATTCCCTGGCCCTCCCATTCATCTAGTTTTCCGTAATTTTCCATACCGCTGCTGTTTTTCGTACTGCTGTAAATAATAGCTGTAGACCTGCATCTACTCTTCTTATTTTTTCTTTTATAAAGGTGCTGTTTCTCAATGTCCTGCAAATATTGCTCCTGTTTACTCACAATTAGATAAGAACTATCTTTATCGTGTCACAGATTTACTTCTTTTTGACCCTTTTTTATCCATTGAAAGAAAATTAGGGCAAAAAAAAAGTCTTTCTGAATGATCAGAAAGACTTGAAGAGCGAAAAACGAGATTCGAACTCGCGACCCCAACCTTGGCAAGGTTGTGCTCTACCAGCTGAGCTATTTTCGCTTACAATAAAAACGCTAACAATGTGTTGTTCGTTCCTTGTGGATACAAATATAGAGCGTTTTAGAAACATCGCCAAATTTTTCTTCTTTTTTTTTAACTCAAAAGCGTTGCTCTAAGAGGGATATTGGCGTTAATAACATCATTATCAAAAAAGTAGAAGCCCTAAAAAAAATAAAAAAAAATTTCAGGGCTTTCTTTTTTTCTTTGCTTCTTGATTATTTACCTCACTTGTAGCACATCTCCACAGTTTTTGCAGTGGTGCAGCGCTTCGTTATTATTAAATTTAGCAAAGGTCTCGGGCAATTGCTTTTCTATATTCGTTAGTTTAAAATAATCCTCGTGTAGCATGTTATTACAAGCATCACAGTACCATTGGAAACCATCGGTGTGTTGCTCTATATCACGCGTATGTTCAATAACGATCCCAATACTTCCAGCAGTGCGTTGTGGAGAATGAGGAACCTTAGCGGGCAAGACAAAGATCTCCCCTTCATTGATTGGAATATCTTTTGGCTCCCCTTCATCAATAACTTTCAACACCATATCGCCTTTGATTTGATAGAAGAATTCTGGTGTTTCATTATAATGGTAATCTTTGCGATTGTTGGGACCACCAATAACCATTACAATATATTCAGAGCCAGGGAAGATTTCCTTGTTACAAACAGGTGGCTTTAAATGATCTTCATTCTCCTCAATCCATTTAAGGAGGTTAACAACATTAAATGCTTTCATTTACTTTGAAATTATGATTTTAAATGGAGTGGATTTCATAGCCATCCAAAATAGGCGTATAACATTAAGAAAGGGCTATCAAACTTAGGTTTGTGGTAATGTTTTTTATACTCCCTATCTGGCGACTCAATAAAATAATAAATTTTGCCATTTTTACGGGTAATCTTAGCAGAAAAATAGATTTTACCAACAAAGAAGCATTTTGTTTTCCCATCAAACTCTTGTCCCTCTTCTACAGAGTCTACTATGCCTGATTCTTGGACTAGCTATAGCCAACGCTATCCATACATTCGAGTGCTCCTTTAACATCAAAATCCATGATTCTACGACTTATAACCTAGTCAATAGTCGCCATAACTTTTAATTCAATGGCAATAGGTGTTGGTAGGCAATTGATTTCACAAGTGGTACGGCAAGGTTGATTCTCTTTAAAATACTCGGCATACAATCGATTGTATATCTTAAAATCATCTTTCATATTTGTCAAGAAAACCGTCACGTCAACAATGTTATCCCAACTTGATCCACAATCTTCTACAATAAAACGCACATTCTCAAAAACTGCTCGACACTGTGCTTCGATATCATAACTCACAATGGCTCCTTCTGCATCAAGTTCTACCCCTGGAATACTAGTTTGCCCTAACTGACGAGGCCCTACACCTGACAAGAATAAAAGGTTGCCTACTTTGCGTGCATGCGGATAAGCGCCTACTGCTTTGGGAGCACGATCAGAATATAAAAGGTCTTCTTTTTTAGGTAACATATTGTTCTTTTATGTTTTAATGGTAATAATTAAAGAGCGTTTATTGCCCGTTTCAAAATAGAGTTTTTCTTGGTGACATCCATTAAGTTAAGCACATTTTTTATAAGCCCCCTTACCAAAGATTGGGTAACACACACCTAAAGCTTTTATAAGAAGTCTTATTGTTAATATAGTGTTGATTAGCAAACTTATTAGTGATGGCTGTATCCAATCTTATATGCGTTGCTCTATGCCATGAATTAGTATCTAATTGCAGTACCTCTGACTCCATGATCCATATCGGAGTATAATAAGTAGGTTTACCAGTGGCATCCTTTCCTTCATAATGACTTTTATTATACAAATCATTGGTATTGTAGTGCTGTTGAGTCCACTCCTCTATCTTATCGTTTAGGTGATAAGGCGCTTCTCCCTCTTCTTGGTCTCTTATGATAGAAGAAGGTAAGTTATACTGCTCGTGATCATAAAAAGCAGGTTTTGGATGTTTTTTTTCATGGGCTAGGACTTTTTTCTTAAACACACGTAATGCTTTATTCTCCTCATAACTCTTCCTATGTTTTGCCGCTTGTTTTAATTCTGAAGTGGTAGGCAAACGATAATTGGGCAATAAAATTTCATCGCTAGCGACTACACTTCTTTCTTCCCTAGTAATAGGATCAATCATTGGTTTTTCACCTGGCTCTGCTTCATACATCCTGTTCAAGTAATTATAAGAGTCAAAATGATTTTCACCTTGTTGTCCTTCAAAATCAGCATTAATGTGCGCTCGATCAATTAAAATAGCCTCATTAATACGATTTGTGCGCCAGAGCGCATAAGCTTGTGCCTGTTTCCAACTCACTCCTACTACAGGATAATAATCAAAAGCAGCATTTCTAAAATAATACTCCTTTAATAAACCTCCTATCGCTTCTTCAGGAAAGTGTTCTAACCAAACACTTGTATCTGGTAATAAACTTTCATAAACTTGTGGCATTGTTGAATATACGATCGCATTCCATTGAAGAAAGGAACGATAGTGCAAATTACACACTTCTGTTACATCCATATAACAGGAACTAACATAGATACTATCTTTCCCTACTTCTTTAATGCTTCCATTAGGGATTTCTAACAGCACGCCACCAGATCCATTTCTACACCAATCAAGCACTACGTCATTTCGCACCACTCCCTTCTTAAAAGAAGTCCCTATCCCTAATCTATTGGCATCTCTAATACTAGCGTTAATAGATTCGCGGGCATTAGGCTTTACTATATGGGGGTGACAAGCCAATCCAATGGTCATCAAAAGGGCAAGAAATAATAGGGTTTTCATAAATCGTAATAGATAAGGATATGTTGATCAAATTTCAAAGTAAAAGGTTGGCAAGAGGCTTAATCGCTTTCTTTAGGATAAAATAAAAGAGGTTGGTTATAGCCAACCTCTTTTATCGTTAATATTTAATACAAACATTCTTAGGTTCGGTAAAGAAATCTAAGGCATCAAAACCGCCCTCTCTCCCTACACCAGAAGCTTTCACTCCTCCAAAAGGCGTTCTTAAATCGCGCAACAACCAACAATTTACCCAAACAATACCCGCATGTAATTCCTGTCCAAAATGGGTGGCACGGTTGATATTGCTCGTCCAAACGGTAGAAGACAGGCCGTATGGTGTACTATTTGCATATTCCAATACTTCTTCGTCCGTATCAAATGGCATAATGGTGACCACTGGCCCAAAGATTTCTTCTTGATTGGTCCGACAATCGTGGCTCAATCCTTCGATAACAGTAGGGCGCATAAAATAACCGCCCTCACAACGACCGTCAATTTTAACACGTCCTCCTCCTGTCAGAATTGTTCCACCTTCTTCTTGCGCCAAGGCTACGTACGATAATACTTTTTCTAAATGGGCCTGTGAGACTAAAGCCCCCATTCTAGTAGTTGTCTCTTGGGGATCGCCAACCGCCATGCGTTCCACTTTAGCTACAAAATCGGTCTTGAAACGGTCATACAAAGAACGTTCTACAAAAATCCGAGAACCACACAAACAAATTTGTCCTTGATTGGCAAAAGAAGAGTTGATGGTCGTTTTTAACATCTTCTCATAATCACAATCTGCAAAGATGATGTTAGGGTTCTTACCGCCTAACTCTAAAGACAATTTCTTGAACATCGGTGCTGCAATACGTGCAATGTGTTGCCCTGTTTTTGTTCCTCCTGTAAAAGAAATAGCGGTCACTTTGGGGTGCTCGACAATGGCATTGCCTGCCTTATGCCCCAAACCATGTACAATATTCAATACTCCTGCTGGTAGGCCCGCTTCTTGGCACAATTCTGATAATAAGTACGCTGTCATAGGCGTCACCTCTGAGGGTTTCGCTACCACACAATTACCCGCCGCTAAGGCAGGAGCAATCTTCCAACTAAACAAATATAAGGGCAAATTCCAAGGCGAAATACAGCCCACTACCCCAAGAGCATTTCTCAGCGTATAATTGATTGCTTGGTCGCTCATCGCATGGGCCTTACTAGCATAATGTTCAATAGCCGTTGCATAAAAATGAAAATTGCTGGCCGCCCGAGGAATATCAACCATGGTTGCCAAACTCACTGGCTTCCCATTATCGGTAGATTCTGCCAACGCCAAACGCTCCAACTGCTCCTCTATCAAGTTTGATAAGCGCATTAGAATCTTTCCTCTAGCTTTGGCGGGCATGCGCGACCAAGCAGGAAAAGCAGCCTGAGCGGCTTCTACTGCGGCTTCTACATCCGATGTATTGGAATCGGGTATTTTTGCATACACGTTGCCTGTAGCAGGTTCATAATTATCTAGGTATTCGCCACTTTTGGGCGCTACTAATTGTCCATTGATGTAGTTTTGTAAGAAAATCATTGTTGGTGTTTTTATATTAAAAAGCGCTTGGAGTGCTATTAACTATAGTTTTTTTGTAAAAAGGAGTCGTTTTAATCCAATTGATAGGCCATTTCTAATGGCTCTTCTGTAAAGTGCTTCTTTACAATCTCTTCCAAAAATTGTTGATCCATGAAATCAAAAGCTGCTTTCTCGGCACTATCCAAATCTAGTACTCCAATAAGTTTTCCTGCTTGGTTGTGTACAGGAACTACGATTTCTGAATTAGTTCGGCTATCACAAGCCAAGTGAGAAGGATCGGTATGCACGTCTTCTACAATTTGTGTTTGTGCTGTCAAGGCAGCGCGCCCACAAATTCCCTTTGACAAAGGAATGTGTAAACAGCCCAATGTTCCTTGATAAGGTCCTACCATCAATTGTCCATTGTTCATACAATAAAAGCCTACCCAAAAACAATAGGGCAAATGCTCCTTTAAGACACAATTGATTGTTGCCATCTTCATAATAGCATTGTTTTCTCCTTCCAAAATGGCATCGAGCGCTTGTATAGCCGCTTGATACGCTTGTTCTTTGCTGACAAATGTCGCGGTTGGCATTGCTTCCATGATTATGCGTCGCTTCTTTTAAATAGTTGATAAATTAGATCTCGCTTTTGCTCTCTCCTCCTACTTGTTGCGCTACGTTTTGTTTCTGCTCTTCTTTATCAAAACAAATTTGCTTTCTACAAAGCATCCATGTAAACACAACGTCTTACACTAATGTACTATTTTTTTAAGTCTAGCTTACTTTTTTATAACTTCTAGGAATAAAAGGCGCTAAAAGTTGGCATTCTTATTACAATCGCGTATCTTTGCCGAGCTGCAAAGCGATACATCATTGCCCAGGTGGTGGAATTGGTAGACACGCCAGCTTGAGGGGCTGGTGCTCGTATAGGGTGTGCAAGTTCGAATCTTGTCCCGGGCACAATAAGTATAGGAAGTTCATAAAGAGCTTTCTATACTTTAATACTTTAGACACATTGACATTATAATGTGTGTTTTAGTGAAATATAATGTAAGAGCTACTAATAACTCTGTTTTTATATTTCTTTCCGATTGCACTTGTTGCAAAAGGTTGTTGATTTTTTGTCGTAAGTAATTAGTATTAAGGATCTCACTCGCAAAATACTAAAAACTTACCCTGTTTGTCATGTCTCGCAATGACCTTACGCTCACAATAATAATATATTATTATTGAAAGCGCAAGCTTTGCCTAAAAAAAGATGCATTTTATTGAAAGGTGCATTTCTATATAGATATTCTCATAAGACAAACAAATAACATAAATGACTATTGGACAACGCTTTACAGAAATCCACAACACAGAAAACAAAAAAGCTGCTGATTTAGCAAGAGAAATAAATGTTAGAAGTGGGACTCTCAGTGCCTTAACAACAGGCAGAGCCAAACCTAGTGCAAAAATTCTCATTCCACTAGCTAAAAAAGGCATCAATATTAATTGGCTTCTTCTTGGAGATGAAGGAGGCTTAATGTATCAAAAGGCCTCCCCTCTACTAAATACTAAACTACAATTATTGCAGAAACTCAATAAGAGTCAAGAGCAGGTTATAGAAAATTTAAAACAGCAAATATCTATTCTCAATAAACAAAACACATAGCATACAATAGTTTATCAATAAATCTTTTAATCAACCATTTAAATTTCATTAAACCATGAATTTACATAAAAAGCTCTATGATTTACTCCAGTATATGCAAATGAAACCAGAAACTTTATCTAAAGCGCTAGGTCTTAAAGAAACAGCAATACAATATATACTCAATGATGAAGCTATATACAATGGCACTAAGGAACTAGATACTAAAACGCTCATTGCCTTAGCAAAATATGGAATAAGTATTAACTGGTTACTAGATGATAATTATGAAGGAGAGGCATTTATAAATAATTCTCCTGCGCAGGAAAGGAAAGCTCTCACAGACACAGAACGATTACATTCTCTTGGCAAGTTGCAAGCTAAAACTGTTAGAAAACAGGGAAAGACTATTGAAAAACAAGAATTGTTTATCCAAAATTTATTAGAACAAATAAAAGATCTAAAAAGTCACCCTCATTTACCAACAGATGGCAATCCGTCTGCAGAAACCATTCATAAAAAATTAAATGTTAATGATTTAACATTTGAAGAAGTAATGGATGCCTTGGAAGAAATTGGTGAAGAATCGAGGATTAACGGCTTAACACATGAGGAAGAAAGAGATACTTCTTCTATTGAAAACTATCCTTTTGGAAACATTATTCCTTCTAATAAAAAGAACAATAAGTAGCAATTAGTAATTTAAATACCTACCTAAGGTCATTTTTCAACAATCATGCTGTTTTTCATCTAAATGAGCTTTTTTATCTAAAAAATAAAAAAAAGCAATTTATTTGAAACTTTTGATGTTTTTGTTTAGTTTATCTCTACAATTAAGCTAAACCATTACTATATGACTATTGGAAAACGAATAAAAAAGATACTAGAAAAGGAAAACAAGACCATTGTTCAGCTAGCCAAAGAGTTAGATGTACACAGTAATTCTTTAAGAGCTGTTATTAATGATAAAGCGCTACCTAGTAGCAAAATATTAATCCCTTTAGCTCAGAAAGGAATTGTTCTCAATTGGATATTAGATGAAAACTATCAAGGTTCCATGTATTTGCCTGGTCCAGATACCATTGAAGACCAAGCCAAAGCCATCATTCCTAAAGCTTTACACGAAGCTGTTTACGAAATTCTAATCTTCAAGAAACAAACGGTTAGACAACGCACTTATGATTGTTATTCAAGTGCTGCGGGTATGTTCTTAAAATTCAAACTGGATTGTCCTATCTCTGATATTCAGAAAAAGGACATTATAGCCTTTAGAGATTACATCTTGAAGACAAGAAGTACACGCACTACCAATAATTATGTGAGCTACTTATCGACCATTTTTAAGGAAGCAATACAACGAGATTATCTAATCAATAATCCTTGTAGCAATATCCCTAAATTGAGACACGATAAGTTAGTTGTTGATAGGTATTATACAAGAAAACAACAAAAGGCAATCCTAGCACACGTTCGTCAAGATACGGAACTGTGGCTGTGTGTTCGTTTTTTATATTATTGCTTCATTCGACCGAATGAGTTTAGGCAATTACGCGTTTGCCATATTGATACAACCAATAACAAGTTATTTATACCAGGAGCGATTGCTAAGAATCGACGCAATTCTTATCGAGCGATTCCGCACCACTTTAATAACCAGCTAAAAAAAGAATTGGCAGGACGGGTAAGCAATCATTATCTAGTATCTCCTGATGGGGGTTCCTCCTTTTATTCTAAGAACACCCTGAGTACAAGGCATCGTAAAATCTTAAGAAAACTCAACTTATTTGGTAAAGGGGACTTGTACAGTTGGAAACACACAGGAATGTGTGCCGCTCACCAAAATGGTATTGGGATAGAATGGCTCAAACAACAGGCAGATCACCATAAACAAGAGGTCACGGAGGTTTATTTAAAGTCGTTGGGAATGCGCCCTAATCATGCTATTTTAAATAAAATGCCGCCTTTGATGGAGTAGGTTTTGTTTCTTTGTTTAGGGGGAACAAGAATTGTTTTGGAGGAAGATTAAAAAAAACATGAGTCATCCCGAATTTTGCAGGATGGCAAAAAAGAGTGAAAATAAACAATTAGAAAAAGCAGATCTAAATCTATAGAGCGGTATTGACGCGAGTCGATATCGCTCTCCAGTTCTATGACACCAGCGCTTGAAGATGAGTTGAGTAATAGATCCCCAATTACGAACCATTTGTAATAAGAAGTCGTAAACTAAGGTGACAATAGCCATGATTTTCATGCGATTATCCCAAAACCAAAGTCTAGGAGATTCAATAGCCATTTCAGATTTGAGGAAGCGAAAACCTTGTTCAACTTCCCAACGATGCATATAACTAAAGAGGACTTCCCAAGCTTGTTTGGCATTGTTAATGGGTAAAGAGGTGAGCAAGTACATAGGGCTAGTATGATGTTTTTTATCGCGTACAATAACTAGATAGCACTGTTTATTCATAAATTCAGGATGATTTACAGCTGCCCAAGCAATAGTTACCTTTTTAGTAGTTTTTCGTTGCTGATCTTTCAGTCTTTTAAATTTTTTTCCTCTAAAAGATCGAGACAACAAGTGGGTCTTTTTCTTTCCCTTTTCCTGATGAAAAAGCAGCTGGTTTTTCTTCCAACGAATCACAAAATCTTGCTCCCATCTAATTAAATAGTCAAGCATTTTAATACTAGCATAACCTCTATCAAGAATATGTACAATACTGGTTCCTAGTTGTTCATAGGTTTTTTGAAGTAGGCGAAAAATAATATTATCAGGATCTTCTCTGAATTTCCCTCTAGTTGTCCACCAAGTCATTTGACAGACGCTAGGAACTCCCCCTAAGTGGGAAAGAAAGACACCTGTCCATTTAAACCCTGGAACACATATACGGGTACTTGGTGGCGTAAAAAATCCTTTCTTAATCCGAGTTAGTCGTTTAGCCTTACTACTCCAAACACTACACAAGCCTTCGCAAAACCAACTTTCATGCTTTTCTATTCGACTGTCATCCCACAGCATTAAGGCCCGCTTCCCTTTTTTCTCTATTTCTTGTACTCGATCTTTTGTTTGTTGAAAAAAATGCTGGTCTATTAAACTCGCTTCCCATTTCTTGCTCCTCAATAAATTACTAATCCGTTTTGTTCCTGCTGGAGCTTTATTAAATCCTGTTATATAGCCTCCTAATTCGCTTAACAACAACCCCATAGATCGGTTCCGAAACATAATAATTACGGCACACAAATTGTAAAATGTCCGAACTAATCGTTTGTCTATTTGGGCATCTAGATTAACTAATAAGTCCAATAAATAGCGATCTAATTGTTTCAAAATAAAGTAGCCTGTATTTTGATCTTTTTCTAAACTTGTCTTACTTTGTAGTATGTTTTTAAACATAATGCCTCTTATTTTTGGTCTGGTCAGATATTCCAAATTATAAGAGGTTATTTTTATTTATACTAATTTATTGCCACTTTTCTACACAGAAAAATCCCGAATCTTAGACGAAACTAAAATTCGGGATGACTCATGTT
>JBOEFW010000071.1:0-57511 GCA_050633105.1 Aureispira sp. | reverse complement strand
CCTTCCTATACCCTTCCAAAACTGTGGCAGATGTTAAAGCTTTTAGTGATTGTATCTTTAATAAACTTCCGTTACAGTGTACTTATTACTTCATACAACTAGTTGATTTGGAATGTTCCTTGGGTACTATGTCTAGCTGTTTGGTCGATTAACTGATAAAAATAAACTCCTTTTTCTAAGATACTAGGCAATTTCCACTGGTATTGCTTGCTTTGGATAGCTTCTAAGTTTTTTTTGAAAACAACTCGTCCACTAGCATCTACAATGTTTAGATAAGCACTACCTATTGTTTTGTTGGTTTCAATGGTTAAAGTCTGCTGTTCTTGTACAGGATTGGGAAAGCAGTTACTAGATTGTACTTGAATATTGGTAAGGCTAAGTACTACATCTAGAGCTCCTGTTCGGTAAAAAAGGATGTCGCCTATTCCATTGTTATCCGTCATGCCAAGTATATTGGCGCCATAATTAGGCGCATAAAAGTTATAAAAACTATCTGTAATTGTTGCTCCTTGTGCCAAACCCAAGGCCGATAAAAGAGCAGCAGGAGCTGGAGCACCCCCCAAAAAGAAACTATCCACTCTAGTTCTATTTATTTTAACTAACAATACATTATAAGGCGCTGAGGCGGTTCCTGTAGCAGTAGGCATCCGTAAGGTTCCATGCCCTACTACTTCAAGATCCCTACTAACTGTTCTTCTTCGAAAACCAGGCGTTCTGTTGAGCCCAAAAGCAACAATAGTGACCTGAAATGGGATGCTCTCTGTATGAGATTGACTGCGCTGCGTTTGATAGGTTAATGGAAAAGGACAAAGATCGGTTCGGCCGCCATAAATCTGATTATCATTCAAAAAATGAATACTATCATTGGCACCTCCACTAACAGCCGTTAGAGAATAATTTGCGGCCTGATAAGAACGGCCTAATGGGTACCAACCATTGGCATCTAATCCATAATAAGCATCGGAAGTAATAGGCAAGTTGGCAAATACCAAATTCTCGGATACCTTATGTAATGCTCTAGGAAAGTTGGGGGCGGTAGTAGCATCTATATGTAGGCTAGTAGAAATGTAATCCAATGTCCAAGAAGAATAGTCCCAAGTTTGGAAGGCTCCATGTGTTGGAAGAGTAGCACTAGTTTGGAGAGGAATACTGAGACTATCTATCCATGCAGCTAGACGTGGAAAGGTAGCTTGGGTAATGGTCACTTAGAAGTTAAGGACGGATTTAGATCAAATCCAAGAAGAACAAGAAACCTTTTATTTTAGTCAATCGGCCATTCAAATTGCCTTTACAGATATTCTCTGTCTAGAGTCTAGTAATAATTATGTTCTCATTCATGTCTTGACCCGTCCAACACCACTCTTGGAGCGCGTGAAAATGATCAAATTAATCGAAGGTTTTCCAAGCCACCTTTTCATAAAAACGCATCGTTCTTATTATGTCAACAAAAAACACATTGTCGCACGTCCCTCCAAATATAAATTTGAACTCTCTAATGGAATACAACTAAGCGCTAGTCGAAGTTGTGTAGAAAATTTAACAGGTGTTTTAGGCTTCTAATCAGAACATAGGATCAGAATTACTTGAAAAGGTAGAATAGCAGAGGCGTGAAAAAAAGTAATTTAGTAAATCAAATAAGTGTTTTGAGGTAATTTTTAACCAAAAAATTTGTTCTTGCTAAACAAATCTTCTTTTTTTTAACAAAAAGAACTACTTTTTTAAATTCCGAAAAGCAGAATCTCTCGATAAGGAGATTCTGCTTTTTTTATTCTTTGATGAATTTTATTTCTTTTTCTTGTTTTTTGAGAAATTAAATTTTGTAATAAACCTTAAAAAGACTTGAATTGCAGAATTTTATTTTGTATTAAAATTTGTAAAAAAGATTTAGTGGCCTTACATTTGCATTCCCAACAAAGCAGCAGTTGTTCTTTAATAATAGCAATGGCTGCACCACAATTAAAAAACAAATTTTACAAAGAATATAGAATACGAATCGAGATGAAAAATTTATTTTTACTAGTTATTTTGATGCTAGGAACAACAATAACTCAAGCCCAAACAAGCAAAACATTAGTAAAGTCTGTTGCATTGGCTGGAACACAAGAAGTAGTTGTCAACTTGCCAGGAGCTGTAGAGAGCAGTGAATGGGACAATGATTTCATCCGTGTAACCACTTACTTGACTGTTGAGAACATGAGTGAAAACATTGTGAAGCAATTAGTTTTGGTTGGTCGCTACAACTTGGAATCTAATTTGGATGAAGCGACAGGGACTTTATTGATTACAATGCCTAAAATTGGCAATCAAGTACGTGTGAAAGGTGTTGCTTTAGTAGAGACCTTGCGTTTTGAGGTACAAGCACCAGCTGGTTATAAGGTAGGTGTTCAGCAAGCTTCTGCTGATAACACTGTTCGTGTAGGAGGTGGCCCTGCACTATAGCACCAAAAGTTATACAAAAAAAGAGAGGACAATTAGTAATTACTAATTGTCCTCTCTTTTTTTGTATAAGAGGAAATGTGCTAGCCGCTATTTAGAAGCGCGGTTCGTTGTGTTTAGTATTGTTTGTAGGCTAAGGAAAAAGAGTAGGTTTGTTGTTTCGCACAGGAACGCTTTTGAGTGCTAGTGTTGTTGGAAAGAAAAATTGTTTAATGGATAGAAAAAGAGCTTGTAATGTCTTCATGATACCTATTTTTATTCTTTAAAGGAGAAGGAGGTCGCCTAGATAAAACTGGACCTACTGTTCTTAATAATAGACAAATTATTGTGCCAAGATCAAGATTGGGAAAAGGAGGGGAATTGAAGTTTATAAAAGTGATTGTTCCTAATTCTATAAAAAGGGGGAAAAGGGGATGTTTTTTGCCGTGAAAGGTACTTTTCTTGCCAAACTTCTATTTGCCATACAAAAAGTGGTAGCGTAGCGGAACCTTACTGAAATATTCTATTACCTTATAAAATTGAATAGATAAAATATGGAAATGAATTTGCGAACCCTAGCCTCTATCTTATAGCAATAAAAAACTAAATTAATTTCAAAATGAAAGAAGAATCCATTTCTACAACAAAGCTATTTGAGCTCAATTGTCTTGTGACAGCTGCTGCTGTAGTTTTGCGATTGGTATTTCATATCGTGCAGTGGGCAGGATGGATACCAGTAGTAGCAGATGGACTGTTAGCAATTATCCTATTTTCGTTTTATAGTGCTGCTCGTCAGCTCAAACAGCCATTGGGGCGGACGATAGGTTGGTATTTATTGGTTAAACAAATTGCCATCACTGTGGTATGGGTTTTTTGGGGCGATTTATACAGTCTCTGGCCTCCTATATTCTTATTGGTAATCCTTATTTATATGCTCTTTTTTGGAGAGCAATATTGTAAGAAGTTGGCCTTGCTGGTGAGTGGGATGATTTTACTATTGATTTTTGCTGTACAGTTACAAGAAGAATTTTTTAGAGCGAGTTATGCTCAAAACTGGACGAACTATACCCAGATGACATTGTACATCAGTAGTATGGTGGGTTTACTATTGGGTATTGTTAATAATCGGGTAGAAGAAGAGCGTTACCGTTCTCAACAACAAGCAATTGTCTTACAAAGGGCACGTAAAGCCGCTGAGCAACGTCGTGATTTGTTAATGCGTCTAAAAGATTTACAATCTGATTTTTTCTTAGAACAAGACCTCAAACCTAGTTTTAATAAGCTTTTACAACAGTTGTTAGAAGTAACCAACAGTAGTTATGGGTTTATGGGAGAGTTGGAGACCGAAAGTAGTGTAGCGTGGATGGCTAAACCCCATGCACAAGTTACGTCCCCTTTGTTTGGAAAATTATCAGAAGAGCAGCAACGGGCCCGCTTAAGTGATTTTTTTAAACAAGTCCACGATGGAAAAGTGCCCATTATTAACAACAACATAAAAGATAATATCTCTGCGCAGCGTCGATATGGATTGACCAATTATTTGGGAATTCCTGTTACTTACAACTATAAAGTAGTAGGGGCCATTGTCTTAGCCGATTGTCCTGATGGTTATAAGGAAGCTGTTATAGAAGAACTCTCTCCTTTTATCTCTACTTATGGGTCTATTATTCAAAATATTCGACTTAAACGTGCTCAGAAAAAGCATGAAAATGAATTGCGAGAAGCAAAAGAATTAGCAGAGGAAAGTAATCGACTTAAATCTCAATTCTTGACCAATATCTCTCATGAATTGCGGACACCACTTTCTCTTATTTTAGGACCAATTGATTTATTGAAGCAAGCGAGTTTTCAACAATTAGAGGAAGAGCAATGGCGACAACAATTAACGCTAATTGAGAAAAATAGTAAGAAAATGCTCTCTTATATTGAAGATATTGTTGATTTGAGCAAGCTTAATGCTGATCATTTGGAGGTACAATTGACAACGATTGACCTAAAAGACTTTTTGGAAGGTGTTTATCAAGAGGCTAAAGAGGCCTATTCTTACAGAGAATTGTCCTTTTCTTTGAAATATCCATTGAATAAAAGGATTGGCCTTTATACTGATGTCAATAAACTGAGAAAGATCATTGACAATGTTCTTTCTAATGCTTTTAAATACACAAAAGATGGCACCCAAGAGCACATTGTTTTGCAAGCGGAATTATTAACAGACGAATTGCAAATTCGCTGTTCTGATAGTGGTCCTGGTATTTCGGAAGAACATGTTGAACGCATTTTTAATCGGTTTTATCAAATAGAACAGCCGCATGAAAGTATTTTTTCTGGAACAGGAATTGGTTTAGCCTTGTGCAAAGAGTTGTCAGAATTATTAGACATCACAATAAGTGTAAAAAGTAGGGTAGGAGAAGGCAGTTGTTTTATTATTCATATCCCAATAGATCAATTGCGTAAACAACAAGCACCTGTTGTTTTAGAACAAAAAAAGGTAGCCCTAAAGCAAACACAAACAAAAGTCCCTGTTCCCACAACAAGCAACAAGCCTAGTATTTTGGTGGTAGAGGACAACAGGGATATGCGTTCTTTTTTGAAACAGGTATTGCAATTGGATTATACCGTATCGGCCGTGAAAAATGGCCGAGAGGCTTGGGAGATGCTACAAGAGCACCCTCAACGATTTCGGTTACTAATTACCGATTTGATGATGCCAGAAATGGATGGTTTTACATTGATTCAACACATCCAAACGAATGCTACTACGAACCACTTGCCTGTTATTGTCTTAACTGCTAAGGCGCAATTTGATGAGCGCTTGCGTAGTTTGCGTATAGGAATGGATGATTATTTGACCAAACCATTTGAGGTGGAAGAGTTGCAAGTTATGGTAAAACACTTGCTGCATGTACGAGCGGCTAGAGAAAAAAAGATACGATGACTTTAAGAAAATAAAGATAAAGGACTCTCCAACATGTATTTGAAATAAAAAGAAGTTTGATAAACTATTTTTTTGAAAGCAGGATAAAGGTATTATCTTCACCTTAGTACTAGAAATAAAATTATTGTAGCTAAGTGAACGTATGCCTAAGAAATCTATTACCGCATCTATTTCTTTGTCTGAACAAAGTTATAACGCCCATAAAAATGTCTTTCAGACCATCTGCAAATATGGAATTGCAGTAGTAGTAATACGCTTAGTTACTAATCTTTTAATCGGGAATGGCTGGCTGCCGGCCATCGCAGATATACTCACAGGAATAGTTGTCGTGATGGGTTATTTCTTATCTAGTCGGTTGAAAGATTATACGGTTCTCACTTGGCCTTTTATCATCGTTACACAAATTAGTTCCTTTTTCCTCTGGTTTGGAATGGGAGGATTAGCAGGGCCTGCCATCGCATTTAATCTGACCATTTTATTTCTCTATTTGTTATTAGACTACAGAAAACGCTATGTTCCTATAGGTGTATTTGTGGTGTTAACAACATTGACAACCATTGGTATAGAATACTTCTTTCCTGAATTAGTAGTTCATTATAAGACCCCCTTTACACAATCGGCTGATACAATAGTCACCTTCATTTGTATGATTGTTACCGTAGTACTAGTCACTCGATTGATTGTACAGCGTTATGAAGAAGAGAAAACAATAGCGATAGAGAAATCGGTGGCTTTGGATGATTTACAAGAACAAAAAGCTATTCAAAAAGCCTTATTAGAGCAACTAGAAAATTTACAAACCAGCTCTTTTTTAGGTGGATCTAAAAGAGAAGGTGTACAGCAGTTATTGTCTTTACTCTTAGATACCACACAGAGTCAGTATGGATTTGTCCTAAAGATAGAGAAACACTCCCCAAGTGAACACCCCGTAGAAGTATTGGTTGTTCGTGATCAGACACAATTTTTACCAGAAGCCCCTTTGTTACAAGCTGGGTACTGGAAAGGAAACGATCGTTTACACAACCTCGAACAATTGGTAAAGGTGGTGCTGGAACAAAAGACCGTTCAAACGTTCCCAGTAGTACCTGCTCAAGAAGAACACCTAACGACTCTAGTTTGCTTTCCTATTTTATATGATGATGAAATAATTGGCCTTATTGGAATTGCCAATAAAGAAGGGTACACGGCTTGTAGTCTGCAACGAGTAACACCGTTTTTGTCTATTGGTGGCAACATGTTGCACAACCTTCGCCTACAGCACCAACAAAAAGAGTATGAAATGGCTCTTCGAGCTGCTAAAGATACAGCAGAAGAAGCAGTGGCTGCTAAAAACCAGTTGTTCACCAATATATCCCATGAATTACGGACGCCTTTATCCTTAGTTGTAGGACCAGTCTCTGCCTTGTTACAAGGTCAAGAAACCAATGGATTGTCTGCTGACGGCCGAGAATCATTAGAGATGGTTTTGCGGAATAGTAAGAATATGCTGCAATACATCAATGACATTATGGATTTGGCTAAGCTCAATTCTAGTACATTGAAGCTGCACGTGCGCGACAATCATGTGTATACGTTTATGCAAAGTATTTACCAAGCCTTCGAAATACAAAAACGCTACAGCTCTATAGATTACCAATTGAATTATGAAGCGAATCGAGAGCTAGTTCTAGAATTTGATCCCAAAAAGATGGAGAAGATTATTAATAATCTCCTCTCTAATGCTTTTAAATATACGCCTGACAACGGTAAAATTACACTGACAGTACAAGAAGAAGAAGAGCATTTGTATATGGAAGTGCGTGATACAGGAGTGGGAATTGCTGCGGAGGAATTGCCTTATATATTTGATCGTTTTTATCAAAGTAAGAATGCTCAACAGATTTCTGCCAAAGGAACAGGGATTGGCTTGGCGCTAGCCCAAGAGCTATCTCAATTACAAGGTTTTCGCTTGGAGATAGAGAGTGAGTTGAAAAAAGGAACACGCTTGTTTTTTAGAATGCCTAAGAAAGAAGCAGTCGTAGCCCCAATAAAAGAAGAAGCCACCGTTTCTGTTGGCGCTCCAGAATTGAGCCAACGAGACGCGAATAAGCCATCAATCTTAGTTGTAGAGGATAACCATGATATGGCTGCCTTTGTGAAATTGGTCTTGCAGAAGGATTATAACATTGATTTAGCAGCGAATGGAGCGATTGGTTGGCAAACTCTAAAAGGACAGAAGCAGCAATACGATTTAGTGATCACGGATTTGATGATGCCAGAAATGGATGGCTTTGAGCTGTTGCGCAATATCAAGGCTAGTGAATGGGGAAATATGCTCCCTGTAGTGGTGTTGACTGCTCGGGCAGATACAGAGAGTAAGTTGGAAGCGTTGACCATTGGAATTGATGAATACTTGACCAAACCTTTTTCGGTAGAAGAGTTGACGATTCATGTGAAGAACCTCATCCAAAACGCTCAAGTGCGCCAAGAAGTTGCCCAAGAAACGGCTCCTACTGTTCCTGTACAGGAAGAAACGAAAGAAGAAGTGGCTCCTGCTCAGGAGTCGCGGATGACAGTAGCACAGCGAGAGAAAATTGAAACGGCCCAACGAGTGGTGTTAGAACAATTGGATAACACGGAATTTTCAGTAGATGATTTAGCTAGAGCACTTATTACTAGTAAGCGACAACTATACCGTTTTATGCAATTGCATACAGGCTTGACGCCACTTAAGTTTATCAACGAAATTCGCCTACAAGAGGCTAGACGCATGTTAGAGCAAGGATTGTGCAGCACCGTCAAAGAGGTCTCTTATTCTATAGGCTTTATGTCTACCCGCCACTTCTCCAAAACTTATAGTAATCGTTTTGGTAAAAAACCTTCCGAGTACTTGCGTAGATAGCGCCGCTAGAAAAAATGGAGACTGTTAAAAACAGTCTCCTAAAAGGTTGTAGAGTAGGCTCTTTATTTTACTTTTAATACCACTACGGTTCGTTTATCTTCTGCTTGTTTTTTCTTCTTCTTATCGTTTTTGAAGATAGATGCAACAGCATCAACACTATCTCCTAATGCTCTTCCATCTACTGCACCAGATTCTTTGGAGTGTTCTACTGATACACCATTTTCATCGGCTCTAGCACTGGTGCTTTCTGCGGAGTAACTCATTGTCCCCATGTTACGCAAGCCATCCGCCACAGAAACCTTATCCTTAGCAGATTTTACAATTAGACGGTATTGTTGTTTGCGTTTATGGTATTTAACCATATAGTCTGATTTGCGCTCTTTTGCACCAATCATAATTGTCTCACTGACGACAATACCAGAACCATCTTCCACGTAAAATTTGAGTTCATAAGATCGCCCTTGATTTAAACGTAGTTTAAAGTATTTCGCATAGCCATCATTGACTGCTTCTCCATCCACCCAAAGTTGTAGCGGCTGTTTGGTTTTAAAAGATACTTTTGAATATTGAGCAAATGCCTGTTGAGTAGCCAGTAAAAAAGAGGTAACCAAAAGCAATTTAAGTAAGGTTTTCATTGTTGAAATTTGAAATGATGAATAATTTAGAATAGAAGCTATTTAGGCCATAATGCTACCGTGTAACTAAAAAGCTTTTTTTGAAATACGGCCTCTGTTTAGATACTTGGGTAAGCTATTGATTTTGCCTTAAACAACTTCATCATTCCTATCTAGGCAAATTTCGTATCCAAATGCTCCTTTTCTACAAAAAACAATATTGAATAAGACCATTTTATAGTCAATTAGTGTTCTTAAAAGGATTGAGGTGGTTTGTAAAATGCTGTAAATCAGATTGTTAACAAAAGATAAAAACAACTCACAATTTATGCTCGACAAACAAGGCAATCGTACGATAAAGTTATACTTATAAAAACAAGAAGGAGTGCTAGTTTATCTATGATTGCTTCCTCTATAACCAAAAGTAGCAAAGAAAATGGATAGGACTGGTTTATAGCTTATCAAAGGGATCTGGTTACTTTGATAAGCTTGTTTTTGTATGCTGCAAAGGTAAAAAAACATCAAAAGGTAGGAAAGAACATTATTAGGCTATTGTTAGTTGTTTGGGTTCTTTTATTAAAAAATAAAGCTTGATTATTAGAGACATAGTAACAAGAAAGTTAGAAGAGAAATAAGAATAGTGAAATATTAGGATAAAAAAAGAGACTGTCTTCTTGGACAGTCTCTTTGTAGTATAAGTGCCATAAAAGGCCTAAAAACCTTCTTTAAGGCTATTAATTTAACTTCTTCAAGCTTTCTTCTAGTAAAGCAATACGCGCTTGTCCATCTGCTAGTTTTTTACGCTCGCGATCGACCACAGCCGCAGGCGCTCCACCAACAAATTTTTCATTGCTCAATTTTTTCTCAATAGTTTTGACAAAGCCTTGTTTCTGCTTCAACTCTGTTTCTAGCTTCTCGCGTTCCTCTGCAACATTGACTTGTTTTTGGAACAACAAATAGTATTGCGCTGTTCCTGCGATAAAGCTGGCTCCTTCGTGCGCATCTTCTTTGGTGAAACTCAAGCCACTTAAGTAGGCAATCTTCTCAATACTTTCGCTTAAGCCTTCTTCCGCCAAGAATTGATGCGCGGCTTCCTTATCTTGAACCAATAAGGGGAGCGCTGATTTTTGTGGTAATTGATTCTTATTACGTGTATTACGAACAGAACCGACTAAATCTTTAACGATACTAACTTTGTATAAGAAATCTTCATCAAAGTTGCCAACGCTAGGCCAAGTACTAACCACACAATCGTCGCCTTCTGCTCTATTTTCTCGCAAGTTAGACCAAATCTCTTCGGTAACAAAAGGCATGAAAGGATGCAATAGGGTCATGATTTTTTCAAAGAAATCAATTGTTCGATCCAAGGTTGCTCGGTCAAGCGGTTGTTGATAACCTGGCTTGATCAATTCTAAATACCAACCACAGAAATCATCAAAAACAAAATTGTATAAAGTCTTGACTGCTTCTGATAAACGGAAGCTTTCAAAGCTTCTTTCTAGGCTCTGTAAGGTTTTATTATAAGAATGCTCCAACCATTTTGCAGCAAAAGCATTGACTTTAGCCGTACGCTCATCAGCAACTTCTTCTACAATTTCTAAGCCTTTTAACATGCGCAAGGCATTCCAAAGCTTATTACAGAAGTTACGACCAGTTACACACAAATCCGACTCATTTTTAATCGCCGTTTGTGTTTTGTCTAAGAAGGGCGCATCAAAAATAACATCTCCTCCCGCCGCCGCCGCCGACAAGATCCCATAGCGAACGCCATCGGCGCCATATTTTTCAATCAACTTCAAGGAATCAGGTGAATTACCGATCGACTTACTCATCTTACGACCGAGTTTATCACGGACCATTCCTGTAAAGTAAACATGCTTAAAGGGGTGTACCCCTTTTTCTTTGGCTAATTCTTCGCCTAATAATTCAGGTGCCCATTCGTAGCCTGCCATTACCATACGCGCTACCCACAAGTAGATAATATCCCAACCTGTTACCAATACATTGGTTGGATAGTAATATTTCAGTTCATCGGCATTCTCAAAGGCATCAAAAACAGACAAAGGCCACAACCAAGACGAGAACCAAGTATCAACAACATCTTCTTCTTGTCTTAAGTCTTCTAAAGTCAAGGCGGCATTGCCCAATTCTTCTTGTGCTTTTGCCAAAGCCTCTTCTGCTGTTTTGGCCACAAAAACTTTAGATTCATCTTCTTTTAAATACCAAGCAGGAATGCGTTGTCCCCACCATAATTGGCGAGAAATACACCAGTCGCGTACATTCTCTTCTTTGAGCCAGTTGCGATAAGTATTAACCATGTGTTCTGGTAAAAAATCAACAGGACCATTTTCTACGGCTTCTAATGCCGTCGCAGAAAGACCTTCCATTTTTAAGAACCACTGCAAGGTTAATTTAGGTTCTACAACCGCCTTTGTACGCTCAGAGCGTCCTACATTGTTGCTGTAGCTTTCTTTTTTAACCAAGTAGCCTTGCGCTTTTAGATCTTTGGCGATTTGTTTGCGCGCATCCGCTCGATCCATGCCCACATAGAATTGGGCTTTGTTATTAAGACGACCACCATCACTTAGGATTTCAATAACCTCTAAGTTATGGCGTTGCCCGATGTCATAATCGTTCATATCATGCGCAGGCGTTACCTTCAAGGCGCCTGTTCCAAAGTCCATTTTTACATACTTGTCAAAAATGATTGGAATCTCGCGATTAACAAAAGGAACGATTACACTTTTCCCTTTCAGGTGTGCATAACGCTCATCGTCTGGATGAATCGCAACGGCTGCATCGGCCAAGATGGTTTCTGGACGAGTGGTAGCAATGGTTACCCATTCATCGTCTGTTCCAGCAACGGCATAGCGAATGTGATAGAGCGTAGAATTCTCTTCTTGGTACTCTACTTCGGCATTCGATAATACGGTTTGTGCCTCGGGGTCCCAGTTAGTCATGCGTTTGCCACGATACAAGAGGCCCTTATTATACAAGTCTACAAAGATGTGTTGTACCGCATCGGTTAGACTGTCTTCCATGGTAAAACGCGTACGTTCCCAATCACAAGAAGCACCCATCATTTTGAGTTGCCCCAAGATACGCCCTTCATATTCTTCTTTCCATTTAAAAGCACGAACCAAGAATTCTTCGCGCGTAATGTCGCTTTTCTTTTTTCCTTCTTTTTCTTTGAGTTGTTTGACGACTTTAGCTTCCGTAGCAATAGAGGCATGGTCTGTACCAGGCACCCAACAGGCATTTTTACCTTCCAAACGTGCTTTGCGAATCAAGACATCTTGAATGGTGTTATTTAGAATATGGCCCATGTGTAGCACCCCTGTCACATTTGGCGGAGGGATAACAATGGTGTAAGGTTCCCGTTCGTCGGGGGTAGAGCGAAAGTAGCCTTTCTCCATCCAGTAGTCGTACCACTTGGATTCTACCTCTTTTGCACTGTATTGTGTCGGTAAACTCATGCTTACTGTTTTGTAATCTCAACCATTGGTTAAGATTGTTTTGTATAACTGTATAATGTTTGCCCTTCAACCATTCTCGGAAATAAATGGTTCCTGCTAAGGAGCGTGTTGCAAATTTAAGAAGTTTTTTACCTTTGTAAAATTCGAGGTTCTTTAATTGGCTTAGAATAGGAGAAAAGCGTTTAATTTTTGAAATTGGATTGCTGCTTTTTTTCTAATAGTTGCAACTATTAACGAATATCGTTGAATAAGCGACTACTTCTTATCACTAAAAAACAAAACAACATGTCTATCCAATATCGTCTACTGCTGTTCTTTGCATTATTAGGTTTTGTCGCCTGTGACAACACTCCCCCAAAACCAGACCCCATCTTCACCAACAAAATGAACCTCCTAGAATACGGCATTCCTGTGACTTTACTCGCTCCTGAAGGCGCAACCGTTAAAAACAACTCGGATAACTTTATGCAAGATGTGGTGGTAGAAGGAAAAGACTACTATGTGCAGATTTATGGGAGCAATGCGACGAGTTTGGATTGTGCTAAATTAACCCAAGAGTCTTTATTGGATTATAAAACAACCGATGCTGCCTTTAAGGGAGTGGTACAGCAAGACCCTTGTAGCTTTTTATACAAAGTGGAAGTAGATAATGATACCACGACTTCTTATAACTTTGCTTACTTCGCAATTCGAGGAAACAAAGTTTATACATTTAGCACAACAGCAGGGCCGTTGACCGATTTTAGTCAAGACGAAGTAACTGCAATTTATGAGGCGGTAAAAGCCCAAGAGTAGCCTAAAAATAAAAACAAGAGTGACTATATTAATATAGTCACTCTTGTTCCATTATAGTTGCGGAATGTTTAGACATAAATCAACTTATTACGCACTAGCGTAGCGGTTGATTTAACAATAGATTTGGTGATGCTTTTTTGTTCCTTTTTACTTAAGGCTTGAAACACCTCTGCATAATCTTTGGTGAAGTCTTCTATAATATCTTTATTGTATAAACCCATGACTTGCCCAAAGTCTTGATGGGTAACCTCACCCAATTTACTCAAGACATTGTTGAGTCGATTATCTGTTGCATAAGCTAAAATAGCTGCTTTTAAATGGCTCAATTTATCAGGCAATGCATCTGTTTTCTTAATGCTCTTGGTGAACTTCTTTTTCTCTGACCACTTTTCATTCTTGTTTTTCAAAATAACACGGGTGCTGTTGTTGAAGTGTGCAGTTTCCACAGGGCGAATGATGACCCCTTCACAAATATTGGGGCTGATTAAAGGGAAGCCAAGTTTTTTAGGAATGGTAGAATCAAACTCATTAGAATAAGCCAAACAATCTTCGATGCTGCCTCTAAAAAGGGTTTGAGCGTGCAAGATTCCCTGCTTCTCAAAGTGATAATTAACCTCTTCTACGCCTAAATAGTGGGTGGAATTAATCAAGATGTCAAAGGCTAAGAAGTGATTATCAGGGGAATAAAAGACCCCTTTTTGAACCTTTAAAGCTCCTTTGACCTGTTTTACTTCCTTATGAGGGTAACTACCGCCAATGAGTTCACCAAAAATGATTAAGTGGTGCAAATCAGGTTGTTTACTCTTTAATTCTTCCCAAATAGCAGTAAACTTATCTTGTAGGCTTTGCAAGATTCTGTTGTAATTATAAAACGACTCTTCTTCACCAATAAGCCCTCTGCGTTTCGCCCCTACAAAATGTTGTCCATCTGTAGTAATATAGGATAAGTTGGCACCATGTACTTTTTCTTGTACGACATATTCTTTTAGCCAAAGCCCATGCCCTTTAATTTTTTCTAAAAAGGTCTTTCTGTAGGTGTTTTCAATAGAGTTGTACTTCTTAAACATTACTTGTAGTTTTTGAAGTTGCTTCTCTCTATTATTAGCAGAGGTCTATTTCTTGTTTTTAGAACAACTTCTTTCTATAAAATTCAACTGTTCTAATGTTTCTACAAGGGGAATAGTTCCCAAGGAAAGAAGCTATCTTATCCTATCTTATCCACTAATTCCATCCAAGACATTTCCTTTTCTTCTAAACGTTCATTGATTTCATTGAGCTTTTTGGACAATTCGGTAATTTGGTCTTGTGTTAAAGAACTGTCGTTAAACTTGGCAGTTGTTTTAGCCTTTTCTTCCTCTAATTTGGCTACCTGTCGTTCTAAGCGTTTGAGTTCTTTGCGTTCTTCCTGAGAAATTTTACTGGCTGTTTTGACAACAGGTTGATCTGCGGCCGCTTCTTTTTCTTCCGCCTTTAGGCTAATGGCCTCTTGTTTAGCGACTTCTCTATAGGCAGTGTAATTGCCAGGAAAATCACGGACGATGCCTTGCCCTTCTAAGACAAAAGTATGTTGGACAATCTTATCCATAAAGTGGCGATCATGCGATACAATCACAATACAACCTGGAAAACCTAATAAAAACTCTTCTAAGACTTGTAGGGTGAGAATATCCAAATCATTGGTCGGCTCATCCAGAATTAGGAAATTGGGGTTTTTCATGATAATCGTCAGCAGATATAAGCGACGTTTTTCTCCTCCACTAAGCTTAGAAACATAGGTTTGTTGCTTCTTGGCATCAAATAAAAAACGCTCACAAAGTTGTACTGCCGATAGCTTTTGGCCCTTGTGCATCGGGATGAATTCGGCAATATCCCGAATAACATCAATGACCCGTTTATCTGCTTTGAGTTGCATGCCACTTTGCGTGTAATAACCAACAACAATGGTATCTCCAATGACCACTTTTCCAGCATCAGGAGTTTCTTTACCAACTAGGATATTCAATAAGGTGGTTTTACCCGCGCCATTATTACCAATAATACCGACTCGATCTCCTCGTTTGAATTTATATTCAAAGCCCTTCAAAATGACATGTTCTCCGTAGCTTTTGTGCAAGTTGTAGAGCTCTACAATCTTGCTGCCCATACGCGTCATTTTGATGTCTAGCATCACTTCTTCATTGTCCAATTGTTGTTTGGCGCGTTTTTCTACTTGATAGAAACTATCTATTCGTGACTTGGCCTTGGTCCCTCGTGCTTTGGGTTGGCGGCGCATCCAATCCAGTTCTTTTCTATAAAGATTTTGTGCTTTTTCGGTGCTTGCTATAAAGTTGCTTTCACGGTCTGCCTTCTTTTCTAAATAATAACTATAGCCACCAGAGTATTTAAAAATCTGTTGTTGGTCGAGCTCTAATATTTGTGTACATACACTGTCCAAGAAATAACGGTCGTGCGTCACCATAAAAATGGTTTGTTTGCCTTGTTTGAGGTATTCCTCTAGCCATTCGATCATTGGGAGATCCAAGTGGTTGGTTGGCTCATCCAAAATCAAGAAATCAGGCGCATCGATTAGTACTTTGGCAAGGGCGACGCGCTTTTTTTGACCACCTGACAACATTTTGATGGGACGATCTAAGTAATTTACCTTTAACTGAGATAAAATCTGTTTGATCTTGACTTCATAATCCCAAGCTTGCATTCTGTCCATGGCAGACATCGCTTCTTGCATCGCCTCCACATCGTCAGGATGCAATAGACTATTCTCATAAGCTAAAATAGCTTGCATGACAGGATTTGGTGAATGGTAAACGGCTTGAAAGACGGTTAATTCTGGGTCTAGATCGGGATCCTGACTCAAATAACCAATAGAGATTTTATGATGCAACCAAACCGTGCCTGCATCAGCTTCCGCTTTCTTCATGATGATGTCCATCAAAGAAGTTTTACCTGTTCCATTCTTGGCAATAAAGGCTACTCGGTCGCCTTCATTGATATAAAAAGTAAGGTCCTCAAACAGAACGCGTTCACCAAAGGCTTTGGAAACGCCTTCTACTGTTAGATAATTCATAGTCTAGATTAAAATACAATTAGTGGTAGAAGTTACGAAGGTACACATTTATATCCTTACAAGCCCTTAGTATGTGGATCAAACCAGGTGTGATAAACACTTAAAACTCCAAAATAGGCCAGCGATAAAATAGCGACCCAGCGTGCGACCACCATTAAGGTGGTTGCGCCAACATAACTTGGAGCATCTCCTAATAGGAAGGCTAATAGAGCAGTACTAATGATTAATAACGCACTGGCTAGAATATTTAACCCCATAAAGCGCTTGCTGCGGCTTGGATAGAGGTATTTGATGGGAACAAAATGTAGAATGGCAAAAATAATAACTGTGATAAAATTACCTATAGGGGAGAAATTAAACACATAAAAGAGATAAAAAGCCACTAAATTCCACATAACAGGAAAGCCTACAAAGTAATAATCATTAGAAACCATTCCTTCCTTCCCATAATAAAGGGCCGAAACAATTAAAATAATGGTCGCTCCCCAAAAGGCCAAAGCAGGAGGGAGCAAGGTCGCTTCATAAATGATATAAGCAGGGATAATGGCGTAAGTAGCAAAATCAATGACATAATCCATCGTTTGCCCAGAAACATTAGGTAAGACTTCTTGCACTCGAAAAAGGCGCGCAAAGGTACCATCTATTCCATCAATGATGACACTAACAATTAGCATTACAAAGGCCATTGAAAAATGACCTTCACTGGCAGAGACAATGGCCCAGAATCCAGCTACCATCCCTGAGGCGGTAAACGCATGAACGCCCCAAGCAGCGGCTTTTTGCATAAAACTGTAGGAGTTGGTTGTTGACATCGTTGTTTGTAATATTAAAATAGATGAAATAAAACTATAGGAACACCAAGTGGTTAAAAATTATTGAGTATAAAAAGTACCAAGAGGAAAATCAAAACATAAAGAGCCACTTTCCAATTGATCTTTTTATTAACAATAGGGTAGATAAGCATCCCTAAAAGAGCCCCTGCTAAAAAAAAGAGTACAGCGAGTAGCAAGGCTAGGAACAAGGATTCCATGAAGTTGGGATGAAAAAAGCGGTCGCCACTTGTTACCAGTATAAAAGTCATCAAAGGAATAGAAGGGATCGCTAACCAGGTTCCCCCAATTAACATAGTGCGTTTGGTTCCTTGATGGAAAATAGCTTGTTTGTGCCTAATCAATAGAACCATATAGGTAAGGATAGGAAAGATTAGAAAAAAAATAGAGCCAAAGAAAATAGAGCTGCAAGTTAAGGTGATGATGGCAGCTCCTGTCCAAGCTAATTTAGTGGTTGTAATTGGGAATGCTGTTATTGGTTCAGCAAGGTTGTCTAATAACTCAAATTCAGATTCCATATCGTATTAGATGGTTTAGTTTTTATAGAAAGCCAAAATACAAATAAAAATGATCATCAAAAGTACAAGAATACTCGAAGTCTGATCTATCAAAGAGGAGTGCTCGTTTTTTAGTACATTTGATAATGCCTTTGAGTTCCATCAATAAATAATATTCCAAGCCACAAAAAGAAACCAATGAAAGAATTTAAGCAGTATAGTTATGAAGTTTCTAGTGGGTTAGCTTATGAAGAAGGTCGGGAATATTGGAAGGGATTAGATTATGCAGACGTTTTATTGTTATTGAGTGCCCATTGGTCACAAGCCCCTGGAAAGCACCTAAAAATTCGAGAGCGTGCCTTAGAAGAATTGGTAGACTATTATTCAGTGCCTAGCCTCCAAGACAACCCTCTCCAAGAAGGGGCAGTCTTAGGTAGAATAGGAAACACGGCCTTTTCTTTAAAAGTTCTAAAAGAAAAGCTAACACCTTTGGGTATTAAGGTTGGGAATACGATCAATGAAAAGACCACTCATGTGTTGCTTGGAACGAATCCTAAAACAACCAAAGGCTTAGAAAACTATAAGAAAACCTTATTGAGCAGTCAATTGTTGCAGGCAGAATTAGATCGATTAGAGCAACCTTATTTACAAGAGAAAGACGAACAAACAACGGCTAGTGTAGAAAATTTATCTCAACTGTTGTTGTCTAATAATACAGATAATATTTTATTGGCTTTAGAATTAATGCGTGGAGGGGGCTTTCCTAAAGTATTGATTCCTCAAACCTTTTTGGCGATGAAGCTTTCTTCTGATAAGCAAATCTATCAAGAAATGAAGGACTTGTTGGATAAGTACCTATCTGCTGCAGGAAAGAAAGCGATTCGACGAACGCTTAATTTTTCTGTTCGAATGGCGGATGTGCATTTATCCAAGCATATTCATTTGTTTTGTAGGAATGTACCTGATTTGGATGGAGAGGCGATTGCTTGGCAATTGTATCAAACGCATCAAAAAGGGATACAGTATATTTGGAAGTATTCTTCTAATAAAGCGCTCAAAAAAAAGGTGCTAGAGGATTTTGTAAGAGGAGATACCTTAACGCTAATGAATAAGGGCGTAAGTCTTTTGCCTGAAGAGTTGGCGGATTATCCACAGGTGACAACAGTGATTTTGCAAAAGAATCATTTTACGACAGTTCCTCCTGTTTTAACAAAATTGCCTGCCTTAGCACATTTGAATCTAGCTTACAATAAGATCGAAGGTGTACATACGCGTTTAATGAAAATGAAAAATTTAAAATACCTCAACCTTTATGGTAATTTGCAATATTGGAACAGTCTTACACTTAATAGATTAGAACAATTGGAGGAATTAGTTCTACGAGATTACGATTATGAACCAGCAAGAATGATGCAAGAAAAACTTAAAACAGCGTTGCCTCATTGTAAATTATCGCACAAAGCTCCTTAAATTATGAAAGAAACCCCTGACTACTATGGAATACCCCCTTATGGAGATGGGCGCCCTCTAGGTCAATATTCTTATGAAGAATTATTAGACTTGACTTCTTTACCTAAAGAAAAGATGCCTAAATTTTACCAAACAATGAGGCGCTTAGCCGCGGAAAAATTGTTACAGCATCATTCTCAACCTACATTAGAAGAACGCCCATTAATGGCAGGGGCTATTTTTTGCATGGTAGGAACGTCGCTTTTTAAAGCTAAAGCCCTAAAAGAACGTCTGACTAATTTGGGGATTCAGTATGCAACCAAAGTGACAGCGGAAACTACCCATGTCTTGTTAGGAAATGCGCCTAAAAAAACAAGAGGTTTAGATGAGCATAAAGTTACTTTGTTAACGGATCAAGATTTACAAGCGGCTTTGGATCGTTTGGAACAACCTTACTTGCAAGAAGAAGCTATGGTGAAAGGAGATACATTGAACCATCTTTCTGATTTATTAATGTCTTTAGAGGGGGATAATGTTTTGTTGGCCATTGAATTGATGAAAGGCGGTGGTTTTCCTATTGAACTTATCCCACAGGCTTTTTGGGCCATGAAATCTACTTCCAATAAAACGATTTACAAGGAGTTAAAGCTTATTTTGGATAAATACCTTTCTCCTGCGGGAAAAAAAGCAATTCGCAGAACTTTAGTGATCAATACGACTACTACAGAGGTGAAATTGACTAAGAAACTGCATAATTTCTGTCAAGACGTACCAGATTTAGATGCACTGGAAATTGCCCAACAGTTGTATAAATATCATCGAAAGGGAATGCAATACATCTGGCGTTATTCTAAAGATATAACACTTCATAGAAGCGTAATAGAGGGCTGTATAGAAGGGACTGTTTTGAATTTAAAGAACAAAGGGTTAAGTATTCTGCCTAAAGAATTAAGTGAATTTAAGCAACTAGAAACGGTTATTCTTCATGGCAATGAATTTAGGACGATGCCTAGAATTCTACAAAAATTGCCCGCACTCTCCCATTTGGATTTATCTAATAACTACGAACTTTGTCAATTAAGTCCTCGATTGTTGGAGATGCCTGCTTTGAGAACACTCAATCTTCATGGTTGGTTGGATTACTGGAATATACCTACCATAAAAGAATTAACACAATTAGAGAAATTGATACTCCGACAACAGATGGACAACAAGGGAACAGATGGGATTCAAAAAGCCTTACCTAATTGTAAGGTGATTTATTTACCTTAGTCCTAATTATTTCATGCACTTACGTTTCGTAATAAAACCTAATATATCCTACATAAATCTATGCCATCATGAACCGTACTCTAAAACTTTTATTACCGACTGTTGCCTTACTCTTATTAATGCTATTAGTTGGTGGTTATTTGTACTTTTTTACGGATAGTGAAGTATTCTGGGGAGGTTTTATTGCCCTATTGTTTTTTTATGGCTTGGTCTTTTTTCTAGGAAGTTATATAGCGGCTCGCAAAGGCAATCAAGAGAGTGACGAAGATGTCTTATTAGCTGGGCGTTCTATTCCCTTGTGGATTGCCATTTTTACGATGAGTGCGACTTGGGTCGGAGGCGGCTATATCAATGGTGCTGCGGAGGCAACGTATAGTTTAGGTTTGGTTTGGGTGCAAGCGCCTTGGGGGTATGCCTTGAGTTTGATTATAGGCGGCTTGTTTTTTGCTAAGAAAATGAGGCGCTACCAATTTAAAACGATGTTGGACCCTTTGGCACAGCGTTATGGAGAAAAAGTGGCCGCGTTGTTCTTTTTGCCTGCCTTGACAGGCGAATTGTTTTGGACGGCGGCTATTTTATCGGCCTTGGGCTCTACATTTGGAGTAGTGCTGGGACTAGATTTTCAATCTGCTATTATTTTATCCGCTATTGTAGCGATTGCTTACACTGCTTTAGGTGGTTTGTGGGCGGTGGCGCTGACGGATGTGGTGCAGATGGTTTTGCTTTTAATGGGCTTGTTTATTACCTTACCTTATGCGCTTTCTTATGTAGGCGGCTTAGAAACGGCTTGGCCGATTTATCAAGCAAAGTTTGGTGCAGCGGCTTCTTTTTTGCCTTCGGAAGAGGCTTTAGGTGCCTCTTATTGGAGCTGGTGGGATTATGCATTGTTGTTGATTTTTGGCGGAATTCCTTGGCAAGTTTATTTCCAACGCGTCTTGTCAGCGAAGGATGAAAATACGGCACGTAATTTATCCATTTTGGCAGGAGTCGTTTGTTTATTGGCTGCGATTCCACCTGTTTTAATTGGTGTAGTAGCAACAGCCGCAGACTGGACTGCATTGGGTGGCGCCCCTGAAAATAGTTTAGAAATCTTACCAACTGTTATTCGTCAAATGACGCCTCCTTTTGTCGCAACAATTGGTTTAGGGGCAGTAGCGGCAGCAGTGATGTCTTCGGCAGATTCTTCGATTTTGTCTTCTTCTTCTATGGCAGGTTGGAACGTTTATCGACCGTTGATCAATCCAACGGTTAGTTCTCCGCAATTGGCACGTGTTATTAAGCGCTGTATTTGGCTGGTGGGAACGGCGGCGTTGTTGATTGCTCTAAAGGTCAAAAGTATCTACGAGTTGTGGTTTTTGTGCAGTGATTTTGTGTATTGCTTGATTTTTCCAGCATTAGTTTGTGCTTTGTTTGACAAAAAAAGTACAACGGCTGGTGCTTTGGCAGGTTTAATAGTGGCGAGTATTTTGCGTTTTGGAGGGGGCGATGCTACTTTGAATTTACCTGCTTTTTTACCGTATCCTGATTTATTTCCTTTCCGAACACTGGCTATGGTTTCAGGTTTGCTAACAATTATTATCATCTCTAGGTGTACTCAACAATACACACCACCTCGACCACTGGTTATCGTAGGGAATGAGGGCGACGTGTCTGATGAAAAAAGTAATTAATCCACCTTTTTATAATTTGATTATCTTTATGAATGAATTTAAAACAATTGTCTTAGGGGCAACAACTAATCCTGAACGTTATGCTTACCGTGCAGTGAATCAATTACTTGGTAATGCTATCGAGGTTGTCCCTGTTGGCATTCGCAAAGGCCTAACAGGAGGCGAACTGTCGATTGTAAATGGTCGACCAATGATAGAGCAGGTCCATACTATTACCTTGTATATCAATAAAACGGTACAAGAAGATTATTACGATTACATTGTATCCTTACAGCCGAAGCGCGTTATTTTCAATCCAGGGACAGAAAATCCTGCCTTATATGGCCTTCTAAAAGAAAAATCTCCTCAGACACATATCGAAGTCGCCTGCACGTTGGTTATGCTGGCTGCTGGGAATTATAAAGAAAACTATTGGGAGACCTCTGCTTGATAGATTACAAGCATAAAAAGGCTTTAAATCAGGTAGATTCTTTAAAAAAGTGTTATTTTTAATCGCCTGCACTGGAGCTTAACAACTACTAAAACATACAAATAGGTGTGGAACAATAGACGCGTAGGCAATCGTTACACCCTAATCAATTAGCATAAGACAATAATTATGGCAAAGATTCTAGTAATAGACGATGAACCGAGTATCAGAACGGTATTAAGGGACATTCTAGAAATGGAAAGTTATGAAGTGGAAGAGGCGAAAGATGGTATTGATGCCTTGTCCAAAATTAAAAAACATAAATTTGATGCAGCGATCTGTGATATCAAGATGCCCAAAATGGATGGCTTGGAATTGTTAGAACGTATTAATGTACTCAGCCCAGATACTCCTGTGATTATGATCTCAGGACATGGCAATATTGCTACGGCGGTAGAGGCGGTGAAAAAAGGCGCTTTTGATTATATTGCTAAACCACCAGACTTGAATCGTTTATTGATTACTATTCGAAATGCCCTCGACAAATCGAGCTTGGTACAAGAGACAAAAGTACTCAAAAAGAAGATCAAGAAAAGTGGTGGTGTGCAAACTATTATTGGAGAATCGGAAGGAATTGGCAAAATTAAAGCGACAATTGATCGCGTTGCCCCTACCGATGCACGGGTCTTAGTGACTGGGCCCAATGGAACTGGTAAAGAGTTAGTCGCGCGTTGGATTCACGAAAAAAGTGAGCGTTCTCAAAACCAAATTGTAGAAGTGAACTGTGCGGCGATTCCAGCAGAATTGATCGAAAGTGAATTGTTTGGACATGAGAAAGGTTCTTTTACCTCAGCACACAAACAGCGTATTGGTAAATTTGAGCAAGCGCATGGGGGAACACTGTTCTTAGATGAGATCGGTGATATGAGTTTGTCTGCACAGGCAAAAGTATTGCGTGCTTTGCAAGAAGGGCGTATTACACGTGTTGGAGGAGATAAAGATATTAGTGTTGATGTGCGGGTTGTTGCAGCAACCAATAAAGATTTACGCAAGGAAATTGACAACAAACGTTTCCGAGAAGATTTATATCATCGTTTGGCTGTTATTATCATACAAGTACCTTCTCTAAATGACCGTAAAGCTGATATTCCATTGTTGGTAGATCATTTTGTAGAGTCGGTTTGTAATGAATATGGCCGTCCTAAGAAAGAGATTGATATCAATGCTATAAAGTTATTGCAAGAGGTTGATTGGACAGGAAATATTCGTGAATTACGCAATGTTATTGAGCGCTTGATTATTCTAAGTGATCAGAAAATCACTTATGAAGATGTAGAGAGTTTTGTTTTGCCAACGATGAAACGCCATAATCAATTACAAACCTTGTTTGATCGATTTGAATCTGCCCAAGCGGTAACAGATTTTGTAGAACAAGAATATAAACAATATCAAGATAATAAAAAGTAACGGTGCTTTACATGGATAAATAGTGTTGTTTGTTTCATCTTGATGTAATTTTAGGGACTATTATCATTTTTAGAACAACTATCAGGTATACTTCTTGTTATACGATAGGCCATACTAAAAATTGACCCCCAATTATTTAGATGATATTATTAAATGTAACCACTATGTATGTAAAAATCTGTTTACCCTTTTTATTGACCTTGGCTTTTGTGCTGAGTTCTTTTGGAGATGCTCCCCAGTATCCAACAACTTCCCTAAATAAAGAGAGTGGCTTTTTAAAGATGGGGGAAAAAGCACCTTCTTTTGTGAAAAAAGATGTTTTAGGGAATAAGGTGCATTTGAAAAAGGTGTTAAAGAACTCTAATATCTTGTTGACTTTTTTGCGCCCTGCTTGGTGTCCAATTTGTAACGCACGTACACACGAATTGATTAAGTACTATCAAGAGATGAAAGCGCAAGGGTTTGAAATCATTGCTGTTTATCCTTCTACAGTGAAAGAGTTGGAAGGCTATGTCAAAGATTTGAAAATTCCTTTTACTGTTATTGCGGATCCTGAAGAAGAACTATATCGTTTATATGGTGTGGAGCGTTCTAAAGAGAAATATGCACAGACAATGAAAGAGAAAAAGGGCTTGGAAGCGATGAATAAAGGAATGGAACTTTTTGAAAAAAATGGGAACAACTATGGTGGTTCTCAGAATGTGAAAGAGCCTATTATTCCCGCTGACTTTGTGCTCACTAAGAATGGGCAAAAAATCCAAAAAGCGCACTATGGTGCTTATATTGGCGATCATGTTGCGATTGAAGAGCTTCAAGATTCTAAAATCATTAGTACAACAAAAGCGCGTTTCTAGCCATAATTAGAAACTTAAGTATAAACGCCTTGATAACTGCTGTTATCAAGGCGTTCTTTATTTTAAGTAAGATCATCAGAGGGGGGAATAGGCTCCCAATGAGCAAGATCTAATTTTGTGGCCGCTTGAAAGGCCTTATTGTGTGGCTGAAAGTAGTGGTGCAAGAATTGATAGAGGGCTGGAGACATGGCTTCATGGCGCTCTGTTGTGGTGTTTGTTTGCATGACTTTGTGCCCTAGTTTATGATAAAAGGCCGTTGGAAGGAATGCTTTGGCTAAACGTTTTAAAGGATTATTGCCTTGTCGTAAATTTAGAAGAGCTTTGGCGACTCTTTGAGAACGTACTTTGCCTGTTCGATTGTGTACCCGCTCTGTTTGAGGATCAAAATCTGGACTGATAGCCAATTGTTCAAAGAGCGTAGCACAAATTTGCTTGGGATCTTTACATAAATCTTTAAAGAGAAAAATATGGATTTGTTCGGCAGGGAAGTAGGTCAACATTTTTTCTAATTGTTGTTGGTACAAGCCTAGCTCTATAAATAAACGATAGAAAAGATGTTGTTGGTTGTCCTGTTCTATGATGGACTGTAAGTTATCAAAAGGCTCTTCCACCCATCCATTGCCTTGTTCCATCGTATAAGAAGAATAAGCACGTTCTACTGGATTACGCACTAGGAGGACTAAATGACAATTGGGGGAATGTTGTGCTAGACGTTCTAATCCCTTGCTGTGGTTCGCTAAAGTAGCGCTTTTGGCAATTAGTTTATTATCTTGATTATCCTTAAAATAGGTGTCAAAAATTGCTTGATAACCTTTCTGGAAAAGCGCTTCTTCTTGAAAGTAAGTAAACTCTTTTTGAGGGTGGCTGGTAATAGATGGATGTTCTGCTAAGTAATTGTGTAGAGACGTTGTGCCTGCTTTTTGGGCACCAACTAGCATCATGTCAATGGGTTTCATAACGTATAATCAAGCAATTAAAATGGATGAGTAAGAAATGGAAATGACTTATTAGGTATCTACATAAATGTACTATAGTTTTCTCAAAAAAAGCGGGAGTTGCCTAACTATTTAAGTACAGGTCTATATGCTACTATACGAAGGAGATCGGTAGGCTTTAAAAAAAAGACCTCTATTCCTAGTATATCTCGGAATAGAGGTCAATTAATAACCATTAGAAAGAGTGTTGTACTTTACTCTTTTGTTTCTTTCATGGCCTTCATTTCAGCTTTAAGCTCATCAATTTGAGCTTGTTGTGCTTCAATCATAGCTTGTTGCTCTTTAACTGCATTAATTAAAGCGTAGGTGAACTTGTTAGGATCTACTTCTAAGAAACTTTCTTCTGCTTCTTCTGTCGCTTGGTAATCAGAATCCTCTGCACGTTCTTCATTTTGGAGGCTTACTTCACGAACCATATCAGGGGCAATTTTTTGCAATTCCTGTGCAATAACTCCTTGATAAACACGGTCTTTGTTTGCCTCGTCTTTTCCCCAAATTTCATCCATTTTATCATTGTAACTAAAGTTAACAGTTCGTACTCTAGTGATTAGAGATAAGCCTTCGCTGTAGTCAGTGATGTCTTTTTTTAGACGCTCATCAGAGAATACCGCCCAGTTTCCACCACCTGTCTTATTGGCAGTACCATTAACAGATAAACGAGCCGTAGGATTATTGGTCGCTACCCCAAAGTCCCCCGTTCGTTCTAGAGTCAAACGAACAGTTTCTGCGGTACAAGCACTAGCAATATTAAACGTGTTGTTACTTCCGTTATGATACATTTGGAAACCACAGTAAGTACCTGCAGCAGTAGGATAGGTGGGAACACTTTCTTCAAAAGTCAAACGTCCTGATTCTACTTGGTTATAAGCCATTGCTCCTAATTGGATAGAAGGAGTTGCATTTGCAGCTGTTAATAAGTGGGTACCATAAGTGGTGTGTTGACCAATCACAGAACCTATAGAGGTACGAGTACCCCCTTGAATATGTAATGCTTCTGAAGGAGCACCTGTTCCTACACCAATGCGATTGGTTCCTGCATTTAAGAAGAACATATTGGCTTGGTTGTCAGATTCCATGCGAATATCTGCATTGTTGTTTCCTTGTTCATTAAAAACAGAAACGCCATTACCGTGGATGCGGTGGTTCATCGCATTGTTCTCATAAACATCGATGATGCCATCATCCGCAGAGTCAAAAATACGGACCAGAACATCGCCACCATTCACAGCCCCATCTCTTAAATAAATATCATCAGAGTGGTAAGAATTTCCTTGAACATTGAAGGTTCCTGCGGTAGCATTGGTACCAACAGACACGCGGTTGAGACCAGCATCTACATGGAACATATTGGCATTGCCATCGGATTCAATGCGGAAGTTGCGATCCAATCCTTGCTCGTTAAAAATAAATTGAGAATTGGCATCTAAATCTATGGATACTCCACCATTCTCTCGAACAATAAAACGCCCATCATTGCCATCATCAATTAATTGCGCTAAAATGGTACCACCTGTATTCTCATCTCTCCAGTAAACATCCCCTCCAAAGGCAGCATCACCATTATCAAAAGCAGAAAAGTGGTTGATTCCATTGTCTTGAATATGGAAATCTCCTGAATTGTTCAGGTTGAAGACCATAGGAAAGGTATTGTTAGTAATGGTTGTATTTTCGACTAAAGCACCTCCCAAACGAATACGATCGGCTCCAGCATTAACATACAAACCATTGTTAGCTGCTGCATTGATTGTTACGGTTCCTGTATTACCACCACCAGTAACACCAGCACCAGCTGTCACTCCTGTAATGTCTCCATTGGCAGGAATTGCTTGTGTTGCTAAGTCTCCATTAGCATTGGCAACAACCATACGGTTACCAGCACCTGCTAAGGTAGAAATTCTAGTTCCACCAACAACATGTAGTTTTTGAGCAGGAACGCCAGTACCAATACCAATGCGGTTGGTTCCACCATCTGCAAAGAAGTTATTGACATCACCGTCTGATTCAATTCTAACATTACGATCTAGTCCTCTTTCGTTGAAAACAGAAGTCCCATTGGCATCTAATAAAATTTGTGTAATTCCATCTTCATAAATAATCATCTGTCCGTCATTCCCATCATCGACCATACGGGCAATGTTGGTTCCTGTGACAGAAGCATCTCTCCAATACATGTCCCCACCAACATAGTGGACACCATCGTGATCAATGCGGAACCGCTCTAGTCCATCCGTATCATCATCTTGATTATTGGGAGAGGTCCAAAAGGTCAAGCGACCGCCTTTATCTCCAGTAGAATGTGTTTCAGAAGCAAAAGCAATAATAGAAGCAGATGCTTCTCTAATATCGTCAGGCGTGTTTCCGTCACTTCCATCAAAACCAATTCCACCCAATTGCTCATTGCCTGTAATGGTGGCATCTTGACGAGATAACATTAAGGTTTGACCATTAGTAGCTGCTATTTCTAAGCGAGTTGTTGGGTTGGCATCACCAATACCAATTCGATTAAGGCCAGCATTGACACGAAACATATTGGGATCGATATCTGATTCGATTCTAAAATCGCGATCCAACCCTTGTTCGTTAAAAATGAATTGGCTGTTGGCATCTAAATCGATGGATACAAGTCCATTCTCTCTAATAAGAAAACGCCCATCATTGCCATCATCAACCAACTGTGCTAATAAAGTACCAGTAGTACTTCCATCTCTCCATTCTACATCTCCACCAAATCTAGAGAGCGCATTATCAAAGACAGAAAATATATTAACACCATTATCTTGAATGTGAAAATCGCCTGTACTGTTGAGATTAAAGTTCATGGCGAAGGCACCATTGGTAACCGTTGTATTTTCAATTAATGGGCCACCCAAGTGGATGAAATTACCAACATTACGCAAACCATTACGACCTGATTCATTTAAAGCAGCAAAGTTAACAGATCTAGCTCCACCACCATCGGTGATGGTTAAGTTGGTCCCAGCAAGTGTAAACGCTGTGTTGTACTCATTGCCAATAACGGCATCGGCATCATTAACCAAGCTGGTCAAATCCACTGTTCTAGCGGCACCACCATCGGTAATAGTTAAGTTTCTACCTGCTAAAGCAAACGCCGTGTTGTACTCATTGCCAATAACGGCATCGGCATCATTAACCAAGCTGGTCAAATCCACCGTTCTAGCGGCACCACCATCGGTAATGGTTAGGTTTCTACCTGCTAAAGCAAACGCCGTATTATACTCATTGCCAATAACAGCATCGGCATCATTGACCAAGCTGGTCAAATCTACCGTTCTAGCGGCACCACCATCAGTAATGGTTAGGTTTCTACCTGCTAAAGCAAACGCCGTATTATACTCATTACCAATAACGGCATCGGCATCATTGACCAAGCTGGTCAAGTCTACGGTTCTATTGCCGCCACCATCGGTAATGGTTAGGTTTCTACCAGAGAGCGCAAATGCCGTATTATACTCATTACCAATAACAGCATCGGCATCATTGACTAAGTTGGATAAATCAACAGTAGCAGGGGCACCATTTTCAATAGTGATGGTCAAATTATTACCAGAGAGCGTAGCTCCTGTTAGGTTTTGATCATCGGTTCCTGTATTGGTTGAAAGGCGTGTCCATTGCGTGCCTGCCCAAAAATAAAAGCCTGTGCCTGCTCCACCAGTGACAGCAGCATTGTTATTCCAGACTAATAAACCAACAGCAGGAGCGGTAACAGGAGCAGCATTATTAATATTGCCAATAGAAATCTGAGGAATAAGTAATCCTCTATTGTTGTCTACAATATGTAGTTTAGAACTTGGATCTGGGGCATTGGTACCAATACCTACAGATTGTGCATAAGTAATACTACTACTTATTAGCAAAGCAGCAGTTACAAAAGGGGTGAATAATCTATTCATTATTTGTGTTTTATTGAATGAAACAAAGGGATTGTTGTGAATAGTAACAATACTTGAATCATGACGAAATTAGGGGGAGATAAATATAAAAAGAAAGCTCCATTTATACAATAAAAAAACCTAATAACTTGTAGAAGGAGGTAAACTTGTAGAGAGTTGATAGTTAGAGAGTTCTAGCTTTTTTGATGAAAAAGCAAAAAGGAGCATCAATAGGGATTGTTGGAGAGCACCTTTAAAATTTGATAGGTATCTCCTCAATGGAAGAAGAGAATAAAAAAAGCTCTACCCAATCTAATAAAGAAAGAGTAGAGCCGTAGTCATTAATGTCGTCTTACAGTAATTAACGCAATACTACTGTCGTGCCATCTGGAAGGGTGATTTCCATCGATTGTACCCACTGGGCGCGTATGCCAAGCAGGTGCCAAGCCAGTAGTAATTCTTCGATAAGCTGAGCAGTAGTTGGCGTCATACGGTTTTGAACGAGATTTTAACTTCTGAATAGAGATTACTATTAGTAGTGAGCTTCGTTGGCTGAGCCGACAAGCGCACATTAGGGATCAGGACATTAGAACTGTTAAGTTGGTCGAACTGGTTACGATCAATCAATAAGGTATTTTTTCCATTATCAGCATTCTGAAACTGAAAAACCTTAATATTTCGATTGTAACTGGGCAGTAAGAGCTCATTGACAGCTCCTGGATCTCTTGTTGGATTGGAAGTAGCTTCTTTAATTCCATCTGGATCTTTGTCTTCTCCTTTATTGATATTAGGTCTCTTTGGATTAGGATTAACGATTTTTGGGAGTGGCCCCAAAGGATTGTTATCGTTACTTCCTCTCTCTTTGTTAGGCGTTTGAGAACCACTAGTATTGTCATCGCTTGCTTGGTTGTCCATAAACATACTAGACAATTCTAATTTGGCGGTGATTTCACCAGAGTCTACGACTAACCTAGACACATCAGATTGATTAATCAATGTATTCAGAATCGTTTTCTCTTCGGAGATAATCAACTCGGCCATCAAGTTTTCGATATCGTCTAACCCTTGTTGACTCAAACGTCCATTGAGAGTAGTAAAACTAGCAGGGTTGTCAAAATTGTCCACAAGAAAATCGTTGAGGGCTTGGTTGACAGATGTCTGGCGACTCACTACAAAGCCAAAATACTGAACCATACGGTCTTTTACTTTCTCGTCAATGCCATAGGCTTGACGATAGGCATTGGTTGGTAAATCTAGACGACCTTGCAACTCCGCATAGCGTTCTAATTGGTAATTTTGAGAGGATATAATGGCATCAAAGGTCTCTTGAATGAGTTGGGACACAAATTCGGCAAACCCTAGCGATACTTCATGGATATTTTGCATAGTTATTAGCCGTTTAGAGGTGCATAATCAGTTTTAAAGCGAATCAAGACACGCCCAAAGATGTCTACGCGAGTACCACTGCTATCGCGTTGGTAGGACTTAGCCGTATTAACCGTTACTGTACGGCGTTTTCTACGGCTTTTGCGCTTATTTTTGTAGATGCCTAAAAAACCACCACCTCTGACACGCTTATTGCGGATCTTTTCGGTGTTCTTTTGGCTGTAACTCGTAGAAGTTCCACTACTAGAATTGTTAAAAGTAGAGAACGTAATCTTGGTTTCAATTTCTCCTTCCGTGACGACCAAACGCATCATACCTTGTTTGGCCATGTTCTGTAACAAACCATACTTGTTAGAGGCAATCAAAGCAGCAATAGAGCCTTGAATGTCTTTGTAATTAGGAATGGTACGAGCGGTAATCTCAACGCCATCCAATACTTGCTGGTTGTAAGTAGCTAGTGCATCGTATTTACTAGCTTCAGATGGATCTTCGATTTTGTCTACCAAAGAGGTAACCGCAGGGCCTAAGGTATTGATTAATGCGCCCCACCATTGGTTAGGAGCAGCTGTTCCACCTCCTGGTGCCGCAACGTCTGGGGTAGTCGTATCGGGCGCTTCTAATAATGCCAAGGCATCACTAATAGCAGTGATATCGGCCTCTGGCAAATCATAGTTGAGGACAAAATCAGAAATTTGGTCAAAACTTACGCCATCAACAGTATTGTTGATGTAAGTTGATAAGTCTTGAGTAAGAGAATTAACAAACTCTGCATATTCTTCCATTTGTAAGACGTGGGCTTCCACTAGGGAATCAAAGATGCCAGTTATCAATTCTTTTGAAAATTCCACAAAGGGAATGTCACCGAAGCGTGCTGCGGTGTCAATTGCGTAATCGCTCATGAAACGAATGATTTAAAGGTTTATAAAAAAAATAAATAAAATTCATGGGACATAGCAGTAGCTACACAAGAAAGCAGTTGCTTTTTGTACGCCTAGCAAGGCTATGATAATTCGTTGTATCAAAGCAGTATGCTATGATACCTCTAACACAGTTTATGTGTTGGGTGCTTATTAAGTTATTGGTAAAGGAAGGTAGTGGATAGAGTAGGATTTTGGGTTGGGTTATGTAAATAGGGGGTTAGTATAAAAAGTGTCTTTGGGTAAGCCACCTTTATTATAACGAGGTCTATTTGGAATTTGTTGCATGTTATAACAAATAAAAAACAGTTTTTTATAAAAAAATAAAAATCGCATAGGAATATTATCCTCTGTGGTCTGTTCAATCTATGTTTTTGCGAAGAGGAGAGAATTGTGGCTTTGAATCTTCTTAGAAATAGAAAATATTAGGCCTCTGGTTTATTATAAAAATGACGCCCTTTCCACTCAATTCGTCGTTTGAATAAGCCTAAAGTGCCAACAATTATAATGTAAAACCAATGCATAAAAGTAGCCGCTGGAAAGTACTTCATCAACTGTGGTCGGTTGAAGAAAAAAGCCATCATGGTAAGAAAGAAAAAATCACTCATGGCTTTGATTAGAAATTTCATGGCCCACCAAAAGAGAAAGAAAGGGTGCCAAATACCCAACAAAAGATCTAGAAGCATATTCATAGAAAGGACCCAAACTATGCCCATCATAAACCATACTTGCCATCCTTGATAAGCGCTAGATTTAGACGCCCAACGCAAGCGTTGTTGTAGAAAATCGCTTAGTGTGGCTTTGGCTCTTGTAAAAGTGCTGGCCTGTTCATTTTTGAGGTAAGCAATTTGCTTGGGGTAGCGCGCTTGGATTTTTTGTAATAAGAGCATATCATCACCAGAAGGTAAATGATCAATCCCTGCAAAGCCATTAACTTCCTCAAAAGCTTGTCGCTCGTAAGCCAAATTAGCACCATTACACAAGCCCATGAAACGTCCTTTGATCCCTGCGGCAGAAACGGCCATCATGCCCATAAAATCTAGGCTTTGAAAGCGCTCTAATAAATTTTGTTCTTGATGAAAAACGACAGGCGCGGCGATAAACTTGGGGTGATAAGCTTCATAAAAACTAGCGATATAAGCTAACCAATCAGTGCCCATTGTACAATCTGCATCAGTGGTAACAATCAAATGATTGGTAGATGCTTTGATCCCAGCGGCTAAAGCCGCTTTTTTGCCCTCTTGTCCATCAGAGAGCGAAAGGAGGTTAAAATGAGGATATTGTTTGGTGTATGCAGTGATTAAAGCTGCTGTTTGGTCGGTAGAATGATCATTAATAAGATAAATCTCTAGGAGATGAATCGGATATTTTTGCGCTAAAAGCGCCTCTAAACAAGCGCGTATACTTTGTTCCTCATTGCGTGCCGCAATTAATACCGTGATGCTTGTTTTGGGCTGGTAGGCAGCAGGTAACTCCCAACGGTCTACTTGATTCCAATAAAAAACATAACAAAAAATCACTATTAAGTAGCCAAGAAGGAGTGTTGTGGAAAAAAGGGAGTAGGAAACAAGCATAAAAAGATGGAATTAATTTATTCAAATGAATAATTAGCAGTCGCTTGTAAAAGTAGTATTTTGGGCAGAACAACCCATAGCTCTTCCCATAATAGACCATTTTATTTTTAGTTGTATAAGGCATCTACGACTGGATGTCAATACTACGGACGTTATTGGGAGCACGTTTCAGAAATCTCTGAGCATTTAATCCACACGATTGAAGATGTTTTATTGTTAGTAACCGATAGCCCTTGCAAGGAAGCGAAAGAGGGTGTTCAACAATATGAAATTCATGCTGCTATGCGAAGTAGTAATCAAGTATTGTCTCTAGTCATTGACAATAAAGCTCCTTGATTAGAGGATTTAGAAGAGAATAATCCCATTGTTATCTATTTACCACAGCAAGGAATTCAATGGCACGTTCTGGAGAAAACGGAGCTCTATACCTTAGTAGACAACAACTTGAAAAAAGCAAGCGTTTATAAGAGAATACTAACCAACAGTTCTGTACTTTTGTTGTTATCAAAGAAACAACGAGCGAATTAGATCATGTATAATTTTTGAAGATGAGTAAGCAAAATAAACCTTCGATAGAAGACCTAAGAGTTGATTATAAACTAGATACCTTAGAAAAAGGTGATTTATTAGAATCTCCCATTGCGCAATTTGAGCAGTGGTTCCAACAAGTTCAAGAAAGTGATCAATTGGAGCCCAATGCAATGACATTGGCAACGGTTAGTAAAGAGGGAATCCCCGCAGCACGGATTGTTTTATTAAAAGGCTTAGAGGAGGGTGGATTTCACTTTTATACCAATTATGAGAGTGCAAAAGGGCAAGAGTTAGAAGACAATCCAAATGTTGCCTTGGTGTTCTTTTGGGGAACTTTACAACGTCAAGTTCGTATTTTGGGGACTGCTCAGCGACTCTCGGAGGAGGCTTCTACGAGTTATTTTCAGAGCCGCCCCAAAGGAAGTCAAATTGGCGCTTGGGTTTCTCCTCAAAGTACCATTATTCCAGATCGTAGTATTTTAGAGAAGAAGGCAGAAGAACTGAATGCGAGTTATGCCGATAAAGAACAGCTGCCTCGGCCAACCAATTGGGGAGGATATATTGTCCGCCCTTATCAAATCGAATTTTGGCAAGGGAGAAGTAGCCGTCTGCACGATCGTTTGCGATATACATTAACAGAATTGGAGCCTAAGAAATGGAAAATAGAACGTCTAGCACCTTAGAAAAGGTAGTGCTATTAGAGAAAAGAAGGGAATAAGGACTTGTTGGTTGAAAATAAAACGGCTATTGCGCAGGAGAATGAAGAGTAGGGGGGACAAAAATAGTATAGATAACGTGTTCTTGGCACTCTTCTCCTTTAACAATAAGCATATTGCGATTTCTTTTAGAAGACAAGACCATTTGCCTAGTGCGCTCATTGACTTGACAAAGCAGTTCATAACGCCCATTATTAATAATAAAATTAAGCAAAGCTTCATTAGGCACTGATAATTCTACACTTGTTTCTATAATGATACGGGTGCCTTTAGTGGTGCGCCAGAGAATTTTGGCATTGGGAACATCTAAGCGTAAGGTTTCTGCTTTTCCTATCTCAATGGTTTGAGAAATCTTCTTAGCCATTTGCCCATAGGAGTAACTAATACAACACCAGCAGAGCAGGGAGGTAGAAAGTAAACGCCAACAAAAAGAAGAAGATAGATTCATAATAAGAGTGCCCATCGTTAAATAAGAACGTTTATAGGCATTAAGCTTGGTGTTGAAAATAAAAGAATAAACAGCAACAGTTGGTTAATAGTTTACAGAAAATTGTATTTAGTTGAGGGTAACGTATTTCTTAAGAATATATTTTGAATCTAAAATTAATGAAAATGTAAAAACGACAATATGTATCTACGTTTTTTCTCTGACAACATCATTTATTCCATAAACAATGGTAGAGGCTTTTTGCTGACTAATTTTTTCTACACAATGGTAAAAAAATGCTGCGGCCAATACACTGCTACCATAGCCCAGCAAAAGTACTAAAACTTTTTGATAGGGCAAACGATAATGATGAGATAACATATTGACTAAAGTTTGTCCTATAGGAAGGTGCAGAAGGTATAAACTGTAGGAACAACGACCGAGCCAAGCCGACCACTTAGGATTGAATACAGTACAAAAATGCACCAAAAATAAGGTTCCTAAAACGACGATAGAATGCGCAAGTGGTAGATTCCAGCTTAGGCATGAAACGCCTATTCCAAGGAGGGTTATAAATTCTAATCGGCTGACATAGCGATGAATATGCAGAACGTAATTTGCGCTGATTAGGAACAAGGGCAGCCAACGGAAAAGAAGATCTTTTTGGTTGCTCACAAAACTTAACCCTAAGATTAAAATATAACTTCCCCAACGCACTGTTAATCGTGGAGATAACCATAATGGGAAAATAATTCCCAATAAGCAATAATATTGAAACTCTACGGCCAACGACCAATAAACAGGATTTAACCAATGTTCTTGGGAAAAGAAGGGGATTAAGTAGCCCAAATGCAACAGCATATTCCAAGCAGAAAGAGCCAGTGTTTCTTGGTGCCACCAAGCCTGTAAGGCAAGGTAGATTATACTGACTAAAAGGGATATAAAATAAGGGGGTTCTAAGCGCCAACAACGTCGCCATAAAAAAGCAGTGAAGAAGCGTAATTTATACCCATTTTTTAGGAGGGCTAAGGGCAAAACAATGCCTGATAAAACAAAAAATAGGGTGACGCCATATTGCCCCCAATAACTGATTTCGCGTACCCAAGGCGCTTCAATATAATTAACCGTGCCCCAAATAAAATGATAAAAGCAAACGGCTGAAGCCGCCCAACCGCGTAAACTCTCTATAATAGGAATATGTGTTTCCTTCGTTAGTGGTGTCATGAGGTTTCGGCAGTCGTGGCAGGACGTTTAGAAACCATATAAACTCCTGCCCCAATAAAGACGCCTGCAATCAATAAATTGATGGTTAATTCATCTTTGCCTGCTCCAATGGCAATGATACTAGCCAACAAGGGTTGCAAATAAATATAGGTACTAGAAACAGACGCTTTAACAATAGAAAGTGCTGCCCCATTCATAACATAGGTTAGATAGGTGACAAAAAATAAAACAAATCCAATGCTCCATAAAATAGAAGGGGGCATTGTTCCAAAGTCAGCCTGTTGTAGAGGAACCCAGCCAAATGGAATGACATAGAGGGTTCCAAATAGGAAAACCCATTTAAGGGTCGTAAAAGGAGAGTATTTGCTCATTAGAGGTTTTACCAAAACTAGGTAGGCCGCATAAAAAGCAGCATTAATGGCAATAAAAATATTTCCTAATCCAGGGTTAGGGGCATCTTGAATGCCTGTTTTGCCTGTTAGAATCAATAAAGTAGCTCCCGACAATCCTAAAACAATCCCCAGCATCTTGGCATTGGTAATTTTCTCTTTGAAAACCACCATAGAAAGCAGTAGGACTAGAATGGGGGTCACCAACATAATCAGTGAGCCATTGATCGGTGTAGTTAAATTAAGACCATAAAAAAAGCACAGTTGATTGCCAGCAATACCACAAACGCCACATAGAGCCATCCGCCCAAGATCTTTCTTGTCAATGGGCTCTCGCACAAATAAGAAGTGGGTAATCCATAACAAACTTGTACCCGCTAAACAGCGCAGCATAATAAAACCAAAAGGATCTAAGTAAAAATTAGGCCCTGCCATGACAGGTTTCGCAATAGTAAAATTGGCGGCGTAGATCAGCGCGACGAAAAACATGGCAATATGTGCCAAGATAAGTTTCTTATTCATTTCTGAAAACACTAAGGACTGCACAAAAAAAGTTTAGGCAAAGGAACCTAAAATAAATTTGACCAACAAACAACGACCTTAATTTAAGTAGGAATTCAACGGTTATTAACCATTCAAAGAATAAGCCGTATCGACCAAATCTTTGTAATGCCCTCCTTCAATTTGTAAGAGCTCTTGGTGAGAACCCAATTCCTTTACTTGCCCTTTCTCCAATACCATAATTTTATCCGCATGTTGAATGGTAGAAAGACGGTGAGCAATAATGATAGAGGTTCGTTTGGCAATTAATTTCTCAATGGCGTATTGAATAATACCTTCTGTTTCAGGATCAATAGCAGAGGTTGCTTCATCCAGAATGAGAATTTTGGGATTAAAAACCAAAGCCCGAACAAAAGAAATCAATTGGCGTTGGCCCATAGATAAGGTCGCGCCGCGTTCCATGACTTGATAATCATAACCACCAGGTAGTTTTTCAATGAAAGGATGCGCTCCAATCATTTTGGCTGATTCAATAACTTGCTCTCTAGTAATATTAGGTGCTTTGAGTGTGATATTGTCCAACACCGAGCCCGAAAATAAAAAGACATCTTGCAAGACGACCGCAATGCTGTTGCGTAATGCAAACAGTTCATACTCTTTTAAAAGAACACCATCTATAGTAATGTCTCCTTGGTGGATTTCATAGAACCGACTTAGAATATTAATAACAGTTGATTTACCAGCTCCTGTACTTCCGACAATTGCTAGCGTTTCGCCTGCTTCAATATCAAAGCTCACATCGCTCAAAATCCATTCTTCAATTTCTTCCGCCTTTTTATCTTGTTGGTAAGAAAAATAAACGTGTTGAAAGCTAATATCGCCTTTAATATCTTCAGGAATAATGGTTCCATTGTTCTCAATGATATTGGTATTATCCAAGACCCCAAAAATTCGTTTGGCAACAATAAAACCCATCTGTAGGGTATTGAACTTGTCCGCCAAAATACGAATTGGGCGAAACAACATGCCCAAATACAAAGGGAAAGCGACCAAAACACCTAAAGTCACTTCGCCTCCAATCACTCCTCTTGCTCCATACCAAACCATCAGCCCCAATGAAGTCGCTGATAGAATTTCTACTGTAGGAAAGAAAATAGCGTAATAGAAAATAGAATTGATGTTGGCATCGGCGTACTTCTTATTAATTTCCTTGAATTTTGTTAACTCCTGCTCTTCTGCATTAAACGTCTGTACAATGCGCATGCCTGTAATGCGTTCTTGCAAGAACGCATTCATAGAAGAAACCTGCGTTCGCACAATTTCATAGGCTTTCTTGACCGCTTCCTTAAACCAATAAGTAAAAACAATTAAGACTGGAATCGTTACCAAACAAACTAGCGTCACCTTCCAACTTGTGACAAGCATAATACCCAACACAAAAATGAGTGTTAAAACATCTGCAATAATCGTAATGAATCCTTGAGAGAAAACCGTGTTAATGGTTTCTACATCATTAATGGTACGAGTAGTGGAGGTGCCAATAGGTGTGGTGTCAAAATAGCTTAAACGTAGACTATTGATGTGATTGAACACGCGGCTACGCAAATCGCGAATGACCGATTGCCCCAGCCAACTAGTGGAATAGGCAAAAATATAATAGAGAATGCCCTGTAAAACCAAAATGCTAAAGAGCAACATAACCATAAACAGCAAGCCTTCTCCATTATTGGTCAAAATGCTTTCGTCTACCGTCCGTTGGACGAGGTAGGGGCGTAGAATAGCAATAGGCGCCAAAACAATGGACAAAGTTCCTGCTAGAATAAAAATACCTTTGTAGGGGGCTGCTAATTTAATAATACGTTTAGCAAGCGCGCCATCGGCGTAGGAGGGTGGTGGAGTCAGTTGATTCAAAAATCGTTATTTTTCGACGAGGTGAATAATCTCCTCGTAAACACGTAGTGATTTGAGAAGTTCAAAATCAGCCAAGTTTTTACATTTTAACATTAACCCCTTAAAGTTTGGATCTTCATGTTGGTTGATAAAACTGGTGTGCAAGACTTCTAAAATTTCCCATGTGCCAATAATAGAACCACTTTCCAAGGTGAGTTGAACGGCCAAACCCTCTTGGAGTTTGCCTGATTCTAAGGAGCCTAAAAGCACCACTTTTAATTTTTCTTTGAAACCATAGACGACACGAACGCGGTAAGTACCTTGAACAGTTGTTTTTTTTGTTGCCATAACAGAATTGAATAATATTAGGTGAAGTGGCTAGTGATAATACGAAGTAATCAGGTTACAAAAGTAAAGTAATCTGATTAGAATACAGTTGTCCTACTGTTTTATTTCACGAGTAGTTTTTCAATCGCCAAGCCTTCAGAGGTTTCTATGTGCAAACTATAGACTTTTTTTCTCAATTTTTGGGTAGGAATAACAGGCGTATTTCCTTTGTCTACCAACTGTCCTTGTGTATTATACAAGGTCCAACGCTTAAAAATACCACCATCTGTTACCGTAATTGTACAACGATTTACGGCAGGTTGGGGGGAGAGTTGAATACTGGGAAAAATAATCGTGGGAATCGGAATGGTAGAACTAGGAAGTTTGTCTTTAGACCAAGTATGAGAAGGGGGCTTGCGCCAAATGAATCCATCTGAGGCCCCTTGTGCTACACCTTGTTCCTTTTCCCATAATAACATACTGTCTTGAAAGCCACCAATGAGCCATGTATTATTTTGAGCATCAATCTCCACACCACGAGCTACGTCAAAGCCTTTGCCTTGGCTCGTTATTAAGTCAAACGATTGTCCCTGAGCACCAATGGAGACCAGAAAGGCTTCTGATCCATCCATACTTCCCGCTTTTTTTGCTCCCCACTGAATGGAATCCAAATAATAGCCTGCTAATAAAATATGATTACGATCAATGGCTAAATCAGTGCAATAAGCATCAGCAAAAGTAGTGCTTTGGACAGCCCATTCGGTTTGACCTGTTGTATCTAATAGAGCTACATAAGCATTTCCAAAGGTTTTAAATGCAGTTCTTAATAAAATACTATCCAATTGTAAATAGCCACTGAAGCGTCCTGCTAGATAGAGCTTATGATCGTGGTATGCTAAAACATCACATTGGTTATCATAGACTCCTGAAAATTGCTTTTGGGCCAATTGCCTCCCTGTTTGGCTGTGGAGGGTGAGTAGGAATAAATCTCTGTAGACAGGATGCGCTCGTCTAAATTTATCTTTCATGGTTAGCTTGCCGCTAAATTCTCCTGCCCAATAGAGTTTCCCCTGTTCGTCAAGGGCTAAACTTTTTCCTGCTGCTTCTTGACAAAACGTACTAGTGATTCCCCACAAAAACTGTCCATTGGCCTCTATTTTCAAAACAAAAGGCGCTTTTATGCCCGTTGTCACTAAAGGAGGGAGGGGATCCAAAAACAAAGTATCCTGAAAGCTCCCTGTTAGGTATAAGGCTCCCGAAGAATCACTCACCGCATCAAAAACTTCTAGGAAGCCTGTAGTTAAGAGACTTTTGGCCCAAGTCACCTGCCCATTGGTTTGCCATTTCCCAATAAAAACACTGCGTTTATTCTGATACAAAATCGGATTTTTCGCGCCAAAAAATAAGCTGTCTCGAAAGCTGCCAACAGCATACCAGCCCCCATTAGAAAGTGCTGCCAAGGCCATCAATCGATCTTGATCTTTCCCTTGGAGGTAATATTTTCCAAGTAGTTCTTGTTCTTGATTGTATTGATAAAAGAAAAGATCGCTACGCCCTAAGGCTGTTTGTCCTTCCAACCCTTGTTGGAAACTTCCTCCAATAGTAACAATACTATCGCGAATAGTCAGGTGACTAGGCTCTACGGTTGCTGTATTGTGCAACCAAACAGGGGCTTGCCCCTGCAAAATAGCAGGGAGAAATGTTATACAAAAGTGAAAAAATAGAGCTTTTTTATTAAAAATCAATCTAAATAAAAGGTTTGAGCAGTACAGTAAGTGAGTATGCTTAAAAATTCGTAATTTTGAGTATACAAAGGTGGTCACTTTTTGTTTCTATTAGAAATAAAATCGGTCCTTCTTTATTTATAGTGTTGGTAACATCTTGCTTAATGGTAGAAGCCGCCCACCAATAACAACCTTTGTTCAAAAAAACGCATTCTTGCATCATTGAAGTTGTTGAAGTGAAAAAAACTACTAAATGAACTGTCTTTTAATGCTTCCTGCAATCAAAAAGCTGTTCATTTTTTATAACAATTCTTCATTTAAACAACTTCGCTATATTTTCAGCGCATGAAAAAGACACACATCTTAGGATTAATTGCTATTGCTATTGCTATTAGCGCCTTGATTTCAATAGCTGGTCAAGCCAGTACTTATACGAATTTCACAGAGGCCAAAATGCGCCCTGATCAAAATCACCAAGTTGTTGGACATTTGTCTACCGACAAACCAGTGGTATACAATCCTGAAAAAGATGCGAACTCTTTCTCTTTCTTTATGAAAGATGAATCAGGAACAGAGCTACAAGTGGTTTGCCAAAAAGAAAAACCAGCTGAATTTGAGCGCTCTGAACAAATTGTACTCAAAGGTAAAATGCAAGGAGATGTTTTTGTAGCACATGATATTCTACTCAAATGTCCTTCCAAATATCAGGATGAAATGATTCAGAATACCAATATTATTTATGAAGACGCCTAACAAACAGGCAAGAATAGAAAAAATGCCTAGGCATTTTAGTTAACACAAAGAGTGGATTTTTCTGAGTTGAGACTCAGAAAAATCCATTCTTTGTTATCACTTTGTGATTAAAGTAGTAACAAGAACATGATCGACTATATTGGAGAGCATTTGTGGGTAGGCCAATTGGGACAATTTCTCATTTTTTTGGCTTTTGCGAGCGCTGTTTTGGCAACCGTGAGTTATTCCTTAGGAACCAATGCTAAAGAAGCAGAGGAAAAAGATAATTGGCGTTCTATTGGGCGCAGCGCTTTTGGGGTACATGGCGCGTCTATTATAGCGGTCATTGGATTGATTTTCTTTATGATGATCAACCGCTATTATGAGTATGATTATGTGTGGAGCCATGTTTCGAATAGCTTGCCCTTTCGGTATACTTTTGCTGCGTTTTGGGAAGGACAAGAGGGAAGTTTTTTACTGTGGTTGTTTTGGCATTCTATCCTAGGATTTGTGTTGATTAAGCGCGGTAACGAGTGGGAACAACCTGTTATGGCTGTTCTTTCCTTTGCGCAAATTTTCTTTGTCTTTTTTATTTTAGGCTTGTACTTTAATGGAGGCAATCCAGAAGAAACGAGTTATGCCTTTTTAGGGAATATTTATGGGCGTAGCGGTCTTGTTTGGGCAGTGCTTACAGGGGGATTACTATTTGCGGCAAGCAAAGTTGCTCCTACTTCTCGTAAGCTGTTGTACCTCGCAGCGGTATTACCTACTTTGGTCTTGCTAGGGTTAATCTTGGCAGGTTGCTATCATTTAGGGGAAGTACGGATTGGAGGTAGTCCTTTTATGTTGCTACGGAATGTGCATTTTGCCCCTATTTTTAATACAGAAAATTATTTGGCATCTATAGAAGGAACGGGACTGAATCCCTTGCTGCAAAACTATTGGATGACAATACACCCACCCACCTTATTTTTAGGTTTTGCGACCACTATTGTCCCTTGTGCTTATGCTATTGCAGGTTTGTGGACGGGAGAACATAAACGTTGGATGGAACCTGCTTTGAAATGGTCCTTGCTTAGTGCGGCCATTTTAGGAATTGGTATTTTTATGGGAGGTGTTTGGGCTTATGAAGCCTTGAGTTTTGGAGGATACTGGGCATGGGATCCTGTGGAGAATGCATCTTTGGTGCCATGGATTACCTTGGTAGCAGGAATACACACCACTTTAATTGCTAGAGCAACAGGGTATTCTACCAAAAGTAGTTACATCTTCTATATGCTCACTTTCTTTTTGATTGTTTATTCTACCTTCTTAACACGTAGTGGAATTTTAGGAGAAACCTCTGTTCATGCGTTTACAGAGATGGGTTTAGAGTGGCAGTTAGTGCTTTTTATGGGGGCTTTATCTGTGTTTGGTATTGGTTTCTATCGTTTTAGAAGAAAAGATATTCCTGCTCCTAAACGAGAAGAAAGCATTTATTCTAGAGAGTTTTGGATGTTTGTTGGTTCTTTAGTGCTGCTATTTTCTGCGGGATTAATCACCGTCACAACGTCTATTCCCGTTATTAATGCGATCGCTACCATTGAACCCTTTGAAACGATTATTGGATGGGGAGCTAGTGCTACAACAGGGCTAGGAGAAGGTTCTTTAAAGAGCATTCATCAGTTCTTTGCTAATTTACAAGGAGGAAAAATAGCTCCTCCTGAGGATGTTGTAGCGCATCATAATAATTTCCAATTATGGATTGGCTTATTGGTGGCACTCTTGTCGGGCATGGTACAGTTCATTAATTATAAAAAAGAAAGCTTATCAGGGGATTATGGAAAACGATTTGCCCTATATGTGGGAGGTTCCTTAATCTTAGCAGTTGCTTTAAGCATTCCGATTATGACAGCGAGTGGCATCCAAGCTTGGCAATATTGGTTACTGGTTGCTTGCGCTCTGTTTGCTGTCTTTACGAATGTCAGTTATATTTTAGGCGTTGCGAAAGGGAATTTAAAACTCGCAGGTTCGGCCTTATCTCATGTTGGTTTTGGTTTAATGTTGGTTGGTGTTGTCTTCTCTGGTGCCCTCAAAACAGCTTTAGAAGATCCATTTGCTTCTGAGAATTTAACAGGTATTTTGGGTGATTTGAACAAACAAACCAATAAAAATATTTTGGTGCCTTATGGACAAACTATTCCATTGTCACAAGGATTTAGTGTGAGCTATACCGATCGTTGGACAGAGGGCAATGCTTTTTATTATGAGCTTAATTTCATTCGTAAAGATAAAGAAGGCAACATCATAGATCGCTTTATTACAACGCCTAATGTACTACATGATACGCTTGCTAATGGAACGCTTAAATTCCGTACAGCCAACCCCAATACTAAGCATTATTTGGATAGAGATGTCTTTACCTTAGCCGTACCAGACTGGGCTTTTGTGGACCCTGAAGAAGCTGCAAAATTAGATACCAATGTCTGGCAGCCTGTGACTATAGCAATGGGTGATACCTTCTATACACAGCGTTATTTTGTCGTTTATGAAGGGAATGATCGAGTGATGTATAATCACCCCGATTACAAGGCGGAAGAAGGAGATATGCCCTTAACAGGCATCTTAGGTATTTATGATCCAACAGGCAATAAAATCGAAGAAGCCCGTGTTCTATACTACATAAGAGGCCGTCGAGAATTTGGCTTGGCTACAAAACTACCAGAATTGGGCTTAGAAATTAAGATGGCTAATATCTTGGTAGATGAAGAGACTAAAAAAGGCGAAATCGTTTTTCAAGTCAGAGAGAAAGCCCCTAAAAAGGATTATGTAGTAGTACAAGCTTTGATTTTTCCAGGAATACAGTTGGTTTGGATTGGCTGTATTATGATGATGGTTGGGTTATTTTTCAGTGGCGTACAACGTTTGCGCTCTAAACGGCAAAAAACTTAAATTATATATCATTGATATTAATTGAAAAACTCCTATTTACTGTATTGTAATAGGAGTTTTTTTGTACAGGTATTGGGCTTTATAAAACCATTTTTTCCCTTTTTTAGAAATTGTAAAGTAAAAAAAGCTCTTTGAGAGAAAGGTACCTTTGTATTTATGGAATGGGAAGAGCTGCCCTTTTTGTAACCTGCTCTATACCAATGGGTAAAAGAATTTTCTGTAGAATAAGGTATTGAATGATATTAGAAATACTCCCTCAAAATGAAATATAATAAGGATGAAAGCGGTACTGCTTTTTTGTTGTAGTATAAGTTGTTGGTTGCTTTTACAATGTACAAGCATAGGGCATTCTGATAAGCCTATTGTAGAGGACCCTGTTTCTAAAACAGTAGAAGAATGGAGGGATACCTTAGTGTTAACAACTGTAATTGGCTGTGAAGAAATAGCAGCAGTAACATTCATTGCTCCCGCTTACGATACCATTATAATAAGTATCGTTTTTAAAGATACATTGATGAAAAACAGAGTAATACAGATCAATGATATCCGTTCGGATCAAACTAGAGTAGCTTATTGTACCCCGACGCATTTAGTTCTGAGCAGTGCTTGTGGTGGAGCTTGTTGGATGAATACAGTGGTATTCTTTGAAGAGCAATACCCTGTTCGAAGTTATGAGTATGCTCAAAGAGTAATAGGGGCACCTGATCTAATAATACATAGGGCCAATGGAATGGATGATTTTGAGCAAATGACCGTTGAGAATATAAAAACAGGCAAAAAAGCTTTGCTAGAGCGTTATGATTGCACTTGTTTTCAGGACGAGAAACTAACAATGGATCGTATTTATTTAGAAGAAGATAGTCTAGTTTTTATTTGTGATCGAGACTATGGAGGAGAAAAGATAAAGCGAATGGCCTATGAGGATTTGAAATAATAGGGCTACGAGATAGGGTAGTTTTTTTGTAAAAGAAACGCATTTTTGAGTTGTTGCAATATCACCCTTTAACAAACATTAAACTTTCTATTTTGCTTTTTTTAGATTTTTATTAATTAAATTGCGTTAGGTGGAATTGTTGCAGAATTTATTGTGGCAATATTGCCGATGAAGTATCTATTTTTAAAGTAGTTACCTTTCGTAACCAAATATAAGCATTATGACAACGTCAAGAAGCTTCACGAATCCCACGGATTGCCCTGTAGTACATACTGTATCTGTAATTGGGGGCCGCTGGAAACCTATTATTCTACACAGTTTAATGGATGGCCAACAAAGATTTAGTAAACTGGCGAACCACATCCCTAGCATCTCTCCCAAAATTTTAACCGAACAATTGCGCGCTTTAGAAGTGACAGGCTTAGTTCATGCCGAGCAATTTGCAGAAGCGCTCCCCCGCACAGAATACTCTCTCACAGAAAAAGGAAAATCATTACTACCCATTGTTACTGCTATGTGCGATTGGGGAAAAGCCGAACTAAGGCAGGTGCAAGCACAATAAACTTGTTCAACTAGAAGTGCTCCCTATAACTTCTTAAAAACAAAAGCATAAGAACAGATCATTTTGATGAAAGAGTAACGATAAATCAAAACTTGAAAAAAGTTTTGAAGGTTTGTTATGCCTTGGAAATTGCTTGTTCTGCTCTTCTTCTAAAGAATAAACTCCATAAAAAATAAGGTTTTTCTCATCTACGCAAAAAGACTGCGTAGGCTTGTCCTTCCTTTGTAACAACAAAAGAAACAATGTCATGAAAACCTTAGAAAACTTATACCAATCCTTACAAGAACGCCGTCGTCCTGAAGATGTAGCTGCTGGCATTTTAGTGGTATTAGAAGGACAGTTGCGCAAAGAGGAAATACGAACGCTAGAAAAAGCAGCTCGTGGTGCCTTGCGCAAAAAAGCCTATGGCTATACTTCAATGGCACAAACATTTGGGAAGCCTTTACTTCCTCAGAAACAAGTGGCAACTGCTTTAGAATTGTTTGGAATAGAAGAAATGAAGGAACAAAAGGTGACCTATACGAACGAAGAGGAATTGCTAGTATTAATTGCTCAACTCAACAAGCAAGTACGCAAGGTCATGGGAGAAAACGACTTCTTAGGAGATCGGTTGAATAAAATGGACCGTCAAGCATTGGGGTGGGAGATATCTAAGCGCCAATACAACAAGCGTTGGCGAATGGTGAAGCGTTTGGAAGAAAAGGTAGGTAAACTAAAGTTAGAACTTAAGAAATTAGAATTTCAGAAAGTTGGAAAGCATGGTTTATTTCACCGTTTAGAGTGGGGAGCCTTTGCGCAAGATCTTAATACGGCGTGTTTTATTGCTTATTATAATGCCCGTTGTAATTTGAGAAGTACGTTTACCAATGGAAGTCAAGTGCGTCCTTATGATGAAATTGCTGAAATGTTGTTTCAACGTTGCACGGGCGTCATTCAAAAGAAGACATTTTGGGGTAAAGTAGCAAAGGAAACGACAACCGTTCCTAGAACAACAAATTGGTTGGCAATGGCCTATGGCTATACAGGGCAGGAGGTGTTACAGCACTTAACGGACGAGGCGAAAGGTAAATTGTTAGGAACATGGACCACCGTTTTGGAGGAAATTGCAACTTTGTTAGGAGACTTATGGACGAAGAATGATTTTGATAGAAAAACAATGATTGTTCGACGAGGCAATGATTCTACTACTTGGAACAATACTGCGAGCGCTTGGAATAAGGCAAGAGATCAATGGATGAATTTGATTTATAGTTTAGGCTTAGAATCTATCTTAGATCAATTGTGCTTTGGTAAAGTTATGCGTCTTATGGCTGCCGATGTAGCGGCTTGGCATCGTCATTCGGGAGGTGGCTTGGAGCCTAACACGGCTGTTTGGAACGCCTTGCCTTTGCCTTGGGAAGTATTTGCAGAACAAGCTACTTGTAATAAACAAACGGTTGTTCGTGCTTGTGCTAAAGTGGGCTTAGAGCCAGAACAATCGGGTTGGATTGCGCCTAGAAAACATGGTATTGCTGCTTTTACACCTACGCCCGAGTTAGTGCATGGGGTAGCAGTGCATAATGCTCTATTGGCAACGATCTTACGCCAGCAAGGTTATTTTTCAGGAAAAGCTAAAAAAGTACTCCACAAAAAAACGATTACACGTTTACAATAAAATGGTAAAAGGGGTTAATTCAGTGGTAGAATGGTTGGCTCTTACTCCGACTCGCCGTAGGTTCGAATCCTGCACCCCTTGTTAATATTGGTATAGCTCAGTGGCAGAGCACTCGGCTCTTAACCGAGAGGACATAGGTTCGAGCCCTATTACCAATGCGATTTAACAACTGGTATAGCTCAGTGGTAGAGCGCCTGGCTCGGGTCCAGGTGGACGTAGGTTCAAATCCTGCTACCAGTTCTATGTAGTAGATAATGGCTCCCTCTGGGAGCCATTGTTGTTTCTATAGTGTTTGTTGTGGATTCTGCTGCACTTACTGTAACTTTATCAAGATCTATTCTGAACCAATAGATATTATTAATACGACAAACCTTACTAACCATATGAATTCTTTTTTTGTTATTGCTCTTTTGTTATGCTTACCCTATTTAATAATGGCACAAGATTTACACTCTCCTGCTGAATTATTAGATGTTTTAGAAAAATCTACCTACAGTTATGACTTAAATCGATTGGAGAAAACAATAGAAGCGGATGATCGAGTATTGGTTAACAGTAATACCTTCTACCGAAAAACCGAAGAAGATGGTTTCACAACATTGGAAGTGGAGTTAACGAAAGAGGCTACCATCATGAAGGAAAAAGCAGAGCAGCTTTTTCAAAAGAAAGAGTATGAAAAAGCACGATTACTGTATGATGAATTGTTGGACCAACACCCAGAGTACTCTAAGTTGTTGGTGTACATTGGACAAACGTATCATTTAGAAGGGGAAGTTGAGAAAGCAATTCCTTTTTATAAAAAAGCAGTAGAGCAGAACTTTATTGATTATATGGGGCACTGGTTTTTGGGGCGTGCTATGTGGGATCTTGGAAAGGTCGATGATTGTCTGGCTTCTTATATGGTGGCGCATTTGCTCAACAGGAACCACCCTTTGTTAATGAAAGAATTGGTCAAAGTCTTGGCTGCAAATGGTCTTGAATACAATGCTTGGCGTTTTGTACCACAAATAGAATTGGAGCAAGAAGATTCTATTCATATTAAAGTAGCATATGCTGATGGATGGATGGGATATGCTTTGGCAAAGGCCGTCTGGACCTTTGAGCCGAGTCATAGCGAGGAAATGGAGGAAGTTTTTGGGGCACCGTCTATTACACAAGAAAAAGAAGCTTTGATAAGCTTTTATATAACGTATAAAACAGGGAATAAAAAATTGGCGAAGGCTCCTTTTGTACTTGGTTTTGAAAAGGCATTGGAAATAAAAAAGGTGAATGCGTTTATTCTGTACGAGATATTTTTGATTGAACAGCCTTCTATTGCTTACCAGTTGTCCTTAGATAATTTTATGAGTTTATCAGAATATGTTCTAGAGACGCATTGTTCTATTATCAAAGGCAAGAAAAAGAAGAAGAAAAAAAAGAAAAAACGTAAGTAAGCCTTGTTGAGAAATACTTTATAGCTCCTATTCTATTAAGGGCTATTTTCTGGAATAAGAATCCATATTTCTATCTTCTAACGCAAGAATTTAGAATCACTTTTTTATAAAAGAGACACATGAATTATTACTTATTGGGAGGCTTGTTGTTGCTTATAAGTAGTTGCCAAACAAAGACAGGACCTTTTCCATCAGTTATGGATATTAATGAATTTCCAACTACAACAATGGTCGCTACCATGGAGGAAGAGGTGGACTGGAATAAGAATGTTTTGTATTGCCCGACCTTATTGTATGCTTGGCAGGAGATTAAAGATACCTTACCACAGCCTTTTGTTATCGAGGCTCAATTATTGCCCTTACGGCAGTTGAATAATTCAGTGGGGCATCTTGGTGCTTTAGAGGAGGGGGAGTATGAGAAAGAAATCACTGTAGAGCTAGACCACATTGCTGCTAGAGCTTCTTTTAAGGCTAATTTATTATTAGAAACGCCTTTAGAATCTAACCCTATACCCCTTTCTTTTGATGGAGAAAAAGTTGCGTCTTTTGGTGGATATGGTATAAATAAGGCTGTGGCTAATCAAGTTGAGGTCTTGTTTTATGAGTCTGCAGAAGAATTGGCAATTTTGTTGTTTCCAAAAGATCGTGACCAACACTTGATTCTTTATAAAACTAGGGATAAAACACATCGTTCTTTAGGGGAACGTTATGCGGTGTTGTTGGAAAAAATGGAGCATTATGAATCCAACGGACCAAAGGCGAGTACTTGGGTAGAAGATGATGTTTTAGCAATTCCTACCTTAGCATTTAATTTAGAAAAAAACTATGAGCGCTTAGAAGGTTCTTCTTTTTCTGCTGGTGGCAAACTTTTGTCCATTATGACGGCGCAGCAACGCATTGCGTTGGCGCTTAATGAAACGGGGGCTCTAGTGGAAAGTGAGGCAGAGGTTATTTTATCTAGATCGGCTGAAGAAGAGCTACAATCTCGTCTTCCCTTACGTTTAATTTTTAACGATGATTTTTTGCTAGTAGCTAAAAAAAGAACTGCTGTACAGCCTTATTTATTGACTTGGATTAGTGACCCTACTTTGATGACGCCAATAGCGGAGTAACTCCTTATTTTGAAGTTATGGAAGAACAACCAAAAGCTACAAAAGGGTTGTATTATATTCATGCCAGTGTTTTATTATTTGGCTTAGTTGGCCTTTTTGCGGAGTTGTTGCCTTTGCCTCCTACGGCCATTGTGTTTGGTCGAGTTGCCTTTGCCGCTTTGGCGTTGTGGGTTGGTTTGCGTTGGCAAGGGATTTCGTTGCGACTGGCAGAGAAAAAACACTATGTTTATTTCTTTTTTTTAGGAGGTCTATTGGCCTTGCATTGGGTGGCTTTGTTTGCTTCTATTCAACAGTCTACTGTGGCGATTGGTTTGTTGACTTTTTCTACCTTTCCTGTTTTTACCACTCTTTTGGAGCCGCTGTTGCATGCAACGCGCCTCCACTCTAAAGACGTACTCAACGCCGTACTGACGCTCTTAGGAGTAGCCCTAGTTCTCCCCAGTTGGAGTTGGCAAGACCCTAATACTTTAGGAGTCTTGTTAGGCATTTTCTCAGGCGCTAGTTTTGCGCTTTTATCCATTCTCAACCGCCAATGGGTGGCACAGTATTCCCCTTGGGTTATTGCTTGGTATCAAGACAGCAGTGCGGCCTTGCTGTTAGGCCCTTGGTTGATAGGACAAGCTTGGGTATTAACAGGAACAGAATGGGGCTTATTAATTCTATTGGGGGTTATTTTTACTGCTTTGGCACACGGATGGTTTATCCGTGGTTTGAAAACAGTGCCTGCCAAAACAGCCAGTTTAATGGCCAGTTTAGAGCCTGTATATGGCATTTTTGCAGCGGCAGTCTTATTAGGAGAATGGCCGACATGGCGCGTATATTTGGGAGGCACAATTATTTTAGGAGTACTCCTACAGGCGACTTGGAGTGCGCCAACAACCAAGGATAAGCATTAAGACATGGCTTCTAGTTGTGTTAATAACCAAGGCCGTTCTGTAAGAGGAGAAGTTTGTTCAATTTCGTGTCGCAAGAGGTTTTTTTTCTTAGATTGTTTAGGGGGCAACGAGAGCAATTTTTCAGTGAGTACTAAGAAGTTTTCATAAATCTGGCGTTGGTAAGCGACAATAGATTGTCGTTGTAAGAAACGTCGAAAACTAGTGAGTAGAGAATGGAGTGGCAAGAAATCTTGGCGCTCATAATAGATTTTAAGCAGCATGGATTTAGCGCTCATATTCAGAAATAAATCATCAAATTCTACTTGTGCCAAGAGTTGCAAACAGGCATCATAATGCCCTTGAGCAAAGTGTAGTTTTGCGTTTGCAAAACAAGCATAATTGCTTTGGAATTTGGGAGGAAGAAGCGGAGTATAGTTGGTAATGAACAACGCTGTCCAAGCATATTCCTCCAAGCGAATAGCTGCGGTCATAATATTCTTATAAGTAAACTGGCTTAATTGGCCCTCTTCTATGAGAATATCCCATTTTAGTGCTTGTTGAAACAATTCAAAAACCTTTCTTACATAAGTTTCTAGGCCACTATTCAAGCGCTGCACACAATAATTGATCGCCATTAAATAAAAATGCTTCAACTCTTTTTTAGAAAGAGCCGTTGCATATTCTAAGAGGAACACCTGTAATTGCTCAAAATGTTGGGTGTTCTCCACCTCTTCCAGCATTTTATATCCATAATAGTACAGCTGTACAGTTGGTACTGTAGCATAAAAACCCGCTTCTATCTCCGTCAGAATACCTGCTAATAAAGGAATTCTATAATTAGATTTATACAATCGTTGGTGGGTAAGTACCTCACAAGCATAGTATAAGGTATCTAGTACAAAGGTAATGGATTGGGCATCCAAAAGCGGTTGAAGATTGGTATACTTCTGCCTAGATTGGTTGTTTTGATGGAAGAAAAGGAGCTTTTCCAACTGATATTGTTCCTCAAAGTAGCGGCTATTGCGTAGTGGGCGTTGCTCTTGGTAGCGCTGTAGTTGTTTTAACTGTTTTTTGGTATAGGTATCTAATTGCTTCTCTTCTAAAAATAAAACTAGCTTTTTTTTGTTCTCAAAAGTAGCTTTTTGTTGCATTAAAAACTCGATAAAATCCTCTAACTGTTTAGTAGCATAACTCATCAAATGTTTAAGCTGACTATCTTTGTAAATTTGTTGAGGGTAAAGCTGTTTGAAAACAGTATGCCTATCAACAGATTTAGGAGTTAAGTTCCTCTTAGAAAGCAATATAGACAAGAGTTCTTGGGTCATTTTATGTTGTAAGTGCACGGGAGAATAAGTCCACTTTTTAAAAGCTTCTTTTTGACGACTATCCAGTGTTTTTAAAAGTGTTACGAGTTTACTAGTATACATAGTTACAAGGTACAAAAAAGCATTGAAAACTCGATAAAGCGCTTTATTTGTCGTTGGTGATTCTTTTAGAATGCGCTATGTTTGTAGAGCAATGATGCAGCAGCCTCAAAAAAAATACAATGAGAGTAACAATAATTTTATGGTGGGCTCTTCTACTAAGTGCTAGTTTACAAGCACAAATCACCCTAATTCCCGATACCAATTTTGAACAAGCCTTAATCAATCAAAACATAGATACGGATGGTCTTATTAATGGACAAATTTTAACAAGCGATGCACAAGCCATTACTACTCTAGACGTTAAAAGTTCCAATATTAATGACTTGACAGGTATAGCTGATTTTGTTAATTTAACTTCCTTAGATGTTGGGTATAATAACATATCCAATCTAGATGTTAGCGCATTGATCAATTTGACGTTTTTAGATTTTGATAATAATAATGTGTCTACTATTGATATCAGTACCTTGGTAAATTTGACAGGTTTAGTAACACAAGCTAATAATTTAACGGCATTAGATGTGAGTAACAACCCTTTGTTAACACGGTTAGGGTGCAATGTCAATAATATAAGTGTTCTAGATATTAGTAATAATCCTTTGCTTCGTGATATTACTTGTGGAGGGAATAACATTTCTACCTTAGATGTTAGTCACCTAGCAAATTTAAGTAGTTTCAATTGTGATGGAAGCCCTATTTCGACAATAGATTTGAGTCATAACCCTAATTTATCGTTTGTTTTTATCCGTTCTAATAACTTAGATTTTTTGTATTTACCACATGGTAACATCAATTATATCAATGCAGGAAGTAACCCAAGCATGGTAGTTTGTATGCCCGATACCAGTGTTGTTCCAGCTATGTTGAGTAGCCCAAACTGGACGTTTGATAATACGGTTACTTGGACAGAAGCTTGTTGGCCTATCGTTGGACAATTTGCCGTTGATATGGATTTTGATTGTGTCTTAGATTCTGGTGAGATAGGCTGGGAAGGTCAATTGGTGCGAATGACAGAAGTTAATTCTGGACAAGTCCGATTTACAACAACAGATAACGAAGGATATTTCAAAAAAGCAACAACGGATTCTGGTACTTATATGGTAGAGCTGATGAATTTACCTTATTGGCAAGGCTGTGGGGCTTTGCAAGGAACCATTGGACCAGGTTCTAGCCCTCTGGAATTCTCTCTACAAGCAATGGTGCAGTGCCCTTATTTAACCGTTGATATTGGTGCTCCTTTTTTGAGAACGACGAATGGTGGAAGTTCTTACACCGTTTCTTATTGTAATACAGGAACAGCAAATGCTTATGGAGCTTTTGCAGAAGTACTATTAGATCCAAGTCTGACTTATGTGAATGCAACAGCGCCTTTACTGAGTCAAGTAGGAAATACCTACACCTTTAATTTAGATAGTGTTTTGGTAGGGGAGTGCAGTGACTTTACAATAAATGTAGTGGTTGATACCCAAGCTTTGCCAGGACAAACCCATTGTACAGAAGTACACATTCACCCTGATACAAATTGTCAAGTAGCGGCTAGTTTTCCTGTGGTAGATGGAACAACCACCTGTTTGGGCGATAGTGTCCGTTTTGTTTTGCGGAATGTAGGAACCGCCAACATGGCACAAGGACAACCCTATACCATTATCCAAGATGATATTGCGATGCGTACAGGAACCATCCAATTGAACGCTGGGCAAGCCACAACGATTACCTATGCTGCGGACCCAGGGAAAACCTATCGTATAGAAGTGAATCAGGCTGCGAACCTCCCTCGTTATTTAGGAGACTTTGTTTACTCTAGCTTTATCGAAGGGTGTAATCCTCGAACAGATGGCAGTTTTAATACAGGCTTTGCAACTCAATATTCTAATGGTCTACGCCAGCACTTCCGTGCCATAGATTGCCAAGCCAATGTAGCGTCTTATGATCCTAATGATAAAGCGGCTCAGCCTATTGGTTATGACAGCGCGCATTACATTTATGACCACACACCAATTGATTATAAAATTCGTTTTCAGAATACAGGAACGGATACGGCTTTTAATATCTATATCCTAGATACCTTATCCACTTATTTTGATGTTAGTACCCTGCAAATGGGAGCTAGTTCTCATACCTATACTTGGCAAATATTAGCTGGTAATGTTCTGAGGGTAGATTTTAACAATATCATGTTGCCAGATAGCAATGTCAATGAACCATTATCAAATGGCTTCTTCCGCTATCGAATTGAGCAAACAGCTTGGAATCCACTAGGATCTGTTATTTATAACCAAGCTGCGATTTACTTTGACTTCAATCCACCTATTTTTACCAATACCACTTTCCATACAATAGGAGATAAATTTGTGGAAATCGGTTACATTAATATTGATAAGGTGCCAGGAGCAGAGATGATTGTTCGCGCTTATCCTAATCCATTTAGAGATTTAGTTACTATAGAAGTCGATGGAGAACAATTTAAATCACTAGAATTAATCGTATACGATTTATTAGGCCAACAAGTGGCTTATCGTCAAATTGCTAATAGTAATCAGATTCAATTAACTAGAGCTAATTTACAACAGGGTATTTATGTCTATAAATTGATTGGGGATCAAGAAGAGATAAGTACTGGGAAAATTAGTGTACAGTAAGGGATCTTATATAGGGAGTCTTAGGACTCCCTATTATTCTCCTTCAAAAAAGCATTTTTTATAAAAAAATCCGTCCCGATTAATATGTACATTCAAACCAACACCTTATATCATAAAGAACATCAGATACAGGTTACCTCAATAGAAAATGAGCGTACAACGTTAGCAATACAAGGCCCCCGTCATCATAAAATCCATTTAATAGTTTATAATTTAGTAGGGCAGAAAGTGAAGACTTATCAGAGCTTAGCCCTGTCTTCTATAGAATTATTAAAGACCGATTTGCCCGCAGGGATCTATATTTACCAGTTGCTAGGAGATGCCCAACTACTCAGCACAGGTAAAATATTAGTTTCCATGTAATGTAGAATAGTATAGTCTTTTAAACGATTGCTGTTCAATAAGAAGAGATACTCCTGTGTAAGGGGATCTCTTTCTTTTTGGTAATAAATATATTTTTTAGGAAAGCTTTAGTTGGCGGAAGCTCAAACTTAATCTTGGTGTAGTAGCATTAGATTTGGGAAGAGCATGTTGCCATGTTTCTTGCAAAGAATTGCTCATATAAAGCAATGAACCAGCAGGTAAAACTACTTGATGGCGCTGGTTATAGTTGTTGGTTTGCCGAAAGTGCAAAGCACGAGAGGCTCCCAAAGAAATAATAGCAACACCAGTATCTGCTGTCATTAGTGTTATTTGATCAGCATGGAAGCCCATTTTGGACTGTCCATTAGGATACCAATTGAGCAAACAGTTATTGGGTAGAAAACCAAGCTTTTTTTCTAATATTGGTAATAAATCAGCAAGACAAGGCAAGAAATCCTGTTCTTTGTACACCATAGGAGGATAATTATAGGCTTTGCCAAAACTAGCTGTTTTGCGGGAAGTAAGTTGCTCCTCCCAAATTACCGTGTCTAGTAAAGTGGTATATAAAGCGTTTGGATTTTCTGTAAACTGCTCTATAAAAATAAGTCCTTCCATAATTATATTAGCACTGAATTAATGTATAAAGGAGATCAATCTCCAACAAAGATAACCTGTTTGCTGGGGGATAAGTATACTTTCATAAGGAGTAAACAGGGGGCATGTTTCTCTTTATCAGAACAGCTATTTTTGACTGCTGTCAGGTCTTATTGGCCACATTCCTGTTGGAAAATCAGCGCCTCAATCCGCGCATTGTCCGTGGCATTAGGAACATGTTTGGCGTCGGGCAATAAAAGAGCTGTTTTTAGGCTTGGAAAGATTTTTTTGGCGCGCCGTAGCATTTTTTGCCCTGGAAAGAGCAAATCTTGGCCAGATCCAATAATAGAAATCGGTGTTTGAATATGTTTAGCGTCCTTCGTACCTAAGTTGGGAATGGGGCTAAAATCCAATTTATAATGAGGCAAGACTTTGCCCATAAAAGCTAAAGCAAAAGGATCTTCTTCTGTAAACATCGCTCCTAGAAATTTGCGCAACGCTGCTTGTTCTCCTGTTTTGATGTAACGCTTCATGGGCAAAAACAATTGAAAAATCCCTTTCAACGGATTGCCACTCACAATGCCCGCAGGTGCGGCTAAGTAAGCTGCTTTAACGCGTTTTTCTTCTTCTACCAAAGCTTTTGCAATAACCATTCCTCCCAAAGAAAAACCAACTAAAACTACTTGCTCCAAATCCAGTTGTTCCAAGACCTCATTCAACCACTGCCCATAAGCTGGGCCTTTGTAGGGGAGGGCGACTTCAGCACTTTTATTGGGTTGCCCCAAGACATCCACAGCATATACCCGAAAGTGCTTTGCCAAATTAGGGTAGACTTCCAAGGCGACAGGCGCACAGCCGTTTGAACCATGTACCAAGACCAAGGGTGGTTTTGTGGTGGAACCTGTTACAATGATGTGTGTTTGTCCGAAGCTGGTCTCGACCTTTTGTTCTTCATAGGGCAAGGACCAATCCGCAAGTTTTTGGTCATAAAGAGCAAGAACGGCGGCTTTGGATTGTGGAGAATCGTAGAGAGACATGGTGTTTGTTTTGGTGGACTTAAATATACGATTTTGGGAGAAAATTTATTGGTTATTAACAAATGGTTTTTATAGGTTTAATACCGTGTAACAGAAGTT